>CANQRU010000028.1 GCA_947626395.1 uncultured Lachnospiraceae bacterium | reverse complement strand
CGATATCAGATCCCTTCAAATCAATGATTTTACGTGGTTTTCTCGATGTCTGTCACCAACTTTTAGAGAAGAGCCGTAAGACCATAGCCATGGCCCGCCTTTTTTTCCTGCACGCTGCCGGGGAACTTCTCCGATGCGCTGTTGACGCATTTGACGAACAGGAAGTTCCCCTGCAGGTGCATTTCCGTGCGGATATACCGCTCTTCGTCCGGATTCATCTTCTGGCACGCTTCCAGCGCGTTCTGAAGCATATTACTCAAAAACACACTCAGATCCTCATCCGCGATATTCAGATCCGCCGGCACATTCAGCCGGTAATCCGTCCGTATGCCCAAAGCCCGCGCCTGATCCAGATAGGTCCCCGCGATCACATTTACCAGCATATTCCGGCTGTAATAGCCGGCCGGAAGCTGCTCGAATTCTCCGGCGACAGCGGCTACATAGTCGGATGCCCGCTTCACATCGCCGCTGTCCAGAATACCCGCCAGGGCGTTGAAATGATGCCGCATCTCATGGCGCAGCGCGCCGGTCGCCTCCTGCGCGGCCAGCAGATGATGGTAATTCTCCACCGACTGCCGCTCTCGCTCACGCAGGATATCCATCGTCCGCCGTGTCTGCACCGTTCTTCGGATCACCTCCGCCACCACCGCGATCAGGGTCACATAGGAGACAATGCTGGTAACCACATTTACAAACGATTCATAGTATCCCATGCTGACAGACGCCAGTATCCCGTCGAGAAAATATCTGCTCACACTGCCGGCTGCGCGGATCTTGCTGAAGAGATAAATAAACGTAACCGCCGCCACAGTAAGTCCATAGAAGATCGCATTTTTCCTGTCCACGCTGTTCCTTCTGTCCCGGGTAAGCCACTCGGCGGCATACGCAGCGGCCAGCGCAAGAAGCAGAACGAACATTGCCCTGCCGGTATAACCATAGTTCACGATAAGGCCCTGCCGGACATTTAAGAATCTGCGCACACATTCATATATGACCCAGATCCCGATACCGGCGCACAGCGGATATTTCCACCATTTCTTCAGCCGCAGCACCAGATAAAGGTACAGAGGCGCTATATAGATCCCATACAGGAAGCTCAGATCCAGCCGCGACCGCAGTTCGCTGTAGTACCCGACGGGAGAATCGTAAAGCCAGTTCAGGAACTGAAGCGCAAAGTACAGGCACAGAAGCAGCGTTTTGCCGTCCGCGTCATTATTATGGATATCCAGCAGAAAGATACCGGCCGTCAGGATCGTCAGAAGCGCGTAGACCACCATAGCCACATCTTCCTTAAACGCCGACACAACATATTCTGCCATGCCCGAGTATTCTGTACCGAAGGAAGGATACTCAGGCACGCGCTGAAATTCCCGGTCTTCCGGGAAATAGGTCGTCACGGACAGCCGCCTGCCCTGATAATCCGCGGGAAGATTCATTCGCACCGTTATTCTTCCGCTTCTCTGATTCTTTAAGATCCGGTTCCAGTCCACGCCGGTCGGACGCAGGAAACCATCGGTCTCTCTTTCCGTCTGCGGGAAATCCGAATGGAGCAGTTCGTCATCCAGGAACACTTCCACGCCGTCCTGATAGCTCATCCACTGCAGTTCGGCGCCCATGATATCCTCTGTCATTGTCCGCGTAATGCGCACAGCCGTCGTCCCTCCGGCAGCATCAGCGTATAGCCGTCGTCCGCGAATACAGGCTCATATGCCTGTGTCTCTCCGTTTACGAGCAGTTCATAATCCCAGCCGAAACGCTCGTAAATGCTGTCCGCAAGGTAGATATCCGTTTTATCCGTGCGGCTCAGCAGAGAAAATACGAACATCATAAAGACCATGCCGGCCACGATCAGGGCAATTCCCGCGGCATACCATCGATTCCTGTTTTCCGGGTCTACGGGGTCTCTCTTCTTATCAGGACGCACAAAAAATACCTTCCTTTTCTTTGCAAATGCACCGATCCCGCCATCAAAGACAGGCAATTCGGCAATACGATGCTATGTCCAGTTTACCATGGTGCCTTTTTTATAACAACCATATCTTTTTCGAGCCGTACTTTACCGCATTCCTAACCAAAAAAGCTGCCGTGAAATGAGACATTCATCACGGCAGCCGGAACCATTAAATTCACTTACTCACTTCTTTATCTTCTTTTACGCGCGCTTTTATTCCCCGTGCGCACATTTTCCTGGCTCTTCACTTCTTTTACCGGCTCGTCCTTCTCCTTCGAAAGCAGGACGTTCGCCAGGATGCCCAGGATCAGGGAGCAGGCCACGGTGCGGATCTCCACCGGCCCGAAGCTGACGGACAGGCCGCCTACGCCGGTGATGAAAATGATCGACGCCACGAACAGGTTGCGGTTCTTGTTTAGGTCCACGCTCTGCAGCATCTTAAAACCGCTCATCGCGATAAAGCCGTACAGCGTCACGCAGACGCCGCCCATGACGCAGTTGGGGATGGTCTGCAGGAAAGCCATCAGCGGCCCGATGAAGCTGACCAGGATACACAGGCACGCCGCGCCCCAGATGGAGACCACCGAAGCGTTGCGCGTGATCGCGACACAGCCGATGGACTCGCCGTAGGTCGTGTTCGGGCAGCCGCCGAAGAACGCGCCCGCCATGGAGCCCACGCCGTCGCCCAGAAGAGTCCGCGTAAGTCCCGGCTCCTTCAGAAGGTCCGTGCCGATGATATTGGAAAGGTTCTTATGGTCGGCCAGATGCTCCGCGAAGACCACGAAGGCCACCGGCACATAGGCCGAGAACAGCGTGATCAGATAGGACCCGGAGATATCTTTAAGGGCAGAACCCTTCAAGAATGTGAAATCCGGTACCGCGAACAGCTTCACGCCTTGAAACGCCGAATAATCGATCACCGTGAAGGCCGGGTTCCCGGTCGCCTTCCTGATCAGGGCAAATACCGACGCGCAGGCGTAACCGGCCAGGATCCCCAGGATAAACGGGATCAGCTTCGCCATCTTCTTTCCGTAGGTGGAACAGAGGATGGTCACGGCCAGCGTCACCAGACCGCAGATCAGCGCCACATAGACGCTTCCGCCCTCCACGCTGGATCTGGTCAGATCCCCTACGGCGTTGCCCGCCAGGGAAAGACCGATGATCGCCACCGTAGGCCCGATGATGACCGGCGGCATCAGCCTGTCGATCCATTTTACGCCCGCGATCTTTACCACAAGCGCCAGCACCACATAGACGAGTCCCGCCATCACCGCGCCGATGATGAGACCCCAGTACCCGACGGCCATGGAAGCCGCTCCGGTGAACGCGCTGATCATGGAACCGATGAACGCGAAGGAACTTCCCAGGAATACCGGGCTCTTGCTGCGCGTAAACAGCAGATACACAAACGTGCCCACGCCCGCGCCGAAAATAGCCGCCGCCGATGAAAGCTGCGTCCCGCTGCCGAATATAGCTGCAATGTCCTCGGAACTGTTGATCACCGCGGGAACCGCGATGGTCGCGGCCATGATGGCCAGAAGCTGCTGGATGGCGAAGAGGAGTATTTCTCCCGGCTTCGGCCTGTCGTTGATGTCGTAGATCAGATTCATCTCTAATTCCCCCTTTTCTTTCCGCTTGTATTCTCAATGAGAAAATATACCATCTATACAGGGGGATGTCAATAAAATGCCGGAATTTCCGTCAGCTTTCAGTTCTTTTTCCTGCCGCCAGTTCCGTGAGCGTCCGATAGAACTCCGGATATTCCTTCGCGAGCCGTACAGGCATTCCGTTCCGATCCAGAAAACAGTGCTCTGAATGCGCCTCGCAGACCTCCTGTCCTTCCGCGTTCGTCATCCGATAGTCCAGCTTCAGCTTGACGCCCTTAAACTCCGCCACCGAGACCTGAATATCGATCACATCCGCGAACGTGGACGGCCGCCTGTACCGGCAGCTCACCGACACCACCGGCGAAACAAGGCCCATCTCCTCAAGCTTCGCGTAGTTCCATCCGATCTGATCCAGGAAATGGATCCGCGCCTCCTCCATCCACCTTACATAATTGGAATGATGGGTAATGCCCATCCGGTCGGTTTCATAGTACTGTACCACATGACGATACATATTGCCTGCTCCTTTGCATTCTGTTTATTTCCCGTCATTTTGCAAAATGACTTGACACTGTAAGTTTTTTTTGATATTCTATTAAAGAAAAGAAATGGGTTTTTGCCAAGTAAAGTCTATGACTCCAACGGGTTGCTCGTTTCTTTTTTAATATCTATAATATCATACAAATACATCTTTTCGTCATTATCATGTCTGATGAGTAAAGAAGCATGGAACACATTATATCTTTCCAAACTTCCATCAGCCGCATATACCGGTAAGGCAAACCTTGAATTATAGCGATACCAGCCATATCTGGCATTCCATTTATGTTTATTTCCCTGATTCTCCTTAAAATGTTTATCCTGCGCTATTTCTATCAATTCCGGTATTCCCTGAGCCGCATTCGCTTTTGCCTTCGCAGTCATTCCAGTCTATGCTTCGTTTGCCTTTGAAAAGGATCTCATTTATCCTTACTAATTTCTTTCCATTCCCATCTGTTACAATTTCAACATTTCTCCCTGAATTGTTATTATCATCCATACTGCCACCCCCAATAGTACTTAGCCATTTTGCCATCTGTCTCTATTATAATGCGAACATATGTTCTTGTAAAGTGCTTTTTCATTTCTTTGTAATCGCCGACCACACGTCATATACTGACATAATCAAAAACGGAGAGAACAACCGTCTCTCCGTAAGCCCGACAAGATCATTTCAGACAACTCCATACGCAGGCAAAGTCTCATCACCGTAACCAATCACGGCACCACTATCAGAGAAAAAGACAAGTCCTATGTATTTGACCGTTTCTATCGCTGTGACCAGTCCCGCACCTGGCGAGACCATTTCTGGCTGGGTCTTATGAGCGTCATCTTCTCCCGATAAACCGCGTCCCGACGCCCTTCCCGTCCACGATATCATACAGGCTTTCCGGCTTCGCGCCGCTCGTAATGACCATGTCGATCCCGGCGTCCGTGGATATCTTCGCGGCGTGAAGCTTCGTCTTCATGCCTCCGGTTCCCAGGGAACTCCCGGCCCCCTGGGCCGCTTCCAGGATCTGAGGCGTGATCTCGCGCACGACCTCGATCCGCCCCGCGCTCTCATCCTTTCGGGGATCCGCGGTGTAGAGTCCGTCGATGTCCGTCAGAAGCACCAGAAGATCCGCCTCCACGGACACCGCCACCACGGCCGCCAGCGTGTCGTTATCGCCGATGACGATCTCATCCGTGGCCACGGTATCATTTTCATTGACCACCGGCACCGCGCCGATCTTGAGCAGCCGCAGGATCGTGTTGCGGAAATTCTCGTGCCGCCGCCCGTCCTCGATATCCGCCGCCGTCAGAAGGATCTGCGCTACGGTGTGGGAGTACTCGGAAAATAGCTTGTCGTAAGTATACATCAGTTCGCACTGTCCCACCGCGGCCGCGGCCTGCTTGCCGGGGATGTCCTCCGGTCTCTCCGAAAGGCCCAGTTTCCCCACGCCCATGGCGATGGCTCCCGATGAGACGAAGATCACCTCATGTCCCGCGTTCTTCAGATCGCTCAGTACGCGGACAAGACTTTCCACACGGCGGATGTTCATCCGGCCCGTGGCGTATGATAATGTGGACGATCCCACTTTCACGACGATTCGCATTTCTAATTCCTCGCTTGATTTCATTCTGATCTTTCGCGCCATTTATACAAGCACATATAAAAGCTTTTCTATTATAACGAATCAGATTCCAATATTCAAGAGCATATCGCCCCGTATTTTCTGTTTGCGGGGTCTTCTCAAAATCGGTCAACGGATTTATGATATTGGTATCAGTATCCACGGAGGTGCGGCAATATGAACCCGAAATTCTTCTCGCTTCCAGAGGAAAAGCAGCAGGCGGTCCTGAACTCCGGCTACCGCGTGTTCTCCCGGAATTCCTATAAGAACAGCCCCATGAGCCAGATCGCCGCCGAGGCCGGCATCAGCAAATCCCTGCTCTTCCACTACTTCCGCAACAAGAAGGAACTGTACCTGTTCCTGTGGGAAAAGTGCGCCGAAATGACCATCGAGGTTCTGACTGAGTACGGCTGCTATGAGCAGGCGGGGCTCTTTGAAAGCATCGAACGCGGAATGCGGGCGAAAATGGAGATCATCCGCCGCCATCCGGATATGACCAACTTCACGATCCGGGCGTTCTATGAGAAGGACGCCGAGATCTGCGCCGCCGTCCAGGAAAGCTACCACCGGCATTTCAATTTCAAGGCGGACCAGATGCGCGTCAATCTCGACCCGTCCCAGTTTATTCCCGGCCTGGATATTCCGATGATGTACCGGGACATGTACTGGGCTTCGGAAGGCTATCTCTGGGAAATGGTGCAGCGCGGGGATGTGGATATGGAACGGATGGAGAAGGATTTTACGCAGCTTATCGAATTCTGGAAGAGTATTTATCTGCGAAAGGAACCAGCATATGAATGAAAAAGCGATCCAAACCAGAAATTTAACGAAATACTATGGCAAAACGCGTGGGATCGACCAGATTGATCTGACCGTCCCTTGGGGCGATTTCTTCGGCTTCATCGGCCCCAACGGGGCCGGGAAATCCACGACGATCCGCACGCTTCTGGGTCTGATCCGCCCCACCGGCGGAGAGGCGAAAATCTTCGGACTTGATATTATCAATGACCGGGAACGGATCCTGTCACGGGTAGGTTATCTGCCTTCCGAGACATCATTCTACCCCGGCATGCGGGTGCGGGACGTGCTGAAACTGTCCGCCGAACTGCGCGGGCGCAGTTTTCGCAGAGGCAGGCAGCAGCAGCCCAGAAGCAGCCATGATGTGACTGCACCACCTCCATACAGAAATGATCGCCGCGAGACACTGCACCCACACGAGCACGACTGCGCTGAGGCAGCGCATATTCTCTGCGAACGCCTGCAGCTCGATCCGGCCCGGAAGGTGGACGAGCTTTCTCTCGGCAACAAAAAGAAGGTCTCCATCGTCTGCGCCCTGCAGCATGATCCGGACCTGCTGATTCTGGACGAACCCACCAGCGGCCTGGATCCGCTGATGCAGAGAGAATTCTTCGAGATACTCAGGGAACGCAGCGCGAACGGCGCGACCATTTTCCTGTCCAGCCATATTCTCTCGGAGATCCAGCACAACTGCGCCCATGCGGCCATGATTCGGGATGGCCGGATCATCGCGTCCGGAAGTGTGGAAGACCTCTCTCGAACCGGCGCCAGGCGCGTCAATATCCGCGGACAGATGGATTACGGCGCGCTCTCCGGTGTGAAAAATCTGCACGTTTCTCCGGACGGCGCGGATTTCCTGTATAGCGGAGATATGCAGGTATTGCTTGCGGTCATGGCGAATGGGACGATCCAGGACGTCTCGATCACCGAACCGGATCTGGAAGAAGTATTTTTGCATTATTATGACGGACGACCGGAATAATACCCGAGGTCTGCAAAAAGTATCCGCAGCCGAAAACAACCTCGTTTCTGAAAAAAGCCGATATTTGAACTGCAGAAAGGCGTAATGCGAAAAAGCGGGAATGAAATAAGACTCCCGAAATCACCCCCCGGAATTATCCGCTGCAAATTATCCGCTATGAAAATCAAATGAACTCTGCCAAAAAAGAATAACCACCATAAAATCACAAAAGGAAGTACAGCGAAATGACCATCATAAAACATGAACTCCGCCAGAACAGAACCGCCTTCGCCGTCTGGACGGCATCCATCGCCTTCCTCCTCATCGTCTGTGTATTCCTCTTCCCGGATGTGAAAGGCGAAATGGACTCTGTGGGGAATCTGTTCGCGTCCATGGGCAGCTTTACCGCCGCTTTTGGAATGGACCGGCTGAATATCGGGACGCTGATCGGGTACTATTCCATCGAATGCGGCAATATCCTGGGGCTCGGAGGCGCGCTTTTTGCCTCCCTTCTCGGCATCTCTGCTCTCGCAAAAGAAGAAAAAGACCGGACGGCAGAATTTCTTCTGACCCACCCGGTCTCAAGAAAACGTGTCATTACGGAGAAGCTGGCCGCGGTTCTTCTGCAGATCACCGTTATGAACCTGCTGATTCTCATCCTGTCCCTGCTGTCCGTCGCGCTGATCGGCGAGGATATTCCCTCCAGGGAACTTCTGCTGATACACGGGGCCTACTTTCTGCTCCAATTGGAACTGGCGTGCATCTGCTTTGGCATCTCCGCGTTCCTGCGCCGCGGAGGCGCCGGAATCGGTATGGGACTCGCCGCCGCGGCGTATTTTCTGAATCTGGTCGCCAATATCTCCGAAAGCGCCCGGTTTCTTCACTGGCTGACGCCCTTCGCCTACTGCGAAGGCGCGGATATCATCACCGGTGGGAAACTGGACGGCAGTCGGATTGCTGTGGGAATGACCCTCGCCATCATCGGTATTATAACGGCCTTCCGGCACTATATTAGAAAAGACATCCGATAATCCAGAAGCCGCCCTGAAATACGCCGTTGATGCGCTGCAGGTTTCCGAAACCAGAGTCTTTTCATTCTCTCCTATAACACAGCTTTAACAACATGCTCCTGTGCCAGTTCCTCTATCTAACGACTGCGCCGCAGTGCCAGCGCCGCATTATGCCAGCGCCAGCGCTACTTTCATCATATTCGTAAATGTCTTCTGCCGCTCCTCCGCCGTCGTCACCTCGCCGGTGATCGCGGAATCCGAAATCGTGCAGATGCACAGCGCATTGGCACCCGCCGCCGCCGCGTTGCTGTAAAGAGCCGCCGCTTCCATTTCCACGGCCAGAACTCCCATATCCGACCAGGTCATACCGCCGGTCACCTGCTTGTCCGGAGCGTAGAACATATCAGAGCTCAGGACGTTGCCCACATGATACGTGATCCCCAGCTCCTTCGCCGCCGCTACCGCCTTCTCCAGAAGCTCGAAACTGGCGATACAGGAATAATCCCCTGGCAGGCCAAAGAGCCGCACATAGTTGGACGTGGTGCAGGCGCCCATGCCGATGACCATGTCGCGGACCTTGCACCTGGGGCTTAACGCGCCCGCGGTGCCCACGCGGATCAGGTTCTTCACCCCGTAGAAATGGATCAGCTCATAGGAATAGATCCCGATGGACGGACAGCCCATGCCGGTTCCCATGACGGAGACCCTCTTTCCGTTATAGAAACCGGTAAAGCCGAGCATATTGCGGGTGCTGTTGAACTGCTTTACATCGGTCAGGAAATTGTCCGCAATGAATTTCGCCCGCAGCGGGTCACCCGGAAGAAGTATGGTCTCGGCGATCTTGCCTTCCAGAGCCTCGATGTGCGGTGTCGGTACATTTGTGTTTGCCATGATAGTGCCCTCCTTCATTTCGCATAATTTAGAATTTTATAATGATTTATAATAGTTCTCAATCATCGCAGCCATCCGTTTTCGCCTCTCCACCAGAAAACCGTCGTAATCATCCACCGTCATATGCACCACCGTTTCCGGAATAGCATTCTCCGAAAGATTGGCAAGCAGTTCCTTCTCCTCAGAGATATTGCCGATCTGAACATCCTTCGTCCGGCATTGCTCAAGAATCACGCCAAAATACTTGCAGGGAGCGTCGTCCCTGATCGCTTTGTTCACCTGCGTATCCAGATACGTATAGTTGGCCACCTGATTATACCTTCCTTTGGAATCCACTCCATTCTTCTTGAGATACGCCTTTGGAAAAATATGGTGCACATCTCCGGATATAGTGATCAGATCCGAAATCATGGTTCCCTTCATAAGCATGGAACTGCTCTTCATATAATCCTGCGCCGCGAGAAACGTATTAAACGCCGGACTGTTCACGGATGTGGTCTCCAGATTCTGAGGAAGCGTAATCTCCCAGAATGTATCAGAAAGCTCGGACGCCTCCGCCTCCTGCATGAACTGCAAAAAGCCCTTCTCCTCAATATTTCTGATATCCCTGCTCATGGCAGATTCCGGAGATGCCACATACCTGCCTGTAAGAGTCGAGAGCACAAACCATT
Organism: uncultured Lachnospiraceae bacterium; assembly: GCA_947626395.1. GTDB lineage: Bacteria > Bacillota > Clostridia > Lachnospirales > Lachnospiraceae > UBA3402. The sequence continues at coordinate 37,476 of CANQRU010000028.1, read as the reverse complement.
TCTGAACCAGCCGCTTTACCTGCCCTTTATGAATATTCGGATCATCCTGAAGCTTCAGATACAGCGTGTAGGCAAAATCCAGGGTCATCTGGGAATTCAGAAGTTTGCTGGACTTGAAACCGGCCCCTTTTATCGCGAGCACAAACTGCTGAAAACTATACTCATTAATAAATTTCTGGATTCCGCCCTTCAGTTTCTCATAAGAATCTTCAACAATTTCATCCTTATACTCCCGCGTCAGGAAATCCCTTCCTGACAAAAGACTTACCAACTCCGAAAGTCTGCCGCGGTTAAAGCTGTACATAAACGCGACACGCAGCATATCACCGTAATCCGGGTCATAGATGTCCTCATAATCCTTCGCAAGCCAGCCAATCTTCGTAGCGAACTCCGTATCAGCAAAATCTTTATCCTTAATCATCTGCGGATAGAAGTCAGGCTTCACGGCAAGATGGCAGAAATAGTCCACCACCTTGCGGAGCAGGTTTCCGCCATGCTCCGTATCGGAAGCCATCTTTGACATAACAAAGTCGGACTGGCTTAGCGGCGTTCCCTTGGAATTGATACGGATAAATATCTCTGTGACCTCGTCGATATCCAGCGAATGATCCAGATCGATGACGCCGATTTGACGGTTAGCGATGCCCTTCAGTCGGAGTATGGTCTCGTACAACTCGTCCATGTCCACTCCTTCATTGCAGCGGGCATACTCGTTTACAAATTGGAGCTGGCGAAAATCCGGCTTAAACAGTTCCGAGATGTCCGGGATCCAACGCTTGTCCTTAAGATGAGAGGCGTCCTGAACCGCGAATCGCTTCGTCGGATCCTCCGCGACCGGATTGAAGGCAATCCGGATCCGGCCTTTATTAAAGTCTTCGTCCAGCACTTCCAGGCCGGAGATCGCCGCCATCAGCGCGGTAATCCTCTGCTGACCATCTATGAGTACGTGCTTACCGTTGGCCATAACTCCATCCTTCGTCCGGACGTCCGGATTCTTCCAGGTAATGATATACCCGGTCGGGTAACCATTATAAAGAGAATCGATCAGATCTCTCACCTGGCTTCTTTTCCACACAAACGGACGCTGAATTTCTGGAATCACGAACTGTCCCGCCTCGATCAATCCCAATACAGCGCTGACCGAATACTGCATCAATGTAAACTTTTCACCGACCATATTTTCCGCCCCCTACACTCTCGCCTTCACGCCCTTCCCGTCGCGCTTCGCCACGCGCAGCCGGTTCAGCTGGATCTCCTTCTTTTTATACGTGATCACCTGATCCTCGCCCACCAGATACAGATGCTCCACCAAGTCGTTCTTCTCCAGCTTCATGCCGCGCACGCCGCGGGAATTCTTCTTCATCTCCGTGATCTCCTCCACGGCGAAGCGCAGGAAATATCCGTTCACGGTCTGCAGCACCGCGTCGCCGTCCGACGCCGGGCGCACCGTCGCCAGTTTGTCGCCGTCGGTCAGCTTCGTGGACGCCACGGTCCGGTTGTTGGTGATAAATTCTTCCATGGGCACCTGCTTGACGAGTCCCTGCTCCGTGGCGAAGATCAGCTTCTTCCCCATCAGTTCCTCCAAACCGCCCAGATACAATATTCGCTCTTTCCGGCCGTCGTACTTGCTGATATTCTCGATCGGCGTGCCCTTGTCCCGCAGCTTCCCGAACGGAATGTCCGCCACCTTTAACTGATGCATGAAACCGCTGTCCGTGAAAATGCACAGCTTATCCGTGTTCATACAGACGGCCACATAGGCGTTCTCGCCATCCGCCGTCTCCTTATTCCGGTCGTAGGTCCCCCGGTCCAGAAGCTTGCAGTAGCCGAAGCGGTCCATGACAAAGACTACCTCCTGGACCTCCATGGGTGCTTCCTCATAGACGGCCTCCTTGCTGTCCTCGATGTCCGTCATGCGAATCATCGCGAACTCCTGCTGGATCGCCGCCAGGTCGTCCAGGATCACCCGGTCCATGGCGTCCTTGCTGCCAAGGATCTTCTCATATTCCTTGATCTTCGCCAGCGTCTCCTCGTACTCCTTCTTAAGCGCCAGGATCTCCAGACCGATCAGCTTGTAGAGCCGCATCTCCAGGATCGCCGTCGCCTGCCTGTCTGTGAAATGAAGCTGCTTCGCGTCTTCCTCAAATCCCGGCGTACGGAACTTGATCTTGCTGGTGTCGCCGGTGGTCAGACATGCCTTAGCGTCCTTCAGATTCCGCGCGCCGCGCAGTACCGCGATGATCAGGTCGATGGCGTCGCAGGCGGCAATCAGGCCCTCCTGGACCTCCTTGCGGCCCAGCTCCTTCTCCAGAAGAACCTGGTACTTGCGGGTATTATTTTTGTACTGGAAATCCAGATAGTTTTTCAGGATCCCCCGCAGGTTCAGCGTCTCCGGACGGCCGTCCACGATGGCCAGCATATTGACGCCGAAGGTGTCCTCTAACTTGGTCTTCTTGTAGAGAATGTTCTTGATCTTCTCCACATCCGCGTCCTTCCTAAGTTCCAGGACGATGCGGATGCCTTCCTTGTTAGACTGGTTGGAGATGTCGGTCACGTCCGGAAGCTTCTTTGACTCCACCAGATCCGCCACATCCATCAGGAATTTGTTGATGCCGGCGCCGATCATTGTGTAGGGGATCTCCCGGATGATCAGCTTGTCCTTATCGCTCTTTCTGCGGCCCAGTTCCACCTCAAGACGCCCGCGCAGCTTGATCTTGCCCACGCCGGTCTCGTAGATCTCCAGAAGTTCCTTCTTATTGGAAATGATGCCGCCCGTCGGGAAATCGGGTCCCGGCAGATACCGCATCAACTCCTCCGTCGTGATCTCCGGATCCGCGATATAGGCCCGCACCGCGTCGATGACCTCGCCCAGATTGTGGGGCGGGATGCTGGTGCTCATGCCGACCGCGATGCCCTCCGCGCCGTTGATCAGAAGGTTCGGCACCCGGACCGGGAGCACCTCCGGTTCCTTCTCCGTCTCGTCATAATTAGGCACGAAATCCACGGTCTTGTCCAGGTCCTTTAAATAGACCTCCTCCGTGAATTTCTCAAGCCTCGCCTCGGTATAACGCATGGCGGCGGCCCCGTCGCCCTCGATGGAGCCGAAATTGCCGTGGCCGTCTACCAGCGCCATTCCCTTCTTGAACGCCTGGGACATGACCACCAGCGTATCGTAGATGGAGCTGTCGCCGTGGGGATGATATTTACCCATGGTATCGCCCACGATACGCGCCGACTTGCGGTGGGGCTTGTCGTGGCCCAGATGCAGCTCGCTCATGTCGTAGAGGACGCGGCGCTGCACCGGCTTTAAGCCGTCCCTGGCGTCAGGGATGGCGCGGGCCGTGATGACGCTCATGGAGTAATCCACGAAGCTGCGCTGCATTTCCTCGGAATATTCTGTCGTTAAGATCTTCTCTGCCATTTACTGCTCTATCCTCTCCTGCCGGCCGCGGCCGGTTCATTCTGCCATTCTACGCATCAATCTCCGCCTCATTGGCATGATCATAGATAAACTGCCTCCTGGGCGGCACGTCGCTGCCCATCAGAAGCTCCGTGATCTCCGACGCCAGCCTCGCGTCCTCGATCTCTACCCGCTTTAACACCCGGTGCTCCGGATCCAGCGTGGTCTCCCACAGCTGCTCCGCGTCCATTTCCCCGAGGCCCTTATAGCGCTGCAGGGTGAACTCCCCGGTGTGGGTCTTCCGGTACCGCTCCAGCTCATGTTCGTCGTAAAGATACTGCTCGTCGCCCTTCTTCGGGATCACCTTGAAAAGCGGCGGCATCGCGATGTAGACGTGGCCGTTGTAGATCAGTTCCGGCATGAACCGATACAAAAATGTAAGCAGAAGCGTATCAATATGGCTGCCGTCCACATCCGCGTCCGTCATCAGGATAATCTTGTGGTAGCGCAGCTTGCTGATATCGAAATCATTGCCGTAGCCCTCGGAGAAGCCGCAGCCGAAAGCGTTAATCATGGTCTTGATCTCCGCGTTGGCCAGCACCTTGTCGATGGACGCCTTCTCCACATTCAGAATCTTGCCGCGGATCGGCAGGATCGCCTGGTACATCCGGTTGCGGGCCGTCTTGGCGGAGCCGCCGGCGGAATCTCCCTCGACGATGAAGATCTCGCATTTCTCCGCGTCCCGGCTCTCGCAGTTGGCAAGCTTGCCGTTGCTGTCGAAGGAGAATTTGGACTTGGTCAGGAGATTCGTCTTCGCCTTCTCCTCCGCCCGCCGGATCTTGGCCGACTTCTCCGCGCAGCCGATGATGCCTTTCAGCGTCTCCAGATTCCGGTCGAAATACATGGAAAGCTCGTCGCCGCTGATCGTAAAGACCGCCTTCGTCGCGTCGGCGCTGGCCATCTTCGTCTTCGTCTGGCCCTCGAACATCGGGTCCGGATGCTTGATCGCCACCACCGCGGTCATGCCGTTGCGGGTGTCCGCGCCGGTGAAATTAGCGTCCTTCTCCTTTAGGATTCCCAGTTCGCGGGCGTAGCTGTTGATCAGCATCGTGAACTTGGTCTTAAAGCCAACCAGATGCGTGCCGCCCTCCTGCGTGAAAATGTTATTGCAGAAGCCCAGGATATTCTCCTCAAACGTATCGACAAACTGGAACGCCACTTCCACCTCGATATTGTCCACCGTGCCTTTATAGTAAACCGGGTCGTGGATCGGCGTCTTGCCCATGTTCAGTTCTTTCACATAGGCCACGATCCCCTCCGGCTCGGAATAGACCACCGTCTCCTCCTCGCCGGCCCGTTTATTCTCATAGGTGATCGTCAGTCCCGGGTTCAGGTACGCGGTCTCGTGGATGCGGCTCTTCAGCCAGTCGGCCTTGAAGCGGGTCTTCTCGAAGATCTCCGGATCCGGCAGGAAATTGATCTCCGTCCCGGTCTCCTTCGTCTTGCCAAGCACCGGCAGGAGTCCGTTTTCCAGCTTCTCCGTGGGCTTGCCCCGCTTGTACGCGTCATGGTGGATGAATCCTCCCTGGTAGACCTTCACGTCCATCCGTTCCGACAGCGCATTGACCACCGACGAGCCCACGCCGTGCAGGCCGCCGCTGGTCTTATACGCCTGATTATCAAATTTGCCGCCGGCATGCAGCGTAGTCAGGACTACGCGGACTGCCGACACTCCTTTCTTGTGCATCTGCACCGGGATCCCGCGGCCGTTGTCCCGCACCGTACAGGAGCCGTCCGCCTCCAGCGTCACTTTAATCTGTGTACAGACACCGGCCAGATGCTCGTCCACCGCGTTATCCAGCACTTCATAGATCAGATGGTTCAGGCCCTTCGCTCCCACGCCGCCGATATACATGCCCGGTCTTTTGCGGACAGCCTCCAGCCCTTCCAGTACCGTGATACTGTCCGCATTATACTGCGCCTTAGCCATAAAAATGCAATTCCTCCATATCTTGTTAGTCTCAGACTATTATACACACAAATTGTGGGATTTGGCAAGCAAAACCATTCGTTTTCCTGTCTCAGGGAAGATCACAAACGCCGCGGCCGGTCTGTTTTGCAGAGAAATTTCTCTTAATGAACACTGCATATTTTCTGATCCTGCAGAAACTTACCGATTTAAGAACGATTCCATTGACTTTGCGGCAATATACCGCTAAAATTGATAGCATAAACTATATTTTCTGACGAAAATGCGGCAGAACCATAAAAGAAAGGAGCGAATCACATGAAAGATCCAAACTGCGGCTACTGTGTGGGAGGCGCGCCCCTGGCGGCCTTCGGTATCAAGATCTGCGACCTCACCGTTTCCCAGCTTATCCTCTTCAAGGAGCAGTCCCATCCCGGCCGCTGCATCGTGGCCTATAAGGACCACGTCAGCGAGATCGTCAATATTTCCGACGCGGAGCGGGACGCTTTCTTCGCCGACGTCTGCCGAGCCGCGAAGGCGATCCACGCCGCCTTCCATCCCGATAAGGTCAACTATGGCGCTTACGGCGACACCGGCTGCCACCTCCACATGCACCTGGTCCCTAAGTACAAGGACGGTTATGAATGGGGCGGCGTCTTCGCCATGAACCCCGGCGAGAAGTTCCTGACCGACGCCGAATACGAGGAAATGATCGCGAAGATCAAAGCGAATCTGTGACATATCCTGCCCGGAAAACATGACGCGGTATATCTTCATTGTTAAGACCGGTTTCACGGGAGTCCCGCTGAAAAATTTTACGACACCCTGATCGCATGGAAATAATAACAGAACGTCACTGACAGCCTGTCTGCATAGAAAAGGAAGTCTTCCCACGTAAATCTCATCAGAAGACTTCCTTTTTCGTTAGCATATAAAAAACTGTTTCGCCATATTCTCTGCCTGCGGCAAGTTACACCAGTATGTTAAAAGCACGCCAACGCCGGTTCTTTAATTTCACAGGAACTCCACGCTCCCGTCCTCCAGATGATACAGAGCTCCGCAGACCTTCAGTCCGTGCTCCTCCTCATGCCGGATCTCCAGACTCTCCTCTATGATCTGCAGACTGTGCCGCACATTCAGGCAGCACGCCTTATAATCATCGGTCTCATCGCCGATCGCCTTGCGGATCTCATCGGTGATGAACTTTATGTAGCCTTCCGGATCATGGTTGATGGCCGCGTCCACAGCCCCGCAGTGATTGTGCCCCAGCACGACCACCAGACGGCTCCCCAGATGCTCCGCCGCGTATTCGACGCTGCCCAGCTGGTGGTTATCCATCACATTGCCGGCCACACGGATCACGAACAGATCCCCGATGCCCGCGTCGAAGATGCTCTCCGGGATCACCCGCGAATCCGAGCATGTGATAACGATCGCATAAGGAGACTGCCCCTCCCTAAGCGTCTTTTCGCGCCGCTCGCGTGAAATGTCCCCTCCGCCGGTGACGGCTTCCAGATAGCGTCCGTTCCCTTTCTTCAGTCTCTCAAGCGCCTCGGCGGCCGTACACGTTACTGTATTCATCCTGCATACCTCCTCGTTTAGTATCTGACTGTCCTCACTAAATACCCCAGCCGGTGATCCTCTTCTCCGCGCGGTCCATGCGCCGCGAGATACAGCACGAAAATGAAAAAGCCTAGTATTTTCTAGGCTTTTCACAAGCGCGTGACGGGAATCGAACCCGCCTCTTCAGCTTGGGAAGCTGACATTCTACCAATGAACTACACACGCACTCTCATCGAGACACTACTCATTATACCACACTTTTCGGATATTGCAAGCACCAAAATCCGTTTCTCCGATTTTCCGGCCCTATGCTCCTGATCCTTCGGAAGATTCCGGGCAGTACACCTTTCAGGCCGCTCTTGCGGATCGCCGGGCCGGATATATCAGCCGGTCAAATCATATGGCCCAATGAAATCTGGAACATCAGAGACCGGAAAACGCAGATATTCGTCTTCCGGTCCCTGAATTTCTCATCATTATCTGCCATGCTTCACGACCATGTCACAGGTCCGATACACGATACCGACAACTGCGGTCTCCTATGGTTATCTTCCCGGCTTCACGATCATGCTGACCGCGAAGTCGATCTCCGCCTCATCAAGCCGGTACTGCTCAAGCAGCGCCGGACCGCAGCTGTTGGAGCCGATGCCGTTCTGCCGGTAGTCGATGCAGAGCACCGTACTGCCGCAGGGCTCCAGCTCATAGTTATGGGCCTTCGCCGCCAGTTCCTCCTGCGTATAGACGGAAGCGTTAAAGGAAAATGTCTTCTCTCCCGCGAACGTCATCTCCACGCCGTCTCCCGCAGCCTGCACATAGTCGCAGTCGTAATGGCTTCCGTTCTCCTGGGGACGGATATAGTCTTCATGCATCGTCTCCACCGCGCCCATGAAACGGCTGTGGCGGCCGGCGCGGCGTTTGTCGATATAGCTTTCCATCGGACCGAGACCGTAGTACGTGATCCAGCGCATTCCCTTCGGCAGGAACATGCGAAGGCCGAACCGGGGCAGCATCGGGAATTCCTCATCCCGCATGCCGTGCAGATGAATGTCGATCCGGCCGTCCGGACGAACCGTCCACATCGCGTCCACATTGATCATCCGCTGGATATAGACGGCGGAAATGGACAGCTTCGTGCGGATCACTGCCGCTCCGTCTTCCATGGAGCAGGTTGTCTCATAAGCCCGGGACAGCGCCCTGTCATAGCAGGCTTCGTACCATCTGCGCTTGATATTCCGGTCGTTATCGGTGGGCGCGCGCCAGATATTGTATTCCATGGGCCGATCAAGGAGATTTCTGCCCTGATATTCCATCGCAGCCCAGACGCCGGTCAGCTTATTATAGGTGTATGTAAAGTCTGCGGCGGAGACGCGGAGATACCGGTCGTCTTCAGCGACGGAGACAGCGGCTTTCCCTCCGGCTGCCATTCCATCCGCCGCTGCCGCAGGCCCTGCAGCGGCTGCAGAACCGATCCCGGTCGCAGCCGTTTCTCCTCCTGCGCCGCCTTCCAGCAGTTCCGCAGCCGTCTGGTTCCGCCCGTCCGCATTCTCAAGCAGGATCTCGTCAAAGCCCAGCTCCGCCCCGGCCTTCAGAAGCCCCGTATCTTTCCGCAGCTTATAGTACAGCCGCAAATAGCATTTCCCTTTCTCCGGAACGTTCAGAAGGCTCAGCGTCACCGAACCCTCGCCGTGCGGCGCGATACGCGGCAGAAGCAGGCTGCCCTCCGCCAGGATCTTTCCGTCGCAGTCCAACTCATAGACCAGCTTCGCGTAATCCGCCAGATTTACATAATCCATATAATTATGCAGCACTGCGGTCCGGCCTGCCTGATCGAAGCTTACGACCCGGGCCGGCCGGTACACATTCTTATACTCCAAAAGCCCCGTGTGCGGCTTCCGGTACGGATAGACCAGTCCATCCATGCAGAAATTGCCGTCGTGAGGATATTCGCCATGGTCGCCGCCGTAAGCGTATTTCGTGCGGCGGTGCAGATAAGACGCGCCGCCCGAACAGTTCGCGTAACGCTCGTCCTCCCACTCTCCCATGTCGATGGCGTGGTCGCACCACTCCCAGACGAATCCGCCGCAGGCGCCGTCGTACTGATGGAACACCTGGAAATAATCCTCCAGATCGCCGGGGCCGTTGCCCATGGCGTGGCTATACTCACACTGGACAAACGGCTTGTCCGGGTTCTTCGCGAAATACGCGTGCATCTCGTCGATGCTGGCGTACATCCGGCTGAACAGATCCAGGTTCGAATAATCGTTCTTCCGGTCTCCATCCGCATAGCGGGCGCTCTCGAAATGGGTCAGCCTCGTCGGATCGAATGCCTTCGTCCACCGCAGGGCTTCCTCGAAGGTGCAGCCGAAACCGCACTCATTTCCCATGGACCAGATGACCACGCTGGGACGGTTCTTGTCCCGATGGACGCATCTCTGCGTGCGGTCCACCGTCGCGTCCGTAAAGGCCGGATTGTTGGCGATGGGCGCGCTCCAGCGGCGGCACCGCTCCAGCCATTCAGTCGTATCCATGAAAATATTATTGGTGCCGTGGCTCTCATTGTCCGCCTCATCGATCAGCAGGAAGCCGTAACGGTCGCAGAGCTGATAGAACTGGGGGCGGTTGGGATAATGGCTGGTGCGGATACAGTTCATGTTGTGCTCCTTCATCAGCCGCAGGTCCGTCAGGATCTGCTCCAGCGTGACGGAAAATCCGGTCACCGGATCCGAATCGTGCCGGTTGGTTCCGTGGAACAGGACTTTCTGTCCGTTCAGATAAACCACCGCGTCGCGGATCACGATCTCGCGGATGCCTGCCTGGTCCTCGATGGTCTCGCCTTCCGTCTCCAGAACCAGCTGGTAAAGATACGGCGTCTCCGGATTCCACAGGATGGGGTCCGTCACGGAAAGAACGATCTCCGCGGTATAGGAAAGTTCATCCGCGCATGCAGCGGACACGTTCGTTACGGCGAGCGTCCGGCTTGCATTACTTGTTCTTCCCGCTTCGACAGCCCCGTCGGCGGCGTCCGGTTTCCCGTACCCACTCCCTTCAGCCACCACATTCCCATCCGCGTCGTAAAGCGCCGCCTTCACCGGAACATTTCCGCCGAAGAAATTCATCCGGACGCGGATCTTCGCCGATCCGCCGCTTAAAGGCCCCGCTTCGATCGCTTTCCCGGCCTGCGCGCCGTAATCGATCTCCGTCGTCACAAAGTAATCGAAAATTCCTTTCTCCGGCCGTTTCAGCAGATAGACGCTCCGGAAAATGCCGCTCATGCGGAATTTATCCTGATCCTCCATATAGCTGCCGTCGCACCATTTCAGTACCAGGACCGCAATCACATTATCCCCCTCGCGCAGCCTGTCCGTCACATCAAACTCGCTGGTGGAATGGGACACCTGGCTGTAGCCCACATAAGCGCCGTTGATCCACACATAAAAGCAGGAATCCACTCCTTCGAAATTCAGATACGCCCTCGGCGCCGCCGCGTCCTTTGCATAGTCAAAATGCCGCACATAGGCGCCGCAGGGATTCTCCTGCGGTACATAAGGCGGATCCATGGGGAACGGATAGCGGACGTTCGTGTACTGATGAATGTCATAGCCGTGGTTCTGCCAGCAGGACGGCACCGGGATCTCGTCATAATCCGACGTATCATAGCCTTCCTGGTAAAACTTCTCCTGCAGATCGTAAATGCTGTCATAATACCTGAATTTCCACACGCCGTCCAAACTCTGGAATCGATCGGAGCTTTCCCGCTCCATAACGATATCCTTCTGCCGCACGGACGCGGGAATATAGTACGCCCGATTCGGCATGGTGTTCTCATGCAGTACGCTGAGATCTTCATAGTGTCTTGGTACGATCATTTCCCTACCTCCATTTTCCTGTCTCCTGTCAGCTCCCCGGCTGTCCTTCCGCCGCCGGGCCGCCGCTCCCGGACAATTCCGAATATTCTTATACCTGCCTGATTAACCCGGATAATCCCGGCCGTCGCCGTTCCTCAATTCCCTGATGAGGCGCTTCATCCATGCCCGATTATCCTGCATTCAGTATAATATTGAACATACCAAATTGCAAGGAGAACCACGACAAATTCGAAATAAAGTTTTGACAGCCGGGCCGTATGTCGGTTATAATCAGATAAAATCACTTTATACAGGAGAACATCCATGAAAATCGAATCCTTAGAATCCGTTCCCGCCGGATATATCAATACGCCCCTGGAGCCCATGCCGCGGCTGGCGGCTGCACTGGGGCTGGCTGACGGCCTCTACATCAAGCGCGACGATATGACCGGTCTGGCCCTCGGCGGCAACAAAGCCCGGAAACTGAACTATATCGTTAACTACGCCCTGGAAAATGGATATACCGCCCTTATGACCTTCGGCGGCGTCCAGACCAATCACGGCCGTCTCACCGTGGCCGCGGCGATCCGCTACGGCCTGAAACCGATCCTGGTGCTGAAAGGCAGAAAGCCGGATTATCTCTCCGGCAATCTTCTGCTGGACCGGCTGATGGGAGCGGATATCTATTTTGTGGATACCTCATCCGCCGACGCGCTTCCGGCCGCCGAACAGGCCGCGGCGAAGCAGCGGTATGTGGACGAATGCGCCGCACGGATCATCGCGGAATACGAAGCGCGCGGAGACAAAGTCCTGTCCGTTCCGGTCGGCGGCCAGACCGTCATCGGCTCCGCCGGTTATATCCAGGCGGTTCCGGAGATCATGGCGCAGATGAAAGCGCAGAATATCCGGGCGAAGCACCTGGTCGTGGGCTACGGCTCCACCGGGACCTTTGCCGGGCTATGGGCCGGCGCGAAATATTATCACGCTCCGTTTGAGGTGATCGGTATCCCGATCGAGCCGGACTGCCGGCCGGTGGAAGAAACCGTGGATTTTATCAATGAATTAAGCGAATACTTTGAAATGGGATTTACCTGCAGGAAGGAAGACCTGCATCTGGAGTTTGGATTCGATTCAGCCGGCGGCGCTGTGGGACAGGCGCCTGTCGGCTACGGCGGCGTCGGCTACAACGAGCCGGACACCGTCACTGAGAGCTATATCGAGCTTCTGGCCCGCACCGAAGCCATTTTCGTGGATCCCTGCTACACCGGCAAGGTTCTGCACGGATACGTCGATCTTCTGAAACGCGGCGTGATCCGCGCGGAAGACGGAGCGATCTTCATGCACACCGGCGGCGCACCGGGACTCTGGACAAAAGAGCATCTGGACCATATGCAGGAGGGATACTGGTCCGATGAGAAGAAAGACCATGTCCATATTTTCAGTCTTTGATGCCTCACTTTCTGACCGCACCAGATCTTCTGGCGGCCTCGCCGACCCGCTCCGCAACATGGGTCGCCACCCGCGGATCTAACGCCGACGGAATGATGTACTCGGCGCACAGCTTCCCCGGCTCCACCAGCTCGGCGATGGCCTGCGCCGCCGCCAGCTTCATATCGTAATTGATGTCGCGGGCGCCCGCATCCAGCGCGCCGCGGAAGATTCCGGGGAACGCCAGCACATTGTTGATCTGGTTCGGGAAATCCGAACGGCCGGTACCCATGACTTTCACGCCCGCCGCCATGGCCTCGTCGTACATGATCTCCGGCACCGGGTTCGCCATCGCGAATACGATCGGATCCGGATTCATCGCCGCGATCATTTCCGGCTTTAACGCGCCGCCCACCGATACGCCGATGAAAACGTCCGCGCCGTAAAGCGCCTCAGCCAGACCGCCCCGGCGGTCTTCCGGATTCGTGATCTCACAGAGCATCTTCTTATGGTCCGCGATGCCGACGCCGCGGTCCTTGTAGAGAATACCGTTCTCATCGCAGGCGATGATATGCTTCACGCCGGCGGTAAGCAGCATCTTAATGATCGCGGTTCCCGCGGAACCGGGACCGTTTAACACGACATGGATGTCCCCGATCTTCTTTCCGACCACCTTAAGGGCGTTCAAAAGAGCCGCCGTCACGACAATGGCCGTGCCGTGCTGGTCGTCGTGAAAGACCGGGATATCAAGCTCCTCTTCCAGCCGTCTTTCGACCTCGAAGCACTTGGGGGAAGCGATGTCCTCCAGGTTGATTCCGCCGAATACGGGCGCGATCTGCTTCACAGCCCTGATGATCTCCTCCGTATCCTGCGTGTCCAGGCAGATCGGGAACGCGTCCACGCCGCCGAATGTCTTGAAAAGAATTGCCTTGCCCTCCATGACCGGGATCGCCGCCTCCGCGCCGATATTGCCCAGGCCAAGGACCGCCGTGCCGTCGCTGACGACGCCCACTAAGTTGCTCTTGGCGGTGTATTTGAATACGTTCTTCCGGTCTTTGGCGATCTCCTTGCACGGCTCGGCCACGCCGGGCGTGTAAGCGGTGCTTAAATCGTCGCGGTTCTCCAGCTTCACCTTGCTGACCACCTCGATCTTGCCCTTATGTTCACTGTGGAGTTTCAATGCTTCCTCGTAGTAATTCACGGTCTTTGATCCCCTTTCTGGCTGTTCCTGCCCGCGGGATTCGCGGCCGGCGCTTTTCATGTGTTACGGAACCTCCGGCTGCCGCTTTCCCAGTCTTGCAGCATCTCCGGCTGCTGCTTCCCTAGTCTTGCAGAATCTCCTGCTGCCGCTTTCCCAGTCTTGCAGAATCTCCTGCTGCCGCTTTCCCAGTCTTGCAGAATCTCCTGCTGCCGCTTTCCCAGCGCGACGATATCGCCGCATTCACGCTTATGCGCTGCAGGCGTGGACATTTTACCACGTCATGATCGGCATGTAAAGCGATTGAATACAAATAGCGCGAAAATCTAACCATTTTTTCCGATAAATTCAATTCTGGTGGTTGAAAAAGAAGCCGTAAAATGGTACACTGTTCTAATCTCAGTATCTTAAACTCAGCAACCTTGAATCACTGTTTTTTGCTCAGTACTTTAGAGGAGGAAACTATATGAATAAAAAGCGCCTGCTGTGCCTTACGATGGCCGCGCTGCTGCTCTTTACGACCTGCCTGACCGCACAGGCCGCCAGTCCGGCGGAGGAACAGCCGGAAGTACTTAAGGTAGGCTTTTTCGCCTTCTCCGGCTATCACATCATCGAGGATGACGGACGCCGCAGCGGCTACGGCTATGAATTTCTGCAGCGGCTGGCCATCCACGGCGGCTGGTCCTACGAATATGTGGGCTACGACGGTTCCTACGCCGAGTCCCTGGATATGCTCCGCAGCGGCGGGGTGGATATTGTCACCTCCGTCTCCAAAACTGCGGAACGGGAAAAGGAATTCCTGTTCTCCGACCAGTCCATCGGCGTCAACTCCACCATTTTCACGGTGAAGGCCGGCAATCAGGACATCGTGGAGGGCGACTACGCCACCTACGACGGCATCGACGTGGGGATGCTGGAAGGCAACTCCAAGAACGCCAACTTCGAGCGCTTCGCCGAGGAGCACGGCTTTACCTTCCATCCGGTCTATTTCGCCGAACAGGACGAACTGACCGCCGCCCTTCAGGGCGGACAGGTGGACGCCGCCGTCACCGGAAGCCTGCGGCTTCTGGAAAATGAGTGGCTCTTAGAGTCCTTCGACGCCAGCCCCTTCTACATCTGTACCCGTATAGACCGCACCGAACTGATGGCCCGGATCAACGCGGCTATCAACGAAATGGATCTGCATGACCCCAACTGGCGCGATACCCTGCACGAGATGTACTACTCTACCGACCAGGAAGGCTCCATTATCATGAACGCCAGCGAGCGGGCGTTTCTGGAGGAGCACCGCGCGTCGGGCGAGCCGCTGCGCCTGCTTTTTAATCCCGACCGGCCCCCTTACTGCTATTTCCAGGACGGCGAGGCGCGGGGCATCCTGCCCTCTCTCTTCGAGATTCTGGCCGGCCGTCTCGGTCTGAACTACGAATATGTTCCGGTGAAAGACCGGAACGAATACTATGCCCTCCGGGAAGCCGGAACGGCGGATATCGTCCTGGACTTTACCGGCGATTACTATCTGGCGGAAGAGGAAGGCTATAAGATCACAGTCCCCTATTTCCAGACTAATTTCGCCCGGCTGACCCTGGACGGCTTCTCCGGGGAAATAAAATGTCTGGCGGTGATGGAACGCGCCGAAGCCATCAACAAATATATCGCGGACCATTATCCGGAGGACGAACTCATACGGTTTGCATCCACAGAAGACTGCGTCCGGGCGGTGCTGGACGGCAGGGCCGACGCCACCATTCTTTATTCCTACACTGCGGGACAGTACGTCCGCGAGGACGTCCGCAATCATCTGACCTCGGTCGTTTTCGGGGATACCTCCCTGTCCTACGCCGTCGGAAATAATGTGAAGGGCGGCCGCTACCTGCTCTCCCTTCTGGACAAAGGATCCGACAGCTTTACCGACGCGGAACTGGACGCCATCCTGTCGCGGGAGATCGACGCCAGCCGAAACGACAATGTCAGTCTGACCGCCTTTCTCTACCGAAACCCGCTCTACAGCGTGCTGGGCGTCTTCCTTGTGCTTCTGCTGCTCTTCGCCCTTGCCATGCTGGCGGTGCGGACACGCAACCAGAAACAGCTTAAGGAAAAGGTCGACCAGGCCACCCGCGAACTTCAGAACAAGACCGAAGAACTGACCCACGCCCTCCAGGCAGCGGACGCCGCCAACCGGGCCAAGACCACATTTCTCAATAATATGTCCCACGATATCCGCACGCCGATGAACGCGATCATCGGCTATACGGCCCTGACTACCACCCATCTGGACAATCAGGAGCGGGCCAGGGACTACCTGTCCAAGATTGCCCAGGCGTCCAATCACCTGCTGTCCCTGATCAACGACGTGCTGGACATGAGCCGGATCGAGTCTGGCAAGGTCTCCATCAACGAGCGGCCGGAGAATCTGGCCGATATCCTGCAGGGCCTGCGCAATATCATCCAGTCGGACATTCACGCCAAGCGGATGGAACTGTTCATCGACACGGTGGATGTGACGGACGAGGAGATCTACTGCGACAAGCTGCGGCTGAACCAGATCCTTCTGAACCTGACCTCCAACGCGATCAAATTTACCCCCGTCGGAGGCACGATCGCCGTCCGGGTCACACAGAAGCCATCCCGCGCAAAAGAGCGCGGGCTCTATGAATTCCGGGTCAGCGACACCGGCATCGGCATGAGTCCGGAATTTGCCAGAACCGTCTTTGATCCTTTCACCCGCGAACAGACTTCCACGGTCAGCGGCATCCAGGGCACCGGCCTCGGCATGGCCATCACCAAGAATATCGTGGACATGATGGGCGGCACCATCAGCGTGGAGAGCGAGCAGGACAAAGGCACCACATTTATCGTGAATCTGGAACTGCGCTTCTCCGCCGCCCATCAGGAAATGGATCCCATCGCGGAGCTGAAGGGCTTCCGGGGACTGGTCGTGGATGACGATATGGTCTGCTGCCAGAGCGTATCCAAGATGCTGCGGCAGATCGGAATGCGGGCGGAATGGGCCCCGTCCGGCCGCGAGGCCATCGCGCGCACCACGGAAGCCGTGGAGCTGGCCGATCCGTTTGAAGTCTATATCGTAGACTGGTCCATGCCGGAACTCAGCGGCATCGAGACCGTCCGCCAGATCCGTCAGATCGTGGGAAATGATTCGCCCATCATCCTGATGTCCGCCTACGACTGGTCGGATATTGAGCAGGAAGCCCGCCGTGCCGGCGTCACCGGCTTCATCAGCAAGCCCCTCTTCGCTTCCGATCTCCATCATACGCTGGAGCGCAGCCTGGGCCGGGCCACGGATGATGTGCCTGTGAGGGAAAGCGCGCTTCCGCAGGAAGCCAGCTTCTCAGGCAAGCGCATCCTTCTGGCCGAAGACAATGATCTCAACCGGGAGATCGCCACGGAGATCCTTCAGGAAGCCGGCTTCCTGGTTGAGTGCGCCGAGAACGGCCAGCAGGCCTGCGATATGGTCGAGCAGTCCGAGCCGGGCTACTACAACCTGATCCTGATGGATATCCAGATGCCGATCATGGACGGCTACGCCGCTACCCGCGTTATCCGCGCTACGGATGATCCGCATCTGTCAAGCATTCCGATCTTCGCAATGACGGCCAACGCGTTTGAGGAAGACAGGGAGAAGGCCATAGAAGCCGGTATGAACGGGCATCTGGCGAAGCCCATAGATCTGGATAAGATGATGGAACTTCTGAAAGGACTGTTTGGCGGGAAGTCTTAACCTCCCGCCAAACTTATTTCACATAAAAGATTCGCCCTTCGTCAGCAGCTGGATCAGATAGGACATGGCCGGCGACAGCTCCCGGTCTGACCGGTACACCAGCATGTTCATCTGCTCCGGGCATTCCACGCCTTCTATGGAGAGATACCGCACCTTTCTCCCCTCGATGGGAACCGACAGAAAGACCGCGGCCCCGTAACCGCATTCCACCGCGTCGATCAGGGCGCGCACATCGCTGACTTCCAGCACGAAATCCGGCTTCAGGCCGTATTTGCGGCACATATCCATCGTCAGACTGCCGGAATCGGTGGACGCGGGCATCGTCACCATGGGAAGGCCGTTAAGCTTCTCCTTCGGCACCGCCGGGCAGGGATACCCGCTTTTCTTCTCCGCCTCGGAAAGCAGCGGCGAATCCTCGCGGACCATCAGGACCATACGGGACTTCTCCAGCGGCAGATAACGGTACCCCGGCTCCCGCTCCGCATTCGTTACTACCGCCAGATCCAGATCGTCACTGTGCAGCGCCGTCATCTGGCTCCGGCTGCTGTCCCCTCTGGCAAATACCCGCGTGTCCGGGAACCGCTCATAAAGAGCCGGAAGAACATTCCGCAGGATATCATCCGTCTGTCCCGCCGGGAATCCCAGACGGATCCGCTCCTTCTGAGACGCGAACTCCTGGTTCAGCTGCTCCTCCAGCTGCCGGTCAAGATGAATGATCGCCCGGCCCGTCTCCACGTAGCGCCGCCCCGCCTCCGTCAGCTGGAACCGGCTGCCGTCGCGCACGAACAGCGCCAGCCCCAGATCACGCTCCGTCCTCTGCAGGAATTTGGTCAGCGCCGACTGGGTGATGAAGAGATGCGCCGCCGCCCGGGTGATGCTGCCCTGCTCGGCGATAGCCACGATATACTCATAATCACGGACGTCCATATTAAGAAAATCCTCCTTTTTTCACAGGAACAATTTGATTCAGCACAGCGGTCATCTTTCACCGCACCCACGCTCAAGTATCTGATAAACCAGTTCCATATTCAGATTCTGCCGCACACCATCCGCCAGCAGATCGAACTGCCGCTGCTTATACGCTGCGCCGTCGTATTTCCATGCAGGTAAGTCGTCAGTGACGATGCCTTGCTTGTATTTCCATGCGAGCAGATCGTCAGTGACGCTCTGCTCGTATTTGCTGTCATGCCCACCGCCGCGTTCTCCTCCGGAATATGAAAGTCCCTTCCGTTCATACAACGCTTTCACAATCTCTTCCGCGATCTCTCCGCTGTCGAAGATCCCATGGATATAGCAACCGTACACATTTCCGCGCGCCGCGCCGACGTTATCCCGGAAACATTCCGCCGGTTCATTTTCCTGTATCCCAATGCAATTCATAGCCGCCTCTCCCTCATGCACTGCCTTTCTGCAGAACACAAGCGGCCTTTCCTCCGAAACCGTACTTCCCATATGGATCTCGTACCCGGAAAAGTGCTTTCCGGAAAGCCCGGCGAACACGCCTCCGACTTCCGCGAAATTTCCTTCTGTCCGCCTTCTGGTCTTTTCCTTCGCAAATACCGTTCTGCCGCCAAGAAGCCCCATTGCCGCGATGTTTCCGCCACCCTCCGCTCCGTCCGGATCGGAAATGCTTTCGCCCAGCATCTGGTATCCGCCGCAGATCCCGAAGATCGGCACGCCGTCGGCTGCCAGCCGCTTCACCGCAGCCTCCAGTCCATTTTCCTGGATATGCTTAAGATCAGCAATGGTACTCTTCGTGCCTGGCAGAATGACCATATCCGGCGTCCCAAGCTGCTCCGCACGCGCCGCGAAACGGACCGATACGCCGGGGAAACGCGCGAATACATCGAAATCCGTGAAATTCGAGATGTGCGGCAGACGGATCACTGCAATATCAATCACACCGTCTGCTGTCTTCCGCTCAAGCCTCTCCGCCAGGCTGTCCTCATCCTCCAGGTCGCAGTCGATGTACGGAATCACTCCCGCCACGGGTTTGCCTCCGCGCGCTTCCAGGATCTTTACGCCGTCGTCAAACAACCTCCGGTCACCGCGGAATTTATTCACGATCAGGCCCTTTACCAGTGCTCTCTCGTCCTCTTCCAGAAGCGCCAGTGTTCCCAGAAGCTGGGCAAATACGCCGCCGCGGTCGATGTCCCCGGCCAGCAGCACCGGCGCGTGAAGCATTTTTGCAAGGCCCATGTTGACAATATCGTCTTTCTTCAGATTCAGTTCCACCGGGCTTCCCGCGCCCTCCACAACGATAATATCGTATCGATCCGCCAGCCGCCGGTATGCGGCCAGGATCTCCGGAACCAATTCCTTCTTGTGCCGGAAATATTCCGCCGCCCGCATATCTCCCCGCACCTTGCCGTTTACAATGACCTGCGATGCAGAATCACTGGTTGGCTTCAGAAGGATCGGATTCATATCCACAGACGGCTCTGTCATCGCGGCCTCCGCCTGCATGGCCTGCGCCCGGCCTATTTCCAGGCCATCCGCGGTCACATAGGAATTCAGCGCCATGTTCTGGGATTTAAACGGCGCACAGGAATAGCCGTCCTGCCGAAAGATCCGGCAGAGCGCCGCTGCGAGAAAGCTCTTGCCGGCACTGGACATAGTGCCCTGGATCATGATCGCTTTTGCCATAAAAATGCCTCTCTCCCTATGTTCTTCGGGGATGTATACAGTTTGCCGCGGTGTTTTGCCCTCATTTCGATCAGACATCAGGCCAGCGCGGGTATAATGATTCCCGAACCGATTGGATCACCTGAAATCGCAATATTCCCAGTGATCGTTGATCACTCCGATTCCCTGAAGATAAGAATAAATGATCACCGGCCCCACGAATTTGAACCCTCTCTTTTTCAGATCCCCGCTGATGCGCTCGGACAACTCATCCTTCGCAGGCATATCCCTCATATCGGACAGATGATGGTCGATGATTTTTCCATCGGTGAACCCCCAGATATACCGGTCGAAACTGCCGAATTCCTCCTGCACCTTAAGAAACGCCCGGGCGTTTGTGACCGCCGCCTCGATCTTCCGCCGGTTCCGGATAATCCCGGCGTCCTGCAGCAGTTCCCCGATCTTCACCTCGTCATAATCTGCCACGGTCTGCGGATCAAATCCGTCAAACGCCTTTCGGAAATTACACTCTTTCCGCAGAATGATATCCCAACTCACGCCGGCCTGCATCCCTTCCAGAACCAGCATCGCGAAAAGTTCCTGATCGCGGTGCTCCGGTTTGCACCAGCGGGTATCGTGATAACGGAGGGACTCCTCCGAAATATGTCTCTGCCCGTCGCCTGATACCCATTCACATCTCTTTTTCTCCATAGCCGTACCTCGCACAACCTTTCCTCTTAATCTCAATATCCGTGCCCAGCACTGCCTTGTATCTTAATCCTCATTGCCGCACTTCGTCTGGACTTTCCTCACAATCTCCATATCCGTACTTCGCACAGCCTTACATCTCAAATATTCGTGCGTTATACTGCAGTTCATCCGTGGTTCATCCGCTCAAGGCCGATTACTGACCGCAGATGTCTGCTGCCGCCGGCCATCCCTATATCCCGAGACAGCGTTCCACTGCTTCAACAAGCGCCGCATTCTCCTCATGCGTCCTCACCGCGATCCGAAAATAAGACGCGTCCAGGCCGCTGTAATTTTCGCAGGACCGGATCAATATTCTTTCTTTCAACAATCTTTCATCGAGCGGCAGCCCGCAGCGGAACAAGAGGAAATTCGCTTCCGATGGATACACACGCAGGCCGAGCCGCGTAAGCTCTCTCCGAAGATATTCCCGCTCCGTTTCCACAATCTCTACGGTTCTGCGAACGTAGTCCCGCTCCGTCAGAGCCGCGATTCCCGCCGCCTGCGCCGGGGAACTAACGCTCCAGAACTGCCCCGTGTTCCGAACCGTCTCCGCCAGCTGCCTGCTGCCAAACAGCGCATAACCCAGCCGCATCCCCGCCATCGCGTAAATCTTTGTAAATGCTTTAAGCACGATCACTGACCGCCTGCCGGCACACTTTATAAACCGCACCGCGCTCCGATCTCTGCTATCCCGCACAAAATCCAGGAAGCACTCGTCGCACAGCAAAAGAATCCCCTTCTCCCGGCATACCTCGCATATCTTCTCAAAAAGCGCCGCATCGATCACGCTTCCTGTCGGATTATTCGGCGAGCACAGGATCAGCATCTGAACCGTTCCGTCCAGATATGCAAGGATCCCTTCGTCCAGAACAAAATCATTCTCCTCCGCCAGTCTGTATTCGACGATCCCGCTCCCAACCGCCGCAAGTGCTTTCGCGTATTCAGAAAATGTGGGCGCGCAGATCACCGCTTTCTTCGGCCGCAGCGCCAGCATGATCCGCCAGATCAGATCCGCCGCTCCGTTCCCGCATACGATCCGGCCGCTGTCTATCCCTGTGTGAGCGGACAATTCCGCCGTCAGCGCCCGGCAATACGGATCCGGATAAACATCCCAGCAATCAATATCCCGTCTGAGCACCTCTTTCACACCTTCCGGCATGCCAAGCGGACCTATATTAGCAGAGAAATCATAGCGGATACCTCCGCCACGGATGCGGCAGCCGCTGGTGTTTCCGCCACAAACGCTGACTCCGTTAAAGCTGCCGCCATAAATATTGTCGCCATAAACATCGCCTCCATGGGGAGGACGCGCGAACTCACTTTGTATATTGGTTTCCTTTTGCGCATCCAATGGCTTCTGCGCTCCTTCAGGCATTTTCTTCTGCTCTCCTCAATTTTGATTAAACCCGGATTCTGCCTCCGATCACCATTCTTATGATCACGGAAAGTGCCAACACGATCACCGACGTGCAATACATAAGCCGGTTCGCCCTGCGGATATCCTCCGCCTCCACCGGCCGCTTATCGTCGCCAATATATTCCTTTCTGTGGAGTTCCCCAAAATAATACGCATCCCCGGCCAGTCTCACACCCAGCGCACCCGCGCACACAGACTCCGTCTGGGCGGAATTGGGACTGGCGTGCTTTCGCCGGTCCCGCCGCCAGATCCGATACGCGTTTCTGCCGTCATACCCCAGCAGATACGCGGAAAGGATCATGACAATTGCCGTGATCCGGGAAGGCAGATAGTTTACCGCATCGTCAAGCCTTGCGGCAAAGCGCCCCAGGTCGGTGTATTTCTCATTCCGGTAGCCAATCATGGAATCCATCGTGTTGACCGCTTTATAAAAAAAGCCCAGCGCTGCGCCGCCGAAGGCGATGAACAGCATCGGCGCGGTCACACCGTCCGAGGTATTCTCCGCCACCGTCTCCACCGCAGCCCGCGTGATCCCGGCTGCATCAAGCCTCTCGGTATCGCGCCCCACGATCATGGACACGGCCTTTCTGGCTTTCTCGGTGTCTTTCTCCTCAAGCGCCCGGCAGACCTTCATGCTTTCGTCCCACAGACATTTTGGTGCGATCAGATAATAGCACATCACGCTCTCCGCCGCGATCCCAATCCATACGCTGATCCGGTAGGCAGCATACAGAACCATCCATGCAGCGCCGGACGTAACCGTCAGCACAGCCAGCGCCAGAACAACGCCCCCAAACCGCAGATTCCCCGCGAAATGCTTCCGCACTGCCCTTTCCAGCTGTGAGATCAGGCTGCCGATGGCCCGGACCGGGTGCGGCAGGCAATAAGGATCACCCAATACCAGGTCGATCAGGAATCCGACCAGAAGCGGCACGGCCGGTATCCAGATGCCGCTGCCTGTCATTCTCCCAGCACCGCCTTACACCTCTTTTTATAACACGCAATGCCGTACTTCAACACTTTACCAATTCCATCGTCACGCAGCTTCTCATCATATCGACGCTTTCCAATCTGTTCAAGCGCCAGTTCCACACCCTGATCCAGGTCTCCGTTCTGAGCATATTTCACTTCGATGATGATTCCCAGACTTCCATCTTCCGTCTCCACCAGGATATCCCCGTAGCCGTCCCCGGTCTCCCGGTTGCTGCTCACG
The DNA here is from genome assembly GCA_947626395.1 of uncultured Lachnospiraceae bacterium. Taxonomy (GTDB): domain Bacteria; phylum Bacillota; class Clostridia; order Lachnospirales; family Lachnospiraceae; genus UBA3402. Next base: position 14,332 of record CANQRU010000028.1, on the reverse strand, counting down.
ATCCAATCCGCCTTGTATGACAGGATCCCAAGCAAAATCCCATGGTAGAAATTCTCCTTCCGCCCGCTTCGCGCCGCCGTGTCCCTGACACTGATCACTTTCCGGAGATAGATGTTAAACGCCGTCTCCACTCCAGCCGCGTCTCCGGTCGCCAGAGCCCCGCACAGCCTTTCCAGCGACTCTCCGTCCTTCTTCGTCTCCTCGCGGAACAGTTCCATGATCTGGCCCGTAAAAATCCCGCGAATCTCCGTATTCGGGATAAAAAGCTCATAAAGCGGCATATCAGACTCATCATCCTCGTCCGGGCCGCCGGTCAAATAACCGGTCATATACAGAAGACTCCAAAGGTTCTCAACAGAACTGTACATATCCCGGTAAGTAAGCTCCGGATGAATCTCCTTGCGGATCCTCCCGCCTTCAATCAAAGACTCCAGTTCCCGCTGGGTCGACCCCGTATCCAGCCGTCGTACGAACTCCCGTACCGCGTCATTGCCGCTGGAATTCGCCCAGAAATTCTCCGGACGCGCTTTCGGGTTCGTCAGCAGACGGCTTACATAATTCGTAACGTCCCAGGGACAATAAACTTCGGAATCACCAAAGTGGTATCCGTCATACCATTCCTTCATTGTTTCATAGCAGTCTTCCAGTCTATAGTATTCCAGAAGTTCCCGCACCTCCCGGTCCGTAAAACCGAAATAGTCCGAAAATTCCTCATGCGCCACTGTCAGAACACGCAGATTATTCATTCCCGTGAAGATACTCTCCTTCGATATCCGCAGACATCCGGTCAGCACCGCATACTGCAGGCTGGAATTCGTCTTCAGCACCTGGCTGAACATGCTTCGTATCAGTTGAACCATTTTATCATAATATCCGCCATAAAAAGCCTTCTGCAGCGGCACGTCATACTCGTCAATCAGCAGTATCACTTTCTTCCCATAGTGCTTTGACAAAAGCATGGTAAACATTTTCAAACTGTTACAAATGTCCTGATCACGCATATGCCGGTTTGTCAATCCCCGAAACTTATCTCTATCTATATTATCCAGCGCGGCGCTGTTCAGCAAAAACTTAAAAGAGTCCGCAGTATCAGCTATGACACTTCCCATCTGCTCTTTCGCCATCTCAAAACTGTCCGCGCTCACATCCTTGAGAGAAATAAAAACCACCGGAAACTTCCCCATATACCGCCCGCACAGTTCCGTCTCCTTCGAAACCGCCAGCCCATCGAAAATCGCCGGATCTCCGCCAATCTCAAAGAAGCATTTCAGCATACTCATGTTCAGCGTCTTGCCAAACCGCCGCGGCCGGGTGAAAAGCGTCACTTTCGCCGGACTGCGCAGCAGATCTGTAACCAGTTTCGTCTTATCTACATAATAATATCCGGCCTGCCGCACCTCTGCGAAGTCCTCCATGCCAATTGCAAGCGGCTTCTTTTCGAAATCCATCGACATCAACAATCACCTCCTGCTGAAACGCCGCGCACCATGCCGCATCTTATCCTTCCCTGCCCTGGCAGACAAATTCATTTATATTCTAGCATAGTTTTCAGGGAATGAGAAGAATAATTTCCTATTGCACTTATATAATCGCAATTTTTATCAATCGCACGCACACGATTTATGTTATACTGTACCTGTGATCACAGACAGGAGACAGCATGGAAAGCCTTTCTACGATACAAAAAGCGATCGACTATATCGAGGAAAACCTTAAAAACGACATCAGCATCGGGCAGGTTGCCGCCGCCATCGGCTACTCGGAATATCATTTTCTGCGCATTTTCAAGCGTTTCGTCGGGCTCACGCCCGCCAGCTATATAAGAAAGCGGCGGATCTCCGAGATCGTCGGAAGCATGGAGAATGAAAGCGGCAGCCGGCCCATCAGCGATATCGCATTCGAGTACGGCTTCAACTCGAAAGAAAACTTCATACGCGCGTTCAAGGCTGAACATCATATCCTGCCGACCGAGTACCGCAGGCATGGAAACAGCCTGAAGCTATACGGCCGCTTCGAGCTCGTCCCGAAATGCGAGGGTCCATTGTGCGATATCGTCGAACTCGATGCGTTCCGCGTCGTCGCTTTCCCGAGCGATGAGGAGGATCCGACGAATTTCTGGAACAGGTACAATGTAAACGGACTGTCCTCGCGGCTTTCGGGCGGGCGAACCGTTACCGACTACGGCGTGTGCCGATGGAATGCGTCGACGGAGCGCCTTGATTACTGGATCGGCATCGACGAACACGATGCGGCAGGTGACACAAGAGGCACCGTCACTCTCTCGCTTTCGGGAGGACTCTACGGAGTATTCAAAACGTCCCCGGCGACCCACATCGACTTCGTCGGCACGATCGGAAAAACGTGGGACTACATCCGCGATGTGTGGCTGCCGCAGAGCCGCTATGAGCGGCGCCATGACTACGAATTCGAGCGCTATGTCGAAGAGAGCAGACTGTTTTCTGAAACGATCTTCATACCGATACAGATAAAAAACGAATAACCCGGAGGACAAAAACATGGCGGAAATCATCAGAACTTACAGAGAAGAAGTGCCCGAAATGCGCTTCATCGGGAAGAAATACACCGATTTCGGGAACTGGGGCGAGTGGTTCGCCAACGGCTGGTTCGACGAGATCGAGCGCGCGATGGGCGGCGTCGATTCGATTCTCGCGATATGGGCAAGCGGCGGCGGTTACGTTGGCCTCGAGATGCGCGGAGAAAATGAATTCGAATACTATATCGGCATGTTCACACCCGCAGGCACCGCAGTTCCCGACGGTTTCGACTACATCGATATCCCCCCGCGCGCGATCGGCACCTGCTGGATATACGGCAAGGAAGGCGGCGACACACACCAGACCGACGGCTGCCGTCCCGCACTCGAGCGGGCGGGAATGCGCGTATGGCACGATGCGCGAGGCCGCGTATGGTCGTTCGAGAACGGTCTGTGCCCGCGCTACACGACTCCCGATGAACATGGCAACGTGATACTTGATTACAGCTATTTTGTGGAATAAATGAAACCTGTCAAATGCGAGCGGTGGCGTCATCTGGCGCCCTGCCCGCATCCGCAAAGCATTCCCTCATACTGTTTATCGCAGCGTTCCCTTAATAATCTCCGGTATCCCGCAACATACACGAATTACCGTATCCGAACCCTCCGCGATTCTGCATCCCGCGCGGCCTGTCTGCTCACGCCAGAGACGCTCATTTTTCTCCAGTGGTATGATCCCGCTTCCGATCTCATCCATAATCACGATCGCGTCCGGATTCCCGCAGAGCACCCGGTCAGTAAATGTGAGCGGATCCGCAGTCTCACATAAAGCGCCCTGCACATCCGTCTCCATCAGCCGCCGGATAAGCCGTTCATAATGCACGATACATTTCGCAGCAAATACATCTTCCGGGGCGCAGTCCGTCCCGTCCGCAATCTCATCCTCGTTCAGTCCGAAATGCGCCCGCGCAAATTCCAGTTTCCCCGCAAATGCGCCGCCTGTTATCATGATCATGTCCTAATTCCCCATAAAAATCTTTTTTGAATTTATCCCATCAATCCTCCCGCGCCTGCCGCCCAGGCTGCGATTTTCTCCGCTCCCACGGCGCACACCAGCATCACAAGCTCACACCGCTGCAGGAACCACCCGGCGATATCGCCAGTAGTGCCGCCGAATTCCCGGTACGCCGTGATCCGGTAATGGACAAAACACAGACCGGCGCCGACGATCGCGGCCGCGCCAATGACCGGACTGCACCGCAGCATGACGGCGCAGGCGGCCGCTATCGTGAGCACAAGCACCGCCACCGTCGTTTTCTTCTGCGCCGGTTCCGTATTCTCGTGAAGCATACCGTCTTCTCTCGCGTTTCGGAAAAGAACCGCTGCCAGACCGCTGAGCGCCCGGGAGAGCACGAAGGACACCGCTATGACCGGCACCGCGGGACCATTTCCGATCTCGCCCAGAAGCGCCGTCTGCAGAAGCAGATATGCACACAGGGACATGACTGCAAAGGAGCCGATATGCGGATCTTTTAAGATTGAAAGCTTCTTCTCCCGATCCGCCCACGACGCCCTGGCGTCCACCGTATCGCAGAATCCGTCCATGTGGATGCCGCCCGTCACCGCCAGCGGGATCAGCGCCGCCACGACTCCGTCCAGGTATGGGCTGACTGTCAGGCATACGCCGATCTTTTTCCAAAGCAGGAATATCGCCCCGATAACTATCCCCACCAGAGGAAAAAAACACATCGCATAGCGGCGATTCTCCGGCTTCCACGCAACCTGCGGCATGGGTATCCTGGAATACATTTGAAAAGCGGTGATCAACGAGTAAAGTATATTCATGCGCAATTCTCCTATTCCTGCCTCCGCACCACCGGGATCCCATAGACGCACTCTACGACGCGGTCGGCCATCTGCGCCGTCATCCGGTTGACCGTACCCAGCACCCGGATATACTCCGCCGTGCCTTCCTCATAGGAAATGCCGTCGCTTCCCACCTCGTTGGTCACGATCACAAACTCCGCGGAAATGTCCTTAAGCCGCAGGAAGCCACGCAGGATCTTCTCCGTCGGATCACAGATCCGGCCGTCCTTAAACATCTCGTTGGCACAGAGATTGGCCGTGCATTCCAGGAGAATCCCGCAGCCCTGCGTCAGCCGGAATTCCTCCATCGTAACAAGCCCGTCGATATCTGTATACCGTTCGATCGTCTCAAATCCCTTCCCGGCCCGCAGTTTCCGGTGCCGGACGATCGCCGCCAGCGCCTCCTCGCCGTAAGGCTCCATTGTAGCGATATAATATTTCTTCCCCGCGAAGTTCTCTAAAAGCTTCTCCGCGTAATGGGACTTTCCGCATTTTGCTCCGCCTGTCACCAGTGTCATCATGTCAGCTTCACATACCTTTCCAGACCGATCTCCTCGAAACGGTGCGCGTTTCGGTAAACGGCCAGCGCGCCGTCCAGAAGCGGCAAAAGCATGACCGCGCCAGTTCCCTCGCCAAGGTGCATCCCCGCTTCGATGACCGGTTTCAGACCAATCTCCGCAAGCAGCAGACGACCGGCCGGTTCCCCGGACTGATGGCTTGCAAGCATATAGGCCTTCACCGCCGGCGCCAGCCGGTATGCCAGAAGCGCTGCCGCCGCCGAGATCATTCCGTCGATGATCACTGGAATCCCGTAGATTCCACCGCCCAGGAACATCCCCGCCATGGCGCCGATATCAAAACCGCCCACCTTGGAAAGAATATCCAACGGGTCGTCCGGGGACGGCCTGTTTATGCAGATCGCCTTTTCAATGACTGCGATCTTCCGCTCAAGTCCCTCGCTGTCCAGTCCAGCGCCGCGGCCGGTCACCTTCCGCGGCGGAAGCACCAGAAGCACCGATGCCACGGCCGCGGCCGTCGTCGTATTGCCGATACCCATCTCGCCGGCAGCGGCGATCTGTACGCCTCTCTGCTTCAGGATGCCCATGATATCGATTCCAAGCTGAACGGCACGCTGCGCCTCCTCGCGCGTCATCGCTGGGCCGGCGGCAATATTGGCAGTCCCGCGGGCAATTTTTCGCGGGAGAATATTTTTATTTTCCACATCCGCCGACATCCCCGCGTCCACGACCAGCACCTCCGCCCGGTAGGCGTCCGCCAGCTGACTGATGCTGGATGTACCATTCGCCATGCTTTCCGCGCAGAGGGCCGTCACCGAACTGTCCGACTGGGTCACGCCCTCTGCCGTGACGCCGTTATCCGCGCACAGGATCACCACACACCGGCGGCTGAGATCGACGTCATCCGTCCGCTGCGCCGCCGCGATCTTCTGCACGGCCTCCTCCAGCTCTCCCAGGCCGCCCAGAGGCTTTGCGACGCTGTCCCAGCGGCTTTTCGCGGCCAGGTACGCCTCCATATCAGGGGGAGCGATCTTATATTGCGCAAGATCCGCACTCCGCGGCTTTCCTGTCTGCTCTACTCTCTTGCATTCTTTCGCGCCTGCCTCTTTCCATGGTTGCGAAGGTAGCCACTTTGTCTCTATACCCATATCGTTCCAGTCCTTTTCCACCTCATTGCATCACTCGTAATCCTTTTTCTGAACACTTCTACATATCATTCATATTTTATAATATAAGAATCCTGCCTGCAAATCAAGAAGATTTCTCCTGTCCAACAGAAATCTACCGTAATAAAGCGAAGGGCGCCCCTTCTGTCTTTTTGACTTCCGAGGCACCCTCACTTTATTTTTTTCTGATTTCTGTATGCTTATCTCTGCCAATACGTCAGCTCATATTCCACAATTAAATATGGCTTCCTGTCCACGACGACCTGACGGCGTGTTGATTTTATCTCATCAATCGTGTTGGCATTCCAATTATAGATTTCAGACTCTGGATACAGTTCCTCTTTTCCTTCATAGATAACCACGTATCGTGCTGCACGTTCTTCAATCTTCCGCTCCGCAAGGATCTTGCCATCCTCCGCAGTTGTCAAGACACCTTCCGCCTCCTGAAGAGCCTTTTCATATATCTCCTTCTGTTCGGCGATACTGACATATGCAGGCGAACCCTCATATCTGGAAATGCCTTTAACAAGGATAGAGGCATCTTCTGTATTAACATCAGAGATGTAAATACTGCTGCTGAAACCGCCTCCTATATTATTGTCAATCCATTCTTTGTCCAGCCAGCTTACGTCTGTTCCTGCCGGAAACACCAGATACGCATATCGGAAATCACTTTCATCACTGAACCATTTATCTATGTACTGTACCAGATTATCCTCTATCCCATCACCTTCAAAATAATTACTGCCGTCATCAAAACGGTAATCGTAACCTGTCAAATCAGATGAATAATATCCATAATCGTCATAATCACCTTTAGCAATAAAACGTCTCCACTCATCGCCTCTGATCCGCGTATCCAACTGCCCCGTTAGCTTGTAGTACTCAATCACCGTCCCGCAGTAAGTTTTTCCATCAGCCCGGATTTCTTTGGGGTACCAGTCACTATGATCTCCACCGCGGACCCGTATCTCATCATCCGTCAGATTAATGAACCAATTATATAGCGTCCTCCAGTTTTCCCAGGGATTACCTGCCCCATCTTCCCATGTAACATCCACATGATACCATTCTCCATCCAACTGTACGAGATTCCACGCATGGCTTGCGCTATGAACATATCGTACCTCTAATCCGCAGGCCTTCGCCACCTGAAGGAACGCATCCGCATAACCGGCGCATTTTGCCTGATGATTGATAATGCAGCCATACGCTGACGCCGTGGAAGGCTCGCCACCAGTATATGAACAATTGCTTACCAGCCACCATATGATCATAAGCTCCTTGTCCAGATCGCTCATTCCATCAATGTTATATGTAACTTTGAAATCCTCAATCGCAGCCGCTACCTGGTCTCTTTCCTCCTGGGTCATCAGATTTATATTTCCATTCAGAAAACTGTTGTCACCATAAGACACGGAATGATCTTCGCCATCATCTTCGCCGGATGACGATTCACTACTGCTTCCGCCGGACGCTGAACCGCCTCCGCTGCTTCCGCCGGATGACGAACCGCCTCCGCTGCTTCCACCGGATGAACCGCCTCCACTATGGCCGCCGGACGACGAGCTGCTCCTAACGACCGGCGTCTTGCCGGAAGAACTGCCTCCAAAACTGCTGGTATAAACAATATTTGAATTGTCAATGCTCACATTCGTAACACCGTATTTGGCGATCATGGCCGCCAGACCATCCTGATTCAGAATCCGGGCGAATCCTCCATTATGGCTGGAATCCAGCGTCAGATTGATTCCATCGTAGACGCCGCTTTTGTACCTGAGCATACCGAAATAACCGTTATGGTTCATTTCCAGTGAATAATAGTTCCCGGTACCATCCTGTACCAGCCCCGCCGAAACCATCAGACCGTTGGCATCCAGCAGATACCAGATATCCTTACCATTTGCCGGAATCGCGTCGTCGCAGACCCACGCGTTGGTGATCACTTTGCCTGAACCGTCCCGAATCTTCCAGTTACCCGATGCATCCTGAAACCAATATGCGGAATACGTCGGTTCTGCAGCCTGCGCTTCGCAGACCAGTCCCGGAAGGGAAACTCCGGTTTCGACTTCTGCCGCCAATGGCAGAATAGCGGCAAATATCCCCAGGCAAATACCTGCTCCGATATTCCTTATTACAGACATTTTTATTGAATTGATCTTCATATCGTGCTTTCTCCTTATCCCCAATCATATTTACTCAAATCTTCTTATTCTAAAGCAGCAAAAAGTCGTGTTCAAATAGCTTTGTTTCCGTAGAGCCATAATACGCATGTGACATTCCTGTTTTCGCCTTATTATTAGTGCTGTAAGGATTGAACGGCTTAGCGAACTGCCTGCCATGCACTGCGGCTGAATTCACTGTCATTGTTATATCTCCGTCTCGCGCTAAAACTATCTCAGCATTAGTCCCATTCGGTTTCGTTACATTAATGCGGATTCCACAATCGCTTGTGGCAATTGAGCTGCTATTCTGAATACAACTCTTTGTACTTCCTATTGTATTGAGAATACTCGTTAATGATTCAACATAAATATTCATCTCTTCCTCCTGCATTTTTACGTTTGAATAACCAAAAAGGCAAGGTGTTCTGTTTCGCACTTCACACCTTGCCATACATATGTATAACAAAATAACTCCATGCGCTCCTATTTTTATCTTGCTTAAATTTGAAGCTTGATTTATAATAAAGGAGCGCATAGCAGTGGTCATCGCCATTGTGAGAAGTGTTCGCCAAAACACTTTTCACACCTGCGGAAGTGGAGCAACACTTCCGCAGGTGCTATGCCTTTTTAGTTTTCTTAATTATTTTATCATGCTTGTCAAAGTATTTCAATAGTGAAATTTCTTTTTCTTCCATAGCAATAAAGGCAGAAAAAGCGGCAAAAAAAGGATTTGCCTTGAATAAGCATGCAGAGCGATCAGGCCCCCGAAAACCTTAGGAATTACATCACCCCGAACAGACTCAGCTGCTCATACTCCTGGCTCCGCGCAAGCATTTCCGGCGTCTTCGCCAGAAGCTTTGCCGCCCCGGCGTCGTCGTTCAGCCATGCCTCAAGCTCATCCGCTTCCAGGATCAGCGGCATCCGCTCGTGAACCGGCGCGACGGAAGCGTTGGCCTGCGTCGTCAGGACAACGAAGCGGTCCTCGCCGTCAAACTTCCGGTACAGCCCTGCCATATAGAAAACAGGGGACTCCCGGTGCGTAAATACCGCTTTTTCCTTACTCCGGTTCCACTCGTAGAACCCGGCCGCGGGCACCGCGCAGCGCCCGCTTACGGGAATTCCAGCCGCTGCCGACTTCGCCGCACGCGAATTCTCTGCGAACGGTGCCGGTTTCGGCATGCGCAGACTCTCCCGAAACGCCGGTTTCTCCGCGGCGGTTTCCGCCCTTGCGTTAATAAGGAGATGCTGCGCTTTCCTTCCCGTCAATTCCGTCTTATCGGATTCCCGGCTATACACGTCTCTGCGATCCGTTTTACCGTCATACTGCGGATACCCCCAGCGCATCTGTCTCAAAAGGATCCTTCCATTCTGTCCCAGTACAAGCACCGCATTCTGCGATGGGCAGACGTCAACTGTCCCTGCTTCCGCTGCCTGCGTCAGATCTCCCATATAAACGTCATCCGCATCACTGGTAAGGCGCAGCAGCGCCTTCACCACTTCCATGTCCACATAATACCTGCTGCACATAAGCAAACCTCATCTCGGTTCCGCTGTTTTCCTGTTCCCGCATCCATCTGCGAACTCGATCCGGTAAATACATTTTTCCGTCTCTCCGGACTGGATACGCATATCATTATCCCTGGGCAATTCCACAATCTCCATGAGGCGCAGTCCCGCGTACTCGCAGGTTTTTCTCGACGCCAGATTACCCGGATTGCAGGTAATGATCAGATATTCCATCCCATGCCTTCCGGCCAGTTCAAACAGCAGGCGGCACGCCTTTCCCGCATAATGATGGCCCCGGTATAGCTCATAGACCCGGTAGCCGATATTTCCGCCGTAATACACGTTCCGATTGTGGCCGACCCGCAGATCGCAGACGCCCAGTTCCCGCCCCTTTCTGTCGCAGATGGTAAAATAATACGCCGGAAGCCAGCCTTTCGCCAGATCGCCAGCCGCTGTCTTCTCCAGCCTGAGCACAATCTCATCATCCTGCAGAAATCCCGTATCCAGAAATTCCATATGCCTTCCGCCCCATTTCATCGCCCTTACAATCTTCCAATTGTCTCTCTTTCAAATGTTTCACCATTTCCGGCTGTTTCCATCTTTCCGTCCGCCCGTCAGTTATCTGTCCTGAGCACTGCCAGTCCCTCCGGCGTAAGCCGGTAAACCGTATCGCAGACCTCGTCAATGTATTTCCTGTCGTGGGAAATGCTTAACACTGCGCCGGGAAATTCCCGGATCATTCTGCGGATCACCGGACCCGAAAGCGGCGAAAAATTCCTCGTCGGCTCGTCCAGGATCAGGACATTCGCATCCGACAGGCTCATTTTCAGAAGAAGCACCTTCGCCTTCTGGCCGCCGGACAGCTCCCGGATCGGGCGCGCCATCTCATCCTCCGTAAACCGCAGCGAGCCAAGATATGTCCGGATCCTCGTCCGTTCCACCTTATCGCCGGATCGGTCCAGATATTCCACCGGTATCACTGACAGATCCAGGAGATCCTCGTAATTCTGCGGCATGTATTCGGCCCGCAGGTCGGTCCGTTTCAAAAGGCTGTCCGCGATCTGCCGAAGCAGCGTGGTCTTACCGGCCCCATTCGCGCCGATGATGCAGATCTTCTCCGAGCCGCGAATCCTGAGAAAAATATTCCTCGCCAGGACGCGTGGTTCCGCTGAAACTTCCGTGCTTTCCGATTCCGCGTTTCCTACTGTAACTCCCACACCTTCCGCTTCTGCATTTTCCACAGGAAGCCTTGCTCCTTCCGTTTCCGTCTTCCCTGCCAGTGCTCCCGCGCCTCCCGATTCCGCATTTTCTTTCGGCATCCCCGCGCCTTGAGTCCCCGCGTCTCTCCCCGGCGTCCGCAGCTCGTCCAGTTCAAATTCCAGCACCGTCTTCCCGGCCGGGATGCATGCTTCCTGCCCGCTGAGTTTAAAGAAAATGGCCTCCTCCTGCTCGGGCATCTCCGTCATTTCCTCGTCCTGCCGCGCGAACCGCTTTCCCATGGCTTTGACTGTATGCATCTTATCCTTCAGGTTCTTGGCTTCGCCCGGACTCTGCCTCGAAACCGTCGCCTGGGCATGCTCGACGCTCTGATAGACCCGCCTGTATTTCTCATCCCGCAGCCGCTTCTCCCTGCGGTCATTAAACGCCATCTGCTCCTGCTTCTCGAATCGCTGGAGGCGCTCCCGCACATACTCCCGGTAAGGCATTTTCGCAACGGTATACCGACACTTCGACTTCCGCCGGATCTGCTCCAGATGGATCACCATATTCGCCGTATTCTCGATCAGCGTCTCATCATGGGAAATATATAGTACGATCTTTTTCCAGCCGTTTATCAGCTCCTCCAGAAGCTCAAGCGTCGCGATATCGATATCATTGGAAGGCTCATCCAAAAGCAGCACCGTCGGCTCCCGCATCAGAAGCCGCATCAGCTGCGCCTTCACCTTCTCCCCGCCGGAAAGACTGTCCATCCTCTGTCCACGGTAAAAGAAATCCTTCTCCACGCCGAATCGGGCAGCCAGACCCGCCAGATCCTTAGGCGTCTGGCTCCAGAAACATTCCTCTTCCGCAAAATAATCATACAGCGTCTTTCCCTGGTCCGCGGCGGGAAGCTCCTGAGGAAGATAGCCGGTCCGTTCTCCGCCAAGGATCCGCTCCCCTTCGGTCTCCGCATATGCCTCCGTAAGCGCCGGATCATAAATCCATTTCATCAGAGTGGATTTGCCGTTCCCCTCCTCGCCGACGATCACCGCTTTATCGCCGTCGTTCAGTACCAGATTGAAATTTTCCAGTATCACGCGCAGGTCTTTCCTGTGCGTGACGGTGAGTTCGTTTATCTGTATCATGGTCTCCTCCTTCCTTATACCGGAACGGGCCCGCTCCGCATACGCAAAACAGACCCGCTAAAGAGACCCTATATTCCATCACGCATAGAAATCATGCCGAAAGCGCGCCGCCGGCGCCCTTCCCTGCATACTATAGGAGGAAACGATCTCTGCGATTATCTAATTTAAGCGTACACGTCCCACGTGCGTCCCCGGAACTCATCCGCCGGATCCCCACGCGGCGAAGGCCTGTCCGAACAGGTCTTGCAAACAATGTGCTGCACCTAAATTAAACTATCTGCTGATCATTTCCTCACCTTACACTGTACGTGCTCTTTCTGTTTTATTTTGCGACAGATCCGGCCGAAACACGCTGTATCCGTACCACAACAAACGACCGCACATCCGCGCCGGAATCGTCTTTTTCAGTATATCATCCGCTGACGCTCTTTGTAAATATTTTTTTACATTTCTTTCCCGCTTATTTCGCTGGCTATTCTCAATTCAAGTTGACCCCTGAACAGTGACCTGGCTATGACCGAAATAAGTCTACTCCATCGGTTTTCTCTATTGACCTCTGCACAATAACCTGACTATTCCGCTGGTTATTTCTCAATCTGTTTCGCATTGAGAAACAGGCATATCCCTAGTTCATTGCCGCTCTTTTCCGCCGGATCATTCCAGGAATCATTCTCACGCCCTGTTCGTCTTTTTCCCCCACCGCAGATAGAAATACGCCACCTCCATGATGCAGCACGCCGTCCAGCCCACCGGGTAGCTGAAACCAACCATCCGCTCCGTATTGCTGATAAACCGCGTCATCACAAACAGATATGCCTGCCGTACCGCCACGAAATTCAGAAGCATGATGACCATCGGACCAGTGGAATCCCCGCGTCCGCGCAGGGCGCCGGCCAGCGTGTGGTTCACGCAGTTGAACAGCATGAAGAACACATTCGTCTGCAGAAACATGGCGCCGTACCGGATCACATCCGCGTCGCTGATGAAAAGCCTCGTGGCCGGCGCCGCGAAGATGAACAGAAATACCGCGATCCCCGCGGTCACTCCCACCGCCAGCAGCATCGAATCCACGGTTCCCCTATTGACCCGGTCGTCCTTCCCCGCGCCGATATTCTGGCCCACGAAGGTAGTCGCCGCCTGGGCAATGCTCTGCATCGGCAGCATGATGAACATATCAAGCTTATTGTAGCAGCTCCACCCCGCTATACAGGCCGAGCCGAAGCTGTTGATATAGGACTGCACGAACACATTGGAAAATGCCGTGATGACCGACTGGATGCCCGCCGGCAGGCCGATCATGAAGATCTGACCGAGGATCGGCATGTCGCACCGCAGATCCTTCCAGGTCAGCCGGTATTCGTCCCTCGTTCTGGACAGAAGCGCCAGGATCATGACCGCCGAGATAAACTGCGCGATGATCGTCGCGTAGGCCACGCCCGCGATCCCCGCGTGAAATACCACCACAAATACCAGATCCAGAATCGCGTTCACCACGCTGGTAAAGATCAGGAACAGAAGCGGCCTGCGGGTATCGCCCACGGCCCGCAGGATACCGCTGCCCATGTTGTAAACCAGAAGTCCGATGATCCCGGCGAAATAGATCCGCAGATAGACCGTCGCCGCGTCCATCACATCGTCCGGCGTCGCCATGAATACCAGCATGGGCCGCACCAGCAATATCCCGATCACCGTAAACAGCACGCCGCAGACAAAGGTCACGAAGATCGTGGTCTCCACCGCTTTGTGAAGCCCTTTCTGATCCTTCGCCCCATAATAGCGGCTGATCACCACGCCGGCCCCGACGGACACGCCGTTGAAGAAAAACACCAGCATATTGACGATCATCGTCGTCGAACCGACCGCCGCAAGCGCCTCCTTGCCGACGAAATTCCCCACAACCAGAGAATCCACCGTATTGTACATCATCTGGAACAGATTGCCGATGATGAGCGGGACGGAAAATTCGATCAGCAGGAGAATGATATTCCCCGTGGTCATATCCTTTGCCGATGTTTTTCCTTTTGTATCCATCACAATATCCTCCCCGCTGCCTCCATAGACTTATCTTCGACACGCCATAGACGCAGAAATTCAGTTTTTATTATACTCGAGTTACAGGCAGAAAGACAAGTACTTTATTTCTCCTGCATAATTTTTAAAAAATTTCCCAGAAACTATTGACAATCCAATTCATCTCTGCTAAAACCCGAGTTTGCCACTTGTAAATGTGAAATGGAGCCTTCTTTCGGCTCCATTTCCTTGTATATGCGCG
>CANQRU010000027.1 GCA_947626395.1 uncultured Lachnospiraceae bacterium | reverse complement strand
AAGAAAGCGGCTCCTTTTCCTCGCTGGACGAATACAAAAATGTGCGCGGCATCGCGTGGCTCTACAACCAATCCGGCGACAGGAAAGCGGCGGCTGCACTGTATGCGGAGCAGGAAGGATGCTCTGAGGAAACGGCGGAGCAGTATCTGGCCGTGGCGCGGTTTAACCGAAGTCAGGTTCCGTTCTATGCCGCTGTGCAGGACGAGGACGCGGAAGAAACCGGCGAGGATGTGACACGGGACGATTCCTGGGACTATACCGCCATCCTTTGGAATGGCATACAAGCCGAAGCCGTGCAGACGGCATTTGGGAAACTGAGCTACCGGGAGCAGCGGCTGCTGGAGGAACGCAACGCCGTCTGCATGACCTGCGGGCGGGTCAGCCCATTGTCGCGGCGCAGGTCATTCGAGGATTTGGCGGTGATGTTTGAGGGCAGTTCTGCCAGCGGAGCAGAGAGGGCATACCGGCGGGCTGTGGAGAAGCTGACCGTCCTGCTGGTGGAGGCCGGTGCGCTTCACGCGATCCGGCTCAGACAGAAATCCAAAACCAGCCGGAAAAAGAAAATCGCCGCCGCAGTCTACGAGTATCAGGCAGACTGCGACGGCGAGTGGGGCGAGATTCAATTTGACATTGAGAGCGGCACAGCAAAGATCGTCCGGCTGGCCGATTGGGATACGACGGTGACAAACATTTTCGCAAAAAGGGCAATAGAATTTTTGCTTGGCTGCGGAGTGGAGAAGCTGCCAAAAGAAACCCTGATTGCGTTTGAACGGTAGCAGGGATGCCGTGCCTCCGCTCCAGAATATGTGTTGCTCGAAAGTAAGTCACTGTAGTAAATATGTTTTTTATGATAACTCAAATAAATACAAAATGAAGAAGAAGCATATAGCATACGGTTCCACCGGCAATCGACAAAAGCATTTGACGTTTCCATAAATGTAACATCGCAGTTACAGCGATTGATAAAAACTCCGGCAAGCCATGCGTTCCCTGAAAAATACTGACATCTTTCAAACAATAAATCACGAGCATACCGAAAACAGCGGAAGGAAGGTATTTGCCAATATATTGTATAAACGAGGGTGTTTCCCGGTTTTCTGAAAATACAATAAACGGAAGAAACCTTGTAAGCATGGTTCCAAGAACACACAGACCAATCGTTACCATTTGCTGCGTTACTGTCATTTCTCTGTCACCTCCTGTTTTTCGAGCGGTTTGCGTAAAATTGCCAACACGGACAGAATAGCTATCATGGTTGGTATCATAAAGGAATCGGGCCCAAACACGATCAGGCAAACAGCAGAGACCCCAAGGCCGATATATGCGGAGATATGCCGCTTTTCTTTCAGCCATTGCTCCAGGAAAATGACGACAAACATAGCTGTCATAACAAAGCTGATTCCTTCCGTGTTGAAGTGGAGGTGTGAACCAATAAGCCCGCCAATCGTTGCACCGGAGAACCAGTAAAAATGATTGAGCGCTGTCACAAAGAACATGAACCATCCTCTGTCCACATCTTCGGGAATATCCGCAGTATAATTGATTGAAAAGGTTTCGTCACACATCCCGAAAATCAGATAGTACTTTTTCCAACCCATACCCTTGAATTTATCCAGCATGGAAAGGCCATAGAACAAATGACGCGCCTGAATCAGCAGAGTCATGATAAATACCTGCACCGGGGCAAATGGACTGAGCAGCATTTCCACGGCAACAAATTCCAGCGATCCGCCAAAAATAATCAGGCTCATAACCATGGGATAGACAAATGAAAAGCCGGAAACATTCATGTATATCCCATAAGCAAGCCCTAAAAACCAAAAGCCCGCGAAAATTGGAATGGTATAGGGAAATGCCTTCCTAAGTGTTCTGAAAATCATAGCAGCCTCCATCTTGATATTTTAACGAACATATTGTAAAATAAGTCTTACAGCCAGAGTATAGCACAGTAAGATATAAATTACAAGATGAAAATTAAAATTAACAGGAGGGGCTATGGAAATCAGTGAAATCATTGCCTATAACCTAAAACGAATCCGGGAAGAACGCAAACTAAGCCTGGGCCAGTTGGCCGAAAGTGCGGGTGTCAGCAAAGTAGTGCTTTCCCAGATAGAAAAAGGGGATTCCAACCCGACAATCAACACGATATGGAAAATCACGGGGGCCTTGCAGCTTCCATACACCAGCCTCATGGAATTACCGGAAACCCATGCTGTCCATGTGAAAAAGGCAGCTATTCATGAACAGGTGGAGAAAAAATATCATATTTTCAGTTACTATCCGAAGGATCAGTACCGCAATTTTGAAATGTACCAAATCGAGATGGAACCCGGCTGCGTGCATCCCTCAATTGGACATTCCACAAACAGTTCTGAATACATTATGGTAATCGAAGGGCAGGCCATTCTCGAAGTAAATGAAAAAGAATACCTGCTCGAAAAAGATGACGCCCTGTTTTTTGATGCGTCTGCCGCGCATTGCTATCGTAACAAAACAGACCGGACCGTCAAAATGGTGCTTTTGATTTACTATATTTAGTTTTTATTTCTTATATCTTATTTTTTCTACCGCCTTTACCGGGCAGACCGCAAAGCAATTCCCGCAGTGTAAGCAGTGATTCTGCTGAATGTGGTAGGGCTTTCCCGGCTCAATGCACCGCTGGGGGCAGTTCTTCAAACACTTGCCGCAGCCGATACATTTTTCGGAAATGACATATCCCTTTTGGGTGAGGTTTCCCGCGCCGATGGTGTAGCTCTCCCGAAAAATCGGGTTGACGCCGAGGTTGAAATATTCGACTTCCGCGTCCCTAATCTCAAAGACGATCCCCGCCAGCTTTCGGGTGTCACGGGGATAGACATTGGAGAGATAGGGCTGTTCCGCAAAAATCGTGTCGATCCACTTCTCCTGTTCGTCCTCCGGGACAGAAA
The DNA here is from genome assembly GCA_947626395.1 of uncultured Lachnospiraceae bacterium. GTDB lineage: Bacteria > Bacillota > Clostridia > Lachnospirales > Lachnospiraceae > UBA3402. The sequence goes on along the minus strand of CANQRU010000027.1, from coordinate 44,853 downwards.
CCGCCTTTGCGGACAGGCGGATCATTTCTTTATACTTGGTGTAGCCCAGCACCTGCACACGGCCATCGGTCAGAAGCTCCTCACAAAAGGCTTTTCCCTTTGCGGTGAAGAAAATCATTCTGTCCGGCTCATAGTGAATGGCAGAGATATTGCGTATCTGCGGCGCGCCGTTCTTGTCCACCGTGGCAAAAGCCAGTACGCCGACATATTCTAATTTTTTGAGACAAGTTTGTGCGTCCATGTTATTCCTCCGTTGAGGGAATCGTATTGTAAAAACAGGTTTCGGAAAGCGGCTTTCTGTGTCCGCTCAAACGCGGATTCGGCTTGAAGTCCTCTGCCGGATAGCCGATATAGAGCATACAAACCGGTTCCCATGTTTCCGGCAGGCGCAGCAGTTCCTGTGCCTTTGCTTTGTCAAAATAGCTGATCCATACGGTTCCGAGGTCAATACTCGCCGCCTCCAGCATCATGTGGGTGGCAACAATCGTGGCGTCCGTTGCGCCGCTGCTTTCTCCGCTTTGTGGATGCGTCCAGCAGGCGGTTTTATCGTAGGAAACAAACAGGACAAAAGGCGCGCCATAATAGAAATTGACTTTGCCGTTATCCTTGTCGTCACATTCCTTTGCCAGATCGACATATTTCTGATCGTAACCAAAAGAGCAGAACTCCCGTACTTTTGCAAGGCTCTCCGGCGTATTCAGCACCAGGATTCTCTGCGGCTGCCCATTGACAGCCGTGGGCGACCAGCGACCGGCCTCCAGAATTTTCTGTATCTTTTCTTCCTCAACGGGCGTCCGGGAAAATTGCCGGACAGTGATCCGCTTCTTTGAAATATCCATAAAGTCCATATTCGTCCTCCTATATCCTTACCGGCTTTTCCTTTGCGTCCATCGGTGGATTTTGCCGCCGCGCTCCTTTTGAACGCCTCGCGCATAGCGGATTTCCGGGTATCCGAAACCGACGATTAGGTTCATGTAATGGTCTGCCGGGATATTCAGCATTTCCCTGGCAGCTGGGGCAAGCTCCTGCAAAACATCAGCGGGGTAACTCATAATAACCGTGCCCAATCCAAAGGCATTTGCAAGCAGTTCAAAATAGGCGGTGGCAAGGTTGCAGTTCACCTTGCTGTCCTCCGCCCATTTTCCCACGCATCTTTCATGAGCGATAAACAGGTGCGGCGCTCCGCAAAACAGTAAATCGCCTTTTCTGACCGTTTTTTCCGACTGCTTCATCTTCGAGTAGTAAAAATCGCTGAAGCTGGAAGTGTAGTTGCGCCTTTTGGCGCTCTGCTCCATGACAGGATATGCCGCGCTCCAAATCTCCCGCGTCCTTTCCTTATCGTCAATGACCGTATATTCCACGCCGCAGGAATTTCCGCCGGTAGGGGCGGATTCCATCGCTTTCAATATCCGGCTGATCACGTCGGGCGAGACGTTTTTATCTAAGTACCTTCTGCATGAACGGCGATTCACCACCAACTGCTCCATATAGTCGCCCATTTCAAGCGGCGGGGGCGGCAGGGAATTTTCCGGCTTCTTTCCGAAAATGGATATTGCTCCTGCGGGGCATACGGCCAGACAATGCTCACAGCGCCAGCAACCGCGCCATCCAAAACGCTCAAAGGGCTTCATGACCGGGTATCCATCCTGTCCGGCCTCTAATACCATGCCGGAACAGACATTTATGCAGTTCCCGCACTTGATACATTTTGACTTGTCCAGTTCAAAACGGGTCTTTTCTTCCATTCCCATAGACTTACCTCATATTTTTCTGCTGTACTTATTCAATGATCCTGCCCCTGTTTTCTTTGCGCGGTTTTTCTTTCGGATATTCCCCCTCGCAATAGCCCAAAAGGACAAAGCAGCGTGCAATATAGTTTTCGGGGATGTTCCACTCCCGGAGAAGCACCGCACCGATCTCGTTATCAAAAGTTTCCTCACCCCTTGCGATAATGCAGGAGGAAATGCCAAGCTCCGTTGCCATCAGCACCATGTTCTCGGCACAGCAAAAGGCGTCCGGGATGCTGTAAAGAAAATTCTTCATGGCGAAAACAACGCAGACGGAGGGAGCGCCATAGAATCCACTTTTCATGGTCGGGTCGTCGATAATGCTGGGCTGCTCGGTGGAAACATAGCTGCCGGACAGCCTTGAACGGTCAAACCGGGCGACGTTCAGCCTGCCGATTTTTTCCGCGAGTCCGGCGTTTCGGATGCCCACGATGATACTGCGCTGGCCGCCTCCGGCGTTTGGCGCATAAGTCCCCGCCTCGATGATGGTTTCCATATCTTCACGGGAAATTTGCCTGTCCTGATACTTTCGGATAGAGCGGCGATATTTCATAAGCTCCAGCAGTTTCATTAAATCACATCCTTCCAACATTGCGGGTCGGCGGCGTAAAAATCGCCGTTTGTCCCCTTGGCAACAGCGGGACAGCCCCGGCACCACGCTTTTAATTCACACTTGCTGCATTTGGCGAACTTATCATACTCCCGGTACTGCTCCATTTCACATACCCACACATCCGCCAGCCGGTCAGAGAATACGTTGCCCACCTTGCTGTCCGCCACACGGCGGCAGGCGTACACGTCGCCGGTGGGCAGGATCGTGATATGGCAGTTGCCACAGTTGCAGCCGCCGTAGATCATGCCCTCTTTGGTGTCCGCGGGGATTTTGAAAGTCCCAGTTTCATACTCGTAGAGTGTCCAGAGATGGTCTTTTTTGTTGAAATAAGTCTGGCAGCCCTCCGCCTCATATTCTTTGAATTTCTTATCGCATATTGCCAGCAATTCTCGATACTCCTGCGGCGTCATGGAGGCGTCCAGGTCGCCGCCGCTGGGTACATAGCGGGAAAAGGCGAACACGTTTGCGCCCGCCGCTACCACTGCGTCAATGATCCCCGGCACCTCCATGCGGTTTGTTTTGGATACCGTCGTCATGATGACGCTTCGCATCCCGGAGCGGTTGATGCAGCCGATTTTTTCCATCGTGCAGTCAAAGGAGCCGGGCTTACGAAACCAGTCGTGTGTCTCATGGAGACCATCGAGGGAAAGCTGGTACTTCTCGCAGCCGTAGTATTTCATTTCCCGGCACACCTGATCGTTCAAGTGGAACGGGTTGCCCATAATGGTAAACGGGGCGCTGTGTTCTTTGAACAGCGCCAGCAGCCGCCAGAAATCCGGGTGCAGGATGGGATCGCCGCCGGTGAGATAGAAATACGGCCGGCGGCCATACACCTCGCAGAAGTCAAGGCAATTATAGAAGGTGTCCTCCATCTCCGCCCAAGTCATGCTTTTAAGTTCATGGCACTTATCCCCGGAGAAAATGTAACAATGCTTGCACCGCTGATCGCACTCGTCCGTGATATGCCATTGAAAAGAGAAATACTGCTTCATCGTCAGTCCTCGCTTTATCGTAAATCGGCAGAGCCGAAAAATAATCGTGGTTCCCGGCAGGATTGCACCCGCCGGGAACGGTTGGGGTGAACTTACTCCGGCTTGTCAGCAGCACCGCAAGCAGCAGGAGCCTCGGCGGGTTTGTCGGCAGCACCGCAAGCTGCGGGAGCTTCGGCAGGCTTGTCACCAGCGCCACAGGCAGAGCCACACGCAGCCGGCTTTTCTTCCGGCTTGTCAGCAGCACCGCAAGCAGCGGGAGTTTCCGCAGGCTTATCGGAAGCGCCGCAAGCTGCACCGCAGGCGGAAGCCGCCTTGTCCTCAGTCCATCCAGCGAGATTAGAGAGTGCCATGATCGTGTCCTCCTTTATGGATTCAGGGAGCTTTTTGCCTCCTGTATCTATCATTGTACGGATATTTTTTCTCCGCACAAGTACGCACTTTTTTATGGGGATACGCACCTTTTTGTAACTTTTGGGCATTTAGGGCGTTTGACGGTAAAATCAGTTTTTAACTTTTTTGTGAACTCGTCTGAAGCTATTGCATTTTGAAGCGTGTTGCAGTAAAATATGAATGTAACATTCTTTTTCTGATGTAACGGAGGTACTTTATGAAAACGAAAGCCGAACTCATCCCCGAATGTCCCGTAGCGACTACTGTTCAGCTTATCGGGAACAAGTGGAAACTTTTAATCATACGAAATCTGCTCCAGCGCCCGTGGCGTTTCAATGAGCTTCAAAAGAATCTGGAAGGGATCAGTCAAAAGGTGCTGACAGACAGCCTGCGGTCGATGGAAGCGGATGGGATCATCACCCGTACCGTTTACCCCGAAGTCCCGCCGAGAGTGGAGTATGCGCTGTCGGAGCTGGGAGAGAGTCTCAAGCCGATTTTAGACGCCATGAAAGCATGGGGAGAGGATTACAGGGCGTCTAAGTTATAATAAGCATTTATCAGTTCGTTTCAACTCAAAAAAATAGAACAAATGCCCCATACAAACGTAACAAAAATAAAGCGCCCGCCTCCGATACGGATGAACCACATTCCAGCCACCGGAAACGGGCGTTTGGTCTTAGATTTTGGATTTCTGATTACCGCCGCACCGCTGATGTCGTTGTCGTGCGTTATACAAAGCATAAAAAAGATGAAAATAAGAAGTCCCATCTGACGCAGTTAAGATTGTGCGTCAAATGGGGCTTCTTTGCACCCGAAACCATCAGCTGATAGTTGATAAATTCAATTAGTTCCTTATCACTATCAAGCCAATGGTTTGAAGGGATCTGATATCGATTAAAACATAAAAATGGCATACCTCAACTAGGCTTGACGAACGAAGGCCGTTTTTTAGGCTGGATTTTGGGGGTATCTTGGTTAGGGCTAAGTACCTCAGGAGGACCGTGAAGGCCCTTTTTGATGGGATTATTGCGGCTTCACCTCCTTTATGAGGCTGATAGGGATGGGGCTATGATGATGGACATACCGTTGCCGGCACACTAAAACGGAGACTCGTCCTCATTCACCGGGAGGAATGAATCCCCGTTCTCCGGCGGATTATCCCTCCAGCCGGTATAGTCCTTCAGGAACGCCTCTCGTTCCTTCGGGGTCATGCCCCTGGTGGCGGTCCGGATTTCCCGATCCATGCGGTAGGCATCGAGAAAATCGCTGACCGGATGGTGACCGGCGATACAGATATAGTGGGAGCCGAAATTTTCTATTTGCAGTATTTCGGAGAAAAGCTTATAATAATTTGATCAAATCAATGACGAATCCCCCAGTAACGGCGTTTTTAGTCATCACTGCGGAGATTCGTTGCTTTTCTGCGGATAAACGCGTTTAAGTTCAACTGCTAATGTTCAAAATATCGCTGGATTTTTCGCTTTCTGCCTTTCCAAACCACCTCTGGTATGATATAATGTCCTATGGCAGAATATCCCCTGGCAGCACTGGAGAGGGGGATATGTGTGACAACAAAGTTTCAAGACCTGAATCTGTCAAATTATTTTCTGTTCGCCGCTGCGGCGGAGGACGAGGAGACCAGCAAACTGCTGGTGGAGACCCTGCTTGGTATCGAGGTGGGCAGGGTGAAGGTGGACGTGGAGCATGCTTTTCTGTACAGCAGCGAGTTCCGTAGCCTGCGGCTCGATGTGTATTTGAGCGATGAGGCAGAAGTCCGTTACAATATGGAGATGGAGAACGACAGACGCGAGGCGTTGCCGCAGAGGAGCCGTTTCCACCAGGCGGAGATGGACGTGATGTCGCTGAAGCCAGGGCAGGAGTTTTCGGAGCTGAAGCCGGTATATGTGGTGTTTATCTGCACGTTTGATCCGTTTGGACGGGGTAGATATCGGTATACGTTTGAGAACCGGTGTCTGGAGGAAGATTTTGCGCTTGGTGACGGAGCGGCAAGGGTATTTCTCAGTACGAAGGGGACGAATGAGGCGGATGTGCCGGCGGAGCTGGTAAATCTGCTGCATTATCTGGAGAATTCCACCGACGAATATGTAAGCAGGACGGACGATGCGAAAGTGCGGAAGCTGCATGAGCGTGTCATGAGTCTGAAGCGGAGCAGGACATGGGAGGCGAGATATATGTTGTTTGAAGAGCTTTTGAGAGAACGAGAGAAGAAGGGCCGCGAGGAAGGTCTGGCTATTGGCCGTGAAGCGACTGCCCGCATTCTCAGACTGGTCGAAGCGATGACAGCGGCCGGGGAGAGCGATCAGATCTCACGTCTCAGCCGGGAGCCGGAGTTTCTGACGGAGATGCTTGAGAAGTATCATCTGCAGGGAAAATAATTGGACAGGATAAGCCCGGCGTAGCCGGGCATCGATGCGAAAGACAAGTCAGTTATCTTATTTTAATTCATTTTATCTTAAGCCTGCCGTAAGGCGGGCGTCCGGCCGGGTATCGGTGATACATCCGGTCTGTGATCCATAGAGTTACGATAGCATTATAAATAGTCCTGATGCCGCAGCGCGGCATTTGGAATTCTGTGCTGTTTCGGGGATATTCTGCCGGTCTGACCGAACTGGAAATAATAACAGAAAGTCAGCAGCTGTGACTGGAAAGATCACTAACAGAGGGAAAAAACCACAAAACAGAGAAGCTTTTGTACATCCCCAGAGCAGAGAAGAGCGTCTGGGAAAAGTTGGTGAAACACCAGAAAATGGAGAAGAATCGCTAACTTTTGGAGAAGGACCCAAAGAAGTTTTTACGGATTACAGGTTGCTTTGACGCTTTCACTGTGCTATACTCATTTTGTCAATGTTTCATATATCTAAGAATCTGATTTCATCCGGACTATTCTCCGGCGGATTCCATGCAGATGTACGATTTTTGAAAAGCAAGACGATTATAGCGCAGAGGAGGAGTAGTATGGGGGTAATCAATACAGAAGTAAACGCAATGCTGGAGCGACCGGCTGTATTTGCCGACCTGATCAACGGCTTGATCCATAGGGGCGAGCAGGTGTTACGGCCGGAGGATTTGACGCCGCTTCCGCTCAGGTACGGGGTCATCGTGGAGAAGGACGGCCGCAGGAGAGCCATCGAGAAGACCGGCGACGTGCGGATGAAGGCGGAAAATGATGTCTACTCGGTCACATTTTTCGACGAGACACAGACAAAGGTAGACTACGGAATGCCAGTCCGGAATATGCTTTACGATGCTCTGGAGTACCGCCGGCAGATGCAGGAGCTGGAGAAAAATCATCGGGAGAAGGGCGAACTGAGAAGTTCGGAGGAACTGATGTCAGGCATCACGAAAGAAGACAGGCTGCGTCCGGTGGTGAACCTGGTGCTGTATCTGGGAAAGGAATGGGACGGCAGCAGGAGTCTGCATGAGATGCTGGGAGTGGATCGGGAGAGTGAGAAAGTAAAGGAACTGCTGCCGCTCGTGGCAGATTATCGCTTAAACATTATCCCAGTCAGGGCGATAAAAGATCCGAAAAACTACAAAAGCTGTTTACAGCATATCTTTTATATGTTAAGATTTAATGAAGATAAAGAGAAACTGTACAGATATGTAAGTACTCACAGAGAAGAACTAGATCGCATGGACAGCGTGGAGATGTCGGCGGCGTTTGCGATGCTGGGGGAACAGAAGAGATTGAGGAAACTGGTGAGCCGGCAGAAGAGGGAAGGGAAGGAGATCGGTATGTGCAAAGCGATCGATGATCTGATACTGGATGGAGAAAAGCGCGGCAGGGAGCAAGGCGAGCGAATTGGGGAAAGGCGCGGAGAAAAACGTGGAGAGGAACGCGGTCAGGAGCGTCTGGCACGTTTGATCGTTGTGTTGTCGGAGAATCATAAGGATGACCTGATTATAAAGGCGGCTTCCGACAGAGCCTTTCGAAGAAAACTTTTTAAAGAATATAACCTGTAAATTGGACCCTGCGGGAGATCCCGCGGGGTTTATTTTTGCCGAAATATCCCTTAAACATGCGCTGCGAGTATTTTTCATTGAATCCGCTGGAAATATCTGCAAGAAAATAAAGTCATAGATGCGGTGATACTTACCATATAGCAAAACATCCGCAGGCGGAGGTTCGCTTCTGCCTGATCGAGAGGAGACCATCTATGACGCTGAATGAATACGTAACCGCCCATCTGAACCGCTCCATCGCGGACTGCAGCGATGAGGAACTGTACGGCGCGCTTCTGGCCATGACGCAGGAGGCCGCGCAGGCCAGGGCCGGAGCGGCCGGTTCCTGTGCGGCCGGTTCCGGTAAGAAGAAACTCTATTATATCTCTGCCGAATTTCTGATCGGCAAACTTTTATCCAATAACCTGATCAATCTGGGAATGTACGATTCCATACGGGAGGAGCTGGCCGCCTGCGGCCGGGATCTTGCGCGGATAGAGGAACTGGAGCCGGAACCGTCGCTTGGCAACGGCGGCCTGGGGCGGCTGGCAGCCTGCTTTCTGGACTCGATCGCCACACTTGGCCTGAATGGCGACGGAATTGGGCTGAATTACCACTTTGGATTGTTTAAACAGGAATTTGAGAACAATCTGCAGCAGGAAAAGGCCAATCCGTGGATCAGCTCTCCCACCTGGCTTATCAAACGGGATGTCAGCTATCCGGTACACTTTGGCGGCCTGACTGTGAAATCATGCCTGTATGATATTGCGGTTACAGGTTACGAGGGCCGGACGAACCAGCTTCATCTGTTCGATCTGGACAGTGTGGACGAGGGCATCGTGGGAGAAGGTATTTCCTTCGACAAGACGGATATCGAGAAGAATCTGACCCTGTTCCTTTATCCGGATGACAGCGGCGAGGCCGGGCAGCTGCTGCGGATCTTCCAGGAGTATTTTATGGTCAGCAGCGCCGCCCAGTATATCCTTGATGAATGTACCGCGAGGGGCAGCGATCTGCATGACCTGTACGACTACGCGGTGATCCAGATCAACGATACCCATCCGACCATGGTGATCCCGGAGCTGATCCGGCTTCTGACGGAGCGGGGTATCGATATGGACGAGGCCATTTCTATCGTGTCGAGGACCTGCGCCTATACCAATCATACGATCCTGGCGGAGGCCCTGGAGAAATGGCCTGTCCGCTATCTGAAGAAAGCGGCGCCGCAGCTGGTGCCGGTCATTGAGGTGCTGGACGACAGGGTCCGCCGCCGTTTCCACGACGATGCTCTGGCCATTATAGACCGGGAGGACCGTGTGCACATGGCCCATATCGACATCCATTACGGCTTCAGCGTCAACGGCGTGGCCCATCTGCACACGGAGATCCTGAAGAGTTCGGAGCTGAACCGGTTCTATCAGGTCTATCCGGGGAAATTCAATAATAAGACCAACGGCATCACCTTCCGCCGCTGGCTCCTGAAATGCAATCCGCCGCTGGCGGAATGGATCGAATCAAGGATCGGGAACGGATTTAAGAAGGACGCCTCCCAGCTTACGAAGCTTACGGCGTTTCTGGACGACAGTACGGCGCTTGTGGATCTGCAGGTCATCAAACACCGCAACCGGAATATGCTTGCGGCGTATCTGAAGGAAACGCAGGGCATCGAGATTGACAGCCATTCGATCCTGGATGTGCAGATCAAGCGTCTCCACGAATACAAGCGCCAGCAGATGAACGCGCTCTATGTGATCCATAAATATCTGGAGATCCGCCGCGGCAATTTGCCGAAACGGCCGGTTACCGTGGTATTCGGAGCCAAGGCGGCGCCGGCCTATGCGACGGCGAAGGATATCATTCATCTGATCCTCTGCCTGGCGCAGTTAGTGAACAATGATCCGCAGGTCAGCCCGTATCTGAAGGTGGTCATGGTGGAGAATTACAATGTGACCCTGGCCGAGAAGCTGATCCCGGCCTGCGATATTTCCGAGCAGATCTCCCTGGCGTCCAGGGAGGCCAGCGGCACCGGCAACATGAAGCTGATGCTGAACGGGGCTGTGACCCTGGGAACACTGGACGGCGCCAACGTGGAGATCGCCCAGCTGGTAGGTACGGACAATATCTATCTTTTCGGCGATACGAGCGATCAGGTCATCGGCCGGTACGCGGCCGGCAGCTACCGGGCGCGGGATTATTATGAGAGGGATCCGGCGCTTCGGGAGGCGGTGGATTTCATCGTGGGACCGGAACTTCTGAGGCTTGGACAGAAGGAGAATCTGGAGCGGCTTCGTGAGGAACTTATCGGGAAGGACTGGTTTATGACGTTCCCCGATTTCGGGGAATATGTGCGTGTCCGCGAGAAGGCATACGCCGATTTCGAGGATAGGCGGGGGTGGGCGCGGAAGATGCTCGTCAATATCAGCCACGCCGGGTATTTCTCCTCCGACCGGACGGTTGAGGAGTACAACCGGGATATCTGGAAATTGTGAGACGCGGAAAGCAGCCGGCTGCGGATATGCTTTGGCAGATTCCGAAACGATTGGTCTTGTATCCGCTTCATTTTTGTACTATAATGTGAAAATATAACCGCCGCGGTCATTGCCGGCCACGGCGGAATTTCGTTATGAGAGTATGCGGGGAACGCGCCAACAGCGCGGTTCCTGCATGGACCGGAGAGTGAGCATGGAGCGGGTCAGCGGCTTTTGCAGGAAAAACGAAAGATACATATGGACGGCGGTCGTTCTTCTGTATCTTGGCTTTATTTATCATAATTCTCTGACACCGGCGGTGGTGTCGGCGCAGCAGAGCGGGTCTGTGCTTTTGATGCTTCAGACCGCTCTTAACCGGGCGGGACTTGACAGTTCCTGGCTTACGGATCATATCGTGAGAAAGACGGCGCATTTCGCGGAATTCGCGCTTCTGGGCCTGCTGCTCTGGAACTGCCTTCGCAGCTGGCGGCTGACGATGTCCCTGCGGGTGGCTTCGGAAGCGTTCTTAAGCCTGTTTCTGCCGTTCTTGGATGAGACGATGCAGCTGTTCACGGAGGGCCGTTCTGCCCAGGTGGACGACGTGTGGCTGGATGTGGCGGGGGTCTGCTTCGGAACACTTTTTATGGTGATCGTGGCGGCGCTGATCCGCAGGCTGCGGCTTCGCGGCGGAGCGGGCGGAGACGGGCGAAGGGATGAGGCATAAGGTCAGCCCTGACGGAGAAAGAGACGTGAGGGTGTGATCCGGTAAGGGGGGATCGATACATGACGGATTTTCTGGTAAGAAGATTTGTGAAGAACCATGAGCAGACGGAAGACGCGGGCGTCCGTACCGCTTACGGCGTGCTGGCGAGCATAGTGGGGATCTGCTGCAATCTCGTTCTGTTTGCCGTAAAGCTTGCGATCGGGCTTCTGGCAGGGAGTATCTCGGTCATGGCGGACGCGTTCAACAATCTGTCTGACGCGGCCGGTTCTATCGTTGGTTTCGTGGGCGTCCGGATGGCGGAGAAACCGGCGGACGCGGACCATCCTTTCGGGCATGGGCGCATTGAGTATATTGCAGCGTTTGTAGTGTCTATTTTCGTGATCCAGGTAGGACTGGAACTGTTTAAGTCTTCCGTCGGCAAGATCCGCCATCCGGAAGAGCTTGCTTTCAGCTGGCTTGCCGTCCTGATCCTGGCGCTGTCGGTTCTGGTCAAATGCTGGCTTGCCGTGTTTAACCGCACCCTGGGTAGGCGCATCCGATCTTCGGTCATGACGGCCACGGCCGCGGACGCGATGGGAGATGTGGCGGCGACCTCTGCCACGATCATTTCCATCCTGGTCTTCGGGATCTGGGGCGTAAATATTGACGGGTTTATCGGACTTCTGGTCTCCATAGCGGTCATGCTGGCGGGACTCGGAATTGCGCGCGATACGCTGGCACCGCTGATCGGCGAACCCATCGACGCCGGGGTCTACCGTAAGATATCGGAATTTGTCGAGGGCTACGACGGCATCATCGGCACCCATGACCTGATCGTCCATAATTACGGGCCGACCCACAGTATGGCTACGATCCATGCGGAGGTGGCCAGCGAGGTGGATATCCGGGAGAGCCATGAGCTTATCGACCGTATCGAGCGCGACTGCGCGCACAGCCTGGGAATCTTCCTCGTGATCCACATGGACCCGGTGGAGACCCACGATGAGCGTACGATCCGGTACCGGGAGCTGTTAAGCGAAGTGCTGGCGGGGCTGGACGCCCGTTTAAGCTTTCATGATTTCCGGGTCGTGGACGGAACGGAGCGCATTAACCTGATCTTTGATTTGGTGGTTCCGCGTGATTATAATGACAAGATGCGGGACACAATAAGATCAAAGGTTTCGGATCAGGTGCACGGCGCCGATCCCAGATGTTATTGCGTTATGACGGTTGAGAATACTTACTGTGCAGAATCTCCGGAGCCTGACTAAGGTTCCGGAGGTTTTTTATGTACAGAATGCCTGCGCAGGATCCGCAGGAAGAAGCGGTTCCTGAAAATGACGGCGGCCGCGGGGACGCCCTGCAGCCGGCGGGGGAGGAGCCGGAGACGGCGGCCGACGAGAAGAGGCGTCTTGCTGCCGGTGAGCGGAAGGCTGGTGAGAAGCGGCTTCTTACTGCCGGCGGCCAGACGGCTGTCGAAAAACCGGTTTCCGCCGCCGACCAGCTGGCCTGCGACGGCTTCCTGCAGCGTATGCAGCAGGGAGATACCGAAGCGTTTAAGAGCCTTTATGAGACCGCGGCACGCGCGGTTTACGCCTACGCCCTCTCGATCCTGCAGAATCCCCAGGACGCGGAGGAAGCCATGCAGGATACGTTCCTGACGGTTTGGACCCAGTGTGATTCCTATGTTTCCTCCGGCAAGCCGCTGGCGTGGATCTTTACGATCGTCCGCAACCGTTGCTACGCGCTCCTGCGCCGCCGGTCGCTCCACCCGTCTGTCAGTCTGGAGAGCCTGGATACGGAGGATCCGTCCTGGCAGCCGTATTCCGAGGATCTGACCGGAGAACGGTCCGCGGCGCGGGATTCGCTTGCGCAGGCCCTGGCCTGCCTGACGGATCAGGAGAGACGGCTGATCTACCTTCATGTGATCGCATCTATGAAGCACCGGGAGATCGCCGCCGCCCTCGATCTTCCTCTGGCCACGGTGCTGTCCCGCTATCACCGGGCTGTCAGGAAGCTTCGCCGGGAACTGATATCCTGAGAGCCGATATTTTTCAAAAAACCACTTGACGCACCGTAGTTCTTGATGTATAATACATTTCGTCGCTGTGAGAGACATCGACAGCAGTTTAATGGGCTATCGCCAAATGGTAAGGCAACGGACTCTGACTCCGTCATTTTCAAGGTTCGAATCCTTGTAGCCCAGCTAAAGTAAGTCCGGAAGCCCCAGCTTCCGGATTTTTCTTTTTCGCGGAGACGCGCGGATAGGGCCGCCGGCTTATGGCGCGGCGGCGCGCCGATCACATTTTTAGCAGGAAGTGACCTTTATGTACGAATTTCAAAGCCGCGTCCGGTACAGCGAGATTGATCCGGACGGGGAAGGCGGGATGTCCCTTACGGGTATTATAAATTATCTGCAGGACTGCTCGACGTTTCAGTCAGAGGCCGTAGGGCTGGGACTGGATTATCTGAGCGGCCGTCATCAGGCCTGGTGGCTGTCCTCCTGGCAGATCATTATCGACCGGTATCCGAAGCTGGGAGATGAGATCCGGATCGGAACCTGGCCCTATGAGTTCAACGGTATGTACGGCTACCGCAACTTTTATATCCGCGATATGGCCGGAGAATATATGGTCCGCGCCAATTCCATCTGGTTCATGTTCGATACCGCGGCGAAGCGCCCGGTTCGCGCCGGGGAGGATCAGATTCGCGGTTACGGGCCGCTGGAGGAGCGCATTCCGATGGACTACGCCCCGCGGCGCATCGCGTTTCCGGCGGAATACGAGGAAGGCAGCCCCGTCACGGTGGCGAGGCATCATATTGATACGAATCACCATGTTAACAACGCCCAGTATGTGCAGATCGCTCAGGAGTATCTTCCCGAAGGTATCCGGATCGCCGAACTGCGGGTTGAATATAAGAAGGCGGCTTATCTGGGAGATGTGATGATTCCCAGGATCAGTCGCATTCCGGAAGGATATGTGATCGCGCTGTGCGACAGCGCGGGGAGTCCGCACGCCATTGTCTGGGTGCGGGAGAGACAGGGACGGCTTTCACAGCCGCCGGAGGTATTATGATCGAGTTAGGAAAGATGCAGGAACTGGTGGTAGTGCGGGAGAAGAACTTCGGCGTCTTCTTAAGCGAGGCCGAGGGCGATGAGGCGGCGGTGCTCCTGCCCAGGAAACAGGTGCCGGAGGGAACCGCGGTCGGCGACCGGCTGAATGTGTTTATTTACAGGGATTCTTCGGACCGTCTGATCGCCACCACGCGGACGCCGCTGCTTACCGTGGGCGAGGTCGGCGTTCTTACGGTCAAGGAAGTCGGGAAGATCGGCGCGTTTCTGGACATGGGCCTTGAGAAGGATCTTCTGCTTCCGTTCAAGGAGCAGAACCACCCGGTACAGGCGGGAGAGCAGTGTCTGGTCGCCGTCTACCGGGACAAGTCGGGCCGTCTGGCGGCCACGATGAATGTGTACCGCTATATGAGCGGCGATTCTCCTTATCATAAGGACGACCGGGTGACGGGAACCGTCTATGAGATCAATGAGCGCCTGGGCGCGTTCGTGGCCGTGGATAATAAATATTACGGCATGATCCCGGAGAAGGAACTGTACGGGAGCGTCCGCCCGGGCGATGTGGTGGAAGCGAGGGTCCTGAAGGTGCGGCCGGACGGGAAGCTGGATCTGAGCCCCAGGGAGAAGTCCTATATTCAGATGGACGCCGACGCGCAGCTGGTCTGGGAGGCCATCGAGGCCCGCGGCGGGAACCTGCCGTTCACCGATAAGGCGTCGCCGGAGATAATTAAGGAAGAGTTCCATTTAAGCAAGAACGCTTTTAAGCGCGCCGTGGGACATCTGCTGAAGGAAGGCAGGATCCGGATCACGGAGAATTCCATCGAAAAGGTGTAGCCCATGTTCAAAAACAGACCGGTTTATGTCGATTACGCGCTGATCGTGGTCGGAGCGTTTATCATGGGCTTTGCCATCAAGAATATGTACGATCCGGTGGGACTGGTCACCGGCGGCGTTACCGGCATCGCGATCATCGTGAAGAATTACACGGATATTCCGCTGTGGCTCACGAATACAGTGCTGAACATCCCGCTGTTTCTGATCTCGTGGCGTCTGCAGGGCTTTACCTTCATCAAGCGGACGGCGGTGGCTACGGCGGCTCTTTCGCTGTCGCTGTATGTGATCCCGGAGGTTCATGTGGTCGTGGACGATCTTCTCCTGGCGGCGCTTTTCGGCGGCATCGTGTCCGGCGCAGGAACCGGTCTTGTATTTCTGATGCAGGCCACCACCGGCGGGACGGACATGCTGGCGGCGCTGATGCGCAGGAAGCTTAAGCACTATTCGATCGCGCAGATCATGCAGGTGCTGGACGGTCTGATCGTACTGGCCGGCGCGGGGGTGTTCGGGATCACCAGCGCGCTTTACGCCTGCATCGCCATTTTCATGGTGTCCAAGGTCTCCGACGGGATCCTGGAGGGCATGAAATTCTCCAAGCAGGCCCTGATCATTTCCGACAGAAGCGACGAGATCGCCCAGGCGATCCTTTACCGGCTTGACCGCGGCGTTACGGCGGTCCCGGCCGTCGGCATGTATTCCGGGCGCGAGCGGAAGATGCTGTTCTGCGTGGTTTCCCGCAAGGAGATCGTGCGGATCCGGGAGCTGGTCTGGGAGATGGATCCGAAGGCGTTTGTCATAATGAGCGACGTCCGGGAAGTCCTTGGGGAAGGCTTTATAGAATATTGACCGAATAAGCCGGTCTTTTCGTGTGTCATTTCGGTACATTGGTGAAATTGTTACAGGAATATGCAGATTAGACAAATTAGAAAAAAATTTTTTGGTAATTTGCAATATGGTAAAAAAATCAGGTTTCGTGTATTATAATTGCAGAAGTTATATTTAGGGACAGATGTGTCGCGTCCCGATCATATCAATTTACTCATAAGAGGAGGATATTTGCTATGTCAAGTCTGTCACTGAAGAACATTACTAAGGCGTACCCCAACGGATTTGTTGCGGTAAAGGATTTCAACCTTGAGATCGCCGACAAAGAGTTCATCATCTTCGTAGGTCCCTCTGGTTGCGGTAAGTCCACCACCCTGCGTATGATCGCTGGTCTGGAAGATATTTCTTCCGGCGAGCTGTACATCGATGGCAAGCTGGTCAACGACGTAGAGCCGAAGGACAGAGACATCGCCATGGTTTTCCAGAACTACGCTCTGTATCCGCATATGTCCGTGTATGACAACATGGCATTCGGCCTGAAGCTGCGCAAGACCCCGAAGACCGAGATCGACAAGCTGGTTCATGAGGCGGCAAGGATCCTTGACCTGGAGCATCTGTTAGACCGTAAGCCGAAGGCTCTTTCCGGTGGTCAGAGACAGCGTGTTGCCATGGGACGTGCAATCGTTCGTAGCCCGAAGGTATTCCTTATGGACGAGCCGCTGTCCAACCTGGATGCCAAGCTGAGAGGCCAGATGCGTATCGAGATCTCCAAGTTGCATCAGAGACTGCAGGCGACGATCATCTACGTAACCCATGACCAGACCGAGGCTATGACCCTTGGTACCAGGATCGTTGTTATGAAGGATGGCGTTATCCAGCAGGTTGATACTCCGCAGAATCTGTACGACAAGCCCGGCAACAAGTTCGTGGCCGGATTCATCGGCGCTCCGCAGATGAATATGGTTGACGCTGTTGCTTCCAAGGAAGGCGGCAAGACCGTTCTGACCTTTGGCGAGCACAAGATCGTAGTTCCGGCTGAGAAGGCCAAAGTGCTTGAGGATAAGGGCTACATCGGCAAGACTGTTACCCTGGGCATCCGTCCCGAGGATCTGCATGACGATGAGATGTGGCTGGAGAAGTCCGCAGACAGCGTTATCAAGGCAACCGTTCGCGTATACGAGCTTCTTGGTTCCATCGTTAACCTGTATTTCGATGTTGTGGATGCGAACTTCACGGCCAGCGTGAACCCGAGAACCACCGCCAGAGTCGGCGATGAGGTTAAGGTTGCTCTGGATACCAGCAAGCTTCACATCTTCGACAAGGACACCGAGCTGGTGATTGTCAACTAGTTTCGAATCTTATGAGAGACAGGGAGCGTCCCGTTTGCGGGGCGCTCCTTTTGCATATATGCGCCTGGTACGCAGAAAGTGCGCCGGCTGCGTTCTCTTGCAGCAGACCAGCGCGGTATTTGGGACAGTTTCCCGGAGACCCCGCTCACTGTGATTTTTGTGTGAACGGTCAGGAAAGTTCTTGCATTTTCCCCGTGATTGCATTAAGATAATATATGGGTAAATTTACGAAAAGGAGAGAGGATACCATGATTTCGAATCAGATACTTCAAACCACGATTGACGGATTGAAATCGATCACCAGGATCGATCTCTGTATCTGTGATACGGAGGGCAAGACGCTGGCCACCACATTCCCGGATCCGGCGCAGGACGAGGCGGCTATCCTCATGTTCGCGGAATCACCCGCCGACAGTCAGGTGATTCAGGGTTATCAGTTCTTCAAGGTATTCGATGAGCATCAGCTGGAATATATTCTGCTGGCCAAGGGCGGCAGTGAAGACGTATATATGGTGGGCAAGCTGGCCGCGTTCCAGGTGCAGAACCTGCTGGTGGCTTATAAGGAGCGTTTTGACAAGGACAACTTTATCAAGAATCTCCTGCTGGACAACCTTCTGCTGGTGGATATCTATAACCGGGCGAAGAAGCTTCATATCGAGACGAACGTGAAGCGTGTGGTCTATATCATTGAGACCAAGAATGAGAAGGACGCCAACGCCCTTGAGACGGTCCGCAGTCTGTTCGCGACCAAGACGAAGGATTTCATCACCGCGGTGGATGAGAAGAACATCATCGTGGTGCGCGAGGTGAAGCAGGGCGAGACCTATGAGGATCTGGAGCGCACGGCCAATGTGATCCTGGATATGCTGAATACGGAGGCCATGACCAAGGTTCATGTGGCCTTCGGTACTGTGGTCGGCGATCTGAAGGAAGTCTCCCGCTCCTACAAGGAAGCCAAGATGGCTCTGGATGTAGGCAAGATCTTCTACAGCGATAAGAATGTGAACGCGTACAATAAGCTCGGGATCGGACGTCTGATCTATCAGCTTCCGCTTCCGCTGTGCCGCATGTTCATCAAGGAGATCTTCGACGGCAAGTCTCCGGATGAGTTCGACGACGAGACGCTGGCGACGATCAATAAGTTTTTCGAGAACAGCCTGAATGTGTCCGAGACTTCCAGACAGCTCTATATCCACCGCAACACGCTGGTCTACCGTCTGGACAAGCTGCAGAAGAGTACCGGACTGGATCTGCGCGTCTTTGAGGACGCCATCACCTTCAAGATTGCCCTCATGGTCGTCAAGTATATGAAATACATGGAGAATTCGGATTTCTAAGGGGCCTGACTGACAGATGATAGAGATTTCTAATGTAACCAAGGAATATGTGGAGGGCAATAAAGCCCTCCGCAATGTAAGTATTACCATTGACGACGGTGAGTTTGTCTTCATCATGGGCCGCAACGGCTCCGGCAAGACCACGATCTTCAAGCTTCTGATGAAGGAAGAGGAACTGACTTCGGGACGCATCGTAGTCAACGATATGAACCTGGGCAAGATGCCCAGAAGCTATGTACCCAAATACCGCAGGAGGCTGGGAGTCGTGTTTCAGGATTTCCGCCTCCTGAAAGACCGTAATGTCTACGAGAATGTGGCGTTTGCCCAGCGCGTCGTAGGCGCTTCGACCAGGCGTATCAGAGAGTCGGTTCCCGCCATGCTCCAGATGGTGGGTCTCTCTTCCAAATATAAGATGTATCCGCACCAGCTGTCCGGCGGCGAGCAGCAGCGCGTGGCGATCGCCAGGGCGCTGATCAACCGTCCGGAGGTTCTTCTGGCCGATGAGCCTACGGGGAACCTGGACAGCCATAACGCTATGGAGATCATGAAGCTTCTGGAAGAGATCAATGAGATGGGGACCACAGTCATCGTGGTCACCCACAGCCATGAGATCGTAGAGAAGATGCAGAAGCGGGTGATCTATATGGAACGCGGCTGCGTGGTCAGCGACGGCATGCCCGGATTTTATGGCGATATGGCAGATGAATGGGTGACAGAAGGCGGAGAGATTTATGAGGATTAGTACGTTTTGGTACTGCTTCAAGCAGGGCGTAAGGAATATCTGCAGGAATATCTGGTTCTCGCTGGCTTCGATAGCCACGATCGCTGCCTGTATATTCCTGTTTTGTATGTTCTTCAGTATTATTGTGAATGTTCAGCATATCGTGCGGCTGGCGGAGACGACCGTGGGGATCACGGTGTTCTTTGACGAGAACCTGACTGTGAGCCAGATTCAGGAGATCGGTTCGGAGATCGGGAAGCGTCCGGAGGTGGACCATATGGAGTTCATCTCGGAAGACGAAGCCTGGGATATCATGAAGGACGAATACTTCGAAGGTCTTGAGGAACTGGCGGAGGGCTTCGAGGAAGACAATCCGATGGCGGGTTCCTCCTCCTATCAGATCTTTCTTAACGATATCTCCAGACAGGACCAGTTTGTGGCGTATCTGGAGAATCTGAACGGCGTGCGCCGGGTGAATTATTCCAACAGCGCGGCTGCGGGTCTGACGAGCTTCAATACGGTCGTCGGCCTTCTGTCGGTGGTCATCATCGGTGTGCTGCTGGCTGTGTCCGTGTTCCTGATCAGCAATACGATCAATGTGGCGGCTGCGTTCCGGAAGAATGAGAATCAGATCATGCGCTATATCGGCGCAACCAACGGGATGGTCCGGGCGCCTTTTGTGGTAGAGGGCGTGATCATCGGGCTTTTAGGGGCGGTCATTCCTCTGTGCGTCATGTTTTATCTGTACCGCCAGGCGGTCGGATATGTGCAGGAGCGGTTCCAGATCCTGTCGGGGATATTCCAGTTCCTGCCGCTTGAAGTTATTTTCCCGTATATGGCGCTGGCGGCTACGCTTCTGGGACTGGGGATCGGATTCTTCGCCAGCTTCTTTACGATACGGAAGCATCTGCGCGTATAATGTGACGGAATCCGGATAAGATATACTATACTTTTATACCTTGCGGCGGCCGGCGGACAGTCGGCTGTCTGTCGTGAGAGGAGATGTGTCGGAATATGGACAACGGAGAAGCGAGAAGCAAATTCTGGAAAGGAGTCCTTGTAGGCGCCCTGGTCATGGCCTTCGTCGGGCTGATCGTGGTGGGGGTGTCCGCGGGGATATTCCTGATCGGCCGGACGGTTATCGATAATCAGGCTCTTGTGCAGTCGGAGACGCAGACAGACGCTTCCCGGACGGATGGAGAAAATACGGACGATGTTCAGCTGGATCTGGATGCGATCGGAGATAAGATGGAATACATCCAGGATATCGTGGATTCCTATTTTCTCTATGATGAGGATCCGCAGAAGATAGAGGACGGCATTTACGTCGGCCTTATGTACGGTCTGGATGATCCGTATGCCGGATATTATAATAAAGAAGATTTTGAATCCCTGATGGAGGATACGTCGGGGGAGTACTGCGGCATCGGCGCCATGGTGCAGCAGAACGTGAAGACAGGAGTCGTCACGGTTGTCCGCGTGTTCAAGGACGCGCCGGCCTATGAGGCCGGTATGCTGCCGGGCGATATCCTTTATAAAGTGGGAGATGTCTCGGCGACAGGCAAGGATCTGGATCTTCTGGTAAAGGATGATATCCGGGGGGAAGAGGGAACCTTCGTGACGATCACGGTCCTTCGCGGCGATTCGGCCGAGGAGGTAGAGCTGACTGTGGAGCGCCGGCAGGTGGAGGTTCCGTCGGTAGAACACCAGATGCTTGAGGATAAAGTCGGTTATGTTTATGTCATGCAGTTCGACACGGTTACATCCGGCCAGTTTGCGGCCGCGATCGACGATCTGGAGAAACAGGGCATGGAGAAGCTGGTCATCGACCTGCGGGATAATCCCGGCGGCGTGCTGGATACCGCGGTGGAGATGATGGCCTATGTGCTTCCGGAAGATAAGATGGACGGCCTTCTGATCTATACGGAAGACAAGGACGGAAAGGGCGACCATTTCTACTGTAAGGACGGCCAGATTCGGGTGGACAGCGATTACGGCTATAGGACTCCCGGTTATCCGAAGGTGGATGATCATGAAATCGATATTCCCATCGCGGTGCTGGTCAACGGCAATTCCGCCAGCGCGTCTGAGCTGTTTTCCGGCGCGCTGCAGGCGTACGGTTCGGCGGTGATCGTGGGGACGCAGACCTTCGGCAAGGGGATCGTCCAGAATGTGATCCCGCTGGGCGACGGTACGGCGATCAAGCTGACTACGTCCCGCTATTATATTCCGAATGGCGTCTGCATCCATGAGGTAGGCGTGACGCCGGACGTGGAAGTGGATCTGGATGAGGATCTGAAGAACGAAGCGGTGGTGGAACTCGACGAGGATAACCAGCTGGCTGCGGCGATCAGGGCGCTGAAAAGGAAATAAAACGAACAGCGCCAAAACGGCGGAAGGAAAGATTTTCCGCATATTAAAAAAATACCCCTGCGGATCGACAGAACTGTTGGGCAAATATGCGGAAATACTGTCTGAATTATGATATAATAGCGTAAAGAAATCCGGATAGACGAATCTGTTTTCTGTAGATTCTTCTTTCCGGATTTTTTTACTGTCTGACTTTGCTTGGAGAAAATAAGTTTCTCAGCGGTGAATTAATTTAGATATTAAAATAATAAAAGAACATTTTGCACAATAAAATAATGGGTATTTATACACAATTAACAAAACACAAATGAATTGGAAACACTTATTGTAAAATTCCACAAAATGTGCTATGATATAATAAGTTTCAAAAAGTAATTAATTCGCCGTCTGCCATACGATGGACGAGAAAAGAGTGAGGGGGTAAGAGATGAAACACGAAATGACGTATGATAAGGAACTGGCCAAGAGGGGCCGGAAGAGGGCTATGGCGAGAGCCAAGTCCTACTGGCAGCTTTATCTGTTCCTTATCCCCGCGATCCTGTATTTCGGCATATTCCGGT
Organism: uncultured Lachnospiraceae bacterium; assembly: GCA_947626395.1. Lineage (GTDB taxonomy): Bacteria > Bacillota > Clostridia > Lachnospirales > Lachnospiraceae > UBA3402. The sequence continues at coordinate 22,868 of CANQRU010000027.1, read as the reverse complement.
ATGTTCCGATGGCCGGCATCCAGATCGCGTTCAAGGATTACAACCTTGTGGGCGGCATCTGGGGATCGCCGTGGGTAGGATTAAAGCATTTTATCCGCTTCTTTAATTCTGCCGACTGCTGGATGGTCATCCGCAATACGCTGACCATCAGCATTATGGGACTGGTCTTCGGGTTCCCGCTGCCGATCATCATCGCGCTTCTGCTGAACCAGACCAGAAGCAAGCGGTTCGCGAAGGTGGTGCAGACCGTGATCTACGCGCCGCATTTCATTTCCGCGGTTATTATCGTAGGTATGCTGAGCCTGTTTCTGGCTCCCAGCACCGGCATCCTGAACCAGATCCTTCGTCTCATAACCGGAGATAAGACGATCTCGATCATGTTCATGGGAAGCACGACCATGTTCCCGTGGATCTATGTGATCTCGGAGATCTGGCAGAACATGGGATATAATTCCATCGTTTACACGGCGGCTCTAAGCGGCGTCAGCCCGGAGCTCCATGAATCGGCTATCGTGGACGGCGCGTCGGTGCTTCAGAGGATCTTCTACATCGATATCCCCAGCATCATGCCGACCATCGTGATCCTTCTGATCATGAACACCGGACGTGTGCTGACCGTCGGCTATGAGAAGATCTTCCTGATGCAGAATCCGCTGAACCGGACGGCGTCGGAGGTTATCTCCACTTACGTGTACCAGCAGGCATTCGGCGCCAGCTCTGTACCGAACTTCAGTTATTCCGCAGCCATTGGTTTGTTTGAGTCAGTCGTCAGCCTTACTTTGCTGCTGATCGTCAATAAGATCGCGAAGAAGTACGCTGATATGTCTCTGGTATAAGGGGGTGTCGGGATGAGTGCAAATGCAGCAAGCGCAAGAGCCAAGACAAAGGCGATGCATAAACGGGAAGGAAGCAATCTGTTCCATTTCTGCAACTACTGCTTCCTGGGACTGATTTTGTTCATCGTGGCATACCCGATCTATTTCGTGCTGATCGCTTCCTTCAGCGATCCGGCGATGGTCAATTCCGGACAGGTCCTGGCGATCCCGAAGGGGATCACCCTGGAAGGCTATAAGGCCGTGTTCCAGGACGACGCGATCATGACCGGTTATAAGAACTCCATCATCTATACGGTGACCGGCGTGTTCTTCAGTACGATCACCACGGTGCTGGCGGCGTATTCCCTGTCCCGCAGGGATCTGCCTCTGCGACCGGTATTCATGATGCTGATCGTGTTCACGATGTATTTCGGCGGCGGCATGATCCCCACCTACCTGGTGGTCCAGAAGCTGAAGATGACGGGTACCATGTGGTCCCTGATCTTCCCGGGCATGATCGTTCCCTACAACCTGATCGTAGCGAGAACCTTCTTCGAGAGCTCGATCCCGGATGAGCTTCGTGAATCGGCGCAGCTGGACGGCTGTACCGAGTGGCAGTTCTTTAAGGAGGTCGCGATGCCTCTTTCCAAGGCGGTCATCGCGATGATGATCCTGTTCTACGGCGTAGCGCAGTGGAATACCTACTTTAACGCGATGATCTACCTGGGCCGTTACCAGGCGAAGTACCCGCTGCAGCTGGTTCTGCGGAATATCCTGATCGAGAATCAGGTGTCCCAGGAGATGCTGGGCGACGTATATCAGGCGGCCCTGCAGCAGGAGCGCGCGGGCCTGATCAAGTACGTGTCCATCATCGTATCGGCGGCCCCGCTGATGATCCTGTATCCGTTCGTTCAGAAGCACTTTGTTAAAGGCGTTCTCATTGGATCCGTTAAAGGATAATGAGATAGAGGAACCAAAAGTTTTTAAAGAAAAGGAGAGGACTATGAAGAAAAAAGCTTTAGCATCAGCAGTATCTATGGCGCTTGTATGCTCTATGGTACTCAGCGCCTGCGGCGGCGGTGGCGGAGAGACCACCACGACGGCGGCAGCGACGACCGCGGCGAGCACGACGGCGGCAGCGACGACCGCGGCAGGGAATTCTGAGACGGCAGCCCCGGCAGAGACCGAAGCGGCGGCTCCGGTAGAGACCGGGAAGGGGCCGGCTTATGACTGGATCGCCAACAACGTACCGAAGCTGACGGATGAGAAGGTGAGTTTCACCCTCGCGGTTCAGCAGGAGACAGCTCAGATCGATTATAATAACATGGAATTCTTCCAGGAGCTGGAGAATGCAACCAATGTACACATCGATTTCGAGTGCTTCCCGGTCAGCGGCTATAACGAGCAGAAGAACCTGATCCTGGCCACCGGCGATTATCCGGACGGTTTCATGGGCTATAACTGCTTAAGCATGTCGGATCTGAACCAGTACGGCCCTCTGGGCGTGTTCATCCCGGTAGAGGATCTGATCGCCCAGTACTGCCCGAACTATCAGAAGGTTCTGGAAGAGAACCCGACCCTGGTAGGTCTTTCGCAGGCGTTTGACGGTCACACCTATTCCTGGGGCACCATCAATGATTCTCCGAGCCGCGACTGGCCGGACAACCTCTACATCAACAAGACCTGGCTGGACAACCTTGGCCTGGAGATCCCGACGACGATGGACGAGTACTACAATGTCCTGAAGGCGTTCAAGGAGCAGGATGCCAACGGCAACGGAGATCCTAACGATGAGATCCCCTATACCTTCTTCCAGTATCAGCACATCAACGGCTACGGCGGCTTCTTCGGCGCTTACGGCGAGGCTGAGGCGTTCAACGCGGCCGGCGGCACGCTGAACCACTTTATCGTAAATGACAACGACGAGGTCGTCTACCTGCCTCTGACCGAGGAGTACAAGACCGCGATCCGCGAACTGCGCAAGTTCGTTACCGACGGACTGTGGGATCGCGACGGTTTCGTACAGACCATGGATCAGTACAACGGCAAGCTGGCTAACCCGACTCCGATCGTCGGTTCCGCTTATACCTGGGGCCCGACCAGCTTCGCGGCTGAGTGCGCCGACCAGTATGTAGCCATCACGCCTCTGAAGGCGACTGCGGATTCCGGTCCTGCGAAGGTTCACCGCCGCCGCAATCACATCAGCGTCAGCTCCACCGGTCTTTCCATCACCAACAAGTGCGAGAATCCGGAGCTGCTGGCTCAGTGGGTTGACCTGCTGTATGACGATGTGATGTCGATCCTGGTATACCAGGGCCTTGACCGTGTGACGGCCATCGACGCGGACGGCTCCGTCCACTACAACGAGGAGAACGAGCCTGACGGGACCAGCTTCAGCACCTATGTAAAGAACACCAACGCGTTCGACGGCGCTCCGAAGAACTTAAGCTTTGAGAACCGCAATAAGATGATCCTCGAGACCGTGACCGACAAGAAGCTGGAAGTCACCATGGACATCTACGCGAACCAGCCGCAGAGTGTCACGCTGCCCAGCATGAACTTCACGACGGAGGAAGATCAGTTCCTGAACAACGAAGGCAAATCCTGCCAGACTTATGTCGAGCAGAAGCAGAACGAGTGGCTGCTGAACGAGGGCCACGACATCGACGCCGAGTGGGATGCTTATATCGATCAGCTGAACAAGTACGATGTGCAGAAGATGATCGATACGATGCAGGGCGCCTATAACAGAACCATCGGCAAGTAATCCGGCCGAGACCATTTAATTAATGTACCTGTTGACAAGTGCCTTGTGCTCTTGCAGAATTATGGGAGGGCTTTTTAAGCCCTCCCTTTTTCAAAAACCGTTTACGGGAACAGCCGGCGGTGATTGAGAGAGGGGAGAGTTTGAGATGGCGCCGAATATCGTATTTTTCTTTTCCGACCAGCAGCGCTTCGATACGCTGGGCTGCAACGGTCAGATACCGGATGTGACTCCCAGGCTTGACGCGTTTGCCCGGGAGGACGCCACGAATTTTGTGAACTGTATTACGCCTCAGCCTGTGTGCGGCCCGGCGAGGGCCATGCTGCAGACGGGGCTTTATCCGACGCAGACCGGATGTTTCCGCAACGCGATCTCGCTGCCGCAGGATCAGCGTACCCTGGCGAAAGCGATGAAGGAAGCAGGTTATGAAGTAGGTTATGTCGGTAAATGGCATCTGGCTTCCGACAGGGGCGGCGAGAATTACGCCACTCTGCCTGTGCCGGTGGAGCGCAGGGGAGGCTACGACGGCTTCTGGAGAGCCGCCGACGTGCTGGAATTCACTTCCCACGGCTACGGCGGTTATGTGTATGACGAGAATGGAAACAAGCAGGAATTTGACGGCTACCGCACGGATTGCATCACGGACCATGCGCTGGACTTCATTCAGCATTATGACGGAGAGAAACCATTTTTCCTCTTTATCTCCCATATCGAACCTCATCACCAGAATGACAGGAACGATTATGAGGGACCGGAGGGAAGCAAGGAGAAATATAAAGATTTTGTCGCGCCGCCGGATCTGCGGCCGGGCGAGGGCGACTGGGAGCAGTTCTACCCGGATTATCTGGGATGCGTGAACGCGCTGGATACGAATTTCGGCCGGGTCGTGGACGCCTTAAAGGAACGGGGGTTCTACGACAATACGCTGGTGGTTTACGCCAGCGACCACGGGTGTCATTTTAAAACGCTTGCGAATGAGCCGGTGGGGGGTTATGATGATTACAAGCGCAACAGCTTTGAGAATACGATCCATGTGCCGCTTCTGATCAAGGGCCCCGGTTTTGAGCCGGGGCGCCGGGAGGAGAAAGTGGTCAGCCTGATCGATCTGCCGCGGACGCTGATGACGGCGGCCGGGTGCCGGATCGACGACGGGATCCAGGGACGGCCTCTTCAGGAGGTTTCCTGCGGCGACTGGGAGAACATGGCGTATGTTCAGATCAGCGAAAGTTATGTGGGCCGCGCGCTGCGCGGCAGCCGTTATAAATACGTGGTCTACGCCCCGGATAAGGATCCGCGGGGCGACAGCGGCAGCGATGTGTATCAGGAGCGGTATCTGTTCGATCTTCAGAACGATCCGCTGGAGAGACACAACTTATTGGGGGATAAGGAGTACGAAGAAGTACGTGTTGCCATGAGAGACCGGCTGATTCAGTTTGCCGCCCGTGCAGGGGAGGGCTCGATTCGGATTAAGGAGGACTAAATGAACATCAGCCTGATCTATATGGATGAGAATGACCGGACGCTGGCGTATGCGGCGTCCGAACTGAAAAAGTATCTGGAAAGAATGCTTGAAGGGGCGGAAGTGACCGTAAACGCGGCGAAACCGTCGTGGCCGCTTTATCTGAAGATCGTGGAGGCTCCGGAGATCCGCAACGACCATTTCGATATCCAGACAGGGCCCGAAGGCGGCCGGATCACCGGAAATAACGCCCGCAGCGTCCTGATCGGCGTGTACCATTATCTGTACCTGCTGGGCTGCCGTTTCCTGGGGCCGGGCAGGGACATGGAGCTGGTGCCGCAGATTAAGGACATGAGCAGTCTGTACCAGTCGTACAGCCATACGGCCAGCTATTATCACAGGGGAGTCTGCATCGAAGGGTCGGAGTCTCTGGAGAATGCGCTGGATTTCATCGACTGGCTGCCGAAGATGGGTTATAATACCTGTTTCATCCAGTTCCAGATCCCGTACACATTTTTCGCCAGATGGTACCACCATGAGGCCAATCCGCTGATCGCGCCGGAGGAATTTACCGCGCGGGACGCGGCCAGGTATTCTGACATCATGACGGAGGAGCTTAAGAAGAGGGATCTGCTGCTTCAGATGGTGGGCCATGGGTGGACCGGAGAGAGCATCGGGATCCCGTCCATGGACTGGAAGGCCAGCGATATACAGATCACGGAGAAGCAGCGCGCCATGCTGGCGCAGGTGAACGGAAAGAGGGAGTTCTTCCACGGGATTCCGATGAATACGAACCTCTGCTATTCCAATCCGGACGTGGTGGAGGCGTTCAGCGAGAGCGTGGTCCGCTACGCGGAGTCCCATCCGGGCGTGGATTACCTGCATGTATGGCTGGCGGATGAATGCAATAATCACTGTGAGTGCGAGGAATGCGTAAAGAGCATTCCCACAGATCAGTATATCCGGATCCTGAATGTGATCGACGAGAAGCTGTCCGCAAGGAAGATGGACACGCGCATCGTGTTCCTGCTGTATCAGGAACTGCTGTGGCCGCCGGTGACCGAGGAGATCAGGAATCCGGACCGTTTTGTGCTGATGTTCGCGCCGATCAGCCGCAGCTTTAACAGCGCCTATCAGATCGACGACGAGCTGCCGCCGGTTCCGCCGTACGAGCGCAATCACATCACGCTGCCGGTGAATCTGGGACAGAACCTGGCACATCTGCGGGCGTGGCAGGAGCATTTCTCAGGAGACAGCTTTGTATACGACTATCACCTGGGGCGGGCTCATTTCGGCGATTTCGGGTATGTACATATCAGCAGGATCATCAACGACGATATCGCCCAGCTGGGGAAGATGAAGCTGAACGGCCATATCAGCTGCCAGGAGTTTAGGGCGGGCATGCCCAACTATCTGCCGAATTATGTGATGGGGCGGAAGCTTCTGGATATCGGCAGCAGGTTCGACGATATGGTGGAGGAGTATTATCAGGCGGCCTACGGCGACGGCTGGCAGGATGTGCTTACTTACCTGACGGAGCTTTCGGAACTTTCCGACTGCGATTATTTCAACAACAAAGGCCCAAGAACCAATCCGGATATGGCGGAGCGGATGCGCAGGGCCCATATCCTGACGGAGAATTTCGCGCAGAGCGCGTATCTCGCGAAGAAGCAGGAAGGCGCTCTGCAGGCCCGGTTCCAGGAGATCCTGCGGTACCACTGCGAATATATCGTGTACCTGGAGGATGCGATCGCTCAGCTGGCCTCGGGGCAGACGGCTGAGGCGAAGGAGAGCTGGACGCGGTTCATGGACACGATCCGTGAAAAAGAACTTGACTTTCAGCCATATTTGGATGTATACCGGATACATGAGGTATCGCTGAATTTCACCGGTTTCCGGAAATACTGCGGATGCGCGGCGCCGCGGCGGATGTAGGCGCGGGCACGGGCGGGAGAACCGGAAAAGCCGGGAGAAGCGAAGAAGTTCGGAAGAAGCAGTCTGCCGTGGAAGATTCGCGGCAGGGGCGGCGTATCAGTGTGTATCGGAAGCGGGATACGCCGCAGGGAGAAGACTGCGGGGGAGCGGAATTTAAATACAGAACAGGGGAATGGGTATGAGTAAGGGGACGTCCGGCAAACCGCAGCGGACGTCCCCGATGTACTTTTTATGAAGCAGAGAGTGTGATCTACAGGAAAAACCGGTCGATGGCCAGGGCGCATGCGCCGAGGGCGCCGTTGGTGATCGAGTAGGGCAGGATCTCAACGCTGTTGGTGTATGGATCGCCGATGAAGGCCAGCTGCCGGTTGATATGGTCCATCAGCTCGGTCCGGATGCCTTCGTGGGCGAACAGCTGACCGTGCATGAAGATCTTCCCGGGGTTCATCGTGATCACGATGTTGGCGGTGGAGATACTGAGGTACCGGAGCGCGTCGTTGATCAGGGCGCCGATCGCCGAGTCGCCCATATAGTAAGCGGTGATCAGCTGCTCCAGCGTGATATCATCCGCGCTTTCCGCCAGCGTGCGGAGCATGGTATTGGGAGAATTCTCATACAGCATCCGCGCGGTCCTCACCAGCCTGGATTCGCTGGAATAGACCTGCAGGCAGCCCCGCTTGCCGCACTCGCATAAGGGGCCGTTCTCATTGACGATGGTGTGTCCGATCTCCCCGGCGATATAATGGTTGCCCAAAAACAGTTCGCCGTCCACCATAGTGGCGCAGAACATACCCCGGCCCACATGGAACAGGGCGAAGCTGTCCGGCACGGTGTCCGGGTGGAAAAAATAAGCTCCGAGAGCCATACATCTGGCGTTATTCTCCATGGCGACCGGGATCGGGAATTTGTCGGAGATCTCCGCCGGACGGAAGTTCTCCCAGATCTGCCGGTTGGTGATCAGCGAGTTCCCGTCGATGCTGAGATGGCCGGGAAGCGCGATGCCGATGCCCGTGAACTGCTTCCAGTCCAGCTTCGAGGACTCGATCAGGAGCATGATGATATCCGTGACCTGCCGGGTGATATTGGGCAGAAGATCGTCGGTAAACGGCACGACCTTCTGAGAGCAGATATTCCCTTTCATATCGCAGATGCAGGCGGCCAGGGCTTTCTCCGAAAACTCCACGCCGATGGAATAGGCGCAGTCCGGCACGATATCTACCAGGATCCTCCTGCGGCCGGAAGATACCTCCTCCGTCGCCGCCTCGCCGACTTCCATGATGACTCCGTCGGAGATCAGCTGCGCGGCCGTATTGGTCACAGTGGCCGGCGTAATGCCGGTGATCTCGGCGATCTCCGTGCGCGCCAGCGGCGCGTTCCGGTAGATACATTCCAGAATACGCCGGCGGTTGGTCGGCTGCTTTTTCTTCTTGCTGTACATAGGCACACCTCTTCTGAATAACGGCGGAATAAATGTTCTCTCTTATGATCTATTATATCAGAATACGCAGGAATTCCAATATCACAAATTGCCAATAATTTCGGGAAAATTCCGGCATATTTCCGCGGGACATCAGCGGGCGGCCCTTTTTTCCAGGACGGTTATCAGCTGGTACAACGCCGTGGATACCAGGCAGAGGATCACGATCGACATGACGAGCAGATCCATTTTAAATACCTGGCTCGCGTAGATGATCAGGTATCCCAGACCGGCCCTGGCCGAGAGAAATTCCCCGATGATGACGCCTACGAGGCAGAGGCCCACGTTGACCTTCATGTTGCTGATGATCAGCGGGACGGACGCGGGGATCAGCACCTTCGTCAGAACGTCCCGGCGTGATCCTCCTAATGATGTGATCAGGCGGATCTTGTCGGCGTCGGTCTGCATGAAGCCGGTATGCAGCGTCAGGATGGAGCCGAAGACCGCCACCGAGACGGCGGCGGCAATGATCGTTTTCATGCTGTTGCCGAGCCAGACGATGAGAAGCGGCGCCATGGCCGATTTCGGCAGGCTGTTGAGCATGACCAGATAGGGCTCCAGGATCTCCGAAAGACTGCGGCTCGCCCATAAAAGGACGGCTGCGGCCACGGCGATCGCCACTGTCAGAAAGAAGCTGATCAGGGTCTCCAGGAGCGTGATCCCCGTATGGAGAAAAATACTGCCGTCCGCCGTCATCTGAAGGAAGCAGGCCAGGATGCGGCCCGGGCTGCTGAAGATGAAGGAATCGATCAGATCCAGCTCCGCGAACAGTTCCCACAGCGCCAGGAAAAGGATCAGGATCATGGCGCGGACGATCCGCACCTGGACGCGGTGGCGGCGTTCCGCCTCCAGATACGCGAGCTGCCGGGGACTCGGGCAGCTGCCGGCGTTTTCCGCCGCATCGGGCGTATTGTCATAGGGATGTTTCATCGCATTTCAACTCCTTCCATAACTGATCGAAATAAGCCGAGAATTCCGGCGCGTTCCGCCGCTCCAAAGGGCGGGCGGCATCCGGGCCGAAGGTGATCGTGAGAACGGCTTTTACACGGCCGGGCCGGCTGCTCAGCACCAGGATCCGGTCTGCCACGGAGATGGCCTCCGACAGATCGTGGGTGATCAGGACAGCGGTCTTTTTCTGCGTCTTAATGATGGAACTGATGTCGTCGCAGACTTCCAGTCTTGTCTGATAATCGAGTGCGGAAAACGGTTCGTCCAAAAGCAGGATGTCCGGTTTTAAGGCCAGCGTACGGATCAGCGCGGCCCGCTGCCGCATGCCTCCGGACAGCTGGGAAGGCTTCGCGCCGCAGAATTCAGACAGACCGTAGGTGCGAAGCATTGCCAGAAGGTTTTCCCGGGATTCCCTGTCAAGGCTGCGCCGCGGCATGATCCCGGACGGGAGGAAAGCCCGGCGGACGGGGACGGCGCCGGACCGGCGGGAGAGGGAGAATGGCAGGCGCTGGTGATTCCGGATCTCCAGTCCCAGGGCGGTATTGGACAGGATGGTCCGCCATTCAAGCAGATGGTCCCGCTGCAGCATGTATCCGATGACGGCGCTGCTTTCGGCGCGGGGAACGCCGTCGATGAGGATGTCCCCCTCTTCCGGTTCCAGAAGACCGCACAGCAGGGAAAGCAGCGTGGATTTTCCGCAGCCGGACGGACCGACGACCGCGAAGAATTCGCCGTCTCTGACGTCAAAGGATATATGGGAAAGGGCGATGGTCTCGCCCGATAATTCGTGGTAGGAATAACTCAGATCCTTCACTTCCAGTTTGGGTTTCATATGGCACCTCCTTACCCTATTATTGTATGTAACGGAGAAAAAGGCGTGACGGCGGGAAATGTCGCAATTGTTGCAAAAATCAGATAAAAGGATTTACATTTTTCCGGAAGCTATGTATAATGAAAAAAGCAGTTGTATTAACGGTACGTGTTTCGTAACAGAAGAGGAGGCAGTTTCAGATGGGAAAGATGCATGATACGATTGAGGAGTTCAAGAAATTCATTTTCCGCGGCAACGTCGTAGATATGGCGGTCGGCGTTGTCGTCGGCGGCGCGTTCAGCACGATCGTGAATTCCATGGTGAACGATATCATAATGCCGATCGTGGGAGCCATTGCGGGAGGTACGACCTTCACCAACTATAAGCTGGTGCTTCATCCGGCGGTTCTTGACGAAGCGGGGAATGTCGTTACCGCGGAAGCGGCGATTCTGTACGGCAGCTTCATCCAGAACATTATCAACTTCCTGATCATCGCGGCCTGCGTTTTCTTCGCCATTAAGGTGCTCAATACGATCACCGCGCAGTTTAAGGCGAAGGAAGAAGAGGAGGCTGCGCCTGCGGAGCCGGCCGGACCGACTTCGGAAGAACTTCTGGCGGAGATCCGCGATCTGCTGAAGGAAAAGAACGCATAATTTCAGGATGTAATACATAACCGATATGTATACGGAACAAAACCCGGTTTCCTCTGCAGGAAGCCGGGTTTTGCATATAAATGAGGGGCTTTTTTTGAAAAAAATAGTCATAAATTATCTGGACAGTCAGAAAAGATTGGTCTATACTGTAGAATAGATAATTATGAGTGAAAGGAATCTGTGTGCGATGGAAGAGGAGGAGAAGAATGTACCAAGAAGCCGGAAGAAAAAGCCGGCTTCCATTGCTGTCAAAGTACTGGCCGGAGCAGCTGTCGCTGTGATACTGGGGGGAATCGCAGGCGCGGCCGGCTACATGTACTACACAGGCGAAGGGGAACAGTACCGCACGGTATTTTTCCCGAATACGGTAGTGAACGGGATCGATGTTTCCCAGAAGACCGTAGAAGAAGTCGAGGCTCTGGTGGCGTCGAGAATGGAAGAATACGTTCTGACGGTCGTTGGAAGGGGAGGCGTCGAGGAGAAGATAACCGGGGATGAAGTCGGACTGCATTATGTATTTGACGGATCGCTGGAACAGTACCTGGCCGCCCAGGATCCGATGGACTGGTGGAATCACAGGGACACAGCGACAGAGTATCAGATCAGTACCATGATCGAAGCAGACGACGAGATGCTGAAGGACCGCATCGAGAAAATGGTATTTCTGGACGACGCGCAGGCGGTGGAGCCGATAGACGCGTACCTGTCGGATTATATCGAAGGGGAAGGATATAAAGTGATCCCGGAGGAGGAAGGGACTGTCCTGAACAAGACCCGGGTAAAGAAGGCGGTCGAGGATGCCGTACATAATCTGGATACGATGGTGGTGCTTGAGGATCTGGATGTCTATAAAGAACCGAATGTTACCTCTGACGACGCCGCGCTTAATGAGAAGGCGGATAAGCTGAACGGCTATCTGGCCGTGACGGTCACTTATCAGTTTGGGGATCAGCAGGAGGTTTTGGATAAGGACACGATCAGGGAATGGATCTCCATGGCGGAGGACGGCTCGATCGTGCTGGATGAGGAGCAGGCCGCGGCTTATGTGAAAGGGCTGGCGGATAAGTATGATACGCTGGGCAAGCCCAGGACGTTAAAGACGACCGGCGGAGGCACGGTGACGATAAACGGCGGTTCTTTCGGCTGGAAGATCGATCAGGAGAAGGAAGCCGCGGAACTGTGCGCGCTGATCGAGACGGGAGAAAGCCAGACCAGGGAGCCGGTCTACTCCAGTACCGCCAAGAGCCACGGAGCGAACGATTATGGCGATACTTATGCGGAACTGAATCTGACGGATCAGCACATGTATTTTTATAAAGATGGGCAGATGGTTCTTGAGTCGGATTTTGTATCTGGCAGCCATGCCAGGAAGAACGATACGCCTGTCGGAACCTATTTCATTAATTATAAGCAGAGGAACAGGGTGCTGCGCGGTGAACGGAGAGCGGATGGAAGTTATGCGTATGAGTCTCCGGTGAGTTACTGGATGCCGTTTAACGGCGGCATCGGCCTGCATGACGCCAGCTGGCGCGGCGCATTCGGAGGTAAGATCTATCTGACCAACGGTTCCCATGGCTGCGTAAACCTGCCGGTATCGGTAGCCAAATCACTGTATGAGATCATTTCTACGGGAGATCCTGTGCTTGTGTACACGACAGACGGTTCCGGCAGCAGCGACTATCCGGGCAGTTCAAAGCAGACTTCTCAGGGGTCTTCCGCGTCGTCAGGGACACAGTCTGCGCCGGCGGAGACGCAGCCCGCTCCCGCGGAGACGCAGCCTGCGCCGGAAGAGACGCAGCCGGCTCCGGAAGAGACACAGCCTGCGGCTGAGGAGACGCAGCCCGCTGCAGATCCCGGCGCGCCGCATCCGGATGCGGAATCCCAGGTTCCGGCCGGTCCGGTCAGCGGCCCGGTCAGCGGTCCGGGCGGTCCGGTCAGCGGCAACGGACCGGTGGCGCCCGGTTCCGAAGGCCCGTCGCAGACCGGGCCTGAAACGACAGGACCTGTCGCGCCGCCATCCGAATCGAACGGCCCGCTGGGACCGTCAAGTTAGACGGGGGACCCGATTGGCCGCCGGGATGAGATGATCTCTGGCGGAGCAGGGAGTAAATTATCACGGCTGCCGGCCGCAGCCATAGCATGACTACGAGGTGATAAGTATGAAAAAGCAGGTCGTTTTACTGATGTCTGACAGTACCAGGAAAGATATGGTCGGATGCTACGGGGACAGCCGGATCCGGACGCCGAATCTGGACCGTATGGCGGCCGAGGGCATACGTTATGAGAACGCCTACACCTGCCAGCCTGTGTGCGGGCCGGCCCGAAGTGCGATCTTCACGGGGATATTTCCCCACTCCAACGGCATGGTGACGAACAGCATGCCGATCGGGGACAATGTGAAGACGGTCGGCCAGCGCCTGACGGACAACGGCATTCACTGCGGTTTTATCGGCAAGTGGCACCTGGACGGCGGGGATTATTTCGGACTGGGGCGCTGCCCTGACGGCTGGGATCCGAAGTACTGGTACGATATGAAATGCTACCTGGATGAACTGCCGGAGAGGGAGCGGATCCGTTCCCGCGCATGGCAGACGTCCTTTGACGAGAATATGTCGGCGGAATTCACTTACGCCCACCGGTGTACGGACCGGGCTGTGGATTTTCTGAAGAATTACAGCGATCAGGATTTCTTCCTGACGGTGTCTTACGATGAACCGCACGGGCCGTCCCTGTGCCCGGCCCCGTTCAATACGATGTACGAGGATTTCCGGCCCCAGGATACGCCGGCGCTTTACGATACGCTGGAAGGCAAGCCCATGTATCAGAAGTTGTGGGCGGGGGATAATCTGAACCGCACGGTGGAGGAGATCACGAGACCGGGCAAGCCGCGGGATCTGTTTGTCGGCAGCAACAGCTTCGTGGACTGGGAGATCGGGCGGATCCTTCAGTGCGTCGATGAACTGATGCCGGATGCGCTCGTCATTTACACGTCGGATCATGGAGATATGATGGGTGCTCACAGACTGTCGGCGAAGAACGCTACGATCTACCGGGAGGCGTCCAATATTCCGCTGATCATCCGCGGCGGGGCGAAGGGCGCGGTGGTCAGTTATCCGGCGTCCCACATCGATCTGGCGCCGACAATCCTGGATTATATGGGAGTTCCGGTCCCGAAGCTGCTGGAAGGAAAGAGCATGCTGCCGCAGATCAAGGATCCGTCTGTACGGATCAACGACGAGGTCTATGTGGAGTTCACCCGGTATGAAGTGGACCATGACGGATTCGGCGGACTGCAGATGATGCGGGCCGTGGTGGCGGACGACTGTGAACTGGCGGTGCATCTGCTGGATACGGATGAATTCTACGACAGGGAGAAGGATCCTTACGAGCTTCACAATCTGATCAATGATCCGGCTTACGCCGCGCGGCGGAACGAGCTTCATGACAAGATCCTGGAGCATATGAACGCGACGCGGGATATGTTCCGCGGTTACCAGTGGGAGTGCAGGCCGTGGAGGCCGGAGAAGACCCCGCGGTGGGCGAACGACGGATATACCAGGCAGCGGGAGAATGAGGAGTATGAGCCGCGTCAGCTGGATTACGACACCGGGCTTCCGATGAAGGAAGCGGTGCGGAATAAAGGCTGGCAGGCCGGCGCGAAGTCCCGGGAGGAAGCGCTGAGGGAACTGGATGCGAAAGAGACGGAGAAGGAATAAGTGATTCTGAGCAGCAGGCGGGGGATGAAAGTCTTCCGCCTGTATAGTTTCATCCTGCATATTTTTTTCGAACAAATGTTTGCAATTCCTGCGGGAGTATGCTATACTGTTCACGTTGATGGTGCGGGTTTCGGATTAAGGAGCTGGGGTATGATACGGCCGCCGTACCGGCGACGAGTAAATTTCAGAAGGAGTTTCCTGTTAATGGCAAAGCAGTTTATCAAGATTCGCGGCGCGAGCGAGCACAATCTGAAGAATATAGATATCAATATCCCCCGGGACGAGCTGGTGGTGCTGACGGGCCTGAGCGGTTCAGGCAAGTCTTCTCTGGCTTTCGATACGATCTACGCGGAGGGACAGCGGCGCTATATGGAGTCTTTGTCTTCCTATGCAAGGCAGTTCCTGGGCCAGATGGAGAAGCCGGACGTGGAGAGCATCGAAGGCCTGTCGCCGGCCATTTCCATCGACCAGAAGTCGACGAACCGGAACCCCAGATCTACGGTGGGAACGGTGACGGAGATCTACGACTATATGCGTCTTCTCTACGCCCGGATCGGCATTCCCCACTGCCCGAAGTGCGGCCGCGAGATCCGTAAGCAGAGCGTGGACCAGATGGTGGATCAGATCCTGGCGCTGCCGGAGAGGACCCGTTTCCTGCTTCTGGCGCCGGTGGTGCGGGGACGCAAGGGCGAGCACGCGAAGGTGCTGGATCAGGCCCGCAGGGGCGGCTACGCCCGCGTGCGGATCGACGGCAATCAGTATGAACTGTCCGAGGAGATCAAGCTGGACAAGAATATCAAGCATAATATCGAGATCGTCGTGGACCGCCTCGCGGTGCGGCCGGGGATCGAGAAAAGGCTGACCGATTCGATCGAGACGACGATGAATCTGGGCAACGGTCTGATGATGGTGGAGGTCGTGGACGGCGAGACCATGACGTTCAGTCAGAGCTTCGCCTGCCCGGACTGCGGCATCAGCATCGAGGAGGTGGAGCCGCGGAGCTTCTCCTTCAATAATCCCTTCGGGGCCTGTCCGGACTGCTTCGGTCTGGGTTATAAGATGGAATTTGACGAGGATCTGATGATCCCGGACAAGTCCTTAAGCATCATGCAGGGGGCCATCGTGGTGCTGGGCTGGCAGTCCTGCGCGGATCCGGGAAGCTTCACGAGGGCAGTCCTGGACGCGCTGGCGAAAGAGTACCATTTCAGTCTGGACACGCCCTTCGAGCAGTATCCGAAGGAAGTGCAGGACGTGCTGATACGGGGGACCGGCGGCCATGAGGTGAAAGTGCATTACAAGGGTCAGCGCGGCGTCGGCATCTACGACGTGGCCTTTGAGGGGCTTCTGAAGAATGTGGAGCGGCGGTACCGGGAGACATTTTCCGAGAGCAGCAAGGCGGAGTATGAGACCTTTATGCGGATCACGCCCTGCTCCCTGTGCAAAGGGAAGAGGCTGAAGCAGTCGTCCCTGGCGGTGACGGTGGGCGGGCTGAATATCTATGACGCGACGGATATGTCGGTGGTGAAGTTTAGGGAATTTCTGGACGGCCTGAAGCTCAGCAGCATGCAGCAGGCCATCGGCGCGCAGATCCTGAAGGAGATCCGGGCCAGGGTCACGTTCCTGATCGATGTGGGACTCGATTACCTGGCGCTTTCCCGCGCCACCGGGACGTTGTCCGGCGGCGAGGCCCAGCGGATCCGTCTGGCGACCCAGATCGGCTCCGGCCTGGTGGGGGTGGCCTATATCCTGGACGAGCCCAGTATCGGCCTGCATCAGCGGGATAATGGAAAGCTTCTGCAGACGCTGTTCCATCTGCGGGATCTGGGCAATACGGTGATCGTGGTGGAGCATGACGAGGAGACCATGCGCGCGGCAGACTATATCGTGGACATCGGGCCGGGAGCCGGCGAGCACGGCGGCGAGGTGGTGGCGGCCGGAACCGTGGACGATATCATCGCCTGCGAGGGCTCGATCACTGGCGCATACTTAAGCGGCCGGCTGCAAATCCCGGTTCCGAAGGAGCGGAAGAAGCCGAGCGGCTGGCTGACCGTGCGGGGCGCGCGTGAGAATAACCTGAAGAACATCGATGTGAGTTTCCCGCTGGGAGTCATGACCTGCGTGACCGGCGTGTCCGGTTCCGGCAAAAGTTCCCTGGTGAATGAGATCCTTTATAAGTCTCTGGCGCGGAAGCTGAACCGGGCCAGGACGATTGCGGGGAAGCATACGGGGATCGACGGCGTGGAGAAGCTGGACAAGGTGATCAATATCGACCAGTCGCCGATCGGGCGGACGCCCCGGTCCAATCCGGCTACCTACACGGGCGTCTTTGACATGATCCGCGATCTGTTCGCGTCCACGACGGACGCGAAGGAGCGCGGCTACAAGAAGGGGCGTTTCAGCTTTAACGTGAAGGGCGGACGGTGCGAGGCCTGCTCCGGCGACGGCATCATCAAGATCGAGATGCATTTCCTGCCGGACGTATACGTGCCCTGCGAGGTCTGCGGCGGCAAGCGTTATAACCGGGAGACGCTGGAGGTCAAGTATAAGGGCAAGAGTATTTACGACGTGCTGAACATGACCGTGGAGGAGGCGCTGAAGTTCTTTGAAAATGTTCCATCGATCCAGCGGAAGATCCAGACGCTCTATGATGTGGGACTTTCCTACATCCGTCTGGGGCAGCCATCGACGGAGCTGTCCGGCGGCGAGGCCCAGCGGATCAAGCTGGCGACGGAACTGAGCCGCAGGGGGACCGGAAGGACGATCTACATCCTGGATGAGCCGACGACGGGGCTTCATTTCGCGGACGTGCACAAGCTGGTGGAGATCCTGCGGAAGCTGGCCGAGGGCGGCAACACGGTGGTCGTGATCGAGCACAACCTGGATGTGATCAAGACCGCGGATTATATTATCGATATGGGGCCGGAAGGCGGCGACCGGGGAGGCACCGTGATCGCTCAGGGTACGCCGGAGGAGATCGCGGCGTGCGAGAATTCCTATACGGGGCAGTATGTGAAGAGGTATCTGTGATACTGAGTATAGAGGCAAGAACAAGTCAGATAGGCCATGAACCCATATATCAGGTTGCAAGGGTTGCAAGGTTACATTTGCGCCTGTTCAGTCATTTGCAGCGATCTCGAATATCCGACCGGCATTGTTACAATAAATGTAATATGATAGAAAAAGAATGATATATTCTCCGATTTCATACTTGTACGGTTAGAGGAAAGCTTGTATAATGAAGAATGTCTTTTTCAAGAGGTAAAGAGATTTGTCTTTTTCGTATGAGACGGAGAGGAGGATTTTTTGCAGATATTCTTGAGAAGGGTATTGGCAGATATACAGAAGACTGATGATTCAGATACAGGAGGATGCAGCGTGGGCAGAGAGAAGATCGTGGTGATCGATTTCGGCGGCCAGTACAATCAGCTGGTGGCGCGCCGGGTGCGGGAATGCAATGTGTACTGTGAGATCTATTCCTATAAGACGGATCTGGAGAAGATCCGGGAGATGGAGCCGAAGGGCATCATCCTGACCGGCGGACCCAACAGCGTATATGAGGAAGGCGCGCCTTCCTGCGGCAAAGAGCTGTTCGAGCTGGGCGTGCCGGTTCTGGGGCTGTGCTATGGCGCCCAGCTGATGTCCTATGTGCTGGGCGGCCATGTCTGCAAGGCGCCGGTCCGGGAATACGGCCGGATCGAGGTGACTGTGGATCAGAGCAGCAGGCTGTTCGGAAATGTATCGGAGAAGACGATCTGCTGGATGAGCCATAACGACTATATCGAGAAGCCGGCTCCCGGTTTCCGCGTGACTGCCCATACGGCGGACTGCCCGGTGGCCGCGGCGGAGTGGGCGGAGCGGGGGCTTTACGCGATCCAGTTCCACCCGGAGGTGCTGCACACCCAGGAAGGTTCGAAGATGCTGCATAATTTCGTCTATGAGATCTGCGGCTGCGCCGGCGACTGGCGCATGGATTCCTTTGTTGAGACCAGTATCAGAGCGATCCGGGAGAAAGTCGGAAGCGGCAAGGTGCTCTGCGCCCTGTCCGGCGGCGTGGATTCCTCGGTGGCGGCGGTGATGCTGGCCAAGGCGGTAGGCGACCAGCTGACCTGCGTGTTCGTGGATCACGGCCTGCTTCGGAAGAACGAGGGCGACGAGGTGGAGGAGGTCTTCGGACCCAATGGTCCCTACGACCTGCATTTCATCCGCGTCAACGCCCAGGAGCGATTTTACAGCAAATTGAAGGGTGTGGAGGAGCCGGAGCGGAAGCGGAAGATCATCGGCGAAGAATTCATACGTGTCTTTGAGGAGGAAGCGAAGAAGATCGGCAAAGTGGATTTCCTGGTGCAGGGAACCATCTATCCGGACGTGGTGGAGAGCGGCCTGGGCGGCGAGTCCGCCGTGATCAAGTCCCACCACAACGTGGGCGGCCTGCCGGACTATGTGGATTTCAAGGAGATCATCGAGCCGCTGCGGGAACTGTTCAAGGATGAGGTGCGCAAGGCCGGCCTGGAGCTTGGCATTCCGGAGAAGCTGGTGTACCGCCAGCCGTTCCCCGGCCCCGGTCTGGGCATCCGGATCGTCGGCGAGGTGACTGCGGAGAAGGTGAAGATGGTGCAGGACGCGGACGCGATCTACCGGGAGGAGATCGCCGCGGCGGGGCTTCCCCACACGCCGGACCAGTATTTCGCGGCCCTGACCAATATGCGCTCCGTCGGCGTCATGGGCGACGAGCGCACCTACGACTACGCGGTAGCGCTGCGTGCTGTGAACACGGTGGACTTCATGACCGCCGAGGCGTCCCAGATTCCCTGGGAGGTGCTGCAGCGGGTCACCAGCCGGATCGTCAACGAGGTCGCGCATGTGAACCGGGTACTTTACGATATTACCTCGAAGCCGCCGGGGACGGTGGAATTTGAGTGAGGAAAACCTATGATGATTTGACCGATTTTAGCGGTGAACTGCAGCAGACAGTTAAAATGTTGTTTGATAAAGATTCAAACTAGAAATGAAAGAATTGCTTTTGCAGGATTACATACTGAAATTTTCTGAAATCGGAGAGATAGATTTATGGGATTGATTGAATTGGCCAGCGCTGATTCCGTTTGGCGAGGAATGGATTATTATGAAAAGAAAAGGGTGATTTCATGGAAACCAACTGGAGATGCTTCGTATGATGGACAAGTGTCAGGAAGCAATGATCGGCTTTATTTGGTGCACATTGATAAAGAACATCCCAGAAAATCAGTGTGTAACTGTCCTTTTGCGGCAGGTAGGCGGGTTATTTGTAAACATATGATCGCGCTTTATTTTACTGCGGAACCCAATGTGGCTGAAGATTTGTTGAAACAGGAAGAAGAATGGGAAAAAAAGGAAGAAGAAAGAGAAAGACAGCATTATATTGACCTTAAAAATTATGTAGATGGTTTATCAAAAAATGAACTGCGGCAGGAATTGTATAATGCGTTAGTCGAACTGGAAGATATTAGAAACAGATATTGGTAAAAATATATAAAATGATAGGCAAAAAGAAAGTAGATAAAAATGCAAAAATGAGTCTTCCAGAGGAAAGAGAATATTATATTGCATATTTCGATATATTGGGATACAAAGATTTTTTGCACATGCATCTAAAGAACAGATTCAGAATACAATTCCGATGATTTATGATGGGATTTCTATATTGAACATAATATATCATTTAGTACAATCCGGGATTTGTTACAACAATTAAATCTTGAAAATTCATTTGCAATCCCAAAGGAAGAAGATGCTATAAAGTGTATTCAGAAGCATAAGGAGATTTTGATTGATAAAATTAAACGATTTGGTGATTATGCGGTTATTAACATAAATAATCCGGTGGCAGTAGCTGAAAGAGAATAGATAATTAAAAAATATGTTTGGCTTTGGGGATATCATAGAAGCGTATGTATTTTATATAAATTACCAGAATATGATTTTCTAGTTAAATTTAGCATAGATCCTAGAATAATGAAAATGATAATTTTAACATAGAAAGTAGGGAAATCCTATGTTGGAACACCAAACAATAGAATGGAAAGAGTCATGGCATGACGAATATTTGGAATGGATCTGCGGTTATGCAAATGCCTACGGCGGAACGCTTTATATTGGCAAGAATGATGATGGCGATATTGTTGGTATAAGCGATAAGGACAGCAGGAAACTGTTGGAAGTCATTCCCAACAAGATTACAGATACAATGGGTATTGTGGCGGATGTCAATTTGATATATGAAGGTGGTTTGCAGTATATTGAAATTATTGTGGAAAAGTATCCCGCGCTCATCAGTTATCATGGCAAGTATTTTTATCGATCCGGCAGTACCATGAGAACAATTACCGGAAAAGAATTGGATAAAGCACTCTTGAAAGCTCAAGGCAGGACGTGGGACGGTATGCCGGTTTTGAAATTGAAAGTCGAGGATTTAAAGCAAGAAGCGATAGAATTGTTTAAGGAAAAAGCGGTAAGGCGTGGCAGACTGACACTGGAGGAAACAAGAGTCGAAGATTCTATCCTTTTGGATAATCTACATTTGTTTGATGAGGACGGCTACCTGATTCGGGCGGCTATGCTGGCCTTTTATAAAGATCCGGAGAAGTGGGTAACTGGTGCATACGTGAAGATAGGTTATTTTGATCATTCTGATGCAGATTTGAGGTATCAGGATGAGGTGCATGGCCCTTTGATCGAGCAGGTGGATAAGACGGTTGACCTGGTATATACGAAATATATGAAAGCGTTGATTACCTATGAGGGGATCCAGCGCGTGGAGCAGTTTATGTTTCATCAGGATGCTTTTCGGGAGATCCTGCTGAATGCCATTGTTCATAAGGATTACAGTGCCTGTAATCCAATCCAGATCAGTGTGTATGAAGATAAGATCTATATCTGGAATGATGGTGAGATGCCGGAAGGTCTGGATTCAACTGAGAAACTGTTTATGAAACATTCTTCAAAACCTTATAACCCCAAACTGGCGAATGTCTTTTTTATGAGCGGAATGATCGAAGCGTGGGGACGCGGATTTGATAAGATCAAAGAAGCCTGTGCCAGATATGACGGACCTCTGCCGGAATATAATATAAGCAAGTCAGGAGTTATGGTGCTTTGCAAGGCGTGTGATAGATATCTGGAGCTGCTTTCGAGTGGGAAAGAGAATAATAATTCAGTCAGTGAAATAAAAAACGAAACGAGTTTTGAAACAAGTATGAAACAAGTTTTGAAACCAAAGGATTATAAAAAGCTGGAACCGATTATTGAAAAATTAGCTGCTCAAGAAACCATCAGTATTCAAGAGGTTATGGAATTGACAAAGAAATCAAGAACTACAGCTTGGAGATATATGCAGATATTGATAGAGTGTAATGCAGTCGAGGCATCGGGAAATACCAATAATGTAAGTTATAAAAGATCAAAGTGAAAAGAATAAGGGGAAAAGTATGACAGAGCATCAATTGAAAGAGATAGCAAAATATTTTCCGGATAATGAAAATATGAATCCGCGTGAAAGAGGAAGGCAAAGGTTTGATGCTCTGGTAGACAGTACGGTATGGAAAATAGCGGTCTGCGACGATTCCGATGCGGATCGGCAGGAACTCTGCGACATGGTCCGCCGGTGGGCGGATGCGGCGGGGCGCAGTGTGCAGATATCCGGGTTTCCGTCAGCGGAAAGCTTTCTCTTCGCGTACGCGGAAGATCGCGTGGCTGACATTCTTCTGCTGGATGTGGAGATGGCCGGGATGGATGGAATCGGCCTGGCCAAGCGCATACGGCGTGAGGGCGGCCGCGCGGAGATCGTATTTGTAACCTCTCATTTTGAGTTTATCGCAGAAGGGTACGAGGTTGACGCCCTGCATTATCTGGTAAAGCCCGTGTCGGAGCTGAAGCTTTGCGAGGTTCTGGACCGGGCGGCCGCGCGGCTGGCTGCGGAGCCGCCGTCGGTGATCGTAACCTGTGACGGGGAGACTATGAAACTCTATGAGGCGGACATTCTCTATGTGGAATCGTTCGCCCATTATATCGAGATTCACACCCGCGCGGGCGTTTACAGGATCAAGGAGAGCATCGCGGCGTTTGAGGCGAAGCTGAGCGCGGATTTCTACCGTGCTCATCGCTCTTATATCATCAATCTGAAGGCGGTGGAGCGGATCTCCCGCACGTCTGTGACTCTGACGGGCGGGATCGCAATCCCGCTGGCCCGGGGGAAATACGACAGCCTGAACCGCGCGTTCATAGAGAGGAACTGATATGCTGAAACGGACTTATT
>CANQRU010000026.1 GCA_947626395.1 uncultured Lachnospiraceae bacterium | reverse complement strand
TATCCTTGAAATCCTGCTCTGCAGGATTTCTTCCTTGTTTGGAATCAAGATTGCGAACTCGTTTCGCAATTACCTATTATTTTTCTTCTCCGCCGATATCGACTCTTTTTCGTTCACAACATTATTCCGTCGTCAAACGCGGCACAAATAATCTGCCTTGTTAACCGCACCTGTGCGCATACTCCCGGTCGCTATTCCTCCAGAAACGCAGTGCCGGCGCCGCATATACGTACTGTTTCTGCGCCGTTTCACAGCCCCATTCCCCGTGAGAAATAAAGCAGCGCCCCGAGACATTTCCCAAGCGCGATTCCCAGAACCAGCCACTGAAGCCCCACAACTAACCGGATCCGCCGGCTGATCACCGGCAGAGTCTTAAGCGTCTCCGCCAGCGACATGATCAGACACCCGACGAATACGCCCACCGCCAGCCCGAAGACCGTCAGAATCGCGGAAGCCATGCCGCCGTACAGAACCCCATCGTGCAAACCCGGTAAAGCCGAAAAACTGCTGCTGCTATTTCCGCCCGCCCCCCGGCGATAACCGAAAATATCCATCGCATTTCCCGCAGCGCCTCCCAGAATAATGACTGTTTCATAAAGCAGAATATGCGATTTCGTCTTCGTCCTGCCGATCAGTCTCGGAAACACACCGATGATCGCCAGAAACGCAAACACTCCCGCAGCTATGACGCCTCCGGCGCTCAACCCGAAGAAGACCAGAAACAGCCGCTTAAGTACCATCAGTACCAGGCTCCTCCTTCCCGCCGCTCGCGATCAGGGTCTTGCTGATATTGTCCTCATAGAGACGCATCTCCACCTCCAGCGGCGTCGGATCCGTATTCAGCTTCCACGCGGCAAAATGATTAAAAAATATCAGGATCCCCGCGGCCAGACCTACCGAATAGGACAGTTCCAGCACGGAAATATGCCCCTGCCACTCCTGACCGAGCACCATCTGATATACCTCCTGAAACACCGCTGTGACGCTGGCGTCATTATTAAACGTCATAATTGCAAACGCGGCCCCGCAGAAGCAGACCGCGCAGACGCTGACGGTCTTAACCCACTGCCACAGAATGCGCGCCCGACGCGGACGCTGGTAGTCAATGATATAATCCGTCTCGCCCAGATTCGTGACCTGAACAGCCGGGGCGGCCTCGCTGATCAGCCGCAGGACATCCAGCACATCCTCCACATATCGGTGATCGTGATCTCCATGAATGGTCTTCACCTTAATCGCGCCGCACTTTGCCATCACCGCCGTATCGTCAGAATAAAGTGACGCCACGTCCTTCAGGAATATCTCCTTTTCATGCACCGTCGAAATTTTATTCAATTTCAGATACAACGTTTTGTTCATACGAGCAGCCCGCCCGCATACGGATTCCCTTCACCGGAAAGCAGATACAGATACGCGGCCGCAGCCAATACCAGGATCAGCGCCAACACCAAAAGCGCGTAAATCCATTTACCCTTCAGAAATTCCATACAATCACTTCCTCATCACTTCTTTATGATGGCTAGTATGGCCTTCTTTTCCCAAAATATGCGAACACATAGATAATCCCGAATACATTACTTACTGCGAAAACCCAGCGGGGCAGGCAGTGACCGTGGCATATCCTGGGCACTCATGGCTCCGAAGGGTTGCCTATCTAACCCTTCTGCGCAAATCGCGCCCAGGATATGCCACGGTCACTGCCTGCCCCGCGTCCCCCTCGCGACTATGTGCACTATCCCCCCTAAAACCTCTCCCTCATCTCCCTCAATATCCTCTTCTCCAGCCGCGACACCTGCACCTGCGAGATCCCCAAAGCATCCGCCACCTGCATCTGCGTCTGATTCTCAAAATACCGCCGCATGATGATCTCTTTCTCCTTCTCCCCCAGCTCCTCGATCAGATTCTTCAGAACCATCCTATTTAATAGCTGTTCCTGGGATTCATCCGGATCCTCGATCCGGTCCATCAGGCACAGCCCCGCTTCTTCATTCTGCCCTACGCTCTTATAAAGGGACTCCACCTCCGCCCCCGCTTCGATGGATGCGGCTACTTCTTCCTTGCTGGCCCCGATCTGCCTGGCGATCTCCTCCACCGTCGGCTCCCGGCCATAGGTTCCGCTCAGACTCTCCCGCACAGCAGCCACGCGGACGCCCATTTCCTTAAGGGACCGGCTCACCTTGATCAGCCCGTCGTCCCGCAGAAATCGCTTGATCTCCCCGGTGATCATAGGCACCGCGTAAGTGGAGAAGCGCACCTCATAGCTGAGATCGAATTTATCGACCGCCTTCATCAGTCCGATGCTGCCTATCTGAAACAGGTCCTCCATGTCGTATCCCCGGCCCGCGAATCTTCTCACGATGCTCCAGACCAGACCCATATTGTCACATACAAGCCGGTCACGGGCCGTTTTATCTCCCTGGTGTGCCCTGGTGATAAGCACCATCGTCTCATCC
This sequence comes from uncultured Lachnospiraceae bacterium, assembly GCA_947626395.1. Lineage (GTDB taxonomy): Bacteria > Bacillota > Clostridia > Lachnospirales > Lachnospiraceae > UBA3402. The sequence goes on along the minus strand of CANQRU010000026.1, from coordinate 46,143 downwards.
ATGCGCTCACCCGCCCATCTGTTTTTTCATGGTGACTGTGGTTCCTCGCCCGACCTCGGAACGTACTTCCACCTGATCCATAAAGGCTTCCATGAACGCAAATCCCATACCGGAACGCTCTCCGGCCGGATCTGTAGTAAACATGGGCTCCATGGCCTTCGGAATATCCGGTATTCCCACGCCCGTGTCCCGCACAGTCACAGTCAGTTCACGCCCGCAGACGGATGCCTCTATGTAAATGATGCCGTCCCCTCCCCTGTAACCGTGGATCACCGCATTGGTCACCGCTTCGGAGACCGCCGTCTTCAGATCGTCGATCTCCATCAGCGTGGGATCCAGGCGGCTGGCGAAGGCCGCCACCGCCACCCGGGCGAACTCCTCGTTGCGGGAACGGCTCTCGATCTGCAGCCGCATGGTCTCCCGGGCGCAGCTTTCACGCCTGCTGTCCGCGCCGTTTAACTGCATGTCTGCCGCGCCTTCCGCCAGGCTGCCATCCAAGACGCCGCCCCTTCGTTCATCCTCACCGTTCATTCCTCCGCCGTTCCGCTCCGTTCCGTCGGCTGCCGTTCTGTCTTCTTCCCTGCAAATATTCCGCTGTGCAGTTTCGTCCACATTTATCGCCGTATGACACATTTTTCTCTTCCTCCTTGCTCTCATCGGCCCTTTTATCAGCTCTGACGCGCACCCTTATCCCAGAAGCGCCGCTTCCTTCGACGCGTACTGGGGCATCAGCTTCGCTACGCCGCCTACCGCAAGCACCCGCCGGATCTGGGCGTTGGCGCCGTAGATCGCGGCAGAACCGCCGCTCCGCTGCATTTGTTTATATCGGTTTAACAGGATCCCGATGCCGGTGGAATCCATAAACACAGTCTTTGAAAAATCGAATACCATCCGCCGCACGTAGTTTTCCGCCAAAAGCAGATCCGTCTCATACCGCAGATCCCTGGAATTGTGGTGGTCGAACTCCTTCGGCAGATGGATCACCAGCACCTGCCCTTTCGCCTCATACAAAAATGATACGTCTCCCATGATCTTCTCTCCCTTCCGAATTTTGCGCACAAAAAGAAGCCGTATGGTCTGAATTCTTCCGTAACGACTTCTTTCTTCTTACCGTATTCTGCTGCCAGCTTAATCTTCTGTCCTTTATATGTGCCGGCCCAGCCTTCTTATCCGTACCCTGACGCTATGCGGGCCGCCGCGCTCTCCCCGGGCTGCTTACCTGTTCCCGATGCTATGCGAGGCACCGCGCCCACCCCGGGGTGCTTACCTGCCCCCCGGCCGCCGCGCTTTCCCCGGCTTCCGTCTCAGTACCCCCGGACCTCCTTCGCCTTCTCCGCCAATTCCGTATCCGGATAATTCAGGATCACCTGCCCGAACAGTTCGTTCGCCTTGTCCTCTTCCTCCCGGTCATGATAAACCATAGCCATGTCGTAGATGACCTGAGGGTTGTCCGCTTTGATATCCAGACTCTTCTGGTAATACATAAGCGCCTGATCCGTATCTCCGGCGTCCCGCGCCTGCCCCGCCAGATCAGCCAGCACCTGATAGCCCCGCTCTTCCATATCCTGACGGATCTCGGTGATGATCGCCTGCATTCCCTCGTCTTCGATCAGTTCCGGATTCAGCTCCGTGTAAAGCTCCACCGCCGTCGGGAAATCATCCGCCCTGTAAGCCTGCAGAATATGGGCCAGCTGCTGATACTGGCTCAGTACGCCTCCATTTTCATCCATGATCGCCTTAAGATCCGCTTCCGCGGTGTCCCGCTCCGACTCCATGACCGCCATGGACGCCTCAATGCCGTCGATCTCCATGCTCTTCTGGTTCACCTGCTCCAGCACCTGGGCCATCTCCTGATTGTGGCTGTCATTCAGCTGCTCTTCCCTGGCCGGCATGACCAGGAAAAAGATCACCGCCGCTCCCATCGCCAGTCCGGCGGCGATATGAAGCACCATCTGCCAGCCGGTATTCTCCTTATAACTGGGCGGCAGGATAATATCGTCGTCCTGCATCTGATGGTGGGAAAACGCGTTCTTCAGCTTCCGTTTCTCCACATCCGCCCGGCCGGTATTGCTTTTGACAATGGACATGTACCAGAGGGCCTTCGGATTGTTCTTATCGATCTGAAGTACTTTATACAGGGACTTGCCCGCCTTCGTATAATTCTCCTGACCGATATACAGAAGGGCCAGAAGCATGTGCGCTTTCACAAAATTCGGCTTATGATCCACCACGCGCCCCAGCTGCAGGATCGCCAGATCCGGATTATCGTTCTGAGCCTGCATAAGCGCCTGGTTATAGCGGCGGATATGGACGCTCTCGTCCTCCAGCCTGCCGGGCCTCCCCTGTACCTCGTAGATATAGTGGGTCGCCCGGTTATGCTCCTGCTGCAGATTGCTGCTGATGACCCACTGCACCAGGGCTTCGGCCGTCTCGCCGGTCTCATAATAGATCAGTCCCAGCAGATTGCGGGCGTCGGTATTGTATTTATCAAACGCAAGGCTCCGCTTCAGGCACCGGCAGGCGCCGGTCAGATCCCTGATCTGCGCCTTTTCCAGCCCCGCGTTATAGAAAGCGTTGGAAATGCGGCCGCATTTATCCGTATAGTTGATCGGTTTACTCATCTTTCTTCTTGCTCTCGCTGCCTTCCCTGATCAGATTCATCATGATATCCGCCATATCCGTCAGATCGCTGTCCATGATGGCGTCTTCCACTTCCTCCACCTCAAGGCTCGGCTTAAAATGGCTCAATTCCTCTTCAAAATTGATCATGTTCATTCTCCTCGTTCAGCAAACTCTTGACCGCCCCCACCAGATACAGGGATCCGGCGCAGAAAGCCAGCCCGTCTCCGCGGTGCTTCAGGAAATCCTCCCAGGCTTCCGCGACCGACTGGCATACGGCCACCGGGCAGACGAGCTCAGAACGAAATTCCTCCGCCAGCTGCTCTGCGTCGGCGTACCGGGCGTTCTCCATCCGCGCAATAGTAACGCGCTTCACGCGAAGCCCTTCGCAAAGACGCCGGATCATCGCGGCGTGGGCCTTGTCCGACATGACCCCAAACATCAGGGACACATCCTTTCCGGTCTCCTTCTGCATCCGCGTGATCGTATCCGCCAGCGCCGCGATACCGCCTTCATTATGCGCGCCGTCCAGCCAGACGCCCGGCAGCACCTCCTCCATCCGTCCCGGCCAATAGCTGTGGCGGATCCCGCGGACCACGTCGTCCGGCGACAGCCAGGCGATCCCGCGCCTGCGCAGAACCCCGACCGCCCTAACCGCCACGGTCACATTCATCATCTGGTATTCCGCCTGGGAAGGAACCGATACCACCACCTGGCCGCCGTCCACGGTGCGGATCGAGATCTTCGGTCCGTCCCCGCCGCGTTCAAGAAGCGTATAGTCATCATGGTTCACCGCGTAGACCGGGCATCCCAGAGTATTCGCCCGCCGCTCAATGACGGCGGCGCCTTCCCGGCAGGAGGCGTCATAGACCACCGGCACGCCGGGCTTTATGATCCCCGCCTTCTCGGAAGCGATCTCCGCCAGCGTATTGCCCAGATACTGCATATGGTCCATGCTGATGGATGTCAGGATCGTAAGGACCGGCCTGCGGATCACATTCGTCACATCCAGGCGCCCGCCCAGGCCCGTCTCCAGGATCAGGAAATCCGGCCTCAGGCGGTCATTGATGACCATGCACATATAAAACAGAAATTCGAAGTAAGTAGGCGGATTCAGCCCCTCCGCCGTCATCTGCTCCGACAGTTCCTTCACCCTGCCGAACGCTTCCTCATACAGCTCTTCATCCACCATCCCGCCGTCGGTCAGGAACCGCTCCCGGGTCATCTCCAGATGCGGGGAAATGAATGTCCCCACCGAGAAACCGGCCTCACAGAGCATGGCCGTCAGATAGGCGCAGACGGAACCCTTTCCATTGGTTCCGGCCACATGGATGATCCGCATGGAGTCGTCCGGGCTGCCAAGCGCCTCAAGATAACGGCGGATATCAGTCAGACTGTTCTTCTGAGCGGCCCACATGGGAATGCTGCTTAAATATTCTTCGACTGTACTCATACCAAGATCCTCTCAGGATGCACCGCCGCCCCACTGCCTGTCCCTGGCCGGTACATGTTATCGGGTGTCTATAGGAAGATTATAATATAATATCCTGCCAATGCCAACTGATTTTTTTCGCAGAATCCGACATTTCTCATAAGATACCCTGTCCGCCGGGGAATGCGCACGGTTCCGGCTGCGAATCATGGTTCCGGCCGCAGATTACGGCTGCGGCTGCGGAAAAAAGTTTCCACTGGACGAACCGCTTCCTTTGTGCTATACTTGGCTCGTTGGCCGCGGACAGCCTGAAATCGTTCCGCGTGCCGTCCTGTATCTGCCTGTTCTACGGTTCTCCGGCGATGCGGCTTTTGCAGGAGGGCGCCGGTTCGCGCTCCGGGCCGCAGCCACGCATACTCACCTGGAAGGGAATCCCTGACAGAGAAGAAAAGAAAGCGAGGAATTATTTTTATGAGAAAATCACTGTCTGTCTTCATGGCAGCCGCCATGACCGCAGCCCTCTTAGCAGGCTGCTCGGGAAATTCCGACACAACACAGACCACCGCGGCGACGACAGCCGCCGAGACAACAGCAGCGGAAACCACCGCGGCGGAAACGACTGCGGCCGAAACCACCGCAGCGGAAACAACCGCGGCCGAAACAACTGCGGCCGAAACGACAACTGCCGCAGCGGAAACCCCAAGCGATGACGCGGCAGCTTCCGGCACAGACGTCACCCTGCGGATCGGCTCCTTAAAGGGCCCGACCTCCATGGGTCTGGTCTCCCTTATGGATAAGGAAGAAAAAGGCGAAGCCGCGGGAAGCTACGAATTCACCATGGTAACCGACGCCTCCGAACTGGTAGCGAAAATGGTCGCCGGCGATCTGGATATCGCCCTGGTACCCGCCAATATGGCTTCGATCCTCTACCAGAAGACGAATCAGGGCGTCAACGTGCTGAACATCAACACCCTGGGCGTTCTCTACATCGTGGCAGCCGATGATTCGATCACGAGTATCTCCGATCTGGCCGGCAAGACCGTATACATGACCGGCAAGGGCACCACGCCGGATTATGTGTTCCAGTACCTGCTGTCCGCCAACGGCATGTCCGCCGACGATCTGACCATCGAGTATAAGTCGGAACCCACCGAGGTGGCGGCGGTCTTAAAGGAACAGGCGGACGCCATCGGCCTGCTGCCCCAGCCCTTTGTAACCGTAGCCATGGCCCAGAATGAAAGCTTAAAGATCGTCCTGGATCTGACCGCCGAGTGGGACAAGACCAATGCGGAATCCGCGGACGGCGGCAGCCTGGTGACCGGCGTGACCGTAGCCAGAAGCGAACTGCTTGCGGATGAGACCACCGCGGCGGCCGTAAAGCTCTTCATGGATGAACATGCGCAGTCGGCGGCATTTACCGGCGAGGACGTGGCCGCGGCCGCGGAGCTGGTAGCCAAATACGAAATCATCGAGAAGGCGCCGGTAGCCCAGAAAGCTCTGCCCTACTGCAGCATCGTCTGCATCGAAGGCGACGAGCTGAAGGAAATGCTGTCCGGCTATCTGAACGTACTGTATAATCAGGATCCCACGTCCGTAGGCGGACAGCTTCCGGACGACGCGTTCTACTATAAGCGGTAAGTGCAAATGAACCGACACGAAACGATCTGGCGGCGGCCTCTGATCATCCTCTTCTGGATCTTCATCTGGCAGCTGGCAGCATGGCTGATCCACAACAATATCATCCTGGTGGGGCCGGCGGACGCCGGACTGGCGCTTCTGCGCCTGATCCCCACCGGGGATTTCTGGCTGTCCATCGGCCATTCTTTTGTGAAGATCAGCCTCGGCTTTGTGCTGGCCTTCGCCAGCGGGCTGGCGCTGGGCGGCGCGGCCTACCGGTTTCCGCTCCTGCGGGAATTTCTGGCGCCGATCCTGTCCCTGCTTAAGTCCATTCCGGTAGCCTCCTTCGTGATCCTGGCGCTGATCTGGGTCGGATCGCGGAACCTGGCGGTATTTATCGCGTTTCTCGTAGTACTCCCCATGATTTATGTTAATACGCTGGCCGGTCTGGAAAGCACCGACCCGAAGCTATTAGAGATGGCGCGGATCTTCCGCGTGCCGCCCCTTAAACAGCTCCGGTACATTTACCTGCCCGCCCTGCTGCCCTATCTCTTAAGCAGCTGCAAGGTGGCCCTGGGAATGAGCTGGAAATCCGGCGTCGCAGCGGAGGTCATCGGCATCCCGGACTCCTCCATCGGCGAACAGCTGTATATGTCAAAGATCTATCTGGACACGGCGAATCTGTTCGCCTGGACCTTCGTGATCATTGTCATCAGCGCCCTGTTCGAGCGGTTCTTCCTGGCCCTGCTCGCGAGTCTTCAGAGGAAAGGAGGCGCGGTTCATGAAGCTGACCGTCCGCAGTCTGTGTAAATCCTTCGGGGATCTGCAGGTACTTAACGGTTTCGATCTGGAAATGGAAAGCGGCCGCGTCTACTGCCTGATGGGGCCGTCCGGCTCCGGCAAGACCACGCTTCTGCGGGTGTTAATGGGGCTGGAAACGGCGGATGGCGGAAGTGTTGTGTGGGAAGATCCGGACACCACCGGCGTTGTCAAAACCTCACAGACACCTGCAGGAAATAATACTCAGACGCAAAACGCCGCGGCAGGAACCGGCCGCGGCAGAGCAGGCGCTGTCCCCCGCTTCTCCGCTGTCTTCCAGGAAGACCGGCTCTGCGAGACATTTACACCGGTTGAGAATGTGATGATGGTCACCGGCCGGCTGCTCAGCCAGGCCCAGGTGCGCGCAGAACTGGCCCGCCTGCTGCCGGAGGAATCCCTCTCGCGGCCCGCCGCAACCTTAAGCGGCGGCATGAAACGGCGTACCGCCATCTGCCGGGCGCTGCTGGCTCCCTATGACGTGCTTCTTATGGACGAGCCGTTCACCGGACTGGACGACGACACGCGGCAGACGGTCATTTCCTATATCCTGGAGAAGAGCGCGGGACGGATGGTGCTCATTTCTACCCATCAGGAAGAAGATATAACTCTTTTGGGGGCGGAACTGATCAGGCTGTAAATATGTTCTTTCACGGCGTTGATCTTCCGTCTCCATTTTAATCTTATCTTCAATTTTATACCCAGCTTTATCGTCAGCTTCATCTCTAGTGTTTTCTTCAATTATATCCCTGACTTTACCTCCGATTCTTCTATATCCTTTCCGGTATTCTTTAGAAAATCTTTCGTTTTCTCTGCCGGACACCTTTCGTTTTACTCTCTATGATAGAGCATAACAAGTTCAGACGAACGTCAGGTGCTTTCTGCGTAAGGCGGCAGGCCGCGCGGGAAGAGACGCCTTCTGAACGGATCAAACCATCGCAGGGGGCGTTTTTATGGACATCTCAACATTCACCGCTTATTTTCTCCGATACGGCGAAGCCGCGATCTTCGTGATCGTGCTTTTGGAATACATGAATCTGCCGGGATTTCCGGCGGGAATCATCATGCCGCTGTCCGGCGTCATGGCCGCCAGAGGCAATATCGGTTTCGCACGGGTCATGATCGTCACCGTGGCGGCCGGGCTCGCCGGCAGCCTGATCCTCTACGCGCTGGGATGGGCCGGCGGCGCCTGCGTCCTGGAACGATATATGAAACGGCACCCGGAGAAACGGGAATCCCTGGAAAAGAAGCTGGACTGGATCCGGCAGCGGGGCTGCATCGGCATTTTTGCAGCCAAACTGCTGCCCGCCGTCCGCACCGTCGTCTCAATCCCCGCAGGAATCCTCCGGATGAATCTGCTCAAATACACGATCAGCTCAGCGCTTGGCATCATCGTCTGGAATCTGGTATTCGTCGGCGCCGGTTACGCCTGCGGCGAGCAGGTGTTTGCGCTGCTGGGGAGAATGTAACCATGAAAATCGCAATGATGACAAACAACTATAAGCCGTTCGTCGGCGGAGTGCCCATCTCCATCGAACTGCTGGCAAAGGGACTGATCGCCGCAGGACATGAGGTGACCGTGTTCGCACCGGCCGTTCAGGACGTCTCAGCTGATCCATACGCACATTCCTGCATGACCGTCTGCGACGGCGTTCCGGTCTTCCGCTACGCGTCCCTTCCATATTACTTTCTCGGCGGGGCCGCATGCCCGAATCCGTTCGACCCGCGGATCGAGGATGAATTCCGCCGCGGCCATTACGACATCATCCATGTCCATCACCCAATGCTGATCGGCCGCACGGCGATTCATCTGTCACGCCGGTATGGAGTGCCGCTGGTATTCACCTACCACACCCGCTATGAACAGTATCTGTCAAACGCAGGCGTGTTCCGCAGGGCAGGGCATGCCGCTTTTTCCAACCGTTTCCTCCACCTGGCGCAGGAAAAAATAGTTCCGTTCTATTTAAGCCTCTTCCTGCAAAACTGCCGCCAGGTCTTCGCTCCCACAGCCGGGATGAAGGAGTATCTGACGGAAACATGCTGTTTCGATCCGGCCCGGATCGCCGTGCTTCCAACCGGAATCGAGGATGGCTGCTTTCATGCGGATAAGGCAGCGGTAAAGGAGGTGCAAAAGCGGCTTCTGGGTGCAGAACAATGCGGCACGCCGCATATCCCGCTCTTCCTCTCCGTCTCCCGCCTGTCGCACGAGAAAAATATTCCGTTTCTCCTGCGCAGCGCGGCCCGTTTCAGGGAGCAGTACCGGAAGCCTTTCCGTCTGGCGATCATCGGCGACGGGCCGAACCGGGCGGAATATGAGGCGCTCTGCCGCCGGCTTCATCTGGAGCAGGAGGTGATCTTCCCCGGAAGTATTCCTCACGGGGAGCTGGTCCCATATTACGCGGCCGCCGACGCCTTCCTCTTCGCTTCCAGGACGGAGACCCAGGGCATTGTGATCCTGGAAGCCTTCGCGGGCGGCGCGCCGGTCATCGCGGTGGATGCCAGCGGCGTCAGAGATCTGGTGCGCGATGGGATCAACGGCCTGCTCTGCGCCGAGGACGAGGACGCGTTCGCGGAAAATATGAACCGTTTTCTCTCAGATCCGATTCTGCGGGAGCAGCTGCGGCGCCGGGCGCTGTCGGCGGCCGTCGATTTCCGGGAAGAATCGGTTGTGAAAAAGGCGATTCGATTCTATAATAAAACCATCGCCGCATACAAACAGAGCGTCACCGGCGTTCTGCCCGCATGGAAATATGCGGACGTGCAGGAGGCAGCGTGGGAATCGATCCGGCAGAAAAACGCATCGCGGACATCCGCCGCCCGCCCATAGCGCATGCAATATAACGAATCACTCCATCATAAAACGAGGACATTTCCATGGAACCGAACCAAAATTATCACATCCTGGTCGTTGAGGACGACAAAGAGATCCGCGAAGGCATCGAGATCTACCTGCGCAACCAGGGCTATCAGACCCACACCGCCGCCAACGGCCGCGAGGGACTTGCGGTCATCGAAGAAAATGAGATCCATCTGGCCATCGTGGACATCATGATGCCGGTGATGGACGGCGTGACCATGCTCATGAAGCTGCGGGACATGGGCCGGGAATTCCCGGTCGTCATGCTTTCCGCCAAATCCGAAGAGGTGGATAAGATCATGGGCCTGAATATGGGCGCCGACGACTATGTGACCAAGCCGTTCACGCCGCTGGAACTTCTGGCCCGGGTCAACTCCCATCTGCGCCGGTATTCGAAATATCTCTCCGCCACCAGCGAACCGGCGGAGAACGAACACATTTACACCATCGGCGGGCTGGAACTCAACGAAGACACCGTGGAGGTGAGCGTAGACGGCGAGCCGGTGAAGCTGACGCCGCTGGAATTCAAGATCCTCCACCTGCTGATCCGAAATCCCGGCCGGGTCTTCTCCGCCGACGAGATCTACGAGCGGATCTGGAACGAGCGTGCCGTGAACACCGACACGATCATGGTCCATGTGCGCAACATCCGTGAAAAGATCGAGATCGATCCGAAGAAGCCGAAATACCTGAAGGTCGTGTGGGGCGTCGGGTATAAGATCGAGAAGCAGTAAAGAATCAAGGAGACATCCACTATGAACGCACCCAAAAACATCCGCGTCCGCTTCTTCCTGTGCGGGATCATTCTGAGCATCGCCGCGGCCGGTCTCTTTATGAAGCGGATCCCGCATTTCAGCACGCTGGCAAAATCCTTAGCCGATAATCCTCTGGAGAACACAGACTACATTCAGAATCTGTACAAATATAATCAGATCCTGTACCACAGTCTCTGCAGCCGCCAGAACCAGGCGGACACGGACTACGTGGAACTGTACTATCCCATCAGGGAAGGCTCCCTCATGGAGAAGGCCAAATGGATCGTTGAGGGAACGCCGGATCCTTCCGGCGGACCGGACACCGACGAAAAAAATACGGACGCCGGAAGTACCGGTGACCCCTACGCGTCAGAATCCCCTGATCCGTCTTCCGAGGATTACCAGGAGTACCGCCTGCGTCTGGAGGAGCTTTACTCCGACTACCAGGAAGCAATTGATTACCTGAGCAACTATTTCAGGATTGCGGAATCGGATCTGCGCGCGATGAGCGCCGCCTGCGACTACTATATCTGCGACACGGAAACCGGCGAGATCCTGACCAACACCGCCGACACCCAGGCGCTTCTTAGCGGCAGCGGCTATCATTTTCTGCTGGAATTCTGCTACGACGCAGATGGCAGAGTCTCCATCGGCCGGATCGCCGGGGACGACGCGGCCCGGATTCTCCGCCTGGCGACCGGTATCACAGAGCAATCTGCCCTGGCCAGTGACATCAGGCTGAATCAGGAGGAAAGCCCGGAGATAAACAGGTTCCGTCAATATACCTGCACCCGCCCGATCTCCGGCTGCCGCATCCTCTACGGCATCAGCGACGACACCTGGAAGAATCTGCTGTACGGCGATCTGAAAACGGAGTACACGCCTTTTAACGCGATCTACGGCACAGCTTCCCAAAGCTACCGCAAGGCGGGAATGGACAATTTTCTTCTGTTTCTGCTGCTCACCGTAATGGCGGCGGCGTTTCTCCTGCCTTATATTCCGATGAGAGCAGCCGCGGCCGAAGCTGAACCGACTCTCTCTCCGGAGCCGGCGGCGATAACCGGACGGGCCTCTTCTTCGGAACCTGCGGCAGCAGCCGGGCAGACCTCTTCTCAGGAATCTGCAGCCACAGCCGGGCGGACCTCTTATCAGGAATCTGCAGCCACAGCCGGGCAGACCTCTTATCCAGAGCCTGCGGCCACGGCCGATCAGCCCCTCTTCCCGACCCGCGCCCCACTGGAGCTTTCGGCGCTCCTGGTCTTCTTCATTTTCCCGGCCTGCGCCCGCGTGATCACCACGATCGTCTACGCGGCCGGAGGATCGGAGCCCGAAACGCTCAGCCGCCAGCTCTGGGGGCTGACAGACGGCGCCCGGAAATCATGGCTCATGCTTCTGACCTTCGTTCTTCTCTGCGCGATCTGTTTCACCGCGTGGTACGTAGGCGCCAGTCTGCGGCCGGCCCGCGTCCTGGGGGTGCGCGGGTATCTGCAGAAGAAGAGCCTCATTTACCGTTTCTTCCCCTATATCCGCGATAAAGCCGCGGCCATACGGTACGCGCTGACCCATATGGACATCACGAAGAACGCCGACCGGATCCTCCGCCGCATCCTTCTGGTCAATGCGGTCCTGGTCTTTCTCCTGGCGCTTCTGTGGGGCCCCAGCGCGGTCTTCTTTACAATTATCTACACGGTCGTCCTGTACCTGCTGCTGCGCCGCTACTTAAGCCGCCTGCAGGAACAGTACCAAACGCTTCTGGCAGCCACCAATGAGATCGCCGAGGGGCATCTGGACGCGCCGCTTGACGAGGATCTGGGCGTCTTCGAACCGTTCAAACCACAGATCATCCGCATCCGCCAGGGCTTCCGCAAGGCCGTGGACGAAGAGATCAAAAGCCAGCGGCTGAAGACCGAACTGATCACCAACGTCTCCCACGACCTTAAGACGCCGCTGACCGCCATTATCACCTACATCGGGCTTCTGAAGGAGGAAACTATCACGCCGCAGCAGCGCAGCGAATATCTGGATACCCTGGAACGCAAATCCATGCGCCTAAAAGCGCTGATCGAGGATCTGTTCGAGATCAGCAAGGCCGCCTCCCGCTCCGTCAGTCTGAACCTGGTAGACGTGGATCTGATGAGTCTGGTGCGGCAGGTTCGCTTCGAGATGGCGGACCAGTTCGAAAATGCCCGGCTGGACGTGCGTGTCAATCTGCCAGAGAAGGCCGTTCTCACCCTGGACAGCGACAAGACCTGCCGGATCTACGAGAATCTGATGGGCAATATCGCCAAATACGCCCTGCCCGGTTCCCGCGTCTATCTGACCGGCAGCGCCCGCGACGGCCGCGTCACCGTGACGCTCAAGAACATTTCCGCCGCCGAGATCCATGTGGATCCGTCCGAGCTGACCGACCGTTTCGTCCGCGGCGACGAATCCCGCGGCACCGAAGGCAGCGGCCTGGGCCTGGCCATCGCCAAGAGTTTCACGGAACTCATGGGAGGCCAGCTGACCGTGGAAGTGGACGACGATGTGTTCAAAGTGACGACGTCGTGGCCGATGCGGGAGGAAACAGATGTCCCGAAAAAAGAGAATCCCTAGCTGCATGGCGCCACTGTCTTAAAGTGCGCAACAAAGTATGATGTAAAAGACAAAACTGCCGCGCGGAGATCATTTTCCTCCGCGCGGCAGTACATTATCTTCTATTATTTGAGTTCCGTCCTTACTCTCATTTTCCAAAACGCCACTTATCTGTCTGAAGCTACTGTCACAACTCCAACTCACTCTCCAGAAACCCATTCCCGGCTCACTCTCCTGCGATCTCCCAGAAAATATCCGAATACGCCACATCCGGCGGAAAGTCTTCCACCCGTGTCTGCATCTGATCAATCAGAATGCCTTCCAGCATCTTCGTCCGCACCTCTTCCGTATCTTCCGGATCATCCGGCAGCGCCAGCCACACATACCGGAGGAGCCGCCCGTAACGGTCCCTGTCCGTCACATCCTTCTGCAGATAGACCGAATCTCCTTCCGCCACTAAATCCTTTACGAAGGCGGCTTCCTGCCGTCCTTTCTCTGTATTTAAGGTCTCATCCTCCAGAACGCTCTCCTCACAGTCGACGCCCACAAGCCGCACCCGTTCGGTCACACCGTCCATGGTCACGATCATCGTGTCCCCGTCGATCACATAATTCACCTGCGCCTCCGTGAAATTCTCCAGGGCAAGCACCCGTTCCCTTGCCACATGCCCGCGGTACAGATAAATGCCAGCCAGCGCCGCCAGAACCGCCACAGCAGCCGCGCGACTGATCATTTTCTTTTTGTTCACTGACTGCCGCCTTTCCAGCATTTTCGCCTGATCTTTCCGGACAACCTTTTGATAGTATCGATTCCTCATGCAAATTTATCTAAACCGCTTTTCTTGAAAAATTCTTCAGGGCTTTCCGCCCGCCGTGCAATCTTAAGCCACTCTTTCAAAGTATCAATATTCTCTTCAGACATGATCCGGTGACGCCATTCGTCCGGAAGACTGCCTATGTCTTCCAGCATATCACAAATGGCTTCTGCTTTTCCTTCTGCTTTTCCTTCTTCCTTCCCGTCTGCATGCCCGACTGCGTAGTTCTCTTCCCGTTCCAGTTTCATATGCTCTTCAAAATCATAGTCTGTCAGGAACATCTCCACTACCTCCTCCGTATGCTCCGTCAGGATATCGGCCAGAATTCCCTTCCGCAGGCATCGCTTTACCGCCTCCCGCACCGCATGCTCTAACTCCTGCCCCGTGTCCAACTGCTCGCGCACCATTTCCACAAATGTGGCATACTCCTCCAGCCTCCGGCATTGCCGCATCAGTTCCCGGTTTCTTCCAAGATTGATGTTCAGCATCGTCGCCGTTACTTCCACGCAAGGCTCCGGGAAACTTTCTCGTGATCCCACAGTACCGCCTGCAGCTTTCCTGCCCTCGGATATCGTCTCTCCCGCTCCAGCTTCCGCCACTACAAACGCATCCGACAATCTCAGCACCTTTCGGTCCGGTTCGTCCTCACGCCCATTATAAAAGACAATATACTGCGGATACGGCAGGCTCTGCAGACGGCTGCTGTACAGGTTCAGTTTATGCCTCTTCGCATATTTCTTATACAGTCTTGCAAAATAAAACAGTCCCCGCACCGGCATATTCGGATTCCGCGAACTCTGGTGCTCCCACAAATTCAACTCCGCGCCAAAAAGAAACGCGACGTCATTCTTCATATTCATGTAAATAACATCTTCCAGCGTCACGATCTCCAGCTTGTCCGCATCCTTGTAATCCGTTCCGTTCAATGCGTTATAAAGTGTCAGCAATTCCCTGCGGTCACCGAAAATAAACCGGAACAGCCGATCCTTATACTTCTTATTAACCCTCTTCCCCATTATACCGATTCTCCCCCTTGAATTCAATATTTTTTCGCCGGAAAGGCAATTTATCCCCTGGACTGACCATGCTTCTTTCATTTGAATCTGCGGTGAACACACCGAGAAACAAAAGATGTAACAGAATCCTGTCCGTGCAGAATGCCGGACAGTGACCATAATTTTACTATAATCAGTATTTCGACTTATGTCAAGGAAAACGTTAAGAAAAACCGCTGCACGAATCACTAAGTAATTGCTTATTTTGAATTCCTGTTGCGAAGATGATGGAAATATTGTATAGTATAAAGTGTGGCATAGTTATATATCAGGCGGATATGATGGAATTGGCAGACATGCAAGATTTAGATTCTTGTGCCGCAAGGCGTATGGGTTCGAGTCCCACTATCCGCAGTGAATGGAAAAGACAAGAAATTTCAAGGATTTCAGGTTCTTGCAGTTTCTTGTCTTTTTCCGTTATCGGCGATCCGCACCTTCCCTGCAGCTTCCGACGTCCCCAACTTCCGTTATTCCACAATATTATGCACCCACACCCGCCGCTTCAGAAGCGACGCGCCAATAACGCATTTGATCAGATCCAGGCTTCTGCCAAGGACGAACAGCGGCACGATGGGCAGGCCGGTGAAATGACCCACCACATAAACAACCGGAATCGATACCGCCCACACATACACGCCGTCGAAGAAGAAGGTGATCACCGTCTTCCCGCCGGAGCGCAGGGTGAAATACGACGCGTTGATGAACGCGTGAACCGGCATGAACAGCGCCTCGATCAGGATAAATACCGCTGCCAGGCTGCGGACATTTTCCGTCGTATTGTAGATTTTGGGGATCAGAGGCGCGGCCAGGGACATAAGCGATCCCATGACCAGACAGACCGCCACCGAGAAGAAGATCAGCTTTCGGTCCTGATCCACCGCCTCCTCCATCTTTCCTGCGCCTAAAAGCTGGCCCATGATGATCGCCACCGCGCTCCCCAGCGCCATGAACACCACATTGAACAGGTTCGACACCGTAGAAGAAATATTCTGCGCAGCCACCACATCGAGCCCCCGGTAGGAATAACACTGCAGAAGAACTGCCATACCCACGGACCAGATGGCCTCGTTGAACATAAGAGGCGTGCCCTTGCGGACGATCTGCCCCACCAGATACCGGGGCATCCGCAGGCTGCGGTAGGCATGCACGATAAATGGATTCTTCTCCGCATGGGCGTGGGTCCAGATCACTGTGATGGCGCACTCCACAAACCGGGAAAGCACCGTCGCGTAAGCCGCTCCGGCTGCGCCCAGCCGCGGCGCGCCGAAATGACCGAAGATCAGGATATAGTTAAATACCAGATTCACCAGCACGGCGGCCACACCGGCCGCCATCGGCACGAATGTCTCGCTGCACTCCCTTAACGTACTGGAATAGATCTGCACGATCGCGAACGGCACGAATCCGATCAGCATGATGTCCAGATACTGACGTCCGTAGAAAAAGGTCGCCTCGATATCCTCCGCCGCTCCTTCCCCCTGCAGGTACAGCGAGATCAACTCCCCGCCGCCCGCCAGAAAGACGGCGATGGCGGCTGCTGTAAACAAGGCGCAGATAATAAGCTTAAACCGAAACGTGCTGCGGACGCCCTCGTGATTCCTCTGTCCGTAAAACTGCGCCCCGAAGATCCCCGCGCCGGAGATCATGCCGAAAATGCAGATATTATAGACAAAGATCAGGTTGTTGGCGATGGCCACGCCGGACATCTGCACGGTTCCTACCTGTCCCACCATAATGTTATCCAGAAGGCTTACGAAATTCGTAATGCCGTTCTGGATCATGATCGGAACAGCCACCGTCAGGACCATTTTATAAAACTGCCGATCGCCGATGTATTTCTTCATAAAACCCTTCATGGATCCGATGCTCCTTCTCTGGTACTCACTTTTCTCCGCGCAGCGCCGTTTCAAAGCGCCCGCGCCGGAAAATACAGCACAGACGCGATGCCACCCCCGCCGCCGGAAAATACAGCGCATGCTCCATGCAATACCCCATCGCCGTCAGATTCTCGCATACAGGCGCAAAGAAGACCGGAAACCCGTGCGGAAAACCCCAGGGATTCCGGCCATGATTCAAACTGGGCCAGTTGGATTCGAACCAACGAGTGCAGGAGTCAAAGTCCTGTGCCTTACCGCTTGGCGATGGCCCAATATCTTAGTCCTCTTCGATTCGTCGAGCACTCTGTACATTATTTTTGCACATTTTCTCAGCGATTAATATCTTAGCATAAAGTTCGGCGCTTTGCAAGAAGTTTAACGGAGCAGGCGGCAAATCGCGTCTTGCAAAACCCGGCGGCAGACTGACAAACGTATCATTTCACGCGGAAGGTTCCGGAGCCTTCCGCGGCTCACGCGCCCTCTGCGCCATCTCATGCTCCGCCCAGCGGGATGGCGGGACGCCGACTGTCTCATGAAAAACACGGCTGAAATAGTTCGTATCATTGAAGCCGCACACCGCGGCCGCAGCCGTGACCGTACTCCCGGCGGCAAGCTCATGCCTGGCCAGAACGATCCGCAGCTGATTGATATAGGTGCGGATGTTCATCTGCATCCCGCGGCTGAACGTGTGGCTGACATAGGAAGCCGAATAATGGCAGTTTTCCGCAACAGATCTCACATTGATATTCGGATCTGTATAGTGATTCACGATATACGCCCTGATCGCATCAAGGCCCCTGTCTCCGGCATCGGCGGATTCATCCCGCCGCGGCAGGCGCTCCGTATACGGAAGAATCAGCTCCGCCAGCATATCCGCCGCAAAACGGATCAATTCCTCCGTCTCCCTCCCCGGCTGTTTTCGTTCCGCAAATGGAAGAAACGCCTCCTTCAGCCGCTCCTCATCCAGGTCAAACCGCTCCGCCGCATGCCGGATCCGCGCCAGCGACAATTCCGGATCCGGACAGAAAAACCCGGAAGAGACCGAACCGACCGCAAGGCCCGCCGCCGTAACCGGCGCCGAATATTCCTGCAGGCCGAAATAGCACGGCTTTGAGAATGGTTCTCCCCTTCTGCAGAGCCGCCGGTGGCAGGCACTGCAGGCGATGCAGACCCAGTAGGCGTCCGCATTCTGTTTGACCGCGGTACAGAACGGCGTATGATGTCCCGTATAAGGCAGCAGCGCGGCGCCGAGCTCCGGGACACGGTTCAGAAACCCGACAAAATCCTTGATCACGAATCTTCCGCTCCATTTCTCCAGCGCTTTCAGAAACGCCCCCAGCAGTTCCTCCGTTCCCATTGCCTGCACCTCCCTTTGGTCATCTCGCCGCAGCACCGCATGATTTTCCAGCTTGTCTGCATTTTATTAAAGATGAACTGCATATTTTCAAAGGTATTATTTCCCATATCATGGCATCATAACTATATCATTATCAGAAAGGGGTACCAATGAATATGAAAAAGTCAGATAAACTCAATGTAATCCTGATCCTGACCGACGATCAGGGCTACTGGTCCTTAGGATGCAGCGGAAATAAAGAGATCCGCACGCCCCACATCGACGCACTGGCCGAGGGAGGCATCCGCATGGAAAACTTTTTCTGTGCGTCTCCAGTATGCTCGCCGGCACGGGCCTCGCTGCTGACCGGGCGTATTCCGTCCCAGCACGGCGTCCAGGACTGGCTGCGGCGCGGACAGGGCGAGAAGCCGGGAGACGTCCCCATCGAATATCTGGAAGGCATTACCGGCTATACTGATCTGATGGCCCGGGCGGGCTATACCTGCGGCATCAGCGGCAAATGGCACCTTGGGGCCACCGGTTATCCGCAGAAAAGCTACTCCCACTGGTTCGTCACTCTGGGCGGAAGCGGCACCTACCATGACGCTGAAGTCTATCGGGGAACCAAGCGCATTCAGACCCACGGCTATCTGACCGACGTCATCACTGACGACGCGCTGAGCTTCATTGACGAATGTCACGCCAGGCAGGAGCCATTCTACCTGAACCTGACCTATACCGCGCCCCACAGCCCCCATGTGGACCAGCACCGGGAAGAATATGTCCGCTATTATGAGGAAAACTGCAGCTTCGCCGATGTGCCGCAGGACCCGCGCCACGCAGGAAGCATCCAGTTTCCTCACGATATCGCCTACAGCCTGACCATGGCCAGCCCGGAACGGGAATATCTGACGCTGCGCGACCTCCTCTCCGGCTACTACGCGGCGGTTCAGGGAATCGACGACAATGTGGGACGGGTCGTGGACAAGCTGGAGGAACTGGGCATCCGCGAGAATACCCTGATCATCTACACCAGCGACAACGGCTTCAGCTGCGGCCAGCACGGGGTCTGGGGCAAGGGCAACGCGACCATGCCCCTCAATCTCTACGACACAGCGGTGAAGGTCCCCTGCATCTTCAATCTTCCGGGCACTATCCGTCAGGGCGTCTCCACCGACTGCCTGTTAAGCGCCTATGACTTCATGCCGACGCTTCTGGAACTGCTGGGAATCGAAAATCCCGAGGCCGACCGTCTGCCCGGCCGCAGCTTTCTTCCTCTTCTTCTGAACGGCCAGGAGCAGAATTACCGGGAGAGCGTCGTCGTTCTGGATGAATACGGCCCCAACCGGATGATCCGCACGAAAACATGGAAGTACATCCATCGCTATCCCTACGGTCCTCACGAGCTTTACGATCTGGAGCACGACCCCGGGGAGCGGTTCAACCTGTTAAATGAAAACCGTTACTTCTTCTACGGGCCGAAATTTATCCGGCAGAAGGCCGCAGAAATGAAAGCGCAGCTGGACGGCTGGTTCGTCCGCTATGTGGATCCGGAGATCGACGGCGCCCGCGAACCGGTACAGGGCCGGGGCCAGCTGTGCCGGCTGGGCGCCGCGTCGGAAGGAAAACTCACCTTCTCACCGGCGTCGGAATCAGAATACAGGCGATAGATCAAAGGCACAGACGCCATTTTCCGCCGGTGCATTCCAGCGTCGTGATCGAGCAGTTTCTGATCCCGACGCTGCTTTTCGGAAACCTGCACTGCAAAACATAATACAGCATATACAGAATAGCGCCCTCGTGACTGACCACGGCGATGCTTTTCGTGCCGGCGGCCTCCTGAAGCTCCATATCTTTCAGGAAGCTGTCCACACGGCGTTTCACCATCTCCCCGTTCTCGCCGCCGTAGGCTGTATAATCCCGCTCCCTTAGAGCCCGAAGATAGGGCTCTCCCAGAGTGGCTTTGCATTCCTCGACGCGCCTTCCCACCAGACTGCCGGAGCTGAACTCCCGTATTCTTTCGTCCAGCCGGTACGCATAGCCCGGAAGCGCCAGCTGCGCCGTCTGCCTCGTCCGGAGAATATCGCTGACATAAACCTGATCGAATGCAAAAGGAGTGTCTCCCGCATACTGCTGCGCCGCGAGGCCGGTCAGTTTCCGACCGGCCTCGACCGCCTGGCTGCGCCCCAGCTCTGTCAGGGGCACAGGGCCCCAGCCGGCGTGCATACCGTTTCTATTCGCCTCGCTCTGTCCATGACGAATCACATACATTTTCATTTGCTTTTTCCATCCCTAAACTTCTTGAGCGGTCCGGAACAAAAGCCGCGTCTCCGTTTACCCTTCGTCCACGTCGATCAGAACCTTCATCGTGGTTTCCCGGTTCTGATCGATATATTCATAAGCCGCCTTGTATTCCCGGAACGGGAAATGTCTGCTCATCAGCGGTTTTAACCGGATCTTCCCCTCGCTGACCAGGCGGATGGCGTCCACATAATCCTCATGGCGGTACATCATGGATGTGTCCAGCAGAAGCTCGTGGTCATTGAGCACCGCCAGGTCCACCGTCGCCATTTTGCCGAACACAGCTACCAGCACGATGGTGCTTCCCTTTCTCGCGCACCGGATCGCCTGGTTCATCGTGATATCCGTGCCGGCGCATTCATAGATCACATCCGCCTTGTCCGGGCCGAAGCACTCCACAAGCGTCTCGCCGAAGTCTTTCTCCCTCGTATTCACGGTAAAATCCGCGCCGCATTCCGCCGCCAGCGCCAGCCGGTAATCGGAGATGTCCGTGATCAGCACCTGCGCCGCGCCCAGCGCTTTGCAGGACTGGGCCAGCAGGATCCCGATGGGGCCGCAGCCCAGGATCGCCACCTTCGCGCCCTCCATCGGCGCAAAGCGCTTCGCCGCGTGGACCGTGACCGCCAGCGGCTCGATCATCGCGCCCTCGTCATAAGTAAGATTCTCCGGCAGCGCCGTCACCTTGGACGCGTCTACTGCGAAATACTCGCTGCCGGCGCCTGTCGTCTGGAATCCCATCACCTTCAGGGTCTCACAGAGATTGTATTTCCCATGAGTGCAGGGATAGCATTTTCCGCAGAATACCTGCGGTTCGACCGTCACCTTCTGCCCGACGGCAAACTGGCTCACGCCTTCTCCCAGCGCTTCCACATACCCCGACACCTCGTGTCCCTGGGTCACCGGATAGGGTGTGAACGGATGCGTCCCGTGATACACATGGATATCGCTTCCGCAGACCCCAATCCTTTTGATCCTGACCAGCACCTGATCCGGCGCCGGTGCCGGGACAGCCGTCTCCTCGAATACGATCTCTCCCGGGGCTGTCATCACCTGTCTGAACATTGTCTTTTCCATATCTCGTCTCCTTGCCCACCCTTATTTTCGTTATATCATCCGGCCGCCGGCGGCAGGCCGGTTCTCCGCCGGGCCGACGGCGCCGAACTGTCTCCATCCGCCGCCGGTTTCCCGATCCTGAACTTCCTCCGTTTGCCGCCGGGCCGCCGACGCTCCTCACTTCTCACGGCTGCAGCGCGTACCGGTGGATCGCCTTGGCGACGCCGTCATTTTCGTTGCTGTCCGTCACAACATCCGCCGCGCTCTTTACCTCATCCGGCGCGTTCTCCATGGCGATGCCGATCCCGGCGATCTTAAGCATTGAGATATCGTTATTGCCGTCGCCGAAAGTGATGCACTCCGACAGCGTGATCCCCAGATGCTTGCATAACCGGGCCAGAGCGGCTCCCTTGTTGGCGCCGGCGCCGTTCACCTCAATATTATTGTAGAGAGAGCTTACAATGGTACACATCGGAAATCTCTCCTTAAGCTGCTCCATCTCCGCCGCTCTCCGGTTCAGATCCTTAAAAAACATCTGCGTCTTCTGGATCGGCCGCCCGCGCCGGCGCATTTCCTCGCGGAAACCGTCCACGGGATTCCGGCGGCGGATCATTTCCACGGTCTCCGGGTCGCCGACCAGCTCCTCCGCTCTTTCATAGAAGGATCTGTCAATCCACGGCATGCCGTCCTGATAGCAGTCGTACACCACCGAAAGCCCGTCCATATAGTCAAATAGTTTCTCCGCCGTCTCCGGTGAGATTTCCGCGCGGCAGATGGCCTGGGCCGTCTCGCAGTCGTAGACCTCCGCGCCGTTTACCGAAATCACATATCGGACGCAGTCGAGATTCTTCACCTCGTCCGGCATCATTTCATACAGTCTGGCCGTACACGGCACCAGCCAGATGCCCTTCATCGCCGCGGCCAGAAGCGCCGCGGAATTTGCCTCCGAGATTCTTTTTTTCTCATCCAGAAGCGTCCCGTCCAGGTCAAAGGCTATCAGCCTGACACTCATCCCTACACCGCCTTACTGTCAATCTCCTGTCAGCCTGCTGCTGTCTGTTAATACGCCCTTATCTCGAATATCCTGGCCCTGTCGATCCCATGCGCGGCCAGAACCGTAACCGTCAGTCTGGTGCAGTCGGCGGCTTCCGGCAGGATAATACGGTTGAGACGCTGATAATTGTCCGTCACATCCTGGGAAAAGACCTCCCGCTCCCCGTCAAACAGCTGAACCCGGTAATCCTTCACCAGCTCATCCGGCATTCCCTTCACCTGGCGTTCCCGCACATTCCGGGTCAGAGACGGCATGATCTCCCGGCTCAGATTCGGGTCAAATGTCAGCCGGATCTCTGACAATCTGGCACCGCCGTCAAAATCCAGGCTGATGGACGCGCCCTCCGGTCCGATGACCGCCTCCCAGCAGTTGCTCTCCGCTCCCACTGTCCTGGACACGCCGCTAATCACCTTCTCCGGCTCATTGCCTGCCGTACAGCCGCTGGCCGTCACCGACGCCAGACGTGCCTTATCCTTCTCATCATGGTTGGCAAAGCCGGGAATATAGCAGTCGTCCCGCAACAGCCTCTGCTGCAGCTCGTCCATATGCTCTCCGATCTGCCGCGGCGTGCAGCCGTAACGCACCGCCATGGCGGCCGCGGTTCCCACGGCCTGACCGCCCACAGCACAGGTTCCCATGACCCGCGAGGAGCCGAAGGCCATCTTGCTCGTACTGATGTCACGGCCCGCCAGCATCACATTGTTCAGGTCTTTGCTGTAATAGCAGCGCCAGGGGATCGTATAGCAGCCGTCGAAATTCAGGATGCGGGACGGCAGCTTGTCAAAGTCCATAATGCCGCCGCGCACATGCTGATCCATCTGCCAGCCGCCGTAAGCCACCGCGTCCGGAAAAATGCGGTTGGCGCGCACATCGTTCTCATTCAGGAAATAATCTCCCTCAATGCGCCGGCTCTCCCGGTACCCGGGCACCATACCGACCCAGTCCAGATCATAGTTCTCCACGCCGTGGTCCCCGCCGTTCTTTAAGTGATCCCAGACGCCGTAGACGCATTTCATCAGCTCGTCGCGGATCTCTTCCCCCTCGCCGATGATATCGTCATACTGCCCGCCCAGCTCGATCCACCAGTACCCGGCGTCTACGCTGGAAAAATGCGGAAGCCTGCCGCTGTTCTCATCGAACTCCACCAGCTTCCCTCCGTCTACATGGGAGCCCATGCTGTTGTCGTGGGTCCTGTATTTCAGATCATCCTCCGAGAATGTATAGGCCCAGAACGGCTTGCGGAATTTCACCGGCTCTCCCCGGTCGATGGCCGTAAACATCATCGTATTGCCCATGGTGTCGTCATTGGGCTCGTCCGGCGCGTTGGGCTCCTGAAACTCCACCCTGCTCTCGCTTCCGATCCGTCCCGCGGCTCCCGCCAGGGTGCACAGGGTCCCGTGCCCGGTCGCGTCCACGAAAATCGGCGCGGTAAACACCAATTCCTTCTCCGTCGTATTCTGGTGACAGATTATGGCCTTTACGGTTCCGTCCTCCACCACCACATCATCCATATTCGTGTTCAGATAGGAATCCAGATTCTCCTGAAAACGCACCTTTTCCCAGATTACCGAGTCAAATACCGGAAAGGACGCATAGGGATTCCTTCTCTTATTCTCCAGCAGTATCTCGATCAGGATCCCTGTTTCCGCCAGGTTCTTCTTCGCTCCGTGGGAACTCGCACCGACGATATGCATCCGTATCTCGGAGCCGGCACAGCCGCCGAACATCGGGCGGTTCTGGATGATCGCAGTCCTGGCGCCTTCCCTGGCCGCGGCTATGGCCGCGCAGACTCCCGACAGTCCGCCTCCGACTACCACTACCTCATATTCCTTACTGACCGTCTTCTTCGACATGTTTCTCCTTCCCTCTGCGGCTTATCCTTTCACTGCCCCTACTGTAAGTCCCTTCATAAAATACTTCTGGCCGAACAGGAACACCAAAAGCACCGGTATGATCGCCATACAGCTTGCTGCCATAGTCAGATTATACTGGGTCCCCTCGATGCTTACAAACTGATCCAGAGCCACCGTAAGCGTCCATTTACGCCAGTGTGACAGGAAGACCAGCGGATCCAGATAGCTGTTCCACGATTCCAGAAACTGCACGGTCGCCTGGGCCGCCATCGTGGCACGAACCATTGGGACCATGACCTGCGCCCAGATACGGAACTCTCCCGCTCCGTCGATCCTGGCGGCCTCGCGCAGATCGTCCGGTACGCCAAGGAACGCCTGGCGAAACATAAAGCAGGATGATACCGTCACGATCTTCGGCAGGATCAGGGACATATGCGTGTTTGTCATCCCCAGATTCGAAAAGATCATGAACCGCGGGATCAGCGTCAGCTGGGAAGGCACCATCATCTGCGCCAGATAGAGAATAAACAGCACATTGGAGCCCCTGAATTTCAGCTTTGCGAACGCATATCCGGCCAGCAGCGCCGACAGGACTCCGACAACCGTGCTGATCGTGGAAACCTTAATGGAGTTCCAGTAAGACAGAATAAAATGATAATCCGTCGATGCTCCTGCGTTAATATGCAGTACCTTGAAGTAATTGTCCGGATAAAAATACTCCGGAATCCATTTGATCGGGATGGACATAACGTCCTTCTGCATCTTGAAGGAGGCTGAAATCATCCAGACAAACGGAGCGACCATCAGCGCGGCGATCAGAACAATTACTATCGTTATGCCCCATTGAACCGCCTGTCTGCGCAGAGGAAGCTTTTTTTTCATGACAACGGTTTCTTCCGCATTCTTTTTCATGCTCTTCCTCCTTTATCTCTTCTCGTCTCTGCTGTTATGAATCCACTGAATGATCGTGATCACCAGAAGCATAAAGAACAGGATCACGGCTACCGCGGACGCATATCCCATACGGTTGTATTTGAAAGCGGTTGTATATACATAATATACCATCGTATAGGTAGCGCTTCCCGGACCGCCCTTGGTCATAACATTGGTGTAAGCGAATACCTTAAAGCTGGATATGATGCCCGTCACAGTCAGGAAAAATGTCGTCGGCTTCAGAAGAGGTACCGTAATATAGCGAAATTTCTGAAACCATGTCCCGCCGTCAATATCCGCCGACTCATACAGGTCCCTCGGAAGGGCCGTCAGGGAAGCGCTGTAGATAAACACACGGTAACCGAGACCAGCCCAGATCGATACCAGCATGAGCGCCGGCAGCGCCCACACGTAATCCGCCAGAAAACGGGGCGGATCACTCCAGCCCAGCGCCCGGAGCAGAAGACTGAACGGACCATATTTGGAATAAAGGGCCATCCATACCGCAGAGATCGCGACGGAGTTGCAGATGTGCGGCATATACATCGCCACGCGGACAACCCCGGCCGCCTTCTTTTTACAAAAATCATCAATAACAGCAGCCAGGATCAGGGACAGCACCAGGCTGACCGGTACCGTGATAACCGCGTATATCAGCGTATTTTTCAGCGATGCGATAAACCACGAATCACTCCACAGCTGTTTAAAATTGTCAAACCATACAAAATTCCAGTTACCCAGGCCGGAAGCAAAATTCCAGTCCGTCAGACTCACGTAAAGGGATATCAGCAAAGGAATCAGACTGAACAGTACCATTCCCACCGCGCTGGGAAGAAGGAATGTCCAGGCGATCAGATTCTCGCGGAGGATTCGCTTTCTGCGTCCTTGATCTTTTTTCATGCTTACCTCTCTTTCTGCTTATCATGAATTCAGAAATCCGCTGCTTATACACTGACTGATCATAAAAAGCAGACGGGGCAACCCCCTAGCGGCCTGTCCCGTCTGCCATCCGTCGGTGATATGTGACCGGATGTCCGATCCTTTTACTGTTATTCGCCTTTCGCAGCGATCGCCTGCGCAATAAGATCGTTGCCTCTTGTCACCAGATTGCTGATCGTCGTGTCGATGTCCTGGCTGCCCTGCAGATATGCCTGCACCTCTTCTTTAAACACATCGTCGATCTCTGTGGATGCGTAGGTTAAGCTGACCGGGTTCACAACCAGCGATTTGTCAAGACCGGCGTAATTGCGCAGGGACTGCGTATCAAGCAGATCTCCCGCATGGGCTGCCGTCAGTTCAACTACCTGATCCAGATCAATACCGTTATACAGAGGCATACGGCCGCCATAGGTTACCAGCGGGATCTGTCCGCCGGTTACGTACCAGTACAGGAATTCAAAACAGGCGTCCGGATACGGGGTATTCTGCGCAATGGAAATAATGTCGCCGGCGCTGTTATTCTGAGCGTGCAGATTGTGAACGCCATCCATGTACTCTTCACTGGGAACCGGCCCCGGAACAACCGCCGTCATGAAATCATGCGGATAGGTTTCATTGTCCAGGATCAGACGCATCTGGGAAATGCCCATGGTCATAGCCGCCTTTCCCTGAAGGAATGTGGTCTGAAGCGTCATTCCTTCGGAAACCTCGTCCTCAAACGGAATCGCATAGCCTAAATCGATGGTCTTCTTCGTAAATTCCAGCTGTTCCTTCCAGATCGGATTGTCGTAGGCCACCGCTGTCGCCGTATCATCCGCATAGGTTACATATGGGAACATGACGGACTGCATCAGTCCCTTCCATGCGGAGAACGTGTAATCAAAGCCCCACTGGACGCCGTAAACCTTGTCAATCCCTTCGCCGTGAGTCAGCTTTTCCGCCGCCGCCAAAAATTCTTCATTGGTCCAGCCGTCATAGGGGATCTCGATACCGGCTTCCTTGAACATATCTTCGTTGATAAACATCCACGGCCGATACTCCGCCTTGGTTGGAATACCGTATATGCGGTCGTTGTTGTCGCCGAAGCGCCAGTCGGCCATGGCCACCTTGCCGAAATTGTCATCCAGGTCGAAATGATAAGCCTCAATATAGTCTGTGATATCCATGACCAGATTCGCTTCAATTCTGTTTAAAAGAGTCGGCCTGCCGCCATATCCGACAAACACATCCACTTCTCCGCCGCTGCTTAAATAGGTCTCCAGCTGCATATTGCCGCTGGTATCATTCTTATACATTACATACTCAGCTTCAATTCCCTTGTCGGCATACTCTGCATTAAAATTATCCACCAGCTGCTGATAGCCGTATTCCGGCTGTACGCCTGCCCACAGACGGATATGCACCGGTGTGCCGTCGTCATTTCCATACCATTCCTTATCCGTTTCCGCCGCCGCAGCCTCGGTTTCGCCTGACGCGGCTGCTTCGGTCTTCGCTGCCGTTGTTGCGGCTTCTGTCGTCGCTGCTGCCGTTGTCGCTGCTGCCGTCGTCTGCGCTGTCGTCTGCGCTGTCGTCTCCGAATTTCCGCTGTTTCCGCAGCCCGCGAGACTTCCTGCTACCATAACTGCCGCCAGTGTGATTGCCAATGCTTTTTTCATCTTTCCCTCCTGTTGTTTATCAAACATACTCATGCCCCTTTTAGTTAACATAAAAACGTAGATCCGCGTTCTCATTACCTGATGCCTTTTTCTTCACCCCCTTGATATCATGCGGTACTGCGGGAACGCTTTTCACGTTGTCAGCGGATCCTCACCGGGGCTTTAAGCTCCGGCTTTACGATCACCTTCACGGATTCGTCGCTCATCTGCATCCGGATCGCTTCCTTCAGCTGTCCGATGGGAAACGCGTGGGTGATGATCGGTTTGAAATCAATGCGCCCCTCGTTTATCAGGGCCGCGGCCCGGTCAAAGGTGTCCGGATTGATCAGCGACCCCGTGACCGTAAGCTCCTTATGGAAAATATCGTCGAGAGAGAGCTGGTGGAATGTCCCCGCCCTGGGAACACTGAATAACAGCACGGTCCCGCAGTCTCCCGCCGCGCGAAACGCCTGGGCTACAGCCGTCGTATTGCCCACACATTCGATCACATAATCTGCGCCGCAGATCCCGGTCAGTTCCTGATAGCGGACCTCCAGATCCTCATGTGCCGGATCCACCGCCGCATCGGCTCCCAGTTCCAGCGCAATCTGTCTGCGGATCGGGTTCGGCTCGCTCATAACGACCGAGGCTGCCCCGGCAAGTCTGGCCAGCTGCACCATGATCAGCCCGATCGCGCCTCCGCCGATCACGCACACGGCGCTTCCCGGACGGATGCCTATTCTGTCGATGCCGTGAATACAGCAGGAGACCGGCTCCGCCATCGCCGCATACTCCAGCGGGATCTCCGGTTTGATCCGGAAACACTGGCTCTGCGGCACCACGCAGTATTCGGCGAATCCGCCGTCCCGGTTGACTCCTATGGCTGTCAGATGGCTGCAGGTCTGCTTGTGTCCCATCCGGCATGACCGGCAGCTGCCGCAGTAGATGTTCGGGTCCACTGCCACATGATCGGACACAGCGACCAGATCCACATCCGGACCTGTCTGCACGACGACGCCGGCCATCTCGTGTCCCAGGATCACCGGCGGCACGACCTCTGCCGAGCCCTTGTCGCCATGATAAATATGTACGTCGGTCCCGCAGACTCCGCAGGCCGCCACCTTCACGAGTACCTCTCCGGCCTTCAGCGGCGCGAATTCCATGTCGCGGACCTCGAACTCCCCATTTCCTAAAAAATATGTCCCTTTCAAATAATTCCTCTCCTTCTGCGCCCGTATCCGCAGCCGATGATCAATAGATCCTCACCTCATAGATCCTTACGTCCGCTGTGCCGTTCGTAGCCGTCACACGGATCCGGACCGTGTCCGCCTCCGCGGGCTTCGGCAGGTCCACGATCACCAGTCTCTGGTGATTCTCCGTAACCGAAGCCGACCAGACCGCCTGACCGTCCTTTGCCAGCTCCACCGTAAAGTCCTTCACCAGCGTCGGCGCCACTCCCTTAAGCTCCTTGTCAATAAACGCCTTCGAGACGGAAATACACCTCTCGTCCGACAGATCCGGATCGAAGGTCAGACGGATCTGGGATATCTCCGCCGTCTCCGCAAGCCGGAGCGTCAGCGTCTCGCCCTCCGGCCCGATTCCGTCCGAGCACCAGAGATTGCTCTCCCCGCCTACGGTGCGGGACACTCCGCTTGCCACCTTAGCGGCCTCAAATCCCGGCTTCTCCGAGGTGGCGGCGATCTTCGCGCTTCTGGCCATATCCTTCGGGTCCGTATTCCGGCAGCCGGGGATATAGCAGTCGTTCTTCAGAAGCTCCTGACGCAGCTCCTGGATATGCTTCTGTCCAAACTCTCTGGGCGTGCAGCCGGTCTTCACCGCCATGGCTGCCGCCGTTCCCGCTGCCTCGCCGCCGACCGCGCAGGTACCCATGACACGGGTTGAACCCATCGCCAGCTTCGACGCGCTGATATCGCGCCCGGCCATCATCATATTCGTGATATTCTTCGAACAGTAGCAGCCGTAAGGTATTCCATAGATTCCTTCGAAGCTGCGCACTTTAGAGGAAATCTGCCCTTTCGCGCGGAAGCCGGCGGCGGTGTGCTCATCCATGGGCCAGCCGCCGTAGGCAACGCCGTCCTCCGGCTCGCCGTTGGAAAGGATATCATGCTCGGTCAGCATATAGTCGCCTACAAGCCTGCGGCTCTCCCGGATGCCGGGAAGATTGCCCACCCAGACAAGCTCATAATTCTCCGCGCCGTGCTCTCCGCCGTTCTTGATATGATCCCAGACGCCGTAGACGCATTTGTACAGCTCATAGCGGATATCCTCCGACTGGCTGATGATATCGTCCCAATCGCCGCCCAGCTCGATCCACCAGTAACCGGACTGCACATCGTACTTCTCCACCAGTTCATTGGAATTCTCATAGTCATAGTCCGCGGGAAGCACCACTACGTCGTCCGCGTTGTGGAACACCACGATATCGCCGTGATAGCGGTGGATGAAATCCGTCTCGTCAAAGGTATACGCCCAGTCCGGCTTCACGAATTTAACCGGATGGCCGGTATCATTGGCCACGAAATAGATCGTATTTCCCATGGTCTCGCCGTCCGGCTTCACCGGAGCGTCTTTCTCGCCGAATTCCGCCGAAGCTTCCCGGCCGATGCGGTACTCCGCGCCGGCAAAATACCCCAGCGTGCCGTGACCGGTGCAGTCGATATAGATCTGCGCCGTCATCTCATAGCGCTTCTCCGTACTCATCTGATAACACTGAATGGACTGGATCCGGCTTCCGTCCGACACCACTCTGTCCATGACCGTATTCATATAGGAATCCAGGTTTTCGCAGTCATGGACCCGTGACCAGAGTACGCCGTCCCAGATTGAATAATTATAATTGTCATTCAGATACTTATTCTCCAGAAGAAGCTCCATCAGGATCCCGGTCTCAGAAACATTCTTCTTGCCCCAATGACAGGAGGCCCCGGAAATGTGCATCCTCATCTCTGAACTGGCATTCCCGCCGTACACGCTTCTGTCCTGAATCAGAGCCGTCCTCGCGCCCTGCCGGGCCGAGGCCATCGCCGCGCAGATGCCGCTCATGCCTCCGCCAACCACGATCACATCATAATCCATATGTATCGGCGGATTCTGCGACGGAGCCGGCGTCTCATGGACAAATGCTCTCATAATACTCTCCCCTTTCCAAAGCTAAACGCTGCGTTGGTGCTTATACTTACATTTATTGATTAAGTATAAGTTAATAGTAAAGCATTTTAATCTTGATTTCAATGGCAAATAATATCAAAATTGTTGCCGATTTTTTATGTATTTTTTATAAATTTTAGTTTTCTTTTTCTTTTTTTAATTTTTTATTTCTTATTTTCTCAAAACTTTCATCCGGGCTCTACATGTTACATGCGGTTTTTCGCTTTTTTGAAAAATGCGCTTGCATTCGCGGGATATCTCATATAAAATGAATAAAGACTTATCGTTAAGTAATAGATTTTTGATTGGAGAATGCATATGAACGACGGACGCGTCACCTCCTCGAACATCAGGAAGATCAACCGGAACCGCGTATACCGGATGATCTATCAGGAAGGAACGACATCCAAATTCCAGCTGGTACAGCTGCTTGAGATGGGACTTTCCACAGTCAGTTATAATCTGACTGCCCTCAGCGCGGAAGGATTGATCCGGTTCGAAGGATTCTTTGAATCCACCGGAGGACGGAGGGCCAACCAGATCCAGATCGATCCAGTGGCACGTATCGCGATCGGGATCGGGATCCTCAGCGACCGTATGCATTATGTGGCCTCGGATCTGTATGGCCATATGATATATAAGAACACCTATCCGGTCTCCTATGAGCATGACCCGGATTATTACAGAAAGATCGGGGACTATCTCCAACAGTTCATCACGGACAACGGGATCGACAGCACCCGGATCCTCGGCGTAGCCATCGCCACCCAGGGCATCGTCTCCCGCGACGGCTGCAGCGTGAATTACGGGACGCTGATGCGCAATTTCCATATGACGCTGGACGACATCCGGCCCTATATCCCGTTCCCCTGCAGGATGGAGCACGACTCCAAGGCGGCCGGCAATCTGGCGCTGTGGAACCACCAGGATATCCGCAACGGAGTTCTCTTCCTGCTGAACCAGAACATGGGCAGCGCCGTGATCGCCAATCGGATCGTCCAGTGGGGCGACCATATGCGCAGCGGCCTGATCGAACATACCTGCATGCATCCGGACGGGCCACTTTGCTACTGCGGCAAGCGGGGCTGTCTGGATACCTACTGTTCCGCGGAGCGGCTGGAGAAGGAGTCCGGTATGGACGTGCCCTCCTTCTTCGCCACCTTGCGGGAGACCAACGCGCCGGAACTGCGGCGGATCTGGCTGGATTTCCTGAATAATCTGGCCTTTGTGATCCGCAACCTGAGCGTGACGCTGGACGGCGTCTTTATCCTGTCCGGCTATCTGGCGACCTACATCACCAAAGAAGATACCGCGCTTCTTCTGGACATGGTCAACGCCCTGACGCCCTGGCCGCTGACGGAGGATCAGCTGCGGGTGGGCCATTCCGGGCAGTATACGCCCGCTCTGGGAGCGGCGCTCCATTATATCAGTGCGTTCATTGATTCAGTATAACCAAAGGACGGTCCCTGACAGGTTCCGTCTCTCAGCGGAGAATCATATTGAGTCTCCGCTTTATATTTTCGTGTCCCATCCAGCGTGATCAGGATCAGTCCGTCTGATCCCTCGGAATAATACGCGATTCCCCTTTTCTTACATTCTTCCGCCAGGATCTGGCTTCCGTTGTCGTCTGCCTCGCTGAAGGCGATCACCGGATCGACCGCGTCCAGCCACTCACGGCAGGAGGAGGTGTAGGTTCCATGGTGATTCGTCTTCATGACGTCCGCCTGCAGCCGGGCCCCCAGTTCCCGCGCCAGCGTCCTCTCCCGGGAGCGGTACAGATCGCCGGCCGTCAGATAGGTGGACTGCCCGAAGCGGAATTTCATCAGTATAGAAAGATTATTGACCGGTCCGTCGTCTGGGGTTCTCCCCTCAGCCATCAGTTCTTCGCAGACCGCGATCATTTCTTCCGTCGGATTACAGACATCGACGGTGACGCCGTCGATGTCCGGGAACGCGTACGGAACCTGCACATCAGCATGGATCTCCGTCCCGTGCAGGCGCAGCATTTCCCGCAGTACCGGCTCCGCGCCTATGGAAAACGGAACCGTGTAGTACCGGCCGATCTCTCCGCCGTTCCCATAAAGATATTCAGCGATCTTCACGGCGCCGTTTACATGATCGCCGTGAGGATGCGACAGCACAAAATAGTCCAGCCTCTTAAGCCCGATGCTTTCCACCAGCCTCAGGGTCTGATCCGCGCAGTGCAGGTTCCCGCCGTCGATCATCATCGTGGTCCCTTTCGGGAAAACGATCACCGTGCATTCGCCGCATTTCGTGACATTCTTCTCCGGATTCTCAAATTTCTTCGGATCCAGGATATACATGTTCCCGTCGCCGCCGGCGGCGAGAACGCGGCGGATCCGGCCGGTAAGCGTCTCGTATCGGTCCACGGACCGGCATGTTACGGCTGCGGCGGGCCCTTCCGCCCGGTGCATTCCAGCTGTGCTGGTTCCTTCCGTCCGGCACCCCTCAGCCGCATCGCTTCCCTCCGCCCGGCGCACCCTGGCCGCGGCGGCTAAAGCGGCCGCCTCGTCCCGGCATTCCAGAGCGGCGGCGGCCAGCGGGTCATTTCCCCGGGCCTGGCGGCTGATCCGGACCCGTTTCCACTGCAGCGCGCTTCCTTCATACGCAACGCGCCGCAGCTGCGTATCCCCGCAAAACGCCTTCATATCGATATTCTGCAGCGTGGCCGGAAGCCGGATCTCCTTAAGGCCCGCGCATTCCTGAAACGCCTTTGACGCCAGGATCCGAACCCCGTCCGGAACTATGATCTTCTCCAGCGCCCCGCATCCCTGAAACGCGTTGACGCCGATCACCTCAAGCCCTTCCGGAAGCTCTGCCTGTCTGAGCTTCGGAAGATGATGGAATGCGCGGTCTCCCACTCTCGTAACGCCCGCGCCTATATCCAGCGACACGATCTGTTCCCGGTACGCGTCCCAGGGCGCGTCTTCATAATCCTCCGGCCAGTCATCCATTGGCCCCTGTCCGCAGATCCGCAGGATTCCGGTATCTCCGTCAAAACTCCACCGGACATTCCCCCCGCAGAACCCGTCTGCCGGAAACGGGCCGCTGATCCCGGCCTTCATGAGCTCCCGCCTCAGTTTTTCATAATAGACATGGAAGCCGCCGTCATTGGGATGCAGCCGTTTATCGCTGAAATATCCGCTCTCGTGGGGCACAAGATCACGGCCGCGGATCACCGTGACATTGGAAAACCGGGACGCCGCCTCGCAGAGCCAGTTCTCCATCCGTGCAAACGGCCCCATTTTCATTTCTTCTCCGCAATCTCCGCGCCAGATCGGCGTCAGCGCCCAGATCCTGGCCTTCGGATGCCGCTCCGACAAAAGCCGGTAAAACATCAGGCTGTCTCTCTGAAACTCCTCCCAGCCGGACTTGGACCAGTCGTTGGTGCCGTAAGCCGCCAGGATGTCATCCGGTTCGACCGGGTCGCCGCAGGCAGCCAGGGCTGGACAGAAACGGTCGGCTCCGATGGCCTTATTGAACCCCTCCGCGCCGAGAAAGTCCGCGAGACGGACCGTATGGTGCCGGGATGGATATTTCGCGTCGTAGCCCTGGGTGATGGAATCGCCGTAAAATACGATCGTCCTTCCGCTTCGCGCCGCCGGGATCAGAGAAGCCCCGTCGTCCAGCTCCAGGCTCTGCAGCACAGAGACCGCGGACCACGGAAATACAATGCGGATCTCCTTCTCACCCTCTCCCAGATCATAGGTACCCGTAAACGCGCCGAGAAACGCCCCTGGGCAGTCTGCCGGTCCGTCCTCCATGGGAACCCTCTTCATCTCCACCCGGTCCTGATTGCCCAGCTGTCCGATCAGCCGTCCGTTCTTCAGAATATCGTGGGTGAACGCAAGGCGGTTCGTACCCACTGCCGCCGTCACAGACAGCGTCATCCGCCGGCTGTCCGTCCCAAACGCAAGAATTACCCCCGCCGTCGTCAGCGTCTTCCGGTACAGAGCCGTACCGGCATATACATTCTGCTGTTCCTCCGTAAAACGGAAGAAATGGATCCCATCCTCCATCGCTTCGACCCGCACGGCTCCTCTCGTGATCGAAACGATCTGCTCCAAGCTGCATTTCATCGGATCAGCACCTCCTACACAATCCTCCCGAACTTATACTTATGATTAGGTCTTAAGTATTTCTGATTATAACAGGATATGACAGGATTTGCAAGAAAATTCGCAGGAAAAATGCAAAAAAGGGAAGCCTTCCGGCTTCCGTCTTATCGAGGGTGGATAAAGGGATTCGAACCCTTGGCCTCCAGAGCCACAATCTGGCGCGCTAACCAGCTGCGCTATACCCACCATATTAAATTACAAACGAGCCTGAAGGGATTCGAACCCCCGACCCACGGCTTAGAAGGCCGTTGCTCTATCCGGCTGAGCTACAGACTCAGGCAAGAGCAGGTGATGGGAATCGAACCCACGTATCCAGCTTGGAAGGCTAGTGTTCTACCATTGAACCACACCTGCATGTAATGGTATCGGGGTGACAGGATTCGAACCTGCGACTTCCTGGTCCCAAACCAGGCGCTCTAGCCAAACTGAGCCACACCCCGGTATATGTTAAGGCACCGAAAATCTGCCGCCTAACCATACGTCTGCCACGACGCACAGATTATTATATATGAAAGGTCCGGTAATGTCAACTGGTTTTTTGCATTTTTGCTTCATCGGGATCGTTCCTGGCAGACCGTCCGTCCTGATCAGAGCGCGGACCCTATTTCCCCGGAAAAGCATGGGTCCGCGATGATCAGTGGTACTTTGAGAGAGGCAGAATGGCAAGATTATCCGGCGCACGCACCGACCCCCGATGACCGCCCCGCCTTTTAAGCGGGATCGCGCTGCGTTCATGGTCGGGGGCGGCGGCGCCTTTGCAGTCGGCCCTGGTGCTGGCCAGGTGCCGTTTCCCTACGCGGGCTGTGTCGTAACCGGCTTCCCCAGGATAGTCAGCCAGAGTTATTATGTGAGCGGGGAACGCCTGCCCGTTACAGCAGCCGGTCTCCGTAGGGTACTTCCCCATCAGGCCGAACGCCCCGCATGAACCGCATACCGGGCCGGGCAGTGCTTCCCTTCCTGCAGCACTCCCTCGGCAGCCGCGCGGCCCGGGTTCGATCTGACGGAATGATTGTAACAGAAAAAGGGCGCGGACTCCATGACTGTAATTTCCGGATTCCTGCACCCTTTTACGGTAAAGTACGGTTCCCCCTGCAGATTCGGGGCATACTTGTATTCAGTTACTGCGACCTGTACAGGCTTTTCTTCCGATACTCCATCGGCGAGCAGCCATACCGGGCTTTGAATGCGCGGCTTAAATGGGACGCGTCGAAGAACCCGGTACTGTCCGCGATCTGCTGAATACTCAGATCCCGGCTGCCCATAAGCCTGCGGGCCGCTTCCAGACGCACTCTCTGCAGATAGACGCTGAATTTCTGTCCTGTCTCTTTCTTAAACAGCATGGAAAGATATGCGCGGCTCAGATGCACATGATCCGCCACCTCATCCAGCGAGATCTTCCCTCCGTAATTCTCCCGTATATACTGTATCGCCTGCCGCACCGCGGGCGTATAGCTCATCCCCCTGCTTTTCTCCCTCAGAATATTATCCAGATAAGCCGCCACCTTAAAGAGCGCACTCCCGAGTTCCTCCAGATCGGAGACCGACCAGCCCAGCCACAGCTCGATGCCGTTTACGTCGCGCCTCTCTTCTTCGTTCAGCGGATAACGCCGGACTTCCTGGAGATAGGCGCTCAGGATATGGTTGCCCAGGGCGCGCACATAGGCCGGATGGAACCGGTCCGCGTCCTTCATGGCAGTAAGGAATGCCTTCAGTTCTTCCAGCGCGCAGCGGTAGCTCTGCCTGCTTAAAAGCGCAACGATCCGGTCAGCTGTCCGGCCGAAATTCGTGCTTGCCGGAATCTCCCCACCGCAGTCCGGAGCCGTCAGCCCTTCCGCATAAGCCGCCGTTCCTTTCTCCTTAAACACTTCCTGCCGCCAGTCTTCCTCCGACGACGCCCCAATCAGAAGCTGTCCGTAACCGATACAGCCGGGAATCCCGAAAAATCGCCGGTTCTCCCGCGCCGCCGCGGCCCGCCGGTACATTTCAGCGACGGTATCCGGCAGTTTACTCTCCGTTCCGTCTCCGTCCTCTTCCCCGCCGCAGACTCCGCTTACTCCGAGATAGACCGGCACGCCAAGATGCGCCTGCAGGATCGACTGCAGCCGGTTCAGATCGTCCATCACGCGCTCTTCCTTATTCTGCTCATAGATCATGGAAAATTCCTGTGAACCATTCTGAAAGCAGTCGCCGCAGCGGCCTTCCTGCTCCAGATACAACGATAGAAATTCCATTACGGTCTCCCGCGGAACCTCTTTTCCAAAATACAGATTTGCAAATACAGGCTTCTCCGAAGCCAGCTTCCGGTCCGCCGCGTATAGCTCCAGCGTACCTTTTCCCGCTCCATCCTCCGTCATCTTCCGGAGCCAGATCTCCCGCCTCTGCTTCTTTCCCGAGACGCCCGGCGTGTTCTTCGGCGGTTCCCCGCGTCCATCCTGACGGTTATGGGCGATCCATTCCGCCGCTTCCGAAAGGATCTGCCTCAGACTCTCTCCCGACAGTTCCGCCTTAGGCACAAATTCGTGCGCTCCCAGCTTCATCGCCCAGCGGGCATGGTCAAAACGGTCATAGGCGCTGAAGATCACCTTGTAGATCGGGAATTCCCCGGCCTTCAGATAACTCAGAAGCTCCATTCCGTCCATTACCGGCATACGGATATCCGTAAATACCACATCCGCCCCATGCTGGCGGATATACTCTAACGCCTGGGAACCGTTTTCAAATACCCCCTCCGCCAGACAGTCCATTCCCAGTTCCTCGATCTTCTTCTTCATCCACTGTCTGGTGATCGCATCGTCCTCCGCGATCACGATCCTCATACTCATCTTCCTGGTTGTTGTCATTATGCCTCCCTGTTGTTGTCGTCTGTAACCAGTTGCCCTGCTCTTCCTCCTCTGTGTTCTTCTCCCCCTGCGGATACCCTGACCGCGTCGTCACGAACCACTGCCAGGGTTCTGCCTCCCGCATCTCCTCCTTTCCCGGTTCGGCCCGCTGAAATTCATAATATCCGTAGGAGCGCTCCGGATCGATCCGGCCGCCCTCCAGATCGCAGGCATATACCTCCCGCGCGCCATTGCGCACGGCCTGATGCGTCACCCGCAGCAGCAGCCGGTCAAAATCCCGCCCGGCGCAGCGCCGGATGATCAGATAAGCCTTTCCCGTTGTCAGGATCTCACTCTGGATCAACTCATAGGCCCAGTCTTTGTTCTCACCGGTTATTCTCTCCCGCAGCTGCCGTTCATATTCCATGCTGACAAGCGTAAGTCCTTTGGCCGGCGCCGTCGGACCGGCCGCCCGCCGGTCCCTGGCGTCCAGGATCTCTTCCACATGCTCCGGCGGATAGACGCCAATACCCACTTTGATCAGCGTACCGGCAATGATCCGCACCATATTATAGAGGAAACCGCTGCCGCTGATCCGTAATGTGATCATATCATCTTTCTTGTCGATCGAAAGGCTATAGATGGTCCTGACCGTCTCCTCCACCTGTCCTCTGGGCGCGCAGAAGCTCCTGAAATCGTGTTCTCCGATCAGATAAGCGGCTCCCTTTTTCATTTTTTCCACATCCAGAGGAAAATAGCAGAAATAGGAATACAGCCGCTCGGTAGGCATATTGATCTTCCGGTTCAGGATCCGGTACTCATAGGTCTTCGTACAGTTCTGCTTCCTGGGATGCCAGTCGGGTGCCGTTTCCTCCGAACGCAGCGCCCGGATATCCTCCGGCAGCCACTGGTTCAGCGCAAGGCAGATCTTGTCCGCCGCCATCCGGTTCTCCGTGTCGAACACGGCCACATTTTCCAGCGCATGCACGCCGGCGTCCGTTCTGCTGGCGCCGATCACCGCGATCTCCTCCCCCATAAGCTGAGAGAGCGCCTTATTCAGCACCTCTTCGATCGTCACCGCGTTCTTCTGAAACTGCCACCCGCTGTAATTCGTCCCATCGTATGCCAGAACCAGCCTGATCCGTCTCACCGGAGGCCTCCCTTCCATCACAATACAACCTTTGTCAGCACAATAACGCCCAGATACCCGGCGTACACCGCGTACGCCGCGTGATCTCTCCCCGCGTACTTAAGCGGCTTCATCTTCGTTCTTCCCTCTCCGCCATGGTAACACCGCGCTTCCATGGCCATAGCCAGATCCGTAGCCCGCCTGAACGCCGAGATAAACAGCGGCACCAGCAGCGGCACCATGCTCTTCGCCTTCTGCACCAGTCCCCCGCTCTCGAAATCCGCGCCTCTCGCCATCTGCGCCTTCATGATCTTATCCGTCTCCTCCACGAGGATCGGTATGAACCGCAGGGCGATGGACATGATCATAGCCATCTCATGGACCGGCACCTTCACCTTCTTAAGGAATCCCAGGCTCTTCTCCAGTCCGTCCGTCAGCTGGTTCGGCGTAGTGGTAAGCGTCATTACCGACGAGCCCATCACCAGGAAGATCAGCCGCACAGCCATAAAGCCCGCCATGCGCACGCCCTCCCAGGTCACCCGCAGGAACCAGATACGGAATATCTCCTCGCCTTCCGTCAGAAACAAGTTGAAACTGACGCTGATCAGCAACAGGAAAACGATCGCCTTAAGTCCTCTTACCATGAAGGAGACCGGCACCTTCGAGAGCCGTATCACCATCGCCAGGAACACCGCGGCCACCGCGTAGCCCCACACGCTGTCCGCCAGGAAGAGCGACACGATATATACCATCGTGCCGAACAGCTTCGTCCGCGGATCCATGCGGTGCAGCACCGAGTCCACCGGATAATATTGTCCAATCGTAATCTCCCTTAACATATCTGTCCTTTCTCAGACCGCAGGCAGCCGGTGATGCCTGTGCCTCCCGCGGCCTTTCTATCTCATACTGTCTGAAGCGTTCCGCGGACCGCCGTTTCGCAGCACCGCCAGAAGCGCGTCGCGGGCTTCCTCCACCGTGGTGATATCCTCGTCGATCTCCACGCCCCGTTCCCGCAGGGCGTGGACCACGTACGTCACCTGCGGCGCCGCGAGCCCCATCTGTTCCAGTTCCCTGTAATGCCGGAATATTTCCCTGGGCGTCCCGTCGAATGCCTTTTTTCCATGGTTCATCACCAGAAGACGGTCCGCGTACCTTGCCATATCCTCCATACTGTGGGACACCAGGATGATCGTCATGCCGCGGGCATCGTGAAGCTTCTCGACCTGAGCCAGGATCTCATCCCTTCCCTTCGGATCCAGTCCCGCCGTCGGCTCATCCAGGATCAGCACCTCCGGATTCATCGCCAGCACGCCGGCAATGGCCACACGCCGCTTCTGACCTCCCGACAGCTCAAACGGCGACTGCTCCCAGTACTTCTCCTTCATCCCGACAAGCCGCAGCGCGTCCTCGGCCCGCTGACGGACCTCCTCCTCGGAAAGGCCCAGATTCCGCGGCCCGTAACACACATCCGAGATCACATCCACCTCAAACAGCTGATGCTCCGGATACTGGAATACCAGCCCAACCTTACTTCGCAGCTGCCGCAGGCTGTAGCCCTCCCCGTAGATATCTTCTCCATTGTAATAGATCTTTCCGCCGGTAGGCTTCACCAGACCGTTTAAATGCTGGATCAGCGTGGATTTTCCCGAACCGGTGTGACCGATCAGGCCCACGAACTGGCCGTCCGGGATCTCGAAGCTGACCCCATCCAGCGCCCTCTGCTCCAGCGCCGTTCCCTCGTTATATACGAATGTCAGGTCTTCCACCTTTATCGCCATACTTTTCTATCTCCTTTTTCCGCCGGGGCTCCGTTATACCGGCGCCTCCCGCGGTACTCGCAGGCACGCCTGCCTACCGGCAATCGGGCTCATTCCTCCGCAGGTGCCTCGCTTTGTTCTCCCGCTTCCACCGGCGCAGCGCAGCACTTCTTTTCTGCTTCCATCGGCATCGCGCTTCATTCTCCCGCTTCCGCTGACATCGCGCTCCGTTCTTCCGCTTCCCCGGATAACGCCTTCATAAAGCTCTCTACAAACTCATCCAGCGACAGGATCCCCTCCGGCATATCCGCTCCGCCCCTGCGCAGTTCATATGCCAGCTCCGTCACCTGCGGCACATCCAGCCGGTATTTCTTCAGTTCGTCTACTTTTGAGAAAATCTCCCGCGGCGTGCCGTCCATCACGATCTTCCCCTCATCCATCACGATCACACGGTCCGCATGGACGACTTCCTCCATGTAATGGGTGATCAGGATCACCGTGATCCCTTCCTTCTGGTTCAGCTCCCGCACCGTACGGATGACTTCCTTCCGTCCGTTCGGATCCAGCATCGCCGTCGGTTCATCCAGCACGATGCACTCAGGCCGCATGGCCATGACTCCGGCTATAGCCACCCGCTGTTTCTGTCCGCCTGACAGTTTATTCGGCGATTTGTACCGGTAAGCGGTCATACCCACCGCCTCCAGGCTCTCATTCACCCGTTTCCAGATATCATCCGTAGGGACGCCGATATTCTCAGGGCCAAAGCCCACATCCTCTTCCACCACATTCCCGATGATCTGGTTGTCCGGATTCTGAAATACCATACCGGCCCTTTTGCGGATCTCCCACACCTTGCTCTCATCCGCCGTATCCATATCCGACACCCAGACGGTTCCCTCCGTCGGCACCAGGATCGCGTTGATATGCTTGGCCAGCGTCGATTTGCCGGAGCCGTTGTGGCCCAGGATCGCCACGAAGCTCCCCTTCTCCACATCGACATCCAGGCCGTCGATCGCCCGATCCACTTCTTCGATGTTCTCTTCTTCATCACGGCGTATATAATCGAATACCAGTCTGCTGGCTTTAATGATCCCCATAGTTCCTCCATCCGGCGCGCTTTCTTTGTCCGGCCGGTTCCGTGTCCCTTTTCCCTCCGGACAGACCGGGCCGCCGCCGGTCTGCCGCTTCACTCACATTTTTTCAATTTTAGTTGAAATCTATCTATTCGTCAACCTGTAAATGCAAAATGTCTGTCCCGCCGCTCTTTCCGGTCTCCGATTCCCTAAAAAAGGAGTGCAGTTAATAAACTGCACCCCTCTCCTATGATCATTCATTTCTCTGACGGATACGGATCCGCTTTCTCACTGGATCCATGCGCCGTCCGCGCCTACCTGGAAATACGTATCGATCGTCGTATTCGTGGCCATGTAGCCATACCCCGGATAGAAATAGTAGTATTTCTTATTGATCTCATGCCACCCTTCCAGCATAACGCCGTTGCCGTCCAGATAATACGTCTTGCCGCCCTTCGCCAGCCAGCCTGTATGCATAGCGCCTTCCACGCCGTCGGAAACCGTATTCAGATAATACCAGCTGTTCCCGGCTTTGATCCAGCCGGTCTGCATGGCGCCGTTCGTCTGCATATAATACCAGAGGCCTTTCACCTGCTGCCAGCCTGTCATCATCCGTCCGCTGGAATCAAACAGATACCAGATACCGTTCAGCTTCAGCCATCCATTCGTCTGATACTGACCGTTCGGATACCGGAAATACCAGTCTCCGTTCGACTTGATCCAGCCGGTCTGTGTCGTCCCCGACGCCACATTATCCACGTTCGTCTGACCGCTCCCGTCAGAGACGTCTTCCTCATCAAGATAGATCTCATCGGAATCCATCCACTCGCTTTTCGTTCCGTACTTCTTCTGATCCTCCGTATGCGGCACAGAACGAACCCTGAAATAGTAAGTCCCCTTCCTCGTCATATACGGATAGAAATTATAGGACGTCCCATGATAGTCTTCAACCTTATGAACGACCGTATTGCCGCGGTACAGATAGACATCGTAATAACCGGACATCATGGAGCTGATATACTCGTCATACAGATCGTAATCCTGGTTCCAGACGGCCCGTCCGTAAGCGCCGTCCCTCCATTCAGCGCTGACAGGCGCGTAATACTGTCCTTTCACGCCATTCAGAGTGATCACAACGGCCAGCTCA
Organism: uncultured Lachnospiraceae bacterium; assembly: GCA_947626395.1. GTDB lineage: Bacteria > Bacillota > Clostridia > Lachnospirales > Lachnospiraceae > UBA3402. The sequence continues at coordinate 3,392 of CANQRU010000026.1, read as the reverse complement.
TCATTGGTCTCCCGCCTGGCACTGACCATCGTGCCGCCCCGGATCGTTACATTGCCGGAACCGTACGATCCCCGGAACGCATAGTCCGAGTTGGTGATCTCCAGATAGACCCGCATCTTCGGCTGATCGCCGATACCGATATACCGATCCTCCGACGTGATCCACTCTGCGTAGCGGACCGCGTATTTGTCCGAATTCGTGACAGCATAAGCCGGATAATCCTGCGTCTTCGTGGTGTCGGCCTGCAGGATCGTGATCTCCGGCAGAGTGTCGCCCGGACTGATCGTCACGCCTACCCGGATCGTCACACCGGTCAAGGCTCTCGTCGTCGCTGCCTGCGCAGGCTGACCTGCCAGCAATACCATAAGACAAGACAGTACTGCCGCCAATACCCGCCTGCCTCTTATCGCTGCTTTCATCTGCATTCCTCCAAATCGTGTATATTATCCGTTTCTTCCATTTATTATAAGCAAATGTTCCTATAACGTCAACTTAAGATATTCTTTCTTTTTCATACCTTTTTCCTAAAGAGACAGATAAATCCAGTTTTCACAGGGGGGAGTGAAAATACGAGCAGGGCGTCACTGGCGCCCTGCTCGCATGGAAACAACAGGCTTCCCGCCATCGGCGGGAAGCCCTGCAAATAGGATTAAACCAGTTCGATCAGAACCATCATCGCGCCGTCGCCTTTGCGCTGGCCGATCTTGACGATCCTAGTGTAGCCGCCGTTGCGGCCGACATACTTGGGAGCGACCTCGTCGAACAGCTTCGCGACGATATCCGCTTCCTTGGTGTTCCTCTTGCGTCCGGCCGGAGTCGTGGGAACCTCGGTCACCGGATAGAGAACCTTCAGCATCTGCCTTCTGGCATGCAGCCTGGAGGGCAGATCCTTCTTGATCTCCTTCTCGACCTCGTCGTAAACGGTCACTTTCTTGCCGTCCTTGACTTCCTTGACTCTCTTGCCGTCCTTGTCCTTACGCGGAACCTTGGCGGTCACCTTCACAGTCTCGAAGTTGTCCTTCTCCTTGACAGCCTTGGCGATCAGGCCCTCGGCGATCTTACGGATCTCCTTGGCTCTCGCCTCGGTGGTAACGATCTTCCCATGATACAGAAGCGCGGTCACCTGGTTCCTGAGTAATGCCTTTCTCTGACTGGACGTCTTGCCCAGCTTGCGATATCCTGCCATGTCTTTCTTCCTCCATAGATTCTGGAGAGCGGCGCTGTGCCCTTCGGACTTACCTGCGCTGCGTCTTCCTGATAATGATTCTTCTACCGGCTTCCTGCGGCTTCGGTCTTACGGAAACCGGCATACAGTCCAGTCCTTAAAGGACCGGTCTGCGTATCCATATTCATTCAGCGAATGAATCACTCGTCGCCGGGATTCAGCTGAAGTCCCAGCTCTTTTAACTTGGACAGAACCTCCTCTAAGGACTTCCGTCCAAGGTTGCGGACCTTCATCATATCCTCGGAGGTGCGGTTGCACAGCTCCTCTACGGTATTGATGCCGGCGCGCTTTAAGCAGTTGTAAGAACGGACGGACAGCTCCAGTTCGTCGATATTCATCTCGAGAACCTTCTCCTTCTCATTGTCCTCCTTCTCCACCATAACCTCAGCGGTTCTGGCGTTCTCGGACAGATCAATGAACAGGTTCAGATGCTCGCTCATGACCTTGGCAGCCAGGCTGACGGCCTCATCCGGAGCCAGGGTGCCGTTGGTCCAGACTTCCAGAGTCAGCTTGTCATAGTCTGTCTGCTGGCCCACACGGGTATCCTCGACCGACATATTAACGCGCTCTACCGGGGTATAGATGGAATCCACGGCGATCACTCCGATGGGAAGGTCGTCCTTCTTATTCTTATCGGCGCTTACATAGCCGCGGCCCTTGGTGATCGTAAGCTCCATATAGAACTTGCTGTCGGCGCCGCCGCTTAACGTCGCGATAACCTGATCCGGATTGATGATCTCGATATCCGGGTCTGCCTGGATGTCGGCGCCGGTGATGACGCCCTCACCCTCGTACTCAATGTATGCTGTCTTAACTTCGTTGCTTTCGCTGCTGTTCTTGATGGACAGACTCTTCACGTTCATGATGATCTCCGTCACATCCTCCTTAACGCCGGGGATGGAACTGAACTCATGCAGAACGCCGTCGATCTTCACCTGACTCACCGCAGCACCCGGCAAGGATGAAAGCATGATTCTCCGGAGAGAATTGCCAAGTGTGGTGCCGTAGCCTCTCTCGAGCGGTTCTACTACGAACCTTCCGTATTTCCTGTCATCAGAAATCTCTGCGATCTCGATATTTGGTTTCTCAAACTCGAACACTCTAGCCCCTCCTTTTTGGGTATGCTCTACGGATTATTTGGAGTACAACTCGACGATAAGCATCTCGTTAACCGGGACGTCGATCTCCTCTCTGGTCGGTAGCGCGCTCACGGTGCCGCGCAGATTCTCTGCATCCACATCGAGCCAGGCCGGAACGATACGTCCGCCGGTCACTTCCAGAACATCTTTAAATCTCTGGGAGGATTTGCACTTTTCTTTGACTTCGATCACATCGCCGGCCTTCACCAGATAGGACGGAATGTTCACGCTCTTGCCGTTGACAAGAAGCTGCTTGTGATCGACGATCTGACGGGCCTCTCTTCTGGTACGGGCAAAACCCATACGGAAGATCACGCTGTCCAGTCTTCTCTCCAGAAGGATCATCAGGTTCTCACCTGCCTGACCTTCCATACGCTCTGCCTTCGCGTAATAGTTGCGGAAAGGCTTCTCCAGGACGCCGTAGATGAATTTGGCTTTCTGCTTCTCGCGAAGCTGCATGCCGTACTCGCTCATCTTACGGTTGGCTCTCTTTAATTCTCTGTTTGATTTCTTGTCTATTCCTAAATAGCTGGGCTCCAAACCAAGGGATCTGCATCTTTTAAGAACAGGAACTCTATCTACTGCCACTTTTCGTACCTCCTATCAGACTCTTCTACGCTTGGGCGGACGGCAGCCGTTATGCGGAACTGCGGTTACGTCCTTGATACTTGTTACTTCGATGCCGCACGCGGACAGTGCGCGGATAGCCGCCTCACGTCCTGAGCCCGGGCCCTTGACCATAACATCAACGGATTTCAGGCCATGTACGATCGCTGCCTTCGCAGCGGTTTCTGCTGCCATCTGAGCTGCATAGGGAGTAGATTTCCTTGAACCTCTAAATCCCAGACCACCGGCACTTGCCCATGACAACGCATTGCCCTGGGTATCCGTCAACGTCACGATCGTGTTGTTGAAAGATGCCTGGATATGTGCCTGTCCGCGTTCAACGTTTTTCTTGACACGCTTTTTTGTCACTTTCTTCGCAGTGGACACTTTTTTAGCCATTTTAAACTAACCTACTTTCTTCC
>CANQRU010000025.1 GCA_947626395.1 uncultured Lachnospiraceae bacterium | reverse complement strand
AGGTATGAAAAAAGAACATCCATCACGATGTTCTCTTCTCACTGCCGTCACATAATCACTTACTTTGCGTAAGATCCATTGGTAGTAGTGGCGGCTATTTCTTTCCCCTGAAGATCTGATAACAAAGACCTATCAGGGCTACAATGAATATACTAAACTGAAACAAATCAGAATATGTAATCATTGACACGCCCTCCTTTCTTTCACACCCATAGGGTATGATATCCGGAGGGTTGGCCCCTCCGAAAATGGAGGGTAGGCCGCCTTTATGTGCTCTGGTTTCCCATGCTTTAGATTATAGCAGATTTGGGGCGATACGACAACATAAAATTCTCTTCTCGATTATGTTAAATCAGGGACTATGTCTTACCTCACACGATCTCTTCAAGCGCGCAGATCTCCACGCCTTCCGCCGTAAGCGCCGCGCGGATCTTCTCCACGAACGCCAGCGCCTTCGCGCCGTCCCCGTGGACGCAGACGGAATCCGCCCGGATCGGAATGTCTTTGCCGGTGATCGCCGTCACCTTCTGTTCCTTCACCATACGGATCACGCGGGCGATCGCCTCGTCCTCATCGGTGATCATGGCTCCCTCCTTGCGGCGGTTCACCAGCGTCCCGTCCTCCTCGTAGGCCCGGTCTGCGAAGACCTCCTGCGCGGTGCGGAGCCCCAGATCCATGGCCGCGCGGGCCAGCTCGCCGCCGGATAAGGCCAGCACGATCAGACCCGCGTCGTATGTCTTCACCGCCTCGCAGATCGCCTTCGACAGCGTATAGTCCTTAGCCGCCATATTGTAGAACGCGCCGTGGGGCTTCACATGCTGCATCTTCATGCCGTGCGCCCGCAGAAACGCATTCAGGGCTCCCAGCTGATACAGCGTATACGCCTTCGCCTCGTCCGGCGATACGACCATGTTCCTGCGGCCAAAACCCATCAAATCCGGAAAACCGGGATGCGCGCCTACGCGGATACCGGCGGCCGCAGCCATGGCGATCGTCTTATCCATCACCACCGGGTCCGAAGCGTGAAAGCCGCAGGCCACATTGGCGGATGTTACTAACGGGATGATCTTATCGTCATTTCCCAGTGTATAGCGGCCGAAGCTCTCGCCCAAGTCGCTGTTTAAGTCTACACGATACATATCTCTCCACTCCTTTTCATTCTGTCCGACTGAAAAACTTCCGGACATCCTCACGGCAGCGTTTTGCCTGCTTTCTCCGTCCGTGAAACGCTGCCGCAGTCAGAATATAACAGGCCAGCCGGACACACATTCCAAAGTCTGCGCTCTTTACTGCCCCTTCATCTTCATGAAACTCTCAATGAACCCGGTATCCGCCTTCCCTTCGATAAACGTCGGGTGCCGGATGATCTGGTACTGGAAGTCCAGGTTCGTCTCCACGCCGATGACCACCATCTCATCCAGCGCCGCGCGCATCTTCAGAAGCGCCGCCTCCCGCGTGGGCGCGTGAACGATGATCTTGGCGATCATGGAATCATACAGCGACGGGATCCGGTACCCGCTGTAAAGCCCGGTGTCCACCCGCACGCCGTTGCCGGCCGGCAGATGCACGAACTGCACCAGACCGGGGCTGGGCATGAAATTCTTCTCCGGGATCTCCGCGTTGATGCGGCATTCGATGGCGTGGCCCTTCGGATGGATGTCGCCCTGGGTGAAACTTAACGGTTCGCCCATGGCCACCCGGATCTGCTCGATGATCAGATCCGTGCCGGTTACCATCTCCGTGACGCCGTGTTCCACCTGGATACGAGTGTTCATTTCCATAAAATAGAATTCGCCCGCGGGACTTACGATATATTCGATGGTTCCCGCGTTGGTATAGCCCACGGTCTTCGCGGCCAGAACCGCATACTCGTTCATTTTCCGGCGCGCCGCATCGTCGATGGCCGGCGACGGCGACTCCTCGATCAGCTTCTGGTGGTTGCGCTGCACGGAACAGTCGCGCTCCCCCAGCGCCACCACGTTTCCGTGGGAATCCGCCATGATCTGGATCTCCACATGGCGGGGATTCACGATGCAGCGCTCCAGGTACATGGCGTCGTCGCCGAAGGCGTTGGCCGACTCCCGCTGGGCCATGTTAAACTGCACCTCAAAATCCTCGGGAGAGTTCGCCACGCGCATACCCTTGCCGCCTCCGCCGGAAGATGCCTTGATCATGATCGGATAGCCGATGCGCTCCGCCTCTTTCTTCGCGTCTTCCACATCGTAGACCGCTTCCCGGGAACCGGGCACCACAGGCACGCCAGCGTCCATCATGGTCTTGCGGGCCTCGGATTTATTGCCCATCCGGTCGATCACGTCCGGATCCGGACCAATGAAAATGATGCCGTTCTCCTGACATTTGCGGGCAAAGGTACTGTTCTCCGAGAGGAACCCGAAGCCGGGATGGATCGCGTCCGCCTGCACATTCTCGGCAGCGGCGATGATATGGTCCATGTTCAGATAACTGTCCTTCGCCGGGCCTTCGCCGATGCAGACGCGCTGATCCGCTAGCTGCACATGGAGACTGTCCGCGTCCTCCTTCGAATAGATCGCCACGCTCTGGATACCCATGCAGCGGCAAGCGCGGATGATGCGGACGGCAATCTCGCCGCGGTTGGCGATCAGAACTTTGTTAATCATATGCCTACCTCCGTGTGTCAGATCTTCTTGACGCGGAACAGGGGCTGACCGTACTCCACCTTCTGTTCATTGCTGACCAGGACCGCCTCGATCTCGCAGTCGAATTCGCACTGGATCTCATTCATCAGCTTCATGGCCTCCAGGATGCAGACCGTCTGGCCTTCCTTGATCCGGTCGCCCACGCGCACATAGGCCGGGATATCCGGTCCCGCCGCCGAGTAGAAGGTTCCCACGATCGGCGCTGTGATAAAGAGAACCTCGTCCTCCTCCGCGGGTACTGCCGCGGGGGCAGGCGCCGCGCCGGCCGGAGCCGGGCCGCCTACCGGCACGGCCGGCATTCCGGCCGCCACCACCGGCGGGTGCTCCAGCTTGCTCATCGTGATCTTCACGTCGCCCTCTTTATACGTAAACTCCGTCAGTCCGGATTCTTCGATCATTTTCACTAATCCTGCAATCTTCTCAAGATCCATTGTCTTGTTCCCCTTTCATTTTCCTGTTATCTGTTTACATCTGCGCCTCAAAAAGCCTCCTCAGCCGCTTCGCCGTCTGCCGGCACTCCAGAACCTCTTTGCACGGCCTGTGGATCTTCTTGCGCATCTCGTTCAGCTCTTCCAGTTCCGCCAGATAAAGCTTCTGGGCCTCCTCTACGGAAATGGCCTTGAACCGGATCGAATGGTCGGTCTTTCTCTGCACCAGCTTCGGAATATCCACCGACGCCACCGTGGCGATCTTCGGATAGCCGCCGGTGGTCTGCCGGTCGGCCAGAAGGATGATCGGCTTGCCGTGGGCCGGCACCTGGATGGAGCCGAAAGCGATGCCGTCGGAGATCATGTCCTTGTTTTCCTTGCGGGAAATGAACGGTCCCTCCAGCCGGCAGCCCATCCGGTCGAAATCGCTGGTCACCTTGTATTCGCTGCTTAGGAACGTATCGATGCCCTGTTTGCTGAACAGATAGTCCTGCGGTCCCATGACCACCCGAAGCGTCGCGTCTTCCTGGTCAAACTCGTCCAGATCCAGCGTCCTGGACAGGAAGAACGGCAGATAACGTCTCTTGATGCGGAATTCGATATAGTCGCCGTCCTGAAGCTTGCGTCCCTTAAAGCCCCCGATGGAACTCTTCATGTTCGTGCAGCGGCTGCCCATGACAACCGGGATCTTTAAGTAACTGGAAAATGCCACATAGCCGCGACTTCCTGTGCGGGCGCTGGAGAATTTCAGCACGTCGCCCTTATTGACATAAATAGCCGTGTACATCGGCGCCGGTTCCCCGTTGATCGTCGGCTGGAAATCGCCGCCGGTGATCGCGATCAGCGTGTCCGACGTAAATTCCAGTGTGGGACCGATCAGCGTAAATTCCAGCACGGCCTCATTTTCCGGATTGTCCAGAAGGAGGTTCGCGATCTTAAAGGACCGCACATCCATAACGCCTGCCACCGGAAAGCCCTGGCTCTGGTAACCGGTGCGGCCCAGATCCTGGACGGTGGTCATCATGCCTGCCTTGATGATACGGATGCCCATGCTACGCCTCCTCTCTGCGGACCGGGCACTCATACTCGCCCCGGTCCACCAGTTCTGCGATCCGCTTATATTCCGTCTCGTCAATGGGAACAAAGCGGATATATTCGCCGGCCTGCACCAGGATCGGCATCTCCCGCGCCGGATCGTAGGTCTTCACCGGAGTCATTCCCATTAACTGCCATCCACCCGGAGAATCCAGGGGATAGATGCCGGTCTGGGATCCGCCGATGCCGACGCTTCCCGCCGGGATCTTAAGCCGCGGATTAGCAAGGCGCGGCGTGTGGATGCGCTCGTCCAGGCCGCCTAAGTAACAGAAGCCGGGCAGAAATCCCAGCATATAGATCAGATAATCGCTGGATGAATGGATCTTTATGACCTCCTCCTGCGTAAGGCCCGCATGCTCCGCGATATAGGGCAGATCCGGGCCGTATTCCCCGCCGTAAAGGACCGGGATCTCGAAGATCTTCTTCGTCTGCGCACCGGTACGGACATCCACCTTCAGAATGCCCTCGATCCGCTTCTTCATCTGCTCGTAGCGGATGACGCGGGGATCGTAATTGATCAGCAGGGAGCAGAATGCCGGGATCACGTCCACCACGCCCTCGATGTTCTGCTCGTGCATGAGCTTCACGGTGGCCGCGATCTTCTGGTTGATCTGCGGGCTGATCTCCGAACCGAATTCGACCAGCAGGGAACTGTCTCCTGCTGTCAGGATCTTAATGTTCTGCATAAAATGTCGCTTTGCTCCTCTCCCGCCGCCGATAGCCGCCTGCGCGGATACCGCGGCGTTCCTGCCTATAATTTCCTTATGTTCAAGCCATTGTACTGATTCCGTACCATAGATAGGAAGAAAGGTGCAACCGGATCGAACATAGATTGCACCTTCTTTGGTGATGTGAAATGTTTTTCTGTATTATCCCAGCAGGTTCCCCATGTTGGACATGAACGTCGTGATCCCCAGGTAAGCGGAGATAATGACCACGATCACGCCCAGAACCAGCAGAACCGTCGGGTGCTTGTAGTCGTCGCCCATGATCTTCTTGCTCTTCGACGCGATCAGGCAGATGCCCAGGGTGATCGGCAGGATCAGGCCGTTCACCGCGCCCGCCAGGATCAGCATCGTCGCCGGCGTGGTTCCGATCGCCAGCATGATGATCGCGGAAACAACGATGAATCCGATCACGACCCAGTTCTCATATTTTGCGATCGCCGGATGGAACGTCTTCAGGAACGAAACCGACGTATAGGCCGCGCCGATGATAGACGTAACAGCCGCGCACAGGATCACCAGGCCCGCGAAGCGGTAACCGATCTCGCCGGCTCCGCGCCGGAACGCGTCCGCCGCCGGATTCGAAGCATCCAGCGTCTCGCCGCCGGTCAGTTTCACAACAACGCCCAGGATCGCCAGGAACAGGAAGATCCGGACAATGGTTGCGATCCCGATACCCATAACGGAACTCTTATTGATCTCCTTCAGATTCTTCTCGCCGGTGATGCCCGCGTCGATCAGACGGTGCGCGCCGGAGAATGTGATGTAGCCGCCGACTGTGCCGCCCAGCAGTGTGATGATGGCCGGAACCAGCGCGCCGTACCCAGTGGAAGGAACCACGGTGTTGACCAGTGCGTCGCCGACCGGAGGCTTCACAACGAGAATGATAATGAAAATAACTACGATCATGATGCCGCCCAGAACCTTCGCCAGGTTATCCATAGCCGCCTTGGCATCCTTGATCAGGAATACCGCGATCGCGATGGCGCTCGCCAGCGCGCAGCCCACCTTGGTCGGAAGTCCTAAGAGCGTATTGAAGCCCAGGCCGCCGCCGCCGACATTGCCGATGTTGAATACCAGTCCGCCGAACGCGACCAGAAGCGATACGACATAGCCGAGACCCGGAAGGATCTTATTCGCCACATCCTGTCCGCGCAGTCCCGACACGCACAGCACTCTCCAGATATTGATCTGGGCGATAGCCGCCAGGACGATGGACGCCAGAATTACGAAACCGAAGCTGGCCTGATGGGTGCCGGTAAAGCTTGCCGTCTGCGTCAGGAAGCCGGGGCCGATGGCCGATGTCGCCATGATAAATGCCGCTCCCAGCAATGCTCCGCCGCCGCTTTTCTTCTTTGTGTTGTTGTCTGCCATAATGATATCCTCCTTCTTGACAGTCCATCTCCCGGTCTCCCCAATCCCCCTGAATCTGTCCGTATACAGGAAAAGTTATAAATATTCATGTTCCTGTATCCGGCGGGAAATGACTTCATCACTGTGATGTATCGCATTATAAGAGAAAAAAATGAATTTGTCAAGGCATAAAACAATCTCATATATGTGATAATCACAGCTTTTTAATTGTAACAGTGAAAAATCATGATAATTTCCGATCCGGTTTTCTCCCGGTACGAATCTTAGAATACGTAAAAATTTCTATATTTAATCATGAACTTTTGATTTTTCTAACGAAATTTACAAAAAGGCCGCATGAAATTACAGTTTTTTTCTTGTAATGCAAAGATTTATGCAAAGTCCGGCACCGACCGACTGCATATATTAATGCCTCCGATCCAGATCTTTCTGGATCATTTCAAGATAGTGCACGAATACATCCCTGTGCTGACCGATTCTCCAGGAATGGTCGATCTCTTCATAAGTGAAGCTTTTCCGGCCGCCCTCCTGCATCCGCTGCCAGAATCCGTAAAGCTCGTCGAACGGAATGTAATAGATCTCATCGATCGCCGTCCAGTGGAGAATGATAAACGCCACGCCGCCCTGCTCTTCAAATTCTTTCATGAACCGCACCTGGTGTTCGTGGACGTTCTGCAGCGGAAATGTAGCCACTGCGCACTCCTTGGCGTCGAAGCACACCGGGATCCCCTGAACCGCGCCGATATAATCCACCGTACTCTTCTGGTCAAAATACGCCAGCGTGATATGGCGGGTCTCCTTATCGATGGTCATAGGCGTGATCGGCGTCGGCACCTTCTGGATCAGCGCCAGCTTCTTCTCCCGATACACCTCGTTGGTATGGTTGATCATATCCTCCAGGGTCGAGCCCCGAAGGCCTCTGGAATTCCAGGTTCCCATGTACACCCTCCTCTGCGGTTCCGGCTTTTATAGGGCAATGGCCGTCTCCCACGGCAGTCTGGCAAATTCTTCCGGCACAGGCGCCGTATAACTTCTCCCGCTCAGATACGCCAATGGTTCCGGAAGCTGCGGAAAAACGATCTGATAGGAATGCAGCATCTGATGACGGATTCCATACTCCTTCCGCAGACGTTCGTTCCATTTCGGATCTCCGTACTTGAGATCTCCGGCCAGCGGATGACCGACCGACGCCAGATGCGCCCGGATCTGATGCGTCCGGCCGGTGATCAGGGTTACCCGCAGAAGCGTATACGCTCCCGCAGCCGCGTTCCTTCCGTACCGAACCGGTTCATATTCCGTCCTGATCGGCGCACTGCCGGGAAGCGGATCGCCGTTCACCGTCACCTTATTCGTCTTCTCATCTTTTATCAGATAACCAGTGATCGTCTGCGCGTCCGCAACCGTCCCTTTCACCACACACAGATAATATTTGTGAATACTTCTGTCGCGGAATACCTGAGACATGATCTGAAGCCCCGCCAGGGATTTTCCGGCCACGACGAGACCGCTGGTATTGCGGTCCAGACGGTTGCAGACAGCCGGACGGAAAGTCCGCAGGGAATCTTCCATCAGTGCGCCGCTGCCAAGGAGATAATCTGTCACATACTCCACAAGAGAAATATCGCTGTCTTTCGCCTTCTGGGACAGCATACCGGCAGGCTTGTTGACCAGCATGATGTGATCGTCTTCATAAATGATATCCAGACTGTCCCGGTCACGTTTCTTCGAATCGCTCTGCGCATTTCGACCGGCGCTTTCAGCCATGCCGGTCCGCCCATTCGCATAAACAGGCCTGGAAAATTTTTCAATCGTCTCTTCCGCCAGGAACAGCTTCACCTCGTCCCCGACCGCCAGACGTTCGGAACCGTCGCAGCGCTTTCCGTTAAGCGTGATATTTTTCTTGCGCATCATTTTATACAGAAAGCCCTTCGGCGCGAGATTCATGTATTTCGCCAGCAGCTTATCCAGACGCTGCCCGGCTTCATTTTCCGAAATGATCAGACTTTTCATGTGCCTTTCCTTACATCGACATGCTCTTGAGCACTCCGGCCGCGTAATCGACGCTTCCGTCGTCCTCATACTCCGCCGCGGGCTTCAGTCCCTTTAAACGGTTAAAAAACTGCCGCTCATCCGTGATGATCCTGATATTCGGATCCAGCTTCTGACTCTTGAAAGAATCATTCAGGGTCTTCTCCGCTTTTTTCACATCCGCCTTCTCCGCGATGCAGTAGGCAAACACCCCCATGGGATGCACCATCACCGCGTCAAACGGCAGGATCTGCTCCTTCGTCGTCACCACCAGATCGTACAAAAGGATTCCTTTCGGCTCATATTCGGCCGCCTTCCGGTGGAAATCCTCGCCCGGCGTCCGGTAGCGCAGCGAAGCCAGAAACGGCGACGCCACATTGGCCGTGGGCAGCACAGACAGGATCGCCATCAGCGTCAGCACATTCCTGGCAGCCTGGCTGTCCGTGAAATTTCTGGCAAGCAGCTGGATGATAATGGCGACGGCCCCGAAGAGAACTTCCCCGAACTGGACCGCCTTCCGGTAGTTCCGGTAGCCGTATTCGCCTTTCTGTTTTCTCATCGCATTCGTTTCCTCCATTTTGCTTCCGGCTTATTAAACGCAAGTCCCTGATCCTGCACGCCGTCACAACAACCGCAGCTTGTATTTTATACGAATGCCGGCCGCGCTCTGCGAGCTGTCTCAGCCGCCAAACCTTCCCATCATTTCCAGGATCAGACCGTGCGGCAGGATCTTCGAGACAAGCCGGAACAGCTTCATCACGATCCCGTATACCGAGACCGGCCTGCCGGCCATACTGTCCTTAATCGCTTTATTGACTACCTTTTTCGGATCTGCCATCACCAGCTTTTTATAAAACGGGATCTCGTGTTCCTTCTGTGCGATCTCAAGGAATTCCGTCTTCACCGGCCCCGGACATACCGCCGTTACGCAGATCCCCCGGTCCTTAAGCTCCATTCCCAGCGCCCGGCTGTAGCTCAGCACAAATGCCTTCGAAGCCGCGTAGATTGCAAAATCCGGCTGTGGTAAAAATGCCGCCGCGGACGCAAACTGGATGATCCGGCTGTTCCGTCCCATGTAAGGCAGAACCATGGCTGTCATCGCGCAGAGCGCCTCGCAGTTAAGCCGCACCATGCCGCACTCCGTCTCCTCCGGCTGCGAACCGACGCGGCCGATCACACCGGTTCCGGCCGCGTTCACCAGGATCTTTACCTCCGGTTTTTCTTCCCGCAGGGCTGCGCCGATCATTTCTCTCCCCGACGGATCCGTCACATCCGCTGCAAAGCAGCGGACCCTCGCGGGGATACTGGATGCCGGCCACTTTTTGCCTCCGCTTCCTTCCGGCACGGCCTTTCCGGCCAGTTCCAGAAGCCGCTCTTCTCTTCGGGCAATCACCCATACCTCGTCGATTCCGGGGAAACGGTCGCCGATCTGAAATACCGCCTCGCGGCCCATCCCCGACGACGCGCCGGTTACGATCGCAATCTTCATAGACATACCTCTCCGTTCTCATCAAACAGCTGCCGGAAATCTTCAATAAAATAATCGGTCAGCTCCCGCATCTCTCCCCGCAGATTTCTGGCGTCGGCATCCGCGTCAGCCACGCCGCAGACCGTCATGCCCGCACGCTTTCCGGCCGTCGCTCCCGCCGGAACATCCTCGAAGACCAGGCACTCTTCCGGCCGGACTCCCAGCGTCTCGGCCACCTTCAGATAAATATCCGGGCTGGGCTTACCCTCCTTCACCTCGCAGGCTGTCGTGACCACCTGGAAATACGGCTTCAGTCCCTGCGAATTCAGCACCGCATCCACCATGTCCGAACCGTTGCTGGTAGCGATGCCGCAGCGGATGCCATGGGCCTTCGCGTATTCCAAAAGCCGCATGACGCCCGGCTTTACCGGCACCTCGCGGCGGTATTTGTCAATGGACATCTCCGTCCAGATTCCCTTGATCTCATTCTCGGTCAGCGGGAGATGAAAACGCCTGATAAAATACGCCGCCGTCTCCGTAAAACTCATTCCCTCAATGGCTCTCTGCAGATCGTCCGGACATTCGTAACCGTACCGTCCCAAAAACTCGATATCGATGGCTTTCCACATCCACATGGAATCCACCAATGTACCGTCCAGATCGAAAATGATCGCCCTGATCTTCTCTAATGTCATGTGCATCCTTCCTTCAGCTTCTTAAGTTCCTCTTCCGTAAGCGGCCGGTACTGTCCCGGCTCCAGATCCTCATCCAACATCAGGCTCCCCATGGACAGACGTTTCAGATATATCACCCGGCAGCCCAGCGCCTCGAACATCCGCTTCACCTGATGGAACTTTCCCTCGCGGATCGTAAGAATATACGCGCTCCGATGTGGTTCGGCGGCGGCCACGCCGCCCTCCTCCAGTTCAGCCGGAAGCGTCACCGTACCGTCCTCCAGCGTGATGCCTTCCTTAAACCTCTGCGCCGCGTCCGCCGGAAGCGTTCCCTCTGCCACCGCCAGGTACCGCTTGTCCACATGCTTCTTCGGCGACAGGAGACGATGGGCCAGATCGCCGTCATTGGTGATCAGAAGAAGCCCTTCCGTGTCGATATCCAGCCGTCCCACCGGGAACAGGTCCGTGCGTTTCCGCTCTGCGATCAGTTCCACGACGGTCGTGTACCGCTTATCCTCTGTAGCGGACACCACGCCCTGAGGCTTATTTAACATATAATATTCGTACGCCGCATATTGGACCGGCCGGCCGTCGACCGTCACCTGGTCCGCTTCGGGGTCGATCTTCCGGTCCGAACGTTTCTCAAGAATACCGTTTACCGCGATCCTGCCGTTCTTCGCCGCGTCTCTGATCTGACTGCGTGTTCCTTCGCCCATCTCCGCGAGGAAACGGTCAAGCCGCATCGTTCCGCCGTTTTTGTCCGCCATCCGGGCCGCTCCTTTCTGCTGCGTTACCCACCGTTATCAGCTGCACCACATTCTGTCATATTTCCTGCCGGAACCGGCTTTCTACATCCACCGCCAGCCTGGGTAATACTTATTCTTCAGCGTACGTCCGGCCGCCTTCGCAAAGCCCAGCCCGTAGCCGTCCACGCAGATCAGCTGCCATCCCTGCCGTTCGGGCTCGTCCTCCCGCAGGAAGACCGTCTCGCCTTTCAGATAACGAACCACCCGCTCATCTTCATGTTCAAACGAGATGCTGTCTGCAAATGTATCCGCATTTAATGTCATGGCCAGCGCCTGGGACGGCTCAAACCTGCCGTTCTTTAAGTTTCCCGCCAAAAGCCCTGTACGCAGATAGCGGATGCCCTTCGCGGGAATGAAATTCTCCGGCAGATAATACACCGATTCGCCATTGATAAGGAAACGCCGCTCGTCCCAGCCTGATCTGTATTTTGAAAGAAAAGCAGTAAGTTCCGGCAGCATTTTCGAATGTCCGCGCGTCTCTGCGGGCGCATGACCGCTTATCTCCACACGCACTGCATTCTCCGTCTCCGCCTGCGGGTTTTGCCTTGTCTCCGCCTGCGCAGCTTTCAACGCGTCCGCCCGCGCAGTTTCCGTCATCTTCTTCCGCATCAGCGCCAGGAAATGTCCCTCTCCCTCCACCTTATGGGGGAACAGCCGCAGACAGCCTTCCAGCCCGATCCCTCCGCAGGCTCCCGCAAAGCGTTTAAGCGGCACCAGCTCCATCTCCGGATGTTCCTCCAGAAGCCGGAGCACATTCCCCTCATCTTCGATCCCGGAAAATGTACAGGTGGAATACATCAGATACCCGCCCGGACGGAGAAGCTTCACCGCCTGCTTAAGGATCTCCGCCTGAAGCAGCGCGTAATACTCCGGACCGCGCTCCGTCCAGTCCTTCACCATATCCGGCTCCCGCCGGAACATTCCCTCCCCGGAACAGGGCGCGTCCACAAGAACGCTGTCGAAATACTCCGGATAAAACTGCGCCAGCCTGTCCGGTCCTTCGCTGCTCACGCAGATATTGGCGATCCCGAACAGTTCCAGATTCTTAAGCAGAGCCTTCGCCCTGGAATTGCTGATATCATTGGCCCACAGAAGCCCCCGCCCCTTCAGCCTGGCGCCCAGCTCGGTACTCTTGCCTCCCGGCGCCGCGCACAGATCGAGCACGCGGTCCCCCGGCTTTACCGGAAGAAAACGTGCAGGCGCCATGGCGCTCGGCTCCTGAAGATAGTAAAGTCCGGCGTAATAATACGGGTCCTTCGAAAGACGCCCGCTATTATAGTAGAAACCGTTATCCGTCCAGGGAACCGGCCTGAGCGGGACTCCAAGCTTCCCCGCGGCCTCAGCCGGGGTCCATTTGGCCGTATTTACACGCAGTCCGGCGGCCGGCGGAGCGTCGAAGCTTTCCAGATAAGCGTCATATTCCACGCCCAGCAGCTCCTGCATCTGAATTCGGAACGGTTCCGGTAAATCCTGTCTCATGAGATCTCCTGATCAAATATACTGCGCTCGTCGGATAGGAATCGGCAGTGCGGCACCTAAACGCGGTTTCCGCACTGCCCACAGAAATAAGTATATCACATTTATCCGGCAATGAAAATCAATAGTTGTACTTTAAACGATATTTTTCCAGATAGCGAAGAAGCCAGTAAGGATTGATGCTGAGCTCCTCGTAATGATCCGTCCGCAGATACATGCCGACATGGAGGTGCACGTCAAAATTGCCGACGGTTCCCGGCACCCTGGAGTAACCGGAATCCCCCATGAAACCAAGCAGCTGTCCGGCCCGCACCGTGTCCCCTTCCTGCCATTCGGCGGCGTAATCATAGAGATGGGCGTAATAGAGATAGAGCCCCGACGGCGCCCGGATCCCGATCCGCCACCCGCCCTTCTCCAGCCAGCCCACCTTCTCCACGACGCCGTCGGTGATACTGACCACCGGATAGGAACCGCGGGGAAGCGCATTTCCCATGATATCGCAGCCCTCATGCCCTCTTTCTCCGCCATAGGTGCGCCGGTTCATCCAGTCATTTTCATATGTCACTTCCGGAGTCTCCGCCCGGGTGCTGTCCGGTACCGGAAAATATTCAAGATCCGCGAAGACTGTTTCATAGGCGTTTCTCAGCTTCCGGTATTCTTCCGGACGCCGTTTGAGCGCCAGGTTCACAACAGGCGGCTCCAAATCTTCTTCCGACGCTTCCTTCAGATCATATTCCATACGGAGCATGGCCGCCGCGATCCCGTCCGCGTCCAGATTCTCCGCTTCCGCCGCGGCCTCGCCGAGACGCATGGCCCGGAATTCTTCGTTTTCCCAGGTATAAGCGTCTAACTGATAGAAATCGGGATTTTCGGTCAGATACCCTCTCAGACACACATTAACAAGCGCCAGCAGGATCAGCAGAAGAATCCGCATATCTGTTCCTCTCTGTCTCATACATTGCTATAAAGATATTGTATTCGGTTGAAAATGGAACATTCCGCTGTATTTTGCCGCAAAAAAAGCGCCGCGCCGCATCCTTCCGCAGCCGGCGCCGCGTCCGTTCTCATTCTGTTACTGCTGCTGACGCATTCCCCGCTGGCGCTGGAAGGCGCCAAACGCGGTCTCTTACTGTGGGCCGATACCGTGCTGCCCACGCTTCTTCCATTTATGATCTGCTCCAATGTGATCGTGTCCGCCGGCGGACTTCCCCTGCTCATGGCGCCGCTGCGTCCGATCCTGCGAAAGCTGTTTTCGCTCTCCGACGACGGCGGCTATGTGCTGGTCTCCGGCCTGCTCTGCGGCTATCCCATGGGGGCCAAAACCTGCGCGGAATTTCTGGCGCAGGAAAGGATCTCCTGTGAGGAAGCCAGATATCTCCTGGCGATCAGCAACCATCCCAGCCCCATGTTCGTGCTGGGATATCTGGCCGCCAATCTCAGTCCCGGCGTTCCCATCGGGATGGTGATCGCATGCCTCTACCTGCCTGTTCTGCCGCTGTCCATGCTGGCACGGAAGATTTATAGATATAGCAGTGAAAATGATCTGTCCGGCCGCAAGGGCGGCTTATCCAGGTCAGGGCCTGCTTCAGGCGAAGGCAGACAGCCGTCTGCCGCGCGGACGGCTGATGATAATTTCGACACAACTATGATGCGTTCGATCGAGGTAATGGTCCGGATCGGCGGCTATATCATGCTGTTTTCCATTCTTGCCGCTTTCATCCGGCAGATCCCGGCTCTTCCCGCCGCCCTGAAGGCGCTCTTTCTCGGAGCCGCAGAGATCACGACCGGGATTCGAGCCATTTCAGAGGTTTTCAGCGGCCCCCGGCAGGGCTTCTGGCTGACGGCGGTCACGGCATTCGGCGGGCTCTCCGGGATCTTCCAGACCCGCAGCGTCTTGTCTCCGCCTGGCTCGTTGCCCGGCTCGTTGCCCGCACATCCGATCGACCCCTGCTCCGCCGGGCTCGATCGCTTTCGCGGCAGTCGCCGAATGGAGACGCAAGCGTCTCCGCTCGGCTCGTTGCCCGCATATCCGATCGACCCCTGCTCCGCAGGGCTCGATCGCTTTCGCGGCAGTCGCCGGATGGAGATGCAAGCATCTCCGCCCGGCTCGTTGCCCGCGAAAAATGCCGGATTGTCCATCCGGCATTATGTTCTTTGGAAACTGCTGCATACGATTACAGCATGTCTTCTGTATAGTCTCCTCCAAAGCCTTCCTGGCCTTCTCCGCCTGTAGGAGCGGACGCGTCCTGCGGCTGAGCGGGCATATGAAGCTCGTTGCGGTTATTGGTCACCACGTCAAACGCGCTCTTCATGGAATTCATATACGCCTCGAAACGGTTCTGTGCCGTATCCACGGAATGGGCGATGATATTCTGAAGATTATGCAGAGCGTCATCCGTATACTGCATGGCGCCCTGGCGGATGCTGTTGGCGTCGTTGACCGCGGCGTCCAGGATCGCCTGCGCCTGCACATTGGCGTCATCGATGATCTGATTGGCCGCCTGATAAGCCGCCTGGGTGATCTCGTGCTCGTTCACCATCTCGTTGGTCTGGCTCTTCGCCTCCTGAAGCATGGCGTCCGCCTGGGTGCGGGCGTCATTCATGATGGCTTCCTGGTTGCTGATGACCCTCTGATACTGCTTGATCTCATCCGGCACGCGGAGACGGAGCTCCACCAGAAGCTCCTCCAGTTCCTCCCTGTTCACAAGAATCTTATTATTCGAAAGCGGGGCCGGCTTGCACCCGTCAATATACTCCTCAATCTCCTCGATCAGCTGTTCGATCCTGCTCATTATTATGTACTCTCCCTTCTATTCGTTAGTCCCCCGCGAATTTGGCCCGTATTTTCTCAGCTATGGATGGATGGACAAACGCGCTGATATCGCCGCCGTACATGGCGATCTCTTTCACGATGCTGGAACTCAAATATGAATATTTCAAATTCGTCGTCAAAAATACCGTATCGACCCGCGGCGCGATCACGCGGTTTGTCTGGGAAAGCTGTAATTCATATTCAAAATCCGTTACGGCGCGCAGTCCTCTGATGATAACGTCTGCATGATTGGCCTGTACAAAATCCACCAAAAGCCCGTTAAAGGACCTTACCTCCACATTGGGCAGATGTTTTGTAACATCTATTAACATATTAACACGTTCTTCCACAGAAAACAACGGCGATTTTGAAGAATTATTCAAAACTGCCACGATCAGACGGTCCATAATCGCTGAACTGCGCTCAATAATATCGAAATGTCCATATGTGACCGGATCAAAACTGCCCGGATAAACGGCAACTGCCATGGTTACTGCTCCTGTTCTGTCTGTTTTTTCAAGAAAATATGCTTGTTGGTCTTATAGATCTTCTCTCTGACGACCTCAAATCCCAGCGAGGCCGCATAAGAAAAACCGGTATCCAGGGACGCCTCGACAATGATCAGCGTATCCTCGTCCGCCAGCCGCGAATCCTTAAGATACTCCAGCACCATCCTCTCCCACTGATGATCATACGGCGGATCCATGAAAATAACGCCGAACGCCCCGTTCTGTCCTTCGATCCGGCGCAGGCCGCTTATAATATCGCAGGTCAGAATCCGTCCCCTCTCTTCCAGATGAGTGGTTCTCAGATTCTCCCGGATACAGGCCGCGGCTTTCGGATTCTTCTCGATAAATACCGCTTCCGCGGCTCCGCGGCTCAGCGCCTCGATGCCGATGGCTCCGCTGCCGGCAAAACAGTCCAGGAAACGCGCCTGGACCACGTCCGGCCAGATCATATTGAATAAAGTCTCCTTGATCCGGTCCGTGGTAGGCCGCGTGTCCAGACCGTCGGGAGTTTTTAACTGCAGCCTTCTGGCTGTTCCGGCTATCACTCGCATCTGCGGCTGTCACCCATACGACGGGTTCTCCTCCTTCGACTCTTACTGCTTGAACGATCCGTCTTAAAACTTTAAAAACATGCCGCGGGACACATCCGCGCATGCCCATCCGATGATCGAACCGTTCTAAGTATAATATGAAATAACGATCCAGACAAGTATTTTATAAGAAACACGTCATGTATACATCAGGAAGGCAGCAAATACAAGCAAGGCGTCACTGGCGCCTTGCTTGCATGGAAATACGAGCAGGACGTCACTGGCGTCCTGCTCGCATGGAAATACAAGCAGAGGGCCGAACCGGAAAAACGGCCCTGCCCTCTGGGAATTTCAGTTTTTATTTATACATAGATAATCCGTTTCCTTCGGAATGTTATACCCGGTCGATCTTGATCAGCTTCGCGTTCAGGCTCTCCAGGAACCCTTCCGGCATCATGGAGCCGGCCATCTCCACCATGGCCTGCGGCGCCATGCCCTTCATCATATCCCACATGCCTTCGCCCGGCGCCACCTTCATGTTGGTCGCCAGCTTGACCGCCTCGGAGACTACCCTCATGGCTTCCTCGGATTTGGCGATCTCGCCCATGGGAACCTTCACGTTATACTTGCCCTCCGGGAACTCCATCGGCGCCTTCAGATCCAGGTCGCCCGCCAGCTTGAACCAGTTGGCGACGCCCTCCGCACGCTCCGTGACCTCCGGAAGCACATAGATCGACGGCTCCTTCTCCACCTTCTCCAGAGTGATGCTGTCCTTTGCCGATCCCGCTTCCGCCACCAGCGTATTGAAGCCGTCCTTTAAGGCTACCGTGAAGACAAAGACCTTCTCCGCCTGCCGCTCGCCCACTTTCTCGCCGTTCATATACAGCGTGACGGACGGCTGGTTGGAATAGACGCGAACTTCAGTGGTCTCGCCGGCCCGCTGCGCGTAGCGGCGGCCGCACAGATGCACCATGGGCTCCTTGGTCCAGTAAGCCTGATAGACATAGTAGCTGTCCTTCTTCGTCTTCCGGTCCATTGTCACAAGGCCCTTGTTGTTCCGGCCCTTCACGCCGCCTTCGTCGCGGGCCGCGCAGCCGAAATCAAACATGTTCCACACATGGCTCGACCAGATCCAGGGCCGGTCGGCAAATACCTTAGCCATATGCTCATGATACAGCGCCTGGTATTCCTCGCTGTAATCCTTGCAGGCCGGATTCGGGCCGTGATAGGTGATAATACCCTCGCAGCCGTACTCGGACATTCCCAGGCAGATATCCGGATGGACCTCATGGAAATGATCCAGCCACGGGCCGTTGTCTTCCATCTTGCCGCCGTACCAGCCGAAGTAGTGGTTGTAGCTCTCCACGTCGGTAATATGGTGAAGCGGGCTGTCAAGCGGCGTCATGGACACATGGGCGATGGTGGTCAGCCTCGTGGGATCCAGTTCCTTGCACAGCGCGTTCAGCTCCTTGTGGTTCTCCACAAGCTTCTCGGAAATGCCGCCGATCAGGATCTCATTGGACACGCCCCAGAAGCAGATGGACGGATGGTTGTAGTTCTGGATGATCAGCTCTTTCATCTGGCTGATGCAGTTCTGATGCGCCGCCGGATCCTTATTGAATACACTGATAAACGGGATCTCAGCCCATACGATAAAGCCCAGCTCGTCGCAGGCGTCGTAGAAATCCTGGGAATGCTGGTAATGCGCCAGACGGATCGTGTTGGCGCCCAGTTCCTTGATGATACAGGCGTCGTTGTAATGGTCCTCCGCGGTCAGGGCGTTGCCCTTATACAGCATATCCTGATGGCGGCTCACGCCCCGCAGCGGGGTCTCCACGCCGTTTAAGATGAATCCCTTCTGGGGATCGCAGGAGAAGCTGCGCACGCCCACCAGGGCGGACACTTCGTCGTAGGCCTCATTGCGCCGCTGCAGCGTCGCCATCACCTCGTAGAGGTACGGATTGTCGATGCCCCACAGAGTCACCTCCGGCACGCAGATCGTGACCGCCGCGTCGTCCGCCGGACGCGCCGCCGCCGCCACCTCATTGCCGTCCTCGTCATAAATGGAATACAGGACCGTAAAGTTCTCGTCCGGGTTCGTCACCCAGGACTTGATCTCGAAGGTCGCTCCGTCCCCGCAGGGCTTCGGCGTCACCTGAAGGCCCGGTCCGCCGTAATAATCCAGATCGAAATGGGTGTTCGGCACGCTGATCAGGTTCACGCCCCGGTACAGACCGCCGTAGAACGTAAAGTCCGCCGACTGGGGATAAACGCTGTCCTTGTACTCATTGCTGCAGGCTACGACCAGCAGGTTCTCCCCCTCCGCCTTGCACAGATCCGTAATGTCTGCGCGGAACGCGGAATAGCCGCCTTCATGATAAATAACCTTAGTACCGTTGACATAAACCGTGGCCTGCTGCCCCGCCGCAGGAAACTCCACGTAGACGCGGCCGCCGGCCAGAGGCTGCACGGGCGTCTCAAACTGCTTCGCGTACCAGTAGGTGCCCCGGGCATAACCGCCGTTGCCGTCATGACCGTCGATGGCGTTCCAGGTATGGGGCAGGTCTACCTTCGGCCAGTCCGCCGGGAAATCTGCCAGCAGGCCCACATTCTCCTGAATGAAACGCCAGTCCTTGTTAATGTTGATCACGTTGCGCATATATATCATCCTCCTTCTGTTAAATGTTCCAGATCCATACTCATACGTCTTTATCTCTGATCTTCTTTATCGCAGCTTTTTGTCTGCGTTCACATCCGGCCCCTCAGCCCCCTTCTTTCTGAAAACTCTCGTCCATACTTATACACATTTGTGCAATTCTCTTAGAAATAATAACATATAAGCACAATTCCCCGTTAGTAAATTATTATTCTCTTTTCGTACACTTTTTGGATTGCTTTTTTCGGTGAAATGAGTGATAATAGAATTATTAAATGTCCGCAGGAAACGTGCTTTCTGTGTTTCACGTTGGGCGTATGGGGGAGGTCACATAAGATGCAGCATGAAGCCGAGTTGTCTTTTTTCATGGAGATCCTTAAGAATTCGCATATTCCCTGCCATGTTTTCGACATATCCGATGATTCGCCCATCGACGCATATGACTTCGGCCTGCGCCGTCTTGTCGTCCCGGATCTGGATTACCGGGAAGAATTCCTGCGCTGCAGCAGCCAGTGCCGGCCGGGCGTGTTCTACCGGACCCGGGATCCGTTCCTGTGCTGCTACTACCTGATCCGGATCTCGAATGACGAGAATTCCTTCGTCCTTGTGGGACCCTACACGGAAGCGGAGGTCACGACCCAGGACATTCTGAAGATCGCGGAAAGGTATAATCTGCCTCATTTTCTCATAGGCAAATTTGAGAAGCTGTTCCGGGTCATTCCCATTCTGGAAGACAGCACCGGTCTGCTGGTGCTCATAAATTCGCTTGGGAAGCTGCTCTGGGGCGATCTGAAGAAATTCTCGCTCCAGGACGTGTACGACGACAGCCTTCTGGGGAAGGAACCGGTGGCTCTGCGCCCGGAGGACAAGGAAGCGGCGGACGCATTTCTGTCCATGAAAGCGCTGGAGAAACAGTACGCCTCCGAAAACGCCCTTCTGCAGGCCGTCGCCCGCGGAGAGACCCATACGGCGGAGATGCTGCTGGGCGCGTTTCCCCACGCCCATGTGGAACGCCGCTCGATAAGCACCCTCCGCGACTGCAAGAATTACGCCATTATCGCCAACACACTGCTGCGCAAGGCGGCGGAATACGGCCACGTTCATCCTCTCCATATCGACAGCCTGTCTTCCCGATTCGCCCGCTCCATTGAGAAAGCCGTATCCAGGGAAGAAATCTACCGGCTGATGCGCGAGATGGCCCGCAAATACTGCCTGCTGGTGAAGAATTATTCCCTGCAGGGCTACTCGCCGCTGGTCCGGGACGTGCTGGTCCGGATCGGCTCCGACCTGACCGCCGATTTGAGCCTGAAGACCCAGGCCTCTCTTCTCCACGTCAGCGCCAGTTATCTGTCCACCGTGTTTAAGAAAGAAACCGGCTCCTCGCTGACCGAATTCGTGAACCGGAAGCGGGTGGAATACGGCATCTTCCTCTTAAATTCCACCAACCTGCAGATCCAGACCATCGCGCAGCACTGCGGGATCCCCGATCTGAACTATTTCACCAAGACATTCAAGAAATACAAGGGCTTCACGCCCAGCGAATACCGCAGCCGGATCACCGCAAGAGGGACAGAGAACGCAGAGGATACTATGACAGAGGCGGATGGAAAGGCGGACGGCGGCGCGGCGTGAGGCACGGCGCGATGCGCAATGCGAACAGAGCGTCAGGCACCCTGCCCGCATGGAAATACAGAAAGAAACTGCCGCGGCAGGGATACATTACCCTCCCGCGGCAGTATTTCTGTTCGGATCTATCTGATTCCTTTTCTGCTATTACTTCGCGCTCTTGCCGTCCAGCTTGTCCAGCATATCCCACACGCCCAGCATATACATGATGCCCAGCGCCCGGTCGTAGAGACCGTAGCCCGGCCGGACACTGCCCGGCTTCTCATCCCACAGATGACGGCCGTGATCCGGGCGGATATAGCCCTCGTAGCCGCAGTCGTGGTAAGCCTTCAGGATATCCAGAATGCCGGTGTCGCCGTCGCAGTCCCTGTGGCTGGCCTCGCTGAAGTCGCCGTTCGGGAAATGCTTTACGTTGCGGATGTGGGCGAAAGCGATCCGGTCGCAGTGCTTGCGCACGATCTCGGCCACATTGTTATCCGGGTTCGCGTTCAAGGAACCGCTGCACAGCGTCAGGCAGTTGTAGGGATCGTCCACCATGGCCAGGAACCGGTCGATAGACTCCGCGTCCACCAGAAGGCGGGGCAGGCCGAAGATATCCCAGGGCGGATCGTCCATGTGGACCGCCATCTTGATGTCGCACTCATGACAGGTCGGCATGATGGCTTCCAGGAAATATTTGAAATTCTCCCACAGCTTCTCCTTGGTCACGGGCGCGTAGGCCTTGAACAGCTCGTCCAGCTTCGCCATGCGCTCCGGCTCCCAGCCGGGGAATGTCATGTTGTACTTCTCGGTAAAGGACATGATGTACTCCGCCATGGCGTTGTAATCATCCTGGATCATATCCTTCTGGTAGAACAGCGCCGTGGAGCCGTCCCCTACCGGATGGAACAGGTCGGACCTGGTCCAGTCGAAGATCGGCATGAAATTGTAGCAGATCACCTTGACCCCGAACGGAGCCAGGTTGCGGATCGTCTGCTTGTAATTCTCGATATACTGATCACGAGTTGGAAGGCCGATCTTAATGTCGTCGTGGACATTCACGGACTCGACCACATCCATGTTGAAGCCGTAGGCCTCGATCTGCTTCTGCACCTGCGCGATCTCCTCCGGCTCCCAGACCTCGCCGGGAAGCTTGCTGTGAAGCGCCCAGACGATCGTGGATACGCCGGGAATCTGCTTAATGTCGGCCAGGGTGATCTTGTCGTTGCCCTCGCCGTACCAGCGCCAGCCCATCTGCATTGGCATAATGTGTACCTCCTTCTTATTTTTTCTATCACATTCCGCTGTTTTCTCTTATACTCCCGAATACGCGGAGAATCCGCCGTCCACCGGGATCACGACTCCGTTGACGAAGCCGGCCGCCTCATTGTTCAGCAGATACAGAAGCGTACCGTTCAGCTCCTCCGCCTCGCCGAAACGTCCCATCGGCGTGGCCGCCAGGATCTTCTGCGTTCTTGCCGTCGGCGTGCCGTCCTCATTGAACAGCAGCGCACGGTTCTGGTTCGTCACGAAGAAGCCGGGGGCCATGGCATTTACACGGATGCCGACCTTGGAGAAATGCACCGCCAGCCACTGAGTGAAGTTGCTGACCGCCGCCTTGGCGCCGCTGTAGGCCGGGATCTTGGTCAGAGGCGTGAACGCGTTCATGGACGACACATTCAGGATATTGCAGCCCTCGCGCCCGATCATGTCTTTGGCAAAGACCTGGGTCGGAAGCAGGGTGCCGATGAAATTCAGGTTGAACACGAACTGGACGCCGCTCTGGTCCAGATCGAAGAAGGACACGGTGTCCGCTTCGATGTCGCCAAGCTCGAAATACTCCTTCTGAGTCTGCGCTCTGGGGTTGTTGCCGCCGGCGCCGTTGACCAGGATGTCGCAGGGTCCAAGATCCGCAAGCACCTTCTCGTGGGTCTCCTCCAGGCTCGGCTTCTCCAGCACGTTGGTCTTATAGGCCTTCGCCACATGGCCTGCCGCCACGATGCCGTCGGCTACCTTCTTCGCCGCCTCTTCATTCAGATCCAGCACCGCTACCTTTGCGCCGGCCTCCGCCAGCGTCGCCGCGAACATCCCGCACAGGACGCCGCCTGCCCCCGTCACGACCGCCACCTTGCCGGTCAGATCCGTTCCAAATGATAAACTCATGATATTTGCCCTCCTTTTCTTACACTTCTTGCGATTATGTCAGTATTATACAATATCTGTTCCTGTTTTGTTAGTATATAATTTAACTCTTTTCGCATAAATTTGAAAAATCTTACAGAAGATTCCCATATTTGGGCAAAAAGCTCCGGGTTCTACGCCGGAGCTTTTTCACAGAACTGCCTCCCCAATACCAAATTATCAGATCCTGGTGTCCCACAGGCCGCAGAAACTGTCGATGGGATCCTTGCCGTGGAAGGCCTCCGGGCCGGTAAGCAGGGCGTCCACCAGCGCGTCCATGGTGTAGCTTCTGGAATCGTAGGCGTTGATGTAGGTCCGCACGGCGGGGATATCCGCCAGCATAGTGGGCAGATTGACGCTGATCGCCACCACGGGTACCTCGAACACATACCAGGGGATCTCGCCGCCGCCCTTGCTCATTCCAAAAACGGGATGGCCGTTGGCCACGTCGCAGAGGGTGATCACCAGATCCATCTGGGAGACGAAGTCGGCAATGGCGTTTTTTCCTGCAAAGTAAAGATTCAGGCTGGGAGCTTCTCCCGCAGCGATCTGCTTCTTGATCTTCTCCAGCGGACTCTCGTAAATGAATGCGTCGAAGCCTTTTTCTATGAGCCGGTCACGAAGATCCTCAGCGGGATTCTTCCTCTTGCCACCGCCGCCCATGGCCATAGCCGCCAGCGCCGCCATCGGCCCGTCCGCGCCCTTCACATACACGATCATGATCCGTTTCGTCCTGGCGGGATCCAGAGGCAGCACGCCCTGATCCTTGTACTTCACCAGAGTCAGCGCCTCCCGGCTGATGGCCTCTGCGGTCTTTCTGTAGCTGGGATCGCCCAGGACAGCCGGCAGTGCTTCGGGGGCAGGAACCAGTTCCTCCCCTGCCTTCTTATTGAGCCCCATGTGGGCCTTCAGGGCCAGGATGCGGGTCAGCGCCTCGTTCATGCGCTCCTCGCTGATGACGCCGCTCTTATAGGCCGAGAGCATAGTGCCGAAGTCCTCGTCCGGATCGTTGAAGAACAGGAACATATCGCATCCGGCGTTGATAGCGGCAGGCAGCATATCCTTCCGCTTCATCCTGTCCGTCATGCCGACCATGTGGCTGGCGTCCGTGACCACCATGCCGTTGAAGCCCAGTTCATCCCTCAGAAGGCCGGTCATGATCTCCGGGCACAAAGTGGCCGGCAGCATCTCCTCGTCGGTGATGCCGGGCCTGACCTGACGCATATACTTAGGCAGCATGATGTGTCCGCCCATGATGGCATCCAGGCCGTCGTCGATGAGGGTCTTGTAGACCATGCCGTAGGTGTCCATCCACTGATCGTGGTCGAACTCGTTGATGTTATTGGCCATATGGGCGTCCCGGTAATCCTGGCCGTTGCCGGGGAAGTGCTTGGCAGCGCAGGCAAAGCCGGGAATCGTGTGGGCCCCGTCCAGATAGGCGCGGCTCATGGCGGCAACCCGCTCCGGATCATTGCCGAACCCCCTGGAGATAATCTCTTCATTCTGCCAGTTGTAGTGAATGTCGCACACCGGCGCGAAGGCCATGTTGCAGCCTATGGCCGCGGCCTGCTCGTTGGCCATGCGGCCCAGATCGTGGGCGTACTCCACATTTCCG
Source organism: uncultured Lachnospiraceae bacterium (assembly GCA_947626395.1). Classification (GTDB taxonomy): domain Bacteria; phylum Bacillota; class Clostridia; order Lachnospirales; family Lachnospiraceae; genus UBA3402. The sequence continues at coordinate 27,257 of CANQRU010000025.1, read as the reverse complement.
GTGGCTCCGATCTTGATGCCGGTGCCGATGTTCACGCCGTCGGAGCAGGCCCCGTCGCCGCCGCCTTCGGTGTTGCAGGCGATGATCAGAGGGATCTTTGCATATTTCTGCAGGATGCAGTTCTGCTCCAGCACCTTGATCCCGGGCATGCCGTTATACCGGCAGCCTCCTACATGGTATTTCTCCATAAGCTCTTTGAGGTAGCCCTCCTCCTGGCTGGCAGTGAGCTGGAAAAAGAGCTGTCCTACCTTCTCCTCGTCGGTCATGCCCGCGATGGTATTCTCCACCCATCTGCAGTCTTCCTCCGACAGGAAAAAGGGCTTTGCCTTCATGTCTACCATAGCGATTTCCTCCTTTCTATGATCATGCGGGACGTTTAACCCCCCAGGTTTTTCAAAAAAGCGTCGACCTTCGCCTGCTCATATGCGCCGGCGTATGTACCGTCCAGCAGATGGCCGAAGCCTTCGGACACAAACTCCTCCCAGCTCTCCTTCTCCTGGCGGACCCGGATGGGATAATAGAAAACGCCGTTAGTCTTCGCCGCGTCCATGTCGCCGGGCGCGTCGCCGCACATGAGAACGTGGTCAGGCGCATATCCCTTCTTCAAAAGTTCCGCGATGCAGTACGCCTTGCTGCCGACGTCCTGGGCGCAGACCACGTCGGTATGAGGCAGCAGGCCGTATTTCTCCCACTCCTCCAACACCGCGCCGGGATTGGCGCTGGATACGATGGCGATATCCGCCTTCTCATGAGCGAAGGCCAGCGCCTCCTTCACGCCGGGATATGGCAGCTTCAGACTGTCAGGCAGGTCGTTGATGGCGCTGTTTACCGCCTTCGACCAGCTCAGCGCCTTCTTAAGCATATCGCTGCCTGTCTCGTCGATCGCCTTCTGTAGGGCGTCGTTGCTGGGGGCCGCGCCGGACTCCACCCAGGCGGTCAGGTCAGCCAGACCCGCGATCGGCGTGTACTTTTCATTGACCTCCGTAAGCATCGCGTTGAGGCCCTTAAACCGGTTGATGCCCCTGGTCATGGAGTAGAGATTGATCTCATTCCAGCGGTTCAGTATCTCCTCCCGCCACATCTCGAGTCCCCACTCGTCGATCAGCTTCGGCCCGAAGCAGTGGATGTGCTTGCAGTCCATCGTGTCCATGGCGCAGCCATCCGAATCCACGCACACCAGGAAATCCTTTTTCTTTTTGAAATCCTTGAATGTACCCATATCCTTCTCCTTCCTGCGGGAAATGCCGCATGTAAATATCAAAATCTATCAGAATTACATAAAGCATACGCCCGCCTCCGATACGACTGACACGCTCCAGCCGCCGAAGGCGGGCATTTCCTCTTATACCTTCGCCGCGCCGCGGCTGAGGATCCTGTCAAACCGGGAAAGAAACATGGCGGTAGTGACGGCAGCCGCGATGATATCGCTGACCGGCTCCGCCAGAAAGACCGCGAACACCTTGTCAGACAGAAACAGCGGCAGAATGAAGATCAGCGGTATCAGCAGAAGGAGTTTCCGCAGACAAGCCAGCAAAAGGCTGATCTTAGCCTGCCCTAACGCCATGAAGCTCTGCTGGCAGCTGAGCTGGAAACCCAGGGCGAAAATGCCGGCCATATAGATGCGCATCGCCCACCCGGTGTACTGCACCAGCGCCGTATCCGAAGTAAAGATACCGGCTACCAGTTGCGGCAGGGCCATCATCAGGATCCAGAACACAGCCGCGTAGCAGACGCAGACCCTGAACTGGAGCCAGAACGCCTTCTTGACCCGTTCCGGCTTGCCGGCTCCAAAATTAAAGCTGATAATAGGCTGGCCGCCCTGGCAGACGCCCTGGATCGGCATCATCGCCAGCTGGCTCGCGCTGGTGATAACGGTCATAGCGCCGACGGCGATATCGCCGCCGTAGCGGGCCAGGCTGGAATTAAAGCTGATGGAAAGCAGGCTCTCGGTGGAAAGCATGACAAAGGTGGAAACCCCAAGGGCCAGACAGGGCAGGATGATCCCGGCCTCCAGCCGCATATTGGAAAGGCGCAGACGCAGAAGCGTCTTCGGCCCCGTAAGGAAGCGGAGGATCCACAGAGCCCCCACTCCCTGGCTCAGCACCGTAGCCAGGGCCGCGCCCTCCACTCCCATCCCCAGGACAAAGATGAAAATGGGATCGAGAATAATATTGATGACGGCTCCGATGGCAGTGGTCATCATGCTGATCTTGGCAAAGCCCTGGGTCGTGATAAACGGATTCATGCCCATGACCAGCAGGACGGTCACGCTGCCCAGAATATAGATGCGGCTGTAGGCGGCGGCATAAGGCAGCGTCACGTCGCTGGCGCCGAAAAGGCGCAGAAGCGTCGGCGCGGAGACGTAAAATACCGCCGTCAGCACTACAGCAAAGCACAGCAGGACCGTAAAGCAGTTGGCGACGATCTTTTCCGCCTCCTCTTTATTGCCCTGGCCCATGGCGATCGCCGCCCGGGGCGCGCCGCCAGAACCCGCCATCATGGAGAAAGCGTTGATCAGCATGAGGATAGGCATAAACAGGCCGACTCCTGTCAGGGCCGCGGCCCCGGTGCCGGGTATGTGTCCGATGTAGATACGATCAACGATGTTGTACAGCAGGTTTATCACCTGGGCCACTACCGAAGGAATGGCGAGCTGCAGCAGCAGTCTGCCGACGCTGCCGCTGCCCATGTCGCGCTGAGCGCTTTGAGTCGTCATAAGAAGTACCTCTTTTCTTTTTTGTTCATTCGGAAGACATTAACGTCTGGTATCCCAGCGGCCGCAGAAGACCGTCTCGCCGGCCTTGCCCATGAATTCACTCTTTCCGCAGACCTTCTCGATCGCGGCCCGGATATGGGTCCGCGTGGGACCGTAAGCGTTAATAAACGTGTGCAGCTGAGGCACGTCGATCAGATGATTCGTGTAATTTAAGCTGATGCCGATGGTAGGCAGCTCCTCATTGTACCAGGGCAGCTCCCGGCTGTGGTTGCAACTCCAGCGCAGGCGGACGTCGTTCTCCTGGGCGTAGCCCTTCACATTGATCACCAGGAACACGATATCGTGGCTGTCCAGGAAGTCCTTGCGGCTGTCATGGCTCATCATATGGACCATGTTCATGGGAGACACGCCGTTCTCCACCTCCAGATCATGGAAATTAGGACAGACGTCTACGGTAAATCCGGCCCGCTCCAGTTCCTCGATGACCACGGCCTTCACCGGGTCTCCCTTATAGCCCTTGGTGGTAGGCGTAGACTGGACGTAGACCAGATAGGCCCTCTTCTTCTGCTCCGGATCCACCGGTATCAGGCCGCGGGTATCCTTAACCAGGGTCACGCAGGTATCGGCAGCCTGCCGCGCATACTCCTGATGCTCCTCACAGCCGATCACGGACAGACCGGACTTGTCCGGAATGCGGACGCTCTCCTCATAGAGATGGAGATGGGCCTTCATGCCCAGGATCCGGTGCAGGGCGTCGGACAGGCGCTCCTCAGTGATGATTCCCTTTTCATATCCGGCCTTCATAAAGCCCAGATCTTCTTCCACATCATTGGCGAACAGATACATATCGCAGCCGGCGGCAATGGCTCCCGGAACCGCGTCGCAGCGGCGGGAGGTGGCCGACATTCCTATCATATGGGAAGCATCGGTGATGATGACGCCGTTAAAGCCCATCTCCCCTCTCAGCAGGTCCGTCAGAAGCTCCGGAGCCAGGGTGGCAGGCATAATGTCAGCGTCCGCGATGCCCGGGCGCAGATGGCGGCTCATCTCCGGCAGGGCGATGTGACCCACCATAATGCTCTCCAGCCCCTCGTCGATCAGGGTCTGATACACCCTGCGGAAGCTTGCGTTCCACTCGTCCACGCTTAACGTATTGACGCCCAGGGCCAGATGCTGGTCCAGCTCCTCCACCCCGTCGCCGGGGAAATGCTTGGCCGTGCAGGCCATATTGGGATTGGCATCCTTGATGCCCTTTATGTAGGCGCGTGTATTGGCGATGACCGTGTCCGTATCCTCACTGAAGGAACGGGTATTGACTATGGTGTTGCGCCAGTTCATGAAAATATCGGAAACCGGATTGAACATCCAGTTGACGCCGATGGCAGACGCCTCGCGTCCGGCCACATAGCCCAGATGGTAGGCGTTCTCCGTCCCCTCTCCGGCCCCGCACTGGGCCGCGGTCGCCACGAAGGTCCCGTCCGGCACGCAGCCGACGCCGCCGTCGTCGCAGTTGGCGGCGATGAGCAGCGGGATTTTGCTGTTCTTCTGGTAGGTCGTATTCTGAAGCCAGACTGTCTCTTTATCGCCTCCCTGCCAGCGCAGTCCGCCCTGATGGTAAGAATCAAGCGTGGACTTGATCTGCCCCTCATCAACGCCCGGACCGGCTTTTAAGAGGACGAACAGCTGTCCCAGCTTCTCCTCCAGGGTCATGCCCGCGATGGTATCCTCCACCCAGGCGATCTGCTCGTCGTTCAGATAAAACGGTTTCGCTTTCAAATCAACCATATCTTGTCTCCTCCTTCTTATCATTATTCTCCTGCTTTTATACCAGAATATTCCCGTCTTCATCCGGCTGTATGGGAATCGCGATCAATAGATCGATAATTGTCATGGCAAGGGGAAATCCGCTCCAGAACAGCAGCAGATAGATTACGCCCAGCACATACTGCTTCGCCATGAAGCGGTGTCCGCCGCACCAGCCTAAAAGCAGCATCACGGTCAAATACTTTTTCCGGTTGACCAGAACCTTCTTCTTATTCTCCCGCCGCTCAAAGAACCGGCTGATCAGGCGGGAAATTCCCTTCTCTTCCACCTCGATCCCATGTTCTTTTCTCAGCTTCTCCAGTTCCATCGAAGCGTCCAGATATTCCTTCATGGAAACTTCCTGCTGTTTTGAATGTGGCCCCGATCCCTTTTTGACATGAGGCATAATCTGTCCCTCCCGCGCATAATGGCCGAAAAGGGAGCCATTGGCGCCCTTTCCGGATACTGTGACGATACGGAAGGCATCGAAAACCGCCGATGCCTTCCGCACACTTCTCAATTAATGATTCGGCTGCTATGTATCTCAGCCTTCCGACATGGCCTTTGCCTTGATGGCCGCGATCTCATCCTGGATCTCAGCCATATATTCCTTGGTCAGCGGATAGAACTTCAGGGCGACAACATTGCAGAGCAAACCAATGATGACTACGCCGAAGGCCAGAGACAGAGCCACGAAGGGAATCGCCCCTACGTTGATATTCTGATATACGCTGCCGGGCGCGTTCAGATCCGCCATCTTGGTGGTGGCGTCCGGAAGCACGGTCTTAAAGCCGATGGCTGCCAGAGCAACGCCTGCCAGAAGGGGAGCGAAGGAGGAAACCAGCTTATCAACCAGGGAGAACAGCGTTCCCATAAGTCCGGGCACATACTTGCCGGTACGGTAAACCTCGTAGTCCGCGCAGTCGGCAGTCATGGGGATAACGATGTTGCCAGAGATCCCCTGGAAACCGGAGATCGCCACCGTCAACAGGATATAGGAAATGGCGAAGAATCCCCAATGGAGACTGCCGTCCGGGTTGCTCATGGAAGCGGGGTTTCCGAATACCCACAAAAGGATCATCAAAACATTTAACACAATGCCCCCCCAGGACCCTACCAGCATGGCCTTTCTCTGTCCCAGAGTCGTCGCGAGGCCAGCCACAAATACCATACAGATAATGGCGGAAGGAATCGTGGTCATACCGGACATAGTGCCGTACAGGTTATAGTTGCCGGCGATCAGGCCGAACAGTACGATATAGACGGTGGACGTTCTCATGGAAGACGCCAGCTTATCGGAGGAAGCGGACACGATCAGCATCTGAATGGCCCGGTTGCCCTTGATCGTATCCCAGTAATCCTTCAGACCCACCTTGACGGCCTTGCCAGTTCCGAAGAACTCGGAGCGGTCCTTGGGGGCGATGGAGATTACGGCGATGGTGGTGAAGATCGCGGAGGTAATCGCCGTGATCAGCCACAGGATATTCCATGTAGACTGCTCATAAAATCCGCCGTGAGCCGTGGAAACACGGGAAAACACAACGGCTACTACAGCAAACAGAATCGTATTGTAAGCGCCGTCGAACATGGTGAACAGAGGACGCTGCTTCGGGTCGTTGGTCAGACAGGTCTGGGCGGACTTGGTGACCACGCACTGGAAGGTATAGCCCACATAATAAATGGCAGACACCACGATAAAGAACGGGAACCGCGCAGCCTGCGGGATAGACGGCGTAATATGGAACAGGATAAAGCTGGCCACACAGAGGATGATCTGGCCAATGATCATGAACGGACGGTTCTTGCCGAACTTTCCGTTGGTCTTGTCAACGGTGAATCCGATAAAGGGGTCGGTCACGCCGTCCCAGATCCTCATGAACATGGAGAAGCTGGATGCCGTTACCACGGCGACGCCTACGAAACCGGTCAGGTAATAGGCGACATAGTTCATCAGGAACAGATACATATTGGTGGCGGTATTATTCAGCGCGAATCCGGCTACACGCCAGAGGGGAACGCGGTGAATACCATTGGGTCCGTAAAACTTATCCGGTAAGCTTCTTGTCTGACTCATATCAATTTCTCCTTTTTAAAATTTATAAATTTGGTGATCCGGATCCAAAAGGCATGCAGTTCGTACCCTCGCGAAAAAGCATGACTTTGAGGCCCGACATCTTTGATCCCTACAGCACGATAAACGCGCAGCTAAAAGGCGCCAGTTCCATCCTGCCGGCAGCCGCTTTCTCGCCGCTTAAGTCAGGAAGGCCGCCGTCCGCCTGAAGCTTCAGAGGCCGTCCGTTCAGCGTCATGACGGAAGCCCGCTTATTGCCGCCTTTTCCGGCCAGCACATAGACCTCGCCATCCTTCGGCAGCTCCACGGAAGTCGTCTCGGTCTCGCTGTTATTGATGACCAGATAAACCACGCCTTCTTTGCCGTCCTTACGGCTCTGGGCATAGACATGGGCGCCCATGCGCACCGGCTCGCCGGTATCGTAGACGGTAGTGCCCATCAGTCTGGTCCACAGAAGCACCGCGAAGTAATTGGGTCTGGGATCATGGGTCACCCGATCCAGATAAGCGTAATCCGAAGCGGCCAGGGTATTGTGGAAAATGATGCCTCTGGTCTCCCGGCTGAATCCGCCCGCCTCGTTCAGAGTACGGATCACATCCAGATAGGTGGAAGCCCAGGTATCTCCGCCGCCGCCCGCGTCACCGGATTCCGTTACCCACATCTCGCCGCCGGGACAGTATTTGTCGCGAAGAGGCGCGTAGGCTTTGGCATTGGTGATCGCCACCGCCAGATAATCCTCCGTATGGGCTTCTTTCGCCAGCCAGTGCATCTGCGGCATGACGCCGCCCAGCCTCTCGGACACGCCGTTATAATAATGGTAGCTGAACACGTCCAGATGGCAGGGATCTTCGCCCATCAGCGCCTTCGTATCACAGCTTTCGCCTACCAGGGCCTCGACGCCTCCGCCGCTGCCTTTCTCTGCCGGCCGTCCCATACTGCCCTCTGAGCCTACGGAACAGGGTCCGATGTAGAGGCAGTCCGGATAGTTCTCCTTCAGCCATTTCTCGAATATCTTCTGGTCGCGGGCATGATCCGCCGCTGTATAGCCCTTGGGGAACCCGGTCTCCGACATCATATTGGGCTCATTGACGAACTCAGAGCCTGAGATCGGCACGCCGTAGTCCGCGCTGAACTTAAACAGCTTCTCCGCCTCCACCGGGGTCCACTCGGGTACCGGAGCTTCATCCACTCCGTACACGCCGGGGCAGGCGGACACGGATACCATCAGCTTCGCTCCCACGGCCTTTACGAAATCCAGAACGCCAATCCACTGACTGCGGGTCAGGGTGTTCAGATACCCTTCCGGCACTTTGCCTTCCATCTTGTCGTCCAGGTCATAGTAGGTCTTCGTCGCCCATGTACCAGATACCCGCACCCAAAGGGGACCGAACTCCTTCGCCAGCTTCCGCAGCTTCTCGTCGTACAGGTTGATAGGCGGATAAACCTGCATCAGATCCTTGTAGGCTGCCGTCAGACCGCCGCTCATGTCCACATCGAAATCCTCGGTGCCGGCGATCTGCCCCGGAGTATAAGCCTTCCAGAACGTGCCTCCGGTGACCTCGGCAAACTCGATGTTGTAGGACATCATAGCCGGATTCTGCTCATGCAGGGCCTTTAGGGCACCCTGCGACAGTTTCACAAACTCACCCATAAAACTTCCTCCTTCCATAATTAATTGCATACTCTGCCTTTCCCACCGTAGTATTAAGTATACAATAACCATTCTCTTTGGCGTGAGTATTCACTTTATCTCTTTTCGTACAAATTTGTGGTAAATGGGTGTATTATATGACAAATTGTCGAACCAATCGAATTTCTCTATGAAAGCTTAAAGAACGATCATTCTGTCCTCATATCAAAACTGATCATGTGAACTTCCAGTTGGATGCAATTAATATCGTTTTGAAAACCCCCTGATGCGGTAGACATCAGGGGGCTTTTTAGAAGTCTTTTTCATAAACAGCAAGTTGAGAATCGCTGCAATTGGCAAAAAGCAGCTCTGCGATGTACTCGCCGGGGACTGCTTCTGACGAACATCGGGTCGAGCAAAAGAATATGGCCTATACCACAATGTACCCGTTTTCGTCAGCTTGTTTTGGAAAGGCTGCCAGCCAGTCAATGAATGTCATACCATAACTGATACCAGTCCAACATATTGCCAAATAGATAATACCTTTGATCCAATGGCGAGAATAGAAATGATGTATACCAAATCCACCCAGCAAATGCAGCCACAAATAGGTTTTTCGCTTCACTCGTGTTTCAATATGAAAGCGTTCCCGCATGGAAAGATAAAAACCAGTCAGCCGTTCCACGATGTTTTTCTTACCGTATCGTGGGTTGACCTCGGCAGCTATGTCCGGGTGTTCTTCCCGCAGGCGGTCTAATTCATCATAGGTTGCAATGACATCGGCCGCATTGATTTTTTCTTCTTGTTTTAGAGAGTTCTTTTTCTTCTTACTCATAATAGGCAATACTGTTGTCACTGCAACAATTTCTTAACATAATTGGCAATATTGGTATCTTTGCAGTTGGCAAAGAACAGCTCGGCAAAGTGCTCGCCGGCCACGGCGCCTTTGACCAGAGCCGGGTCGAGCTGCGGCAGCACCTCCAGCAGCGGGCGCAGCGTCTTTGCGCGCACTTCGTCGAGGATGGCCTTGTTGCGCATTTCCGGCTCGCGGCGCTCGGGCGGGTAGCCCTGCCCGTGGCCGAAGCCGAACAGCTTCTCAAAGCAGTATTCAAGGTTCAGCTCGCCGCCCCAGCCGAAACCCTTGGCAAAGGGCATGGCCACAGCATTGCCGTCGTTGACGTGGGCAAAGGTATAAGCATCCACCGGGTCCTCGACGTGACCGCAGATCACGCCGGGGAAAGAGTTCAGCGCCAGCATAGCGCCTTCGCCGGTGCCGCAGCCGGTGATGACATAATCGGCCGCGCCGCTGTTCAGCAGGATCGCGGCAAGGATGCCACACTGCACATAGGTGAGCTGGGCGGCGTCAGCGGCGTCATACATGCCGTAGTTGTCCACCGTGTGGCCCATCGGCTTCACAACTTTCAGCAGAGCGTTCAGGATCGGGCCGTTTTTGGCGGCCTGGCTGTTCTCATTAATCAGGGCAATGTGCATGGGATCACTCCTTTTTCTTTAGGCTGTCCGGGCCGGCCTCAGTGCCCCAGGCTTCCAACTGCGTAAGCGCGGTGTAAAGGGCCGGGTCCTCGTGTTTTTGTAAATTGTACAGCGTCAGGCTGGTCACGGTGCGCGGCCTAATGGCAAAGATCTGCGGCGCGGCGGATTTTTCCAGCTTTAAGTGCTCGTGGCTGCCGTCGGAAAAGCGCACGTCTGCTTCCGTCCACCAGCCATCGTGCGGGAAATCGGCGCGTAAGGTCAGGCGCAGCTCGTCCAGGCAGACCGGCCGCCCGAAATCGATGGTCAATTCCGCCTCCGGCTTGCGGTCGTTGCTCCACGCCTGATACGGCCAAATCAAGTGTGCGCCGTTTTCAAACACGCCGTCGATGGCTGTTCGCGGCGCAAATCCGGGGCTGGTCGGCTCAATGTTGGAGGTGGCGTGCGGATAAAAGCCGGTATCCTTGCCGTTGCCCATCGGGCCCTGACCGTAAAAAGTATGGTCATAGGGGTTGAAAGCCAGATTACGGCGTCGGGTGATCTCCTCCGGCGTTGCAAAACGCGCGCGCAGAATGTGGCAGCTGCCTGTGAAGCTCTTGGGGCTGTACGGAATCGGAGCAGGCTGTTCTGTGAGCGGCAGCAGCACCGGGAAGACAATGCGGTACTGGGCGATGTAGACAAGCGCCTCCGGCATGGTATCCTCAAACTGCACCACGCAGTACGTGCCGGGCTGCGGTACTTCCAGCGACAGAAGATCCCCCGGTTTATATTCTGCACGATAGACGGCGCTGACCCGATCCGGCGCACAGACCGTGAGTTTGATACCGCTCTGCCCGTATATTTTCAGAGCAAGATGTTCCTCCGATATGCCGCCGTGGGCCGCCTGCTCGAGGCGTTGGCGGCGCTGCTCGGCCTGAAAGTGTTCCATCGTTATTCCCCCTCTGGCTGCCTGCCGATGTAGGCAAGGATGCCGCCGTCAACATAGAGGATATGCCCGTTGACGAAATCGGAAGCCGCGCTGGCCAGGAACACGGCCGGGCCGCCCAGGTCCTCGGCCTCACCCCAGCGGTTGGCAGGGGTCTTGGCGCGAATAAAGCTGTCAAACGGGTGGCGGCTGCCGTCCGGCTGCGGCTCACGCAGCGGCGCCGTCTGCGGGGTGGCGATGTAACCGGGGCCGATGCCGTTGCACTGGATGTTGTACTGGCCGTATTCACTGGCAATGTTCTTTGTCAGCATCTTTAAGCCGCCCTTAGCCGCCGCATAGGCGCTGACCGTCTCGCGGCCCAGCTCGCTCATCATCGAGCAGATGTTGATGATCTTGCCGCCGCCCTGCTCGATCATGCCGGGGATGACAGCTTTGGACATGATGAACGGGCCGTTGAGGTCGATGTCGATGACCTTGCGGAACTGGGCGGCGCTCATCTCCAGCATTGGGATGCGCATGATGATGCCGGCGTTGTTGACAAGGATGTTGATGGGGCCGACCTCTTCCTTGACCCTGGCCACGAACTCAGCCACGGCGGCCTCGTCGGTGACGTCACAGACGTAGCCGTGGGCCTCGATGCCTTCCTCTTTATAGGAGGCAATGCCCTTGTCGACGAGGTCCTGCCTGATGTCGTTGAAGACGATGGTGGCGCCGACGGCAGACAGCGCCTTGGCGATCGCAAAACCGATACCGTAGGAAGCGCCCGTTACGAGCGCCACCTTGCCGGTCAAATCAAAACTGACCATAGTTTATTCTCTCCTTCTTGTTTAGTGTATGGTGCTGCCCCGGCGGCGTACATGGAGGCGTGATGCCGCCGGGGGCCGCAGATGAATGTTAGCCGGTCCGTGGCGATCAGGCCGACATGGCCTTGGCCTTGATGGCGGCGATCTCGTCCTGAATCTCTTCCATCTTTTCCTTGGTCAGCGGGTAATACTTCATGGCGATCAGGTTGATGCCGGAGCCGATGGCGACGAGGCCGAAGGACAGGAAGATGCCGACGAACTTGAGCTGCGGGGTGAGCGGGGTGCCGATATCCGGCATCACGTCGGTGTAGCCGATAGCGGCCAGCATCAGACTGGCGACGAGCGGGGCAAAGCTGGAAACCAGCTTGTCAACAAGGCTGAACAGCGAGCCCATCAGGCCGGGCAGGTACTTGCCGGAGCGATAGGTCTCGTAGTCGGCGCAGTCGGCGGTCATCGGGATGACGATGTTGCTGGAGATGCCCTGTAGGCCTTGGGTAATCAGATACAGCGCCAGGAAGGCGACGGTGAAGAAGGTCAGGCCGTGGAACACACCGTCGCCGGGCAGGCTGAGTGTAGTTGCATCGCCGAACCACCACAGCAGCATGAGCAGGATATTGCCGAAGCATCCGCCCAGCGAGCCGATGATCATGGCGCGGCGCTGGCCCAGCTTGGTGGCGATGATGCCGACGCCGAAGGCCAGGAACAAAAAGCTGGGGACGGTGGTATAGCCGGAGACGATGCCGGACAGCGCAAAGTTGCCGGCCACCAGACCGTAGAGGATCAGGGTGGCGGTACTGGTGCGGGCCTGCATGCCGAGCTTGTCGGTGGAAGCCGAGAGCACGAGCATCTGGATGGCGCGGTTGTGCATCAGCACATCGGCGTAGTCCTTGAGGGTGACCTTCTGGGCCTGGCCGGTACCGAAATATTTGGAATTGTCCTTGGGAGCCAGCGAAAAGATGGCAAAGCAGACCAGCGCGAAGGAAGCAATGCCCAGATAGAGCTGCATGTCATAGAAGACGCCGGGGTTGCCAAGGCTGCCGTACTTGCTCACCAGCGGGCCGGAGATCCAGATGCCCAGCCCGGTAAACAGCACGGCATTGAAGGCACCGTCGAACAGCGCGAACAGCGGGCGCTGGTTGGGATCGTTGGTCAGGCAGGTCTGGCCGGACTTGGTGGCGATGCACTGGCAGGTGTAGCCCATGTAGTACACAACGTTGATGGCGAAGAACCACACAAGGCGAATGCCCTGCGGCAGCACCGGCGTCAGCCGGAACATGAGCAGCGTGGAAAGGAACATCGTCACATTGCCGATGAGCATGAAGGGGCGGTTCTTGCCGAACTTGCCGTTGGTCTTGTCCACGATCATGGCCACGAACGGGTCGGTGACGCCGTCAAAGATGCGCATGATCATGGCGAAGGAGCCGGCCAGCACCACGCCGGCGCCGACAGGGCCGGTCAGGTAGTAGGCGATGTAGCCCATCATCATCAGGTAGCAGTTGGAGCTTGTGTTGTTGCACACAAAGCCGATGAGCCGCCACAGCGGTACGCCGTGGATACCGTTTGGCCCGTCATAGTTGCCGTGTGAATACTTACCCATAACTTTTGATTCCTCCTTGCAAATGTGGAATGTATGATCGATCCGGACATTTTACCTATGGCCGGAGCCTCCCAAAAAGATGGCCGTTACCAGATAAACAGGTCTTTTCCCAGCAGGCGCAGCACGGCCTCGATGAAATAGTAGTCGCCGTAGATGATCGGCACTTCCGTGTTATCACCGGTCGGGTCATGGTAGAAGAAGGTGCCGCCGTCGACGATGGAATCCTGCTCGGGGTCCCAGTTGCAGAACTTTTTGTCACAGGCTTTCAAAATGTTGAGCGCGGCCTTAGTGTAGAGCGGCTTCTCGTATTCGCCCACATGGCTGGCGATCTCCAAAAGACCGGCGGCCGTGATCATGCCGGCTGTGGAATCGTACTTGACTGGCTCGGCCGGGGCGCGGTAATCGACGAGCGGCAGCCAGCCGTTGGTGGCAAGGCTGGAAATGCAGTAGTGCGCGCAGCGCTTGGCGGTGTTCAAAAACTCTTCCTCTCCGGTGTGACGGTAGCTGAGCGCAAAGCCGTACACGGCCCAGGATTGCCCGCGGCTCCAGCAGGAACCCTGCCCGAAGCCCTGGCCGCCGGGGTTGTTGATAAACTCGCCGGTGGCGGAATCGAAATCGATCATGTGGTTGCAGCTGCCGTCCGGCCGCACGATGTATTGCTGCGCCGTGCGGGCGTGGGCCTTGGCGATATGGGCAAAGCGCGGGTCGTTCGCTTCCTTGCTGGCCCAGTACAGCAGCGGGATGTTCATCATGCAGTCGATGATCATGCGGCCGCTGACGTCATCACCGAAGAACATATTATTGTTCCAGGCGCGGATGTAGCGCCCTACGGGGTTGTAGCGCCCAGCCAGCAGGTTGGCGGCATGCAGGCCGCGGCGGCGGGCCTCTGCGCTGCCGGTGGTGCGGTAGTCAGCCACAGCCGAGGGCAGGAACAAAAATCCGATGTCGTGGTCAAGCCCCTCGAACTGGTCGAGCAGTACGGCCAGCCGGTCGCCAACGGCCTGGGCCGTCGTGCGGTAGATTTCATCGCTGGTTGCGTGGAACATCTGCCACAGCATGCCGGGCCAGAAGCCGTTGGTCCAAAATCCGAGGCCGCCCATCTCCTTGACGGCGGCATAGTCAAAGTATTTGCCGTCCTTCGTCGTATAGGGGATGGCCGCGAGCCTACGCGCTCGGCTTCGGCCTTCATCTTGACAACGAGCTTTTGGTACACGTCATCCAGCCAGGCCTTGTCGGCGGCGGGCAGCGGGAAGGGCTTGCTTTCCTCCGGCGTTTTCTGGCGGGTCAGGTTGGGGTCACCCCAAATGTTATTATCAGCCATAATTTTCCTCCTTTCGCTGAATTCTTTAGTTATTATAACAAAAAACGCCGCCATTCCGTTAGGATCAACAGAATGGCAGCGGCACAAAGGGAAACTTTTTTAAAAATATTTTTTCTGATTTCTGAATTCTTGCGGGGATTGACCCATCACAGACTTAAATACGCGGGCAAAGTATACGCCGTCCTCATATCCAACATAGCGACCGATCTCTTGTACCTGGAGGCGGCTGTCCTGTAATAATCCTGCGGCGCATTCACACCGGCGCTGCATGATATATTGCTTAACGGTCTTACCGATTTCCTTTTTGAATAATGCTCCAAGCCGTTGGCGTGTGATGCCATTAAGTTCGCATAATGTATCCATAGAGATAGGCTGACTAAGGTGAAGCTCAATATACTGAACCGAGCGCTTGACATGGATTGAATAGTCTTTTTTTTGTTATCGCGCACGGCACGGCAAAATGCAGCAATATACTGATGGAGCAAATCGTTTAGCTGCTGCGCATCGGTGGTATGGCGGTGCATCTTCTGGGCGTATTCCTGGCTTAGAGCGTCAATAAAAACCGGCGTCAGGCCCGCCTGCTGGGCAGCATGGCGAACCAGCGCTCGCAGCGTGCAGCTACCGGCGATCTGATCGGTGATGCTGTCGGTCAAAAAGCGGATGCCGGTCCATAATCCCTTATTACCTTCCAACAGATTTAAAGCCCTTGCAGTCTGCCCCTGACGTACCGCGTCCATTAAATCGTTTTCCCATGCATAACGGCGGTTGACTTGCGAAAAATCGTTGTATGCCTCTGAAATTTGAGGAGGAAGGTCATCGAGTTTTAGGGCTGCCATATTTATAATTTCCAATTCTCTCGGAGGGTTGCCGACTGTATTTGTTATAAGCAAAGCAGCAATTTTGATAATGTATTCCTCGCTCATAACGGGTAGTCCGCAGCGGTAAGACTTATAAGGCAGCAGCTCAGCATTACCCAATCCGTTTTTGGCAAGGAGAGAAATGGCATTACTTTCATTCCAGTTCGCTGTGCAAAACGGGCCCAGGAGAATCCACCGTTTGTTGATTTTAATCATAACCGCGAAGATATCAAGCGCATCCCTTATAACCAGTATATTCTCTGCTCCTTTTTTCTCAAACAAGCTCAATAAACCTTTTTCTGTAAAAGAAGGCTGCAGCTTTGCAGAAAAAGCATACTGTTTCTCAAAAAGGCGGAGCGGCTGTGTTTTGTCGTCATCACAAAATACGGATAAATTCAAGCCGCATAGAGCGGGGACCAGAATCTTTGCGCTCTCGATAAAATCCATGTGGCACACTCCTTTGTTTGAGAATAAACGACCGTCTATTTATAGCAATTATATCAAAATAACCATTCATGTCGTTAGCATAGAAGGAACATTAACAGGACAAAGGGAAATGAAATGCAGGCATGACGGACCAGAGTGCGGAGCGTGCTGGCTCCGGCCGCAGACAGACGCTTTCTCGCTTCTCCATCCCTCCAGGCCGATACTGCAAACGGTCCGAGAATGATCCATCTCGATTCAACCTCTATAAACACACAATGGGTACCCAGCGCGTCAATCGACAAATATATCTTATCCGAACTCTTTTTGGAAAAAAGCTCCTGAAGCCCGGATGCGGTATAAAGAGGCTGCCTTCCGGGCATAAAACAAAAATGTTTTTCAAACTCTCCTAGCGTTTCCCAATCGCCTGCTTCACAGACCGTCACGGCAAGCCGGCTCAGTTCCGGAATAATAATCTGCGCGGCACTGATGAAATCCAACCCCATCACACTCCTTTCTGTCACACAGACGTCATCTCGTATCTGCAGCCACAAACTCTGTAAAAGCCCTGCTGCCGTTTCTTCCGCAGCGCAGGGCTTTTAAAAAAGTAGTCACATCAAAAATCAGCCATTGATCTCATGGCCGCACACTAATCATGTAAACGGCCATATCGTTCCCTTTTGAGAAACCCGAGAAGAGAATCCGCAGCTATTCTTCATACAAATCGACCAATTCAGTACAAACAGCATATAAAACAGAGAGATCATGTTTAGCCGTAAGCCATACACTGTCATAATCAACTGCTCCGTAATTGTGCACTAATACATTTCTCATTCCTTTAATAGCCGGCCAATATATATAATCAGACGTTGCGTTCTTAAAGTCATCCGACAATCGGCCCACTAATTCACCAATTTGAAGCAGATTCATACATACGGAATTCTGATAATCCTGATCTGAGTCGAATATTTCTTTATCATCCCCAAATCTGGCAATGGTCTTCCAAATAGACTCGCAATATGTTTTTATATTCTTCAGGATATCAATATCATTCTTCATAGATCAATCTCTCATCTTCTTTTATATTTTCGCGAAATCTTCTTACTTTATCTATATTTGCCGGATGGTTCATAGCACCTGAAGTCACCAGATCAACCTTTTTTCCGCAGGCCTTTTCCAAATCAGCATATAAACCGCCTAAGCCAAACAGCCCTTTTAACTGATCACAATCAACCCGCAAATCAATATCACTTTCAGGCGTCGCTTCTCCTCTGGAATAAGAACCAAACAAATACGCTCTGGAAACCCCATATTTGCGCATAACAGGCGATATCAGATCTCGTATTTCCTGATATGTGTATATCCTGTCCATAAAAACCTCCCAGTTCCAACCGAATTGATCACATTAACTCAAGCATCACTGAATGTATCTTCTCTATTGCATCCGGCAAGCAACCGCCAATCCTGGCAGAAGCCACGCAATATCCACTTTCTATTAATCATAATACCATATGCCATCTTTATTTTCAATGAAATGTAAACATAAGTTAACGTAATCGCTAAATCTCAGATCTTAACATAATGTATCATTTGGTGTATGAGTAGTGTAATACATCATTATATTGTGCCGTTGATCACAGTATATTGTATCATAAATTCTTATTTTATACTATATATTGTTTGATTTTGCCTGCAAGCAAAAAATACAAAATTTTCTAGTGTATTATTTTTGAGTGAACACATAATAGGATTGTAACACAAAAACACATCGTTAGATGAGAAGGAGGCGTTTCATCATGTCAAGCAATTCTTCTAACACGACTAATGTTCCTGAGGCCAAGGAGGCTATGGACAAGTTCAAAATGGAAGTAGCCAGCGAGATCGGCGTGCCGTTAACTAACGGTTACAACGGTAACCTGACTTCTGCACAGAATGGTTCTGTGGGCGGCTATATGGTCAAGAAGATGATCGAGGCCCAGGAGAAGCAGATGGCCGGTAAGTAAATCGACCGGAAATAAAATGAAAAATAAGCTGTAACAGGCGCGAAGGAGCCGTTACTCTGTTGATCGAATGATCGAGGGAGCAACGGTTTCTTTGTGTTACAGCGCCAGCTTGTCGTAGCTCTTTGCAAGGTATTCATCGAGACGGCGTTTCAGTTCGCGGTTCTCTTCGGAACAGAGTTCCGGATCGGCGTCGAGCAGCGCATCGGCTTCTTCGGAGACGGTTTTTAAGATGTCGGCGTCGGTGAAGATGTCGGCAAGGCGGAATTCCATATCGCCGCTCTGGCGCAGGCCGAAGATATCGCCGGGGCCGCGGAGCTTCAGGTCCTCGGAGGCGATATAGAAGCCGTCGTTGGAGCAGTTTAAGATATCCAGCCGCTTCTGGGTTCCTTCCTGGTCACCGCAGTTAACCATGATGCAGTAGGACTGGTATCTGCCGCGGCCGACGCGGCCGCGGAGCTGGTGAAGCTGGGCCAGGCCGAAGCGCTCGGCGTTCTCGATCATCATGACGGTGGCGTTGGGTACGTTGACACCGACTTCAATGACCGTGGTGGAGACCAGGACCTGGATCTCTCCGGCCAGGAAACGCTCCATGATCTGATTTTTCTCTTTGCCCTTCATCTTGCCGTGAAGATATTCGATGGAAATATCCGGCAGGGCCTCGCGCAGTTTCTTCGTATAGTCGAGGACATTCTCGGCGTCGATCATCTCGCTTGCTTCCACCATCGGACAGATCACATAGGCCTGACGGCCGGCGGCGATCTGCTTTGCGATAAAGGCGTAGGCTTTCGGACGGTACTCGGTGCCGACGACGCAGTTCTTGATCGGCAGGCGGTTCGCGGGCAGTTCGTCGATGACGGAAATGTCCAGGTCGCCGTAAAGGATGATCGCCAGGGTCCGGGGGATCGGCGTGGCGCTCATGACGAGGACGTGAGGCTCGCGGCCTTTGCCGCCCAGCATTTCCCGCTGTCCGACGCCGAAGCGGTGCTGTTCGTCGGTGATGACCAGGGCCAGATTATCGTAAACCACCTTGTCCTGGATCAGGGCGTGGGTTCCGATGATGATGTCGGCCTCATGGTTCTTCACCTTTTCCTGGGCGATCCGCTTCTCCTTGGCGGTCATGGAGCCGGTGATCAGAACCGGCGCTTTCTCAATACCGTATTCGTGGAACAATTTGGAAATGCTTTCGTAATGCTGCTTCGCCAGCACCTCAGTGGGCGCCATCAGCGCGCCCTGGCAGCCGTTGTACGCCACATGCAGAAGCGCCAGAACGGCGATGATCGTCTTGCCGGAGCCCACGTCACCCTGGATCAGGCGGTTCATGATCTTACCACTGGTTAAGTCGCTCTCAATCTCGTCCATGACCTTCTGCTGAGCGCGTGTCAGCCGGTAAGGCAGCCTCTCCTGCAGCTTACGGACCTCCGGCGCCAGCTTCATGACCCATCCGCTCTGCCTGTCGGCCCGTTTCTCCTTAAGGCCGCGCACGGCCAGAATAAAGAGCAGAAATTCATCGAACACCAGACGTTTCCTTGCGAAGATCAGATCCTGCCGGTCCTTCGGGAAATGAATATGCTCGATCGCGAAATTATACTCGGCCAGTTCGTATTTCCGGCGGAGCGCCGCAGGCATATATTCCCGCTCCAGCTGCCGGCTGTCCAGCGCCTGGGCCACAGCCCTGGAAATGGCTTTATTTCCAAGGCCCTTCGTCTGGCTGTAGACCGGCTGCATCGTCGCCATGACCTGCTCGTAGGCGTCCCGGCTGTAGATCTCCGGCTGCTCCATGGTCAGGCGGTTATTCTTCTTCACGACCTTACCGTAGAAGATATGAAAGGTTCCGGCCTGGAGCGTTGTGCGCAGATACGGCATATTATACCAGGTAAGCTGCAGGCTCCCGGTGCCGTCCCTAAGCGACACCGTCACGATCTGCATATGGGCGAAACGGCGCACGGAAGCGTCCTTTGCCAGGATCCCGGCCACCGCGAATACCTGCTCCGGCACCAGATTTCCGATCGGAACCGGCGGCTCATAGGCGTGATAGGCACGCGGATAGTAATGCAGCAGGTCGTCGATGGTACTGACGCCCAGCTTTTCGAATAACTTGCCTGATTTATCCCCAACGCCCTTCAGCGTGCGGACAGAATCCTGGTTTTTCATCGTGTGCCTGTCCTTTCCTGGTATCTTTTTGAGTCACGGCCACGTCACCCGCGGATCTTCATCATCGCATCCGCCAGCTGTCCCGCCGGCTCAAACGACGCGATCTCACAGTCCGCCTGACTCACATCCAGCTTCACCCCACTTCCGGTATAAGCCATCACATAAGCCCCGGAACGCTTACCGGACAGGATCCCGTTGGGGGAATCCTCCACCACGATACACTCCTCCGGCCTGACGTTCAGATACCGCATGGCCATGAGATACCCTTCCGGATCCGGCTTCGCCGCAGAATACATATCTCCGCAGAGAATAACGTCGAACAGATCGGTCATGCCCATGCGGTTTAAGGCCGTCACAATCAGTTTCGTAAAGGTGGAAGAAACAAGGGCTGTCCTTATGCCCCGTTTTCGCAATTCAGCGATCAGTTCCTTTACGCCCGCTGCCGGGTATAACTCTCCGTTTTCATAGGTATTGCCGATCTCGGCCTTCTTTTTCGCCAGCTCTTCATGGGTCACCGGCCGCGGCGCCCTGTCCAGGAGTACCTTCTCGTATTGGGGAACCACCGTTCCGATCAGTCTTTGGATATCCCCATCCGTAAGCTCGACCCCGAAATAGTGGAATGCCTTCCGGTAATATTCGAAATTGCTTACTTCCGTGTCGGCGATCACGCCGTCGAAATCGAACAGAACACATTTTAACATGGCTTTTACCGCACCTTTTCAATCGTTTTCTGTTTGCTGCAGGTCATGCCGGAGACCCTTCGGATAGTGGTTTTTGATCGTGGTGCCCACGCATTTTCCCCATCCGATGGAAAATCCGTCAACCGTCATCAGCGTCCAGCCGGTCTGCGGCGATGACACTGAGATCGGCTCTCCCCGCAGATACGCCAGTACTTCCCTGCCGGCAGCGGACATATCGTAATGCCTGATCACATTCCGCGCGGACGAACAAAGCGCCAGCGCATGGGACGGTTCGAACCGGCTCTTTCTGACCGTGCCCAGATGCAGCCCGGGCCGCAGGACCCGTAAACCGTCCAGCCTTCCTGTCTCTTCCGGAAGCAGGTACAACTGCTCTCCATAAAGGATCATCCGCCTGCGCATCTCTTCATCCGATAACTCTGTCGGAAAATCAAGATAAGTCTCTTCCCGAAATTGATGCCAGGCGTCCCATATCTCTTTCCCAATATCGGCAGACTGTCCGGGACCCGCAGTCCTTTTTCTTCCTCCAAAACCGCCTGAACGGCTCATAGCCACAGCATGGTCTTTCTTCCCGGCATCCGTTTCTTCCGTCCGGAAAGAATCTGCCTTCTTCCTCAGAACCGCCGCATAATGCCCCTCTCCGTCCACCTTATGGGGCCAGATACGAAATGTATTCCTCAGTTCTTCCTGCCCGCCGTCGACCCATTCCGGACGGCCTGGCGAAAAACCTGCATACGCTGTCACTTTCTCAACCATATACTCATCATGCCGGTCAAGGAAGCCTTGAATAGCTCCCTCATCCTCCTCCGGAGCAAATGTGCAGGTGGAATAGACCAGCCTGCCGCCCGCCTTCAGCATCCGCGCCGCCTGTTCAAGGATCTCCGCCTGACGCCGGGCGCATAACCTGACGTTATCCGGACTCCACTCGCGCCTGGCCGTCTCATCCTTGCGGAACATTCCCTCGCCGGAACAGGGCGCATCCACCAGAATCCGGTCGAAATACTCCGGGAAATATTCCGCCAGCCGCGACGGTTCCTCATTCGTCACTACCACGTTGCCCGCGCCGATCCGCTCCACGTTCTGCGAAAGGATCTTCGCTCGGGCCGGATGGATCTCGTTGCTGACGAGAAGTCCGCGGCGCATCATCCGCCCCGCGATCTGCGTCGTCTTGCCGCCGGGAGCCGCGCACAGGTCCAGTATCCGCTCGTCCGGCTGCGGATCCAGAAGCTCCGCAACCGCCATGGCGCTGGGTTCCTGGATATAGTAAAGACCGGCCTCATGGTAAGGATGGCGGCCCGGCCGCGTTTCCGCGTCATAATAATAGCCGTCCCGCGCCCAGGGGATCTTTCTTAAGCCGAACGGTTCGGTCAGGCGCTGCGTAATGTCTGTCTTATCTGCGGCACATGGTTTCTCCGCGGTATCTATTTTCTCTGCATCGTATAGCTTTTCTGAATTACACAACTTCTCTGCAGTGTGCAGCTGCTTTTCCGTCCCATCTGAGCCGTCGGCAATCTCTGTATTCACAGCCGCTTTTTCTATGCCACTTACACAGTACTCACCACCAGCTGATACTGAGCCTGACAGATCCACCTTCAGCGGATTCAGCCTCAGCCCCTGCGTCCTGGGCTGCTCGTAGCTTCTCACAAACGCTTTGTATTCATCCCCAAGAAGCTCCCGCATCCGAGCAAGGAAAGCGGCGGGAAGCGCCGCCATCGGCACTTCCCGCGATTCATCGCTCCGAATCTCTTTATCTGCTCTTATTCCTTTTTTCTTCACGATAAACAGACTCCCGTTCTGTCCCAACTACTGCCTTGTAAATTCATCCGCCGTCCATTCACACCGTCCGGCTTCCGCATCGAAATTGTCCGTCTGTTTCTTCGAACATGTACATCGTCTTCCACGCTGTCATCTTCCAAACAGGGTTCCCAGGATTCCGCGGCCGATGCTGGCGCCCAGGTTGCCGCCCAGCTTTTTCCCGAAACTGCCGCCGATCGACTTGCCCAGCTCGTTCCCCACTTCGCGGCCGATCGTGCCCGCGGCGCTCTTCGCCACGCTGGACACCGCACGCTTGCGGGCTTTCTCTGCGGCTTCCTTCTCTTTCGCCTCTTCCTTCGCTTTCCGCTCCGCCTCTCTGGCTTCTTCGCGGGCCTGGCGTTCCGCCTCTTTCGCCGCGGCTTTGGCCTGGCGTTCCGCTTCCTTCTCGGCTTCCTTCGCCGCCTGCGCTTCTTCCTTCTGTTTTGCCGCCTGTGCTGCCTGCTCTTCGGCGGCCTGGGCGTCCTGCTTCAGTTTCCTCTGGAAGAATTCATACGCCGAATCACGGTCCACCAGCGTGCCGTATTTGGAATACAGCGTACAGTTCCGGATCTCCGCCTGCCGGTCGCCGTCCATGATCGGCCCCATCTGACTCTGCGGCGGCAGGATCTTCGCCCGCTGTACAACGGACGGCGAGCCGTCCTCCTGCAGGAAGGACACCAGCGCTTCGCCGATCCCCAGCTGGGTCAGCACATCCTTCGTATCAAACTCCGGATTCACCCGGAACGAATCCGCGGCCGCCTTCACCGCTTTCTGATCCGCCGGCGTATAGGCGTGCAGCGCGTGCTGGATCTTATTGCCAAGCTGCCCCAGGACGCCGTCCGGGATATCCTTCGGACTCTGGGTAATGAAATAGATCCCCACGCCCTTGGAACGGATCAGCTTCACCACCTGCTCGATCTTCTGCAGAAGCGCCTTCGGCGCGCCGTCAAACAGCAGATGGGCCTCGTCAAAGAAGAACACCATCTTCGGCCGCTCGCAGTCGCCGGCCTCCGGCATGACCTCGAACAGTTCCGAAAGCATCCACAGCATAAATGTGGAATACATCATCGGATTATTGATCAGGCTCTCGCTGTGAAGAATATTGATCATGCCCTTTCCGGAGAAATCCGTCCGGAACCAGTCGTGGATATCCAGAGCCGGCTCGCCGAAGAACTGATCCCCGCCCTGCTCCTCCAGAGCCACCAGCCCTCGCAGGATGCTGTTGATGCTCTGCTTCGGCATATTGCCGTACCGGGCGCTGTACTCTTTATTGTTCTCCGCCACATAATTTAACATGGCCCGCAGATCCTTGATATCCAGCAGAAGCAGCCCTTCGTCGTCCGCGATCCGGAACACGATGGACATAATATCCGTCTGCGCGTCCGTCAGGTCCATAAGCCGCGCCAGGAGCGTCGGCCCCATCTCGCTGACCGTAGTCCGAAGCGGAAGCCCTTTCTCCCCGAAAATATCCCAGAAGCAGACCGGATAGGCGCGATAGGAAAATCCGGCTTCCGCCAGCCCGAATTTCGCGATTCGCTTCTGCATGTCCTCGCTGTCCGCGCCGGGACGGCAGGTTCCGGCCAGGTCGCCCTTTACGTCCGCCAAAAATACCGGCACCCCCGCGTCGCTGAACGATTCCGCCAGCACCTTCAGCGTGATCGTCTTGCCGGTGCCGGTCGCCCCCGCGATCAGGCCGTGGCGGTTGGCCATCTTCGGCAAGATACATTCATTTCCATTATCGCTCTGACCGATCCATATCTTTCCGTCGTAAAACATATCCATACCCTCCAAATACAATAAATCACAGCTTCATCTGTCATTAAGTATACCAGAAACGCACAAAGTATCAAGTACAAAAAAACCGCGGGAAGAATTCTCCTCCCGCGGTCAGTCTCTTTTGTCCCAATAAGCCCTGCGGCCCAGGTATGTGGTACGATCTCAGCCTTACAGCTCGATCTTCATATCATCGCCGCCGACGCCGTTCACTACATAATAAGCAGCGCCCTCTTCCGGCTTTACATAGAGCTCGATCGTCTTGATCTCAACGCCCTCATTCGCCTCGGCAAATGCCTTCTTCGCGGCTTCAAGGATATCCTTAGCGGCTACCTGATTGCCCGCGAACTGAATATATACGGTTGCGTCCGCCGCCTTCTTCGCCGCGGTCTTTCTCGCGGCCGGAGCCTTCTCAGCCTTCGGAGCAGCCGCTTTCTTCGCAGCCGTCTTCTTCGGCGCCGCTTCCGCCTCAGTCTTCTTCGCGGCCGTCTTCTTGGGAGCTGCCTCTGTCTTCTTCTCAGCAGCCTTCTTCGGTGCCGCCTCCGTCTCTGCTTTCTTTGCTCTCGGCTTTCTGGTCTTCTTAACCGGCTCCTCAACAACGGGTGTCTCTAATACTTTCTCAACGTCTGACATAATCATTTTCCTCCTGAAAATTACTGACACAATTCCTCATCATCCGGTAAAAATATTTTTGCAAAATAAATTGTCTGTAGTATAAATCTATTTTTCTGATTTGTCAACGGAGTGCATGAAAAATCGTTGCATTTCCTCATCTTCACACGCTTTTTCCGCGAATTTTCGCCAATATGCATGGTATTTTCCTGCATAATCATACATATACATTCTTCAATACCGTAAGATTACACAGAGGTAATCATGAACACACCCTCCCGCGTCATCTGCAAAGGCGCTGAATATTTCTTTCTGGCAGTACTCTGCTTCTGCATGGGGGATGCCGCCGCACGGCTGGCGGAACGCTGGCCGGCAGACACACTGCCGGCAGACCAGCCGTCCATACCGTCGGCCTCCGATATGCGGATCCCTGAAGCGTCAGTTTACGGCACACGGATTTCCGATACGCCGATTCCTTACACGCAGATCACGGATACATCTGCCTCCGATACACGGATTTCCGCAGCCGTCTCCGGTTCCGGTGACTCTTCCGTTTCCGGCGACTCTTCCGCCGTCCCGGCCTCTGCCGACGGCAACTGGGGACTGAGTTTCCAGGAGGAAGGCAAACCTCCCGTCGCCAACGCCTCCGCCGATTATCTTGCCCAATTCGACGCCTTCTACGCCCGCCAGACCGACGAAAAGGTTCTCTATCTGACCTTCGACGCCGGTTACGAAAACGGCAATACGGAAGCGATCCTGGACGCACTTAAGAAACACAAGGCCCCCGCCGCGTTCTTCGTCGTCGGCAACTACATAGAGACCGCGCCCGAACTCGTAAAACGTATGGTATCCGAAGGCCATATCGTCGGCAACCACACCTATCACCATCCGGATATGTCGTCCATTTCCACGGAGGAATCCTTCTCCCGGGAACTTACCGACCTGGAAACGCTTTTCGAGCAGACCACCGGCCAGCCCATGAAGAAATACTACCGCCCGCCCCAGGGCAAATACAGCGAGTCTAACCTGAAAATGGCCCAGTCTCTCGGCTACAAGACCTTCTTCTGGAGCCTGGCCTACGTGGACTGGTACCAGGACAATCAGCCGTCCCACGAGGAAGCCTATAAGAAGCTTCTCGGCCGCATCCATCCCGGCGCCGTCGTGCTGCTGCACAGCACTTCTAAGACGAACGCCGAGATTCTCGACAGCCTCCTAACAAAATGGGAGGAAATGGGCTACCGGTTCGCATCGCTTGACGAACTCGCGGCGTCAGCACAAGGCGCAGGTCATTTCACAGATTCTTAATCTGTTCAATGGCCTCCACCGTATTCTCGTAATTACCGAACGCCGTCAGCCGGAAATACCCTTCCCCACTGGGTCCGAAGCCGCTGCCGGGAGTTCCAACCACATGGGCCTTCTCCAGCAGATAATCGAAGAAATCCCAGCTTGTCATGCCTTCCGGCACCTTGAGCCAGATATAGGGCGCGTTGATGCCGCCGTAGACTTCATACCCGGCTTCCTTGAGCCCGTCGAAGATCACCTTCGCGTTGCGCATATAGTAAGCTACCTGATCCTTTAACTGGGCTTTTCCTTCTTCCGAATACACGGCCATGGCCGCCTTCTGCACAATATACGGCGCGCCGTTGAACTTCGTCCCGTGACGTCTCGCCCACAGGCCGTGGGCCATCACGCCGCCGCATTTCAGATCCTTCGGCACCACCGTAAAGCCAAGCCTCACGCCCGTAAAGCCCGCGTTCTTGGAAAATGACCGGAACTCGATCGCGCAGGTCCTGGATCCCGGGATCTCGTAGATGCTGTGCGGCACGTCGTTCTGCGCGATATACGCCTCATAGGCCGCATCGTAAAGGATCACCGCGCCCACCGAATTGGCGTAGTCCACCCAGACTGCGAGCTGCTCTCTTGTAAGCGCCGTTCCCGTCGGGTTATTCGGCACACATAGATAGATCAGATCCGGCGTCTCCTCCGGCAGCTGCGGAACGAATCCATTTTCCGCCGTACACGGCATGTAGATCACATTGCTCCATGTCCCGGTCTTCTCATCGTACTCACCGGTCCGGCCGGCCATGACGTTGGAATCCACGTACACCGGATACACCGGGTCGCACACCGCGATCTTCGCGTCCGCCGAGAAGATCTCCTGGATGTTGCCGCAGTCGCTCTTCGCGCCATCCGAGATAAAGATCTCATCCGCGCCGATCTCACAGCCCCGCGCCTGATAATCCTTCTCTGCGATCGTCTCCCGCAGGAACGCGTATCCAAGATCCGGCGCATACCCGTGAAATGTCTCCGCATGACCCATTTCTTCCACCGCCTCATGAAGCGCCTGAATGATCGCCGGCACCAGCGGCTGCGTCACATCGCCGATCCCCAGCCGGATCACCTTCACATCCGGATGCTCCGCCGAATACGCCGCCACCTTCTTCCCGATCGTGGAAAAAAGATAACTCCCCGGCAGTTTCAGGTAATTTTCATTCAGCTTAACCATAATACAATATGTCGAGTAGACAGTCTCGACACTCCTTTCTAAATTTATCTTGTGAAAGGCTTGTCTACTGCCCCTCACAGAACCGT
>CANQRU010000024.1 GCA_947626395.1 uncultured Lachnospiraceae bacterium | reverse complement strand
ATAGCAAAAAGCAAGGCAGAAAATGAGATGTTAAAAGTATCTGGATCTCCCGGAGATTCTCCGGCCAAAGATCATGAGTAAACTGACTGTCTCCGAACCCGATTATAGCAGATGTCAAAAGAAATGGCAAGAAAATATATCGTCAATCGTACCGTTTACTTTTGTCCTCGTTAAAGTATCCCTTGAACATCTTGGGTTGAATGTATATAATAAAATCAATATATGAAAAATTGGACACTGCTATGGTATAGGGATAAAAATGGTTAGGTTATAAAAAGATAGTATCAGGGGGTGATTCTGCCCGAGTTTGCCACTTGCTGAAACCTATTAAATAAAAAATTTCCTTATTTTGCAAGGTTTTCCTTGCTTTTTTGATGTCTTTATGATATAATTATATCATAGGTACGACGGTATTTAGGAGGCGCCTTATGTTCGTTGAAGTTGTCCAGAATAATGGTAATAAATATATTCGCCTTGTCCAATCAGTTCGCGTTACCAACAAATCCGGCTACAAGGTTTCCCAGAAAAAAGTTATCAAAAACATCGGCCCACTCGACCGTTTTGACGACGGCCAGCCCGATTACGTCGAACGCCTGAAAAAATCTTTCAAGGCCGGTGACCCGCTGATCCCAGATCTCCTCCCTTTCTGCACTGAAAACTGCCATACAGAAACTTACCGCTTTTCCATCCGCGGGGGCAGCCCTGACTGTTTCGGCCACCCAAAGCTGTTCTCCCATCTCCTCCTGGAACGCATCCTCGAAGAACTGGGGCTGAATACATTCTTTTCCTCTTATAAGGGATTTACAAAGCTGGAGTACGATGTTTACGGCTTTGCCAAGCTGCTTATCTTCGGAAGGATCCTCAACCCCGCTTCCAAATGCGCCACCATCCGGCAAAACGGGGATTATTACGAGCCTGTCCTGAATGACTTTAATCCGGATAACGTCTACGACACCCTTTCCTTCCTCGCTGGCAATAAAGATAAGATCATCCGCCGCATCAACACGAACCTGGTGAAAAAGGCGGGCCGCTCCCCGGAAGTGGTCTACTATGATGTGACAAATTTTTTCTTTGAGACCGAAGAGCCGGATGGGGATATCCTGAATGACGACGGGACGGTATTGGAAAAAGGACTGCGGAAGTTCGGTGTCAGCAAGGAGGAACGCCGCCAGCCCATCGTCCAGATGGGACTGTTCATGGATGACGATGGGATCCCCATCGCCATCGAGTCTTTCCCCGGCAACACCCTGGACCACCTGACACTGCGCCCGGCCATGCAGAAAACAATTGACAGCCTGGACCTTTCCCGTTTTATCCTGGTCGCTGACCGGGGAATCTGCCATTACGGAAACCTCCTTCACCTCCTGGACGCCAGAAACGGATACCTTGTTTCGAAAAGTCTCCTGAAAAGCACAAAAGCGGAACAAAAATGGGCGTATGATGACGAAGGGTATGTTACGGTCAGCCCGGATTTCAAGTATAAATCCCATGTCGTGAAACGGGACGTGAAGGATGAAAATGGAAACTGCCGGAAAATCGAGGAGCAGGTGGTGGTTTACTGGAGCCGGAAATTCGAGGAACGCAGCCGGAAGGAAAACAGGCAGTTCCTTGACTTTCTGCAGAAGCTGGAGGAAGCCCCTGCCAGTTTCCGGGTAACGGCGCTCCAGGCGAAGACCCTGAAAAAGTTCATGAGAAAAGAATACATAAACACAAAGACCGGGGAAGCCATCAATTCTTCAGACCTTAAGGGATTTATTGATTTTGCAAAGGTAGCGGAATATAAGAAAAGCATGGGGTACTACCAGATCGTAACCTCAGAACTGACCATGGATCCCCGGACCGTCATCGATAAATACCACGGCCTGACCCAGATCGAGGATCAGTTCCGGGTCATGAAAGGAGACCTGGAGACCCGCCCGGTCTATGTCCGGACACCGGAGCATGTGGACGCACATCTGTTGATCTGTATGATCGCATTGGTCCTCATAAGGATCATTCAGAAACATATCCGGGAGCTTGGGGAAAGTCCCCGGGAGGACGTTTACTGGAATGTCGGCATGAGCGCGGAGCGCATTCAGAAAGCATTAAACAAGTGGAAGGTAGATGCCCTTCCGGATGACCTGTACCGGTTTATGGATATCGATGATCCCGATCTTTCGTTGATCCTAAAGGCGTTTGATATCAAAATCCCTGCAAAACTGTACCGAAAGGCAGAACTGAAGTCACTGAAGACAGGGACAAAGATTTTCATGTAGGTCATAAATGTAGGTACATTTTTTCAAAATATCTCAACCCGTATAAATACCGGGAAAACCGCATATATACAGGGAAATGGAGCCGAAAGAAAGCTCCATTTCGCATATACAAGTGGCAAACTCGGGTTATAGCAGATGTCAAAAGAAATGGCAAGAAAATATATCGTCAATCGTACCGTTTACTTTTGTCCTCGTTAAAGTATCCCTTGAACATCTTGGGTTGAATGTATATAATAAAATCAATATATGAAAAATTGGACACTGCTATGGTATAGGGATAAAAATGGTTAGGTTATAAAAAGATAGTATCAGGGGGTGATTCTGTGACGACAAAAGAATATCTGACGGCAAGAAAGGACAAAAACTGGAGATTTAACAGTATTGTGGACAAGAATTCTTTTCAGGAGGTGAATAGGATTCACCCTATTAAGCAAAAGATGGTAAGCGAAATTGTGAAAGCGGCCAGAAACGATGAGGAGGTGTTAAGGATCATTATTTTTGGCAGTTCCATTCGTTATGATTGCGACATAACCAGTGATTTGGATATCTGTATTGACTGGAAGGATGATTGTTATGATGAGGATGGTGTTTTGAAACCGTTTACGGGGAATATGCGGAGAGTGATATCGAGCGTCACAAAAGGCAGGGCGGATGTTGTGAATTATAATTATTTGAGCGGAACGGCTGTTGAGACGGATGTAAAAAAGGGGGTTGTCGTATATGAGCACAATGTATAGCAGGTCTGTTGCGATGTTGGAGCAGTCGAAAAATGCCTTAAAAATGGTGCCGGGGGATGATGCTTATTTAGATGTGGCGTGCTTCGAAACGCAGCGGGCGTTGGAATTTTTGATGAAAGCCATTTTGTTGGAGAATGGTATTGCATACGATAAATCTCATGACATACGGTATTTATTGTCCTTGTTGAAAGAGGTGGATTTTACATTTGATAAACAGGATGCGCTTGAGATGTTATCTGATACGATTACTGACTGGGAAGAAGGAAGCAGATATGGAAAGGGCGTAAGAACAACTGTGCAGACAGTGCAGCGGGTGCATAATATTTATAAAAGCCTGAATGAGACGTTTTTGGAAACGCAGGAGGAAAATAACCGGAAAGAATAAAGGCGCAGAGCTGCATGAGAAGCGATTATAGCGGATATACTCACGGTATTGCTGTCATAACCTGCCCCACCCCCTCATACAATGTAAAAAACATTCTCGGGGGACACCTTGAAGGATTATATCGAAGAGCGTGCGGTGGACATTGCCAATTACATCATAAACCACAATGCGACGGTGAGGCAGACGGCGAAGAAGTTCGGGATTTCCAAGTCCACAGTACACAAGGACGTGACGGAGAGACTCGAGCACATTAATCCGGCGCTGGCGGCCGCCGCCCGCATCGTGCTGGATGTGAACAAGTCGGAGCGGCATATCCGCGGCGGGCTGGCGACGCGGGAGAAATACCAGCACCGGCTGCAGATGTGCAGTAAAGAGGATGAGTGAGAATATTTGTATGAAGATGACCGGGGTATGGAACTCCGGTCATTTTTGTGATACACTGTCGGTGAATGGAGGATGGGCGGAATGAAAATTTTGATAAAAGGCGGATTCATGGTCGATCCGG
This sequence comes from uncultured Lachnospiraceae bacterium, assembly GCA_947626395.1. Taxonomy (GTDB): domain Bacteria; phylum Bacillota; class Clostridia; order Lachnospirales; family Lachnospiraceae; genus UBA3402. Next base: position 48,435 of record CANQRU010000024.1, on the reverse strand, counting down.
CGAATGAAATATGTTCGCGCCAGGATATCCTGATTGAGGACGGGAAGGTCAGCCGGATCCTGGCGGCGGGAGTAGTGGGGACAGCAGCGGCTGCTGCAGAAGGACATGTGGATGTGAGAAGCCACGAGGTAGGGCTGGAAGAAACGGAGAGAGTGTCGGCCGCCGCAGGCATCGATATAAGAAACGACAGTGTTGAGATGCCAAAAACGAAGGTATCGCCGGCCGTCGATGCAGCCGCAGATATGGTCATCGACGCAGCCGGGCGCGTCGTGTGTCCCGGATTCGTAGATATCCATATGCACGAGGATCCGGTGGGAGAAGACGGCCGGATCGTGTCGGACGAGCGGACCGCGATCTTTCCCTGCATGCTGCGCATGGGCGTTACGACGGCGATCGGCGGCAACTGCGGTTCCAACGCCTGCGATCCGGCGAAGTATCTGGATCTGGTGGACCGGGACGGTGCGCCGGTAAATGTAGGTATGCTGGCCGGACACAATTATTACCGGGCGAAGGCGGGCTGTACGGACAAATACGCGCCGGCTTCGGCGGAGCAGATCCGGAGGATCGGTCTTGGCGTGCGGGAGGCGCTTGCGGGCGGCTGTCTGGGCGTATCCTACGGAATCCGCTATGCGCCGGGCATGGATCTGGAGGAAATGACGGCGTCTGCGCGGGAGTGCGCGGCTGCTGCCGGTGAGGGCCTCCCGCGCGAAGGATCACAAAAGGTGTCTGGTGTAGGTTCCCGGTGCGAAAGATCGGGCGAGTCGGCCGCTGGAGGCTCCCGGTGCGAAGGAGTGCAAAAAGCGGCTGGTGAAAGCCTTCGAAGCGAAAAAACGCTTGAAATGACCGGAACAGTCGAAGCGAAGGCAAAACGGCAGCATCGTTTTCTGCTTGCCGCCCATATCCGCGACGACACGGCGCAGGTATTCGCGTCGGCGCAGGAATTCATGGAGCTGGGGCGGCGTCTGGGCGTCCGCCTGCAGATTTCCCATATCGGCAGCATGGCGGGCTTCGGGCAGATGGAAGAGTTTCTGGCAATGGTAGAGACGGAGCGGGCCGGCGGCATGGATGTGGCCTGCGACTGCTATCCCTACGACGCGTTTTGCACGGAGATCGGCGCGACCACCTATGACGACGGCTGGATGGAGCGGTACCGGTGCGGCTATGACGCGGTGGAAATGTGCGGGGGCCGGTATAAGGGGCAGCGCCTGACGAAAGAGACCTTCGGGGAAATGCGCCGGGACGATCCGGACGCGCTGACGGTCGCCCATGTGATGAAGAGCCGGGATATCGAGATGGCGCTGACGGCGCCGGGGGTCATGCTGGGAAGCGACGGCATCCTGGATCACGGACAGGGCCATCCGCGGGCGGCGGGGGCGTTTCCCAGACTGATCGCCTCGTATGTGCGGACCGGGAAGATGGGGCTTTATGACGCGGTCGCGCGGATGACGGCGGTTCCGGCTGAACGGCTGGGGCTGGAAAATAAGGGCCGTCTGTCGGTGGGGGCGGACGCGGATATCGTGATCTTCGACCCGGAACGGATCGCGGACCGGGCCACATTTTCCGAGCCGCTTCTGGCGCCGGTTGGAATCGATTATGTGCTGATTGGCGGGGAGATCGCGGCGAAGGACGGCCGCGTTGTGAACGGACGGCTGGGACGGGCGGTACGGGCGTAAGGGAACGATTCGGCTGCGGAGCGGTTCATATTATCCGGGTATCGCGGCATAGTATGTTAGAAATGAACACAGTAGAGGCTGTGATACCATGAACATACCGGATAGAAGTGAATTGCGTACCTATGCGGAGGCGGAAGGAATCTGCGAAGAAAGGCTTGTAAGCAGGAAGAATGGCTGCGGAGAGAAACGTGATAGCGGGAAGGATGTCTGCGCGGAAAAGCGGGCTGACAGGGCAGCGCTTCGCGGAAACTGCCTGCGGCGCGTCTGCAGCCTGGCCCGGCTGCTGGCCGCGGTCCTGCTTCTGCCGGCGCTGCTTCTTGGCGCCTGCACCATGGATAAAACGGACGATGGGAAAGTGCGGGATCTGGAATTTACGGTGATCGGCGAGGGCGACGCGCCGCAGGAACTGCAGGATATCATCGCGCAGAAGAAGGCGCAGCCGTTTAAACTGACCTACAGCGACGACCGGAACCTGTACATCGTCGTGGGGTACGGGCCGCAGAGTACCGGCGGCTACAGCATCACGGTGGAGGAGCTGTATCTGACGGAGAATTCCATTTTCATCAATACGGAACTGAAGGGACCGGCCAAAGGCGAGCCGGCGGCTCCGGAGACGTCGTATCCGGTGGTGGTCGTGAAGACGGAGTACCTGGAAGATCCGGTGGTATTCGACTGAGGAGGCAATTCCGCGGTGCGGAAAGCTGCAGGACAGTGCCTGTCGCTGTCTTAACGCCATTTTTGCGCAGCCGGAGTTTCGCCCGCAGGTACTTGTCAAGCCGCCCGTGAATATGCTATACTAAGAAAACGCGCGGACACGCCGGAGACTTTAAGAGCGGTACCGGCTGTATTTCCCGGTATCATCCCGGGAAGCCGGAAGGCGTGTCGCAGAGAATATGCGCACAGATAACAGAGGGATTGAATATGATTTTTAAGGATATTTGGCTCGATGTCAAGGCCGTGCAGGAGCGTGACCCGGCGGCGCGCAGCGCCCTGGAGGTGCTTCTTCTGTATCAGGGCGTTCACGCGCTGATCTGGCACCGGTTCGCCCACTGGTTTTATAAGCATCATCTGTTTTTTATCGCCAGGCTGATCTCACAGATCGCCAGGTTCTTCACGCTGATCGAGATTCATCCCGGCGCCCAGCTGGGCCACGGGATCCTGATCGACCATGGCTGCGGCGTGGTGATCGGCGAGACCACGGTGGTTGGCGACAACTGCACCATTTACCAGGGCGTGACCCTGGGCGGTGTGGGGACCCAGAAGGGCAAGCGCCATCCGACTCTCGGCAATAATGTGACCGTGGGCGCGGGTGCGAAGATCCTGGGTTCCTTCGAGGTTGGCGACAACTGCACCATCGCGGCCAACGCGGTTCTTCTGAAGCCGCTTGAGAGCAATGTAACGGCGGTCGGTATTCCGGCCCGCCCGGTGAAGAAGGACGGCGTGCGTCTTCCGTCCAGCCAGCCGGAAGCGGTTTCCGCGGAGCGCTGCTGCCGGATGGAGGAGCGGCTTAAGGAGCTGGAGGCGGAGGTGGAAGAGTTGAAGTCGCAGCTTTCTACCAGGTGATCAGCTCGTCCAGAAGCTCCTGCTGTTCTTTGCCGCTCTTCGTCAGGTAGATCCGCGTGGTCTCGATATTTTCGTGTCCCAGCAGATCCGCCAGCAGGGAGATGTCGTTGAACTGCGCCAGGAAATTGATGGCGAAGCGGTGGCGGAAGGAGTGGGGATAAACCGTCTCCTCGCTGATCCCGTACAGCCGGGCGTAATGCTTCAGCTGCCAGCGGATCCCGCGGGAGGAGATGGGGCGGCCCTGTCGGTTGACGAAGAGGAAACCGCTTTTCTTTCCGATGGTTCCGCACCAGGCCAGGGTTTCCGCGGCCAGCGCGTCGGGGAAATAGATGCGCCGCAGCTTGCCGCCTTTGGAATACAGGTCCAGATAGCCCAGTTCCAGATGCTCTACCTTGATCTGCGTCAGTTCGCTGACCCGGGCGCCGGTGGCGCCCAGAAACCGTACCACGAAATACCACATGGTTTTCTTGTCCTTCTTCAGCCGCCGTTTCATGTATTCGTAGTCCTTTTTGGAAATGACGGTGTCGGAGAAGGATTTTTTCTGGAGTTTTACGGACCGCAGCCGGAAGCCCGCAAGCGGCAGCCACAGTTCTCTGTCATACTCGGTCAGGAACCGGACGAAACGGTTCATCGCGTGGATGCGCAGATTGACGGTGGCGGGGCGGTATTTCCTGATCAGATCGCCGCGGAACCGGCTCAGGTTCTCAATGCTCATGACTTTGTATCCGGAATAAAAGAGCCGTACGCTGCCGGTATAGGCAGTGACGGTGTTGGGAGAGAGGTTATTTTTCTTCAGCTGTTCTTCGAATTCCTGAATCAGCGTTTCCTGTGCGGAAGTTATCATAATGTATCACCATTTCACGATCTGATTGACCAGTCTTTTCTGTTCGGACGGACTTCGGTGCAGGTAGATCCGGGTGGTTTCGATATTCTCGTGGCCCAGGATATCGGCAAGCATGGACAGATCGCCGCAGATCTCGATAAATTTTTTGGCAAACAGGTGCCGGAAGGAGTGAGGGTGCAGGAAGGAAGCGTCCAGGCCGTACAGCCCCTCGAACCTGCGCATCTGATAGCGGATGCCGGAGGGAGTCAGCGGGTCGCCGAAGCGGTTCAGGAAGACGAAGCCTTTGCGGCGCTTCTCGCGTGCGAGCCAGTTCTGGCATTCGCTGCGGACCTGCAGAGGGATGTAGACCCGCCGGGATTTGTTCCCCTTGGAGTATACGTCCATGTATCCGCGGTACACGTCCTCGACCTGCAGGCGCACAAGCTCGCTGATACGCAGGCCGGTGGTGGCTATGACGCGGATGATGAAATAGTAGGGCCGGTTCCCGTCGCGCAGGAGGCAGCGTTTCAGATATTCATAATCTGCCTGGCTGATGACGTTTTCCAGGAAGGATTTCTGCTGGATATGGACCATGGTCATATGAAGGTCTGTCAGATGCAGAAATTCCAGAAAGCAGTTCATGGAGCGGATCCGGAGATTGACGGTCTGCGGGCGGTAATGCTCCAGGAGATAGCATTTGTAAAGCTTCAGATTGTCATAGCTGATGGTTCCGTACAGATCGAGAAACTGTCCGGCGCCGTACAGATAGGAACGGACCGTGCTGTCGGCCAGCTGCCTGCGGATCAGATGACCGCGGAAATCAGCCAGCATCCGGTCGCGCGGGGAGACGGCGCCGCCGTCCGCCGGCGTCCCGGTTCCTGTCGGTTGTTCTGTCATTGTGATCACATCCTTTTTCGTAAAAAATTTGCATTTCTAAGTTTATCCACATGAAAAATGAAAATCAAGGTGATATTCGGCTGATGTCGAATTTTGTCGAAATTTGTCGAAAAAGGACGAAGAAGAGTCCTGATCCGAAAGGAATAAGAGCCGCTTCCCGTTCATACACTGATAAAAAACATGCGGAAAGACAGGTGGTGCGATTATGCTGGAACTGATCAAAACCAATATTCATATGAACAGGTGGAAACGGGACGCCGCCGTACAGATCACGCTGGATGACGACTTCATTGTGCCGGATACGATGGACGATGTGGAGCAGGTGATCATGGCGGCCGGCGATATTCAGGTGGAGACTGCGAGAAACGCGGGGGATAAGGTGACGGTAAAGGGGAAGCTGGCGTTTCAGGTGCTGTACCGGCGGGAGGAGGGCGGCCTGCAGACGCTGGCCGGATCGATCCCCTTCGAGGAGCCGGTGAATGTGCCGGAACTGGACGAGAAGGACGCGGTAAGCGTGTCGTGGGAACTGGAGGATTTAAGCGCGGGGCTGATCAATTCCCGGAAACTGAGCGTGAAGGCCATTGTGACGCTGCGGGTGCGGGCGGAGACGCTGTGCGACGCGGAGGCGGCCGTGGACGTGGTGTCCGACGGCGACGGAACGGATCCGGAGGTGAAGAAATACCGCACGGATGTGGCGGCGATCGCTGTGCGCCGCAAAGATACCTTCCGCATCCGCGAGGACATTTCCCTGACGGAAAGCAAGCCGGGCATCGATCATATTCTCTGGAGCGAGATCAAGCCGCGGGGAGTGACCACGAAGCCTCTGGACGGCCGGATCCATGTGGAGGGAAGCCTTCTTGTGTTCGTGATCTACGAGGGCGAGGGGGAGAATACGCCTGTTCAGTGGATCGAGGAGACGGTTCCGTTCTCCGGAGAGGTGGAACTGGCGGAATCGGTGGAGGGCATGGTGCCGTCCATCGCCGTGCGGCTGGTACATAAGGATCTGGAGGCGAAACCGGACTACGACGGGGAAATGCGCCAGCTGGATCTGGACGCGGTGCTGGAACTGGATATGAAGCTTTATGAGGAGAAGGTCCTGGAGCTGGTCAGCGACCTGTACGCGACGGACCGGGAGATCGCGCTGCAGACCGGCGAGGTGGGCTTCGACCGGCTTCTGACCAAGAATACGGGCAAATGCAAGGTCACGGAGAAGATCGATCTGGGCGGCGGCGGAAGGATCCTGCAGATCTGTCATTATGACGCGGCGGTCCGCGTCGACGAGGTGCAGGTCAACGACGGAACGGTGACGGTGAGCGGCATACTTGACGTTTTCCTCCTATATATGACGTCGGACGATTCGGAGCCGGTGAAATCGGTGACGGAGCCGGTGCCATTCGAGTATACGGCGGAAGCGGCCGGCGCCGATGAGACCAGCGTCTGCCAGCTGAACGCGGGCCTGGAGCAGATCACGGCTGTGATGATGGGAAGCGGGAACGTGGAAATGAAGGCGGTGCTGAGCCTGGACCTGCTTGTGTTAAAGCCGGTCCGTGAAACGGTGATCGAGGGCGTCTCGGAAACGCCGCCCAATCTGGAGAAGCTGCAGGCCATGCCCGGCATCGTGGGCTATATCGTGCAGCCTCACGATACTCTGTGGGAGATCGCCAAGCGGTTTCATACGACCGGCGCGAACGTTAAGAAGATGAGCGGCCTGGAAAGGGATGAGGTGCTGCCGGGCGACCGGCTGATCCTGGTGAAGGAAGTGAGCGGGACGGTCTGAGGGCGTTTCGGTCGGCCTGAAGGGTCCGGGCTGAAATGGATCTGGGATGAAATAAAAGTCCTGAAAAAATGAATAAGAAAATGGATAAAGCTGGATGCACAAATCCGTATTTGTGGGATATAATAGACTATAAGGTTCAATGAATATCGGCTCGCCAGCCAGTGTGCAGCATTCCCGGTCAGTCCGCAGGCGCGGCTGACCGGGGAGTAAACGGTAAGCGACAGCGAAAACGCATCCAGCTGGTGCTTCAGATAGATCAGGGCAACCTGGGCGGCGCCGCGCCCTGCTAACGCGGCGGCGTCTACATAGTGTGGGAGATGGAGTGTCGGCCGGGAAGCCAGGCAGCGGGCAAGCACTCCTTTTGGAATGCAGCAGGGCGCTGTCTGCATGGAAACGACTGTCAGAGGCGTGCCTTCTGTAAAGCAGGGGAGTAAAGTGTAGAAGAAGACTGCTGCCGGGTTGCCGTGCAGGGGAGGACAAAGGATGAACTATACATATATTGTGAGATGTACGGACGGCACTCTGTACTGCGGGTGGACAAACCATCTTAAGGAGCGCGTCGCCGCCCACAACAGCGGTAAAGGCGCCAAGTATACGAAGAGCCGCCGGCCGGTGGAGCTGGTCTACTATGAGGAGTTTGAGACGAAGGAGGAGGCTATGCGCAGGGAGGCGCAGATCAAGCGGATGGAGAGGGCGGAGAAGCTGGAATTGATCGCGAAATGTGGCAGTTAAGGCGGTAACTTTTGCAAAAATATCAAAAGTTACCGCCTTAACTGCCATGTTTGGGCCGGACCTGGGATTTTGCTGCCGTGATAAAATTCCTACATGTCAGTATCCGAGCAGAATATTTTCATAAAGCAGCATTTACAGAAACAGATTCCCATCCTTCATAAACAGACCGATATTCGCATGTTTAATGCCGTTCCTCTTCTGGATCATATCATTTCTGGTGAGAAGATATTTGGGGTAATTATCCCTGATCTTCTCCAGGGGAGCATATTCCCGGTCCTCCGTATCCGGGCTGTTCATGATTGTCATGGCGACCTGAACGTAGGCATAAGAAGCCTGCCGGTCCCGGAGAATGAAATCGCATTCCAGCCGGCCGATTCGGCCGACGCTCACGGCGTAGTCCTTGGAGCGGGCGTAGGTGTAAACGATATTTTCAAGAACCGGACCGTAATTGATGCGGTTATCTGTGTTGGAGGCGAAATAAAATCCAAGGTCAGAGAGATAATATTTCTGCTCGCCGGACAGTGATCTGCGCGACTTCATGTCGAAACGGTCACACCGGTACAGGATCTTGGCGTCAAGCAGGATCTGAATATACCGATTCAGAGTTTCCCTTCGGATGACGCAGCCGGAGCTTCGCAGGCCGTTCAGGAGATTGGACAGGCTCGTCGTGGCTCCGAAGTTGTTGATGATATAGGTCTGTATTGTATTGAAAACAGACAGGTTTCGGATCTTGACGCGCCGGCGGATGTCTTTTTCAAAAATTTCCTGGATGACGCCCTGCACATAGGTGCGCTTGTCAGCCAGATCCGGGTACTGGAGCGTCTTCGGGAAACCGCCTTCGGCAATGTAATTGTCCAGTTCCTGCGTGATGTCAGGGCTGATCTGGTATCCAAGGAATGACTTCATGCCGATATATTCCTCGAAATTAAGCGGGAACATCTCAAATTCCAGATACCGGCCTGTCAGCTTGGTGATCAGTTCTCCGCTCAGCAGATAGGAATTGGAACCGGTGATAAAGATCGAATATTCGTCTTCTTCCCGGTAACCGTTCAGCACATCCTCGAAGCCGGATACATTCTGGACTTCGTCAATGAACAGGTATTTGATTCCGGGGGCAGACGACCGCCGGTCAATGAACTGTTCCAGCTGTTCCGGCTGCTTTACGGAACGGAAGCCGCGCTGGTCCAGATTCATGTAAATAATATTTTCTTCCGGAATACCGGACTGGATAAGTTCCTCCGCGATGGTCTGCATGAGGCAGGATTTCCCGCACCGGCGCACGCCGGTGATCACTTTGATAATTCCTGTGTCGTGATAGAATCCGCGAATCTTTCTTAAGTAGTTTTCCCTGCGGTACAGTTTCATGGCAATTACCTCCCAGTTACTTTCTGGCGGCGTTTCCTGATGCTGATATTGTAACATATTTTGGTGGAAATATGCAAGTTAAGGCGATAACTTTTGCAAAAATATCAAAAGTTACCGCCTTAACTGCCATATTTGATGTAAGGCTATGGGCCTCCCCTGCCGCGGTATGAGTTTTCCGCGGCGGTGGAGGCCCGCTCATATAAGGAACAAAATGTTGGAAAATGTCACTCCACGTCCTGCAGCGCCGCGAAGTCTTCCTCGCCGGTGCGGATCTTGACGACCTTCTCCACGCCATAGACGAAGATCTTGCCGTCGCCGATGTGGCCGGTGTAGAGGGCCTTCTTGGCGGCTTCGATGACGGAGTCTACCGGGATCTTGCTGACGACGACCTCCAGCTTCACTTTTGGAAGCAGGGTCACGTCCATCTCGACGCCGCGGTACATTTCCCCGGCGCCCTTCTGGACGCCGCAGCCCATGACCTGGGTCACGGTCATGCCGGTGACGCCTAAGTTGTTCATGGCGGTCTTGATCTGTTCGTAGCTGGACAGTTTGGTGATGATGACGATCTTGTGCATTGCGTAGGAATCTACATCCGGCATCTTCACGACCTTGACGGCCGCGGCCTTTTCGGCCGGGGACGCCGCGGAGTAGTCGGATACGCCCAGATCCGTGTTCTCATTGACATCCATGGTCATCGTGTTGGAGATATCAATGATGGAGAAGCCGGAGTAGGCGGAGGGCAGGCCGTGCTCGGTGGAATCCAGGCCCGTGATCTCCTCCTCGCGGGAGACGCGCAGGCCCACCAGCTTCTTGATGGCCAGAAACGCCAGCGTCATCGTGACGACAGTCCAAGCGGCCACGGTGATAAAGCCCAGAAGCTGCAGTCCCAGCTGATGGAAGCCGCCGCCGTAGAACAGACCCACGACGGAGTCGTTGCCGGGGGCGGAGGTGGTAGCGAACAGGCCGACCGCGATGGTGCCCCAGATGCCGTTGCAGCAGTGGACAGCCACGGCGCCTACCGGATCGTCGACGCGCAGCTTATTGTCCAGGAACCACACGCCGAAGACCACCAGAAGTCCCGCTACCGCGCCGATAACGGCTGCGCCAAGGGCGTCGGTCACGTCGCAGGGGGCGGTGATGGCTACCAGACCGGCCAGGGAGGCATTTAAGCACATGGACACGTCGGGCTTGCCGTATTTGATCCAGGTGAAGACCATGCAGACCACGGTCGCCACGGACGGGGCCACGGTGGTAGTCAGGAATACGCTTCCAAGCTGCTCGACGCTGGTGCAGGCCGCGCCGTTGAAGCCGTACCAGCCCAGCCACAGGATGAAGACGCCCAGGCAGCCGATCGGCAGGTTATGGCCGGGGAAGGCGTTGACCTTCGTGATCTTGCCGGCCTTGTCGCGGACGAATTTACCGATGCGGGGGCCCAGAAGCCAGGCGCCGATCAGGGCCGTGATGCCGCCCACCATGTGGATCGCGCAGGAGCCGGCGAAATCATGGAAGCCCAACTGGGCAAGCCACCCGCCGCCCCAGATCCAGTGGGCCTCGATCGGATAGATGACTACCGAGATCACCGCCGAGTAGATGCAGTAGCTTAAGAATTTGGTCCGCTCCGCCATGGCGCCGGATACGATGGTCGCCGTGGTGGCGCAGAACACCAGGTTGAATACGAAATTGGACCAGTCGAAATTGGCGTAGTCCGTGAAGATCGCGAAGCTGGGCCTGCCGATGAAGCCGCCGATGTCCTCGCCCAGCAGGAGGCTGAAGCCGATGGGCACGAAGACCATGCAGCCGATGCAGAAATCCATCAGGTTTTTCATCAGGATGTTGCCTGCGTTCTTGGCCCGGGTGAAACCGGTCTCCACCATGGCGAAACCGGCCTGCATCCAGAAGACCAGTGCCGCGCCGATCAGGAACCAGACGGCGAATACTTCGCCGTTAACAGCACTTAAGATTTCTTCAGTCATAACTTTTTCTCCTCTCATCCTTTTTTCGGGATCGCAATGCGTGGGCCGGACGCCTGTGGGTTCTGCCCGGTACACAAAAGGGCGAGGGTGCCTTCCTCCTCCTGAAAGCTCCTTCGCCCTGCGCAGTGATTCCGATATTCTTGATGAACGTCTGCCTGAAGCCGCGCCGGTCGGCCTGCGGCCGGGGTACCTCCGGCGGCGCGGACCTGACGCTGACAGCGCGAACGAAGCGTCGTCTGCGCTCGGCTCGTTTGGAAACAGAAAAGGGACTATGGTCAACCCATAGCCCCTTCGCTCATCATGCACTTCATGATAGCACCGCGAAAAATCATTGTCAACGAATATTTTGGTCAATATTTTTTCCCCACTTTCGAAAAATTCTGTGAAAAATTACAGAAGTTTCTATGAAATAAGCCGGACAGGCAGCTGTTATAGGAGAACATCATAGAATTTTCTCGGAAAAACGTACTTGCATTTTATAGAATACAGTATATAATATACAGTATATAGCATACAGTATACAGTAGACAGTATGCAGAAACGGATGAGAAACGTTGGCAGCATAGGATATGCCGGGAGACGCCGGCCTGTGGCGGGAGTATCGGCTGGCGGCTCATTTCTCACAGCTTCTGCAGACGGTAACGACACAAAAGGAGAACGACAGCCCATGATGCGCTACCTGAGCCTGAAAGCTTACGGCAAGGTGAATCTGGCCCTGGACGTCCTGCGCCGGCGCGAGGACGGTTATCATGAAGTCCGCATGGTGATGCAGACAGTGGGGCTCTACGATAAGATCGATCTGTATTATACGGAGAAGCCCGGCATTACCGTTGAGACGAACCTCTATTATCTTCCTGTGAATGAGAATAATCTGGTCTACAAGGCGGCCGCCCTGCTGATGGAGGAGTTCGGCGTGGAACAGGGCGTACATATCCGGCTTAAGAAATTCATCCCGGTGGCGGCGGGCATGGCCGGCGGCAGCAGCGACGCGGCGGCTGTGCTTTTCGGCGTGAATAAGATGTTCGGCCTGGGTCTGGGTCCGGAGGAACTTCAGCGGCGGGGGACGAGGATCGGCGCGGACGTGCCGTACTGCGTGATGCGGGGGACGGTGCTGTGCGAGGGGATCGGCGAGATCTTAACGCCGCTTCCGCCTATGCCCCAGTGCCAGATACTGATTGCGAAGCCGGCGGTCAGCGTCTCCACGAAGAGCGTTTATGAGAAGCTGCGGGCGGATGAACTGACGCCGGAGCAGCATCCGGATATCGACGGCATGGTGGAGGCCATCCGGCAGCAGGATATCCTGACGGTGGCGTCGAAGATGGGCAATGTGCTGGAAAGCGTGACGGTGCCGGATCATCCGGAGATCGCCGAGATTAAGGAGCTGATGATGGAGTCCGGCGCGGTGAATGCGATGATGAGCGGCAGCGGGCCTACGGTCTTCGGACTGTTTACGAATCCGCGGGCGGCGTCGGCGGCCTATGAGAAGATGCGCTACGGTGCGGGCAGCCAGCTGGCCAGACAGGTGTATCTGACGAATCTGTTCAATCGGAAATAACGAAAGAAAAGGATGGATAAAGCCATGGAGTACAATCTGAATGTGAAAATGAACGAGTATCTTCCCCTGCGCGACGTAGTCTTCAACACGCTGCGCCAGGCGATCCTGCGCGGCGAGCTGGCTCCCGGCGAGAGGCTGATGGAGATTCAGCTGGCGGAACGGCTTGGCGTCAGCCGGACACCGATCCGGGAGGCGATCCGCAAGCTGGAACTGGAGGGGCTGGTCCTGATGGTCCCGCGCAAGGGCGCCGAGGTGGCCAGGATCTCCGAGAAGAGCCTTCGGGATGTGCTGGAGGTCCGCCGCTCTCTGGAGGAGCTGGCGACGGAGCTGGCCTGCCAGCGGATGAGCGAGGAGCAGGTAGGGGAGCTGGAAGCGGCCCGGGACGCGTTCGCGGCGGCTGTGGCGTCGGGGGACATCATGGAGATGGCCGAGTGCGACGAGAAGTTTCACGACGTGATCTTTGACGGCACCGGCAACGCCCGTCTGGTTCAGATCCTCAATAATCTCCGCGAGCAGATGTACCGTTACCGTCTGGAATACATCAAAGAGGCAGACAAGCGGCAGGTTCTCCTTCTGGAGCATGAGAATATCGTGAAAGCCATCCGCGCCCGCCATGTGGCCGAAGCCAGAGAGGCCATGCGTGAGCATATCGACAATCAGGAGATCACGATCTCCCGGAACATTAAGGAACAAAATTAAATTTGTATAAAATATCGACAGACCGCATTGACAGGGTGACAAGGTGTCATTATAATGAATGACAGCTTGTCACTTTTTTGCGGAAAGGAGTTTTTGCATCATGCCAAGCGAACGCTTCATGCGGCTTTCCGAGGAGAAACGGAACGCCATCTGGGAGGCGGCTATAGAGGAGTTCGTCGCTCAGCCGTACGAGAAGGTTTCCATCAATAAGATCATCCGGCAGGCCGGTATCTCCAGAGGCAGCTTCTATACCTATTTTACGGATAAAAGGGATCTGCTGGCGTTCATCCTCTGGGGGACAAGGCAGCAGTGGAACCAGTTCTGTATGGAGAGCATCGAGAAGGCCGGCGGGGATTATTTCGGGCTGATGATCATGCTGATGGACCGGGCCATGGAGTTCTGCAGGAATAACAACGTGTTCGCCCTGCATAAGAATCTGATCATGTACCCGGAACCGGTCATGGATTTTCTCCCCAAGCCGCTGGATTATGAGAAGGAGATCAAATGTCTGCTGTTAGATAAGGTCGACCGGTCGCTTTTTGAGGATCCGTCGGATGAGAATGTGGTGATGGTTTTTAAGATGACGGCGCTGGTTATGGTCAGCGCCCTGTCGGAATTCTGTATGCACCCGGAGCAGGAGGAGAAGCTGCGGGAGAATTACCGGAAGTCCCTGCAGGTGATCCGCCGGGGAGCGTACCGCGTGCAGTGAGATCGCAGTGAAACGATAGAAATCAATTATTTATGGAGGGAAACAGGTTATGAGCAAAGGAGCAGTAATCGGAGCCGTCGCCGTCGTCGCCGCGGCGGCCGCGTTTGGATTTTTCGTGGTGCCCCGTATGTCGGAGCCGGAAGCGGCGGCCGAGACGGTGGCGCCTCCCACCGTCCAGGTGATGAACCCGCAGAAGGGGGATGTGGAGGTGTTCCGCAGCCTGATCGGCACGGTGTCGCCGTCGGATCTGGTCAACGTGATCCCGATGGCCGCCGGGGAGATCACCGCGGTCTATGTGAATGTGGGCGACTATGTGGAGGAGGGCCAGCTGCTCTGTGAGATCGATACGAAGCAGGTGGATTCCGCGAAGCTCCAGCTGGAGGCCGCCGAGATCCAGTTAAATGACGCCAGGACCAATCTGGAGCGGATGAGCGTGCTCTACGCCTCCGGCGATATCGCCGCCCAATCCTACGAGCAGGTGGAAAGCTCTGTGAAAGCGGCCCAGATCCAGTACGACAGCGCCAAGCTGGCTTACGATTACCAGATCGATTTCAGCCATGTGACGGCCGCGATCGCCGGCCGGATCGAGTCCAGCACGATGGAGGTCCATGGCATGGCGACCCAGTCCTCGCCTCTGTGCGTGATCTCCGGCGGCGGAAGCAAGACGGTCACATTTTCCGTGACCGAGGCGATGCTGGATCATGTGAAGGCCGGGGAGCCGGTCCGGGTGGAGAAGAGCGGAAGCGAGTACACCGGGACGATCACCGAGGTCAGTTCCATGGTCAGCTCCTATACCGGCCTCTTTGACGCCAAGGCCACGCTTGAGAACGCGGACGCCCTTATCAGCGGCTCCACGGTCCGGCTCTATCTGACCGCCGACAAGGCGGAGGATGTGCTGACGCTGCCGGTGGACGTGGTCTACTACCGCAACAGCGCCCCTTACGTCTATACCTATGATAACGGCATTGTCCATGAGGTGGCCATTGAGACGGGGCTGAGCGACGATGAGAACATCGAGATCGTGTCCGGCTTGACCGCGTCCGATCAGGTCATCACCACCTGGAGTCCGGAGCTCTATGAAGACGCGCCGGCGCTTCTGGAGGAGGGAGTTCAATGAATATCACAAGAACTGTCTTAAAACGGCCGGTTACGACCCTGATGATCGTGCTGAGCCTTCTGGTATTCGGCTTAAACTCGGTGTTCTCCTCCAAACTGGAGCTGATCCCCGAGATCAATATGCCGATGCTGATCGTATTTACGGTCTATCCCGGCGCCAGCCCTGACGATGTGATGGAGCTGGTCAGCCGTCCCATTGAGGACAGCATCGGGACCCTGTCCGGTCTGGAGAACACCCAGAGTATTTCCAGCGAAAATTCGTCGGTGCTCCTGCTCCAGTATGAGTACGGCATCGACATCGACGACGCCTATAATGATTTAAAGAAGATTCTGGACGCCCTTAAGACTACATTTCCGGACGACGTCCAGGAACCGATCATCATCGAAATGGATATCAACCAGACCGCCAGCATGAGCCTGGCCGTCAATAACGATACCCAGAGCAACCTTTACAATTATGTGGACAATGAGATTGTCCCCGAATTTGAGAAGCTGTCCTCCGTGGCCAGCGTGGATATCAGCGGCGGTCGGGCGGAGTATGTCCGGGTGGAGCTGATCCCGGAGAAGCTGGCCCAGTACCGTCTGGATATCAATACCATTGCCACGGTCATCGCCAGTGCTGATTTCACCTTCCCGGTGGGCGACGCGGATGTGGGGCGGCAGAATCTGTCGGTGACGGCGGAGGTGCCCTACGACACGATGGAGAGTCTGAAGAACATCCCCATCACCGCGGGTAACGGCAATATCATTTACCTGGACGACGTGGCCAATATTTACGCGGCGCTGGAGGATGAGAACGGCATCGGGCGCTTTAATGGGCGCGAGACCATTTCCATCAACATCCAGAAGAACCAGTCCAACAGCGAGGTGGAGGTGTCCGACGCGGTGCAGGAGGTCGTGGCGAAGCTGACGGCCGCCGATCCGGATCTGGAAATGATCGTGGTCAGCGACAACAGCGTCATGATCCGAAATTCCCTGACCTCCGTGCTGCAGACCATGGCCATGGCCGTGGTGGTCTCCATGGTGATCATCCTGCTGTTCTTCGGCGATCTGAAGGCGTCGCTGATCGTGGGCACGTCGATCCCGGTGTCCATCCTGGTGGCCCTGATCGCGATGAGCCTTATGGGCTTTTCCTTAAATGTGGTCACGCTGAGCAGCCTTGTTCTGGGCGTCGGCATGATGGTGGATAACTCCATCGTGGTTATGGAAAGCTGTTTCCGAACTACAAGAGGCGACAGCATCCGGGACTACACCCGGGGCGCGCTGGAAGGCAGCGGCATCGTGTTCCAGTCTATTTTCGGATCGACCCTGACCACCTGCGTGGTCTTCCTGCCCCTGGCCGTGCTTAAGGGAATGTCGGGGCAGCTGTTTAAGCCGCTGGGATTTACGATCGTGTTCTGTATGGTCGCGTCCCTGATCTCGGCCGTGACGATCGTGCCGCTGTGCTACGTCATGTACCGGCCCAGGGAACGGCAGAAGGCGCCTATGTCCGGCGTTCTTAAGGCGATGCAGGGCGGCTACCGCAGGATCATGCGGGTGCTTCTGCCCCACAAATGGCTGGTTATCTTCACCTCCGTGGCGATGCTGGCGGGTTCCATCTTTCTGGCGACCCAGCTGCGGACGGAGCTGATGCCCATGGCCGACGAGGGCGCGGTGAGCATCAGCATTGAGACCCGGCCCGGACTCCGTGTGGAGGCGGTCAATGAGATCTTAAGCCAGGCGGAGGAGATCGTGGCGAACGATGAAAATGTATCTACCTATATGCTGTCCTACGGCGCCAGCGGGTTAAGCTCCTCTCTGGGGAGCGGCTCCGGCGCGTCCCTGACGGCGTATCTGCGGGACGACCGGACCCTTTCCACTGATGAGATGATCCGCAAATGGCGGCCCATTTTGAGTAAGATCCCGGACTGCAACATTACGCTGCAGCCGGTCAGCATGATGGGCTCCCTGATGTCGGAGACGGAAGGCTTCGAGGTGATCCTGGCCAGCACCGATTACGACACGCTGAAGGCGGTCACCGACGAGATGGCGGACGACCTGACCGGGCGGCCGGAGGTGACCAAGGTCCATTCCACGCTGGAAAACGCGGCGCCTCTGGTGAAGGTGAAGCTGGATCCGGTCCAGGCCGCGGCGGAGGGCCTTTCCCCGGTGCAGGTGGCCGGCATGGTCAATATGATGCTGCAGGGCGTGGAAGCCACGACCCTGGAGGTGAACGGCCATGAGGTCAGCGTCATGGTGGAGTACCCGGAGGGCGAGTACGACACGCTGGACCAGATGAGGGGAATTCTGATCCCCACGACGAGCGGCGCCATGGTGGCGCTGACGGACATCGCGGAGGTGGAATACCAGGACAGCCCCCAGAGCATTACCCGGTACAACAAGCAGTACCAGGCGACGATCACCGCCGATTTTACGGATTACATAGACAATTCGGACGAGAGGGTGCGGGACGCGACGACGGAGCAGCTGATCCGCGAAGTGATCCGTCCCCGGATGGCCAGAGAAATGTCCATCGTGACCAATACGGTCACGGAGACCATGTACGAGGAACTGGACAGCCTGTTCAGGGCGATTCTGATCGCGGCCTTCCTGGTGTTCGTGGTCATGGCGGCCCAGTTTGAGTCGCCCAAGTTCTCTCTGATGGTCATGACCACGATCCCCTTCGGACTCATCGGTTCGTTCCTGTTCCTGTTTGTGACGGACGTGACGCTGAGCATGCCGTCCATGCTGGGATTCATGATGCTGGTAGGAACCGCGGTGAACAACGGTATCCTTTATGTGGACACAGTGAACCAGTACCGTCATGACGGCATGGAGCTGAATGAAGCCCTGGTCGAGGCGGGAACCACCCGTCTGCGTCCGATCCTGATGACGACGCTGACCACGGTGGTGGCCATGATCCCCATGTGCCTGGCCTACGGCGACGCGGGCGAGCTGCTGCAGGGCCTGGCCCTGGTAGACGTAGGCGGCCTGGTGGCTTCGACGCTTTTAGCGCTTCTGATGCTGCCGGCGTATTACTCGGTGATGTCGAAGATCAAGGGGCTCGCGATGCCGGAATTTGACGACGATATGTGATGGAATAAAAGGGGTATGGATGAAAATGAGAAAAGCGGATAAGAAAACAGGAAGAAGGACAGCGGCGCTGCTTACGGCTGTCGTGCTGGCCGGCACGGCAGCAGCCGGTTCATTTCCCATGACGGCCTTCGCGATCGGACCGGTCGGGCCGGGTTCCAGCCGGTCGGAGGAAGAATGGGCCAGGCTTAAGGATAACGTGCTGGAATATGAGGAGATCGAGGGCCTGATCGAGGAATATAACGTATCGGTCAGGGAAAGCTATGAGAACTGGCGGAAGGCGGATTCCGGCAAGGCGCTTGATGACTATGTGTCCGACGCGGAGCAGGCTGTGGAAGATCAGTATGACCAGGCGGCCGGCGCCGAGGACGAACTGACCATGATCACGTCGGAATACCAGGCCCGCATGAGCGAGATCCAGGTTCAGAGCACCATCGACGCGGCGGAGGACAGTACGACGAAGCTGTGGGAACTGGAGAATACGGCGAAATCCCTGGCGTCGCAGGCTCAGTCGTCGATGAATACCTATTACCAGCTTCAGAGCCAGCTGGCTTCCGCGCAGAAGAACCGGCAGCTTGCGGCGGAATCGCTGGAGCTTGCGAAGCGGCAGCAGAATTCCTCCGTGGGAATGGCCACGTACGCGGATGTGCTGACCGCTCAGCAGAATCTCCAGAATCTGGACGCCCAGATCTTAAGCCTTCAGAATCAGATCGAAAGTACGAGACAGAATCTGATCGTGATGCTGGGCTGGGCGCAGGACGCGCAGCCGGAGATACGGCCCATGCCTGCGCTGGATCTGAACCGGATCGCCGCGATGGATCCGGCGGCGGATCTGACCGTGGCATGTGAAAATGACTATACGATGAAAGCGGATCAGAGAAAGCTGGACAATTCCGTGACGTTAAGCGGCCAGACTGTCCACGGCTCCGCGGTCGAAAATGATAAGCAGCAGATCGCGATCGCGTTAAATTCCGCATATCAGTCGGTGCTGTCGGCCAAGGCGGCCTATGACCAGGCGTCCCTGAATCTGGATGTGGCGTCGCGCTCCTGTTCCTCCGCCCAGGCAAAACAGCGGGTCGGTATCGGAACCGCTATGGAGACGCTTCAGGCGGAAGCGAATCTGGTTTCATGCCAGTCGGATCTGGAGGTGAAGGGACTTCAGCTGTTTGACGCGATGGAGACCTATGACTGGGTGAAAAAGGGAGTGAGATAATGAAAAGGCAGGGCAGAACAAGCGGCCGGAAGGCGCCGGCCCCGTCCGGGCAGCGGGCATTCGCGCGCCGGGCGGCGTCCCTTTTCCTCTGCGGTATGCTGTTTGTGACGGCGGTGTGCGCGCTTCCGGTCCGGGCGGCAGACAAGCCTGAATGGGTGGACGACGAGACGTGGAACAGGCTGCAGGACAATGTGATGGAGTATGACGAGCTGGAGAACCTGGTAAGGTATTTTAATCCTTCCTATCAGCAGGTTCTGGAATCGATCACGCCGATGATCGACGCCAGCCGGCTGGCCGCGTCCCAGATGAGATCGTCGGAAGACCTGAAGACGATGAAAGACTCGTCGAAAGAACTGAAAAAGGCGCTGGACCAGATGGATCCGAATTCGGAGTCGATGATGGATCAGATGATCTATCAGCAGACCTATACGATGTATCTTACGATGCAGGCCGGGATCCAGGGCGTAGAGCAGGGTGCGAAGGCGATCAGTAAGACGGCGGTCGTTATGGATCAGCAGACCCGTTCCGTCCGTGAGCAGACACTGTATTCCCTGACGTCCGCCGTGCAGCAGATGTTTATCGGCTATAACCAGGCCCTCGCTTCCCGCGACCTGTGCGCCGCGGCGGCAGAGCTGTCCGAAGCGGCGGCTCAGTCTGCCGAAACGCAGCGCAGCGTCGGAATGGCGACGGAGAATGACGTTCTGTCGGCGCAGCAGGCGCTTCTGTCGGCGCAGAATCAGATCACGTCTTTGGATAACACCCTTTCCTCCCTCAGACAGAACCTGTATTTGATGACCGGATGGACGTACGACGCTTCGGC
The DNA here is from genome assembly GCA_947626395.1 of uncultured Lachnospiraceae bacterium. Lineage (GTDB taxonomy): Bacteria > Bacillota > Clostridia > Lachnospirales > Lachnospiraceae > UBA3402. The sequence continues at coordinate 28,448 of CANQRU010000024.1, read as the reverse complement.
TGAGATCGGTACGGTTCCGGCTCCGGATCTGGCGAGGATCGACGCCATGGATCTGAACGCGGATACCGAACAGGCCATTGATAACAGCTATTCTTTAAAGACGCTGGAAGATACGCTTAAGACCAGCAAAGCCAGCGCCGCAACGAAAGATAAGAAGATCGAGGAAGCGAAAGCGGAGATAAAGACGCAGATGGAGGCGCTTTACCAGACGGTTCTGACGGACAGATCCGCTTATGAGGCGGCTTCCACGGCCCTGGAGGCGGCCGGACTGACGCAGGAGAGCAGTAAGCGGCAGTATGATCTGGGAATGATCGGACGGCTCCAGTACCTGCAGGCGCAGACCGCCTGGCTTCAGCAGAAAATGACGGCCGACAATGCTTCCATGACGCTGACCCAGGCGATCCTGGATTACGAGTGGGCGCTGAAGGGGATCATAATGTCCGGGCAGATGGGGCAGTAAGCCCGTGCGGCGCGGCGCAGAAGAATCGTCGGAGCCTGTGTCCGCCGTGGTACAGGGGAGACAGCCGTCCTGCGCCGGCGTTCAGTCTGCACCTGCCGCGCTGACGCCTGCGTTTTCCATGGGCAACAGATCCGCGAGCAGATCAAGAAGTTTAGAGCGGATATGGATCTTTACGCCGTCCTGCGCCAGCAGGGCGGCGTAGTCGTCTTCTCCTACGAGACAGCGCAGTTCTTCTTTCGACGCTTCCGGCACCACCGCATGGGTCGCGTCGATGAAGCAGAGGCTGGGATAGATCAGGCACCACCAGTTGCGGCCGCGGCCATTTCCCAGCGTTACCTGCACCGCGTCATAGGTGCCGCAGGGCAGGACGATGTCCCCGTAATATTTTGTTGGGAAATAGCACCGCGTGATGCGGATGGACGCGCCGTAATCGTAACCCTTCGCGGCCATATAATCCGCGGCGGCGTTTTCCAGTTCCTGCCGGTGAGCCGCGACGCAGCGGCAGATTCTCTCTTTATCTGAGATTTCGCTGAATTTATCTTCCGGCGTTTGAGCCGCGTCGATTATTTTATCCTTTACAATGGTTCCGCTGCCGCCTGCAGCGGAATCCTCCTTAAGTTCTTCCGCCAGCTTTTCAAGAAGCAGGTTTTTCACTTCCAGCTTCAGCGCCTGATCCGCGGCGGAATTGCTGTTGGCCAGGATATGGAAGCGCAGGAGCCGCGGGGCGATGCGTTCCGCCAGTTCCTCGCCGCCGTTTCGCAGCCGCGCGGCGAAGCACAGGAGCGCCAGCAGGAAACAGACGGCCGCGGCGCAGAGTTCTTTTCTGCATTTCATGATCTTTTAAGCCTCCCCGGTCATAATATAATTCTGTTGTAATTATTTCCATCTATGGTATAATTAATCAGAAAATCCGGTTTTATTGGAAGGAGAACCTATGAAAGAGACGATAGCAGTGCTGTTCGGCGGTCAGTCATCGGAGCATATCGTATCGTGCATGTCGGCAGCCAACGTTATTGACCAGATCGATAAGGAGAAATACAATCTGCTGCTTCTGGGGATCACCGAGGAGGGAAGGTGGCTCCTTACGAAATCCGTGGAAGAGATCCGTTCCGGAGCATGGAGAGACGGTAAAGTTACGGCGGTGCTGAGCCCTGACGCTTCGAAGAAATGCGTGACGGTAAGCGTTCCGGCCGGGAAGGAATGTGCGGCGGAACTGGCTGCCGCGCTGAACGCGGCCGGGCTGGATCTTCCGTACGCCGCGGATGAACGGGATGCGGATGAAGCTGCGCCGGAGGAGCAGCCGGACGACAAGCAGGGAACACAGCCGGGCAGCAGGGTGGAGAAGGAGCAGCCGGGCAGCGTGCCGGGTGATCCGCAGCCGGACAGCGCGCTCAGGGCGGCTTGCTGCTGTGAGATTCCGGTCGATGTGGTATTTCCTGTGCTTCACGGACTTTACGGCGAGGACGGCACCGTCCAGGGACTTCTGGAGCTGGCCCGCATCCCTTACGTGGGCTGCGGCGTTCTGGCGAGCGCGGTTTCCATGGACAAATTATATACGAAGACCATCGTGGACGATCTGGGGATCCGTCAGGCCAGGTATGTTCCGGTGATGCGTGAAGAACTTAAGGATATGGACGCTGCGGCGGATAAGATCGAGGCGGATCTGGATTATCCGGTATTTGTCAAGCCGTCCAACGCCGGTTCATCCCGCGGCGTCAGCAAAGCCAGGGACCGGGCGTCCCTCGCCGCGGCCCTTACGGAAGCCGCCCGCCATGACCGGAAGATCCTGGTAGAAGAGACGATCGTGGGCCGGGAGATCGAATGCGCCGTATTCGGAGGCGGCCTTCGTCCGGTCGAGGCGTCCGGCGTCGGCGAGATTCTGGCGGCCGCCGAGTTCTATGATTTTGACGCCAAGTACTATAATTCCGAGTCCCGCACCGTGGTGGATCCCGATCTTCCGGGCGATGCGGCGGAGAAGATCCGCGAAGATGCCATGGCGATCTTTAAGGCGGTGGACGGATACGGGCTGGCGCGGGTGGATTTCTTCGTAGACGCGGCTGGCGAAGTCATTTTCAATGAGATCAATACGATGCCGGGCTTCACGGCCATCAGCATGTATCCCATGCTGTGGGAGGCCAGAGGCGTCAGCAAGTCCCGGCTGGTGGAGAAGCTGATCGCCCACGCGAAGGAACGGTATGCGGACGGCGCGGAGGAGGTCCGGCATGGATAGGAACGCGCCCATCGGGGTATTTGATTCCGGCGTCGGCGGCCTGACGGTAGCCAGGGAGATCATCCGCCAGATGCCCGACGAGAGGATCATTTATTTCGGAGACACGGCGCGGGTACCCTACGGAAGCAAGTCGCGGGACACGGTGATCCGCTACTCGCGGCAGATCATCCGGTTCCTTCTGACGAAGAATGTGAAGGCCATCGTAATCGCCTGCAACACGGCCAGCGCTTACGCCCTGGATACGGTGGAGAAGGAGTTTGCGCTTCCTGTCATCGGCGTGATCAGGGCGGGCGCCCTGACCGCGGTAAATGCCACCCACAACGGCAAGATCGGCGTGATCGGTACGGAAGGGACCATAGGCAGCGGTATTTATACGGAAGTCATAAAGCAGATGGATCCCCGCGTCCAGGTGACGGGCAAGGCCTGTCCCCTGTTTGTGCCGCTGGTGGAGGAGGGGCTTCTCCACGACTCCGTGACCGATGAGATCGCGTCCCGGTACCTGAGCGAATTGAAAGGGAAATTTATCGACACGCTGGTACTGGGCTGTACCCATTACCCGCTGCTTCGGTCCACGGTGGGGCGGATCATGGGCGGCGATGTGACGCTTGTGAACCCGGCGTACGAGACGGCCATCGAACTTAAGGCGCTTCTGGCTGAACGTGATCTGAACTGCGAGGCCGGGCAGGCGGAGAAGGATCCGGAGAAATACCAGTTTTACGTCAGCGACCTGGCGGAGAAATTTACGGCGTTTGCGACTTCGATCCTGCCTAAGCAGGTGAAGGAGACCAGAAAGATCGATATCGAGAGGTATTAAGGCAATGACCCAGAATGTTCTGATCAGTATTTCCGGTTCCCGGATGACGGACGACGGTCCCGAACAGGTGGAGATGGTGACCACCGGAGATTATTTCGGCCGGAACGGAAAGCATTATGTTCTCTATGAGGAACTTCTGGAGGACGGTTCCGGCTCTGTCAGGAACACGATCCGCATCCAGCCGGACTGCATGGCCATCATTAAGAAAGGCGAGTCCAGCACGCAGATGGTCTTCGAGAAGAATAAGAAGAACCAGTCCTGCTATGTGACGCCTTTCGGACAGATGATGATCGGGATCCGAACCGGGGATGTGAAGGTGCTGGAGGAGGAAGATCTTCTGAAGGTGGACGTGGATTACTCGCTGGATATCAATTACGAGCATGTGTCCGACTGCAATATCACGCTGGAGGTGCGGCCCCGCATGTGAAAGAACGGCGCGGGAAACCGCGGGATACCGAAAGCTGCAGGATACATACAGAAACCCCGCATCATTGCGTCCGGATTCCATATACCGGGCGAATAGCTGCGGGGTTTGTTCTTATAATCATTTCTTCCTGCCTGCCGCGGGTTCTTCCCTGGCGGCTTTCTTCTTCTTAAGTCCGATCTTCTCCAGAAAGCCTTTCTTCTTCGGCGCGGTAGGAACGACGCCGCCGCGGATGCTCTTGACCTGGGTGATGTAGATGCCGCTGATCACGACACGCGCTTCCGTCTTGACCGGAAGAATATTGAAGACTTCGCCGTCGGCCAGAAGCGTCATGACCTTCGGTCCGATCTTGGCCTTGACTACCGGCACCTTCATGCGCTGCATATACTTGGGAGTCTGCTCCATCACGGCCTTCGGAAGGTTCGCTTCCTTCAGCTTCATCTTCTTCTTGTCGATCACAAGGATGGAAACGGACTGCGCCGCGGCTTCCAGCATGTTCTGCTGCTCCACCTGCTTCTTCTCCAGCTTGCGGCCCAGGAAATATAAGGCTCCCAGCACAACGACGACGATGACAAAAATGATCAGTATTACGTTAAAAAATGTGTCCACGGGGCAATACCTCCAGCATGAAAAGTATAATTCTGCAAAAAACGTAAAAAATTACCAGTTGGTAAGGTTGTAATATTATAACACCCGCTTATAAAAAAAGCAAGGAAAAACAGTAAAAAGCTGGCAAAAAAATCCTTGACAGGTTGACAGGGCTATGATATTATGAAAAATGCACTATTGTGGAATACCAGCGTGCAACGGTTTATTATGCCCAAAAACAGCAGTGACAAAGATTAGAAAACAGGGGTGAAATGTCAATGGAGAAAAGCAGAATGCGTCCTGTGAAAGCAGGGAAAAGCGAAAGAATGAGCTTCTCAAGACAGAAGGAAGTTCTTGAGATGCCGAACCTGATCGAAATCCAGAAGACCTCGTACCAGTGGTTTCTGGAGGACGGTCTTAAGGAAGTTTTCGAAGACATCTCTCCGATCGCGGACTTCGCGGGACACCTGAGCCTGGAATTTGTCGATTTTACTTTATGTAAGGACGACATCAAGTACACTATTGAGGAGTGCAAGGAGCGCGACGCTACCTATGCGGCTCCGCTTAAGGTGAAGGTAAGGCTGTGCAATAAAGATAAGGATGAGATCAATGAGCATGAGATCTTCATGGGAGACCTTCCTCTCATGACCGACACCGGCTCCTTTGTGATCAACGGCGCTGAACGTGTCATCGTCAGCCAGCTGGTCCGTTCCCCTGGTATCTATTATACCGTCGCTCGCGACAACAAAATGGGCAAATGGCTGTACTCCTGTCAGGTGATCCCCAACCGCGGCGCATGGCTGGAGTATGAGACCGATTCCAACGACGTTTTCTACGTCCGGGTAGACAGGACCAGAAAGGTACCCGTCACGGTGCTGATCCGTGCCCTCGGTTACGGGACCAACGCGGAGATCCTCGATATCTTCGGCGAGGAGCCCAAGATCCTGGCCAGTTTCACCAAGGACGTTTCCGACAATTATCAGGACGGCCTGCTGGAGCTGTACAAGAAGATCCGTCCGGGCGAGCCGCTGTCCGTGGACAGCGCCGAGAGCCTGCTCAACAGCATGTTCTTCGATCCCAGGAGATACGATCTGGCCAGAGTCGGGCGCTATAAGTTCAATAAGAAGCTGTCCTTCGGCAACCGCCTGAAGGGACACACGCTGGCGGAGGACGTTATCGATCCTGCTACCGGCGAGGTTCTGGCGACAGCCGGGCAGCAGCTGGACAAGAAGACGGCCGAGGCTATTCAGAACGCGGCGGTGAAGTTTGTCTGGGTCCAGGGCGTCGACCGGAATGTGAAAGTCATTTCCAATATGATGGTCAACCTGGAGAATTATGTGAACTTCCCGGCTTCTGAGGCGGGGATCACGGAGTTAGTATTCTACCCGGTGCTGAAGCCTATACTGGATGAATATGGAGACGATGAGGAAGAGTTAAAGCGCGCTATCCGCAAGAATGCGCGTGAACTGGTCCCGAAGCATATCACGAAGGAAGATATCATCGCTTCCATTAACTATAACATGCACCTGGAACAGCAGATCGGCAATTCCGATGACATCGATCATCTGGGCAACCGCCGTATCCGCGCTGTGGGCGAGCTTCTGCAGAACCAGTACCGCATCGGTCTGGCCCGCATGGAGCGCGTGGTGCGCGAGCGCATGACGACTCAGGATATGGACGGTATTACGCCCCAGTCCCTGATCAATATCAAGCCCGTGACCGCGGCGGTGAAGGAGTTCTTCGGAAGCTCCCAGTTGTCCCAGTTCATGGATCAGAACAATCCTCTGGCAGAGCTGACCAACAAGCGCCGTCTTTCGGCCCTGGGTCCCGGCGGTCTGTCCAGAGACCGCGCCGGATTCGAGGTCCGCGACGTGCATTACACCCATTACGGACGTATGTGCCCCATCGAGACGCCTGAAGGTCCGAACATCGGTCTGATCAACTCCCTGGCTACCTATGCCCGGGTGAACATCTACGGCTTCGTGGAGGCTCCTTACCGCGTGGTGGATAAGAGCGATCCGAAGAATCCGCGGGTAACCGACGAGGTGGTCTATCTGACCGCCGATGAAGAAGATAATTTCGTCGTGGCGCAGGCGAACGAGCCGCTGGACGAGGACGGACATTTTGTAAATAATAACGTTTCCGGACGTTACCGTACTGAGACTTCCGCGTTCCAGAAGTCCAGCGTGGATCTGATGGACGTGTCCCCGAAGATGGTATTCTCCGTGGCGACTTCCATGATCCCGTTCCTGGAGAACGACGACGCCAACCGCGCGCTGATGGGTTCCAACATGCAGCGTCAGGCAGTGCCGCTTCTGAGCACCGAGGCGCCTGTGGTCGGAACCGGTATGGAAGGCAAGGCGGCCGTGGACTCCGGCGTCTGCGTGGTGGCTAAGAACGCCGGCGTTGTCGAGCGGTCCGCTTCCAATGAGATCATCATTAAGAGAGACGCGGACGGCGTGCGCGACACCTACCATCTGACCAAGTTTAAGAGAAGCAACCAGTCCAACTGCTATAACCAGAAGCCCATCGTCTATAAGGGAGACCATGTGGAGGCCGGCGAGGTTATCGCCGACGGCCCGTCCACCCAGAACGGCGAGATCGCCCTGGGCAAGAACCCGCTGATCGGATTCATGACCTGGGAGGGCTATAACTACGAGGACGCGGTTCTGTTAAGCGAGAAGCTGGTGCAGGACGACGTTTATACGTCGGTGCACATTGAAGAATATGAGGCTGAGGCCCGCGATACCAAGCTGGGACCGGAGGAGATCACCCGCGACGTTCCCGGCGTCGGCGAGGACGCCCTTAAGGATCTGGACGAGCGCGGTATCATCCGTATCGGCGCTGAGGTCCGCGCCCAGGATATCCTGGTAGGCAAGGTCACTCCGAAGGGAGAGACCGAGCTGACCGCGGAGGAAAGGCTGCTGCGCGCCATCTTCGGCGAGAAAGCCCGCGAGGTACGCGACACATCCCTGAAGGTTCCTCACGGAGCTTACGGCATCGTTGTGGACGCGAAGGTATTTACCCGTGAGAACGGCGACGAGCTGGCTCCCGGCGTGAACCAGACCGTGCGCATCTATATCGCCCAGAAGAGGAAGATCTCCGTCGGCGATAAGATGGCCGGCCGCCACGGCAACAAGGGCGTTGTGTCCCGCGTGCTGCCGGTGGAGGATATGCCTTTCCTTCCCAACGGACGTCCGCTGGATATCGTATTGAATCCGTTGGGCGTGCCTTCCCGTATGAACATCGGGCAGGTTCTGGAGACTCACTTAAGCCTGGCCGCCAAGGCCCTGGGCTTTAACGTCTCCACGCCGGTATTCGACGGCGCCGATGAGAAAGACATCATGGATGCTCTGGATATGGCGAATGATTATGTCAACGGCGAGTGGGAGGATTTCCGGGAGAAGTACAAGGATTCTCTGGATCCGTCCGTTATGGAGTACCTGGGCTCCCATCTGGAGCACAGGGAACTGTGGAAAGGCGTTCCAATCACCCGTGACGGCAAGGTTCGCCTGCGCGACGGCCGTACCGGCGAGTATTTCGACAGCCCGGTCACGATCGGCCACATGCATTACCTGAAGCTCCATCACCTGGTGGACGACAAGATCCATGCCCGTTCCACCGGACCATACTCCCTGGTTACCCAGCAGCCTCTGGGCGGCAAGGCCCAGTTCGGCGGCCAGCGTTTCGGCGAGATGGAGGTGTGGGCTCTGGAGGCATACGGCGCGTCTTACACGCTGCAGGAGATCCTGACAGTCAAGTCCGACGATGTGGTGGGACGTGTGAAGACCTACGAAGCCATCATCAAGGGCGAGAACATTCCCGAGGCCGGCATTCCCGAGTCCTTCAAGGTACTCCTTAAGGAACTGCAGTCCCTCGGACTGGATGTGCGTGTGCTGCGCGATGATAATACGGAAGTGGTCTTAAGCGAAGCACTGGATTACGGCGATACGGATCTGCGCGCCATCATCGAGGGAGACCGTTCCTACGGACGCGATGATTCCTACGAAAACTACGGTTTCCAGTCCCAGGTATTCAAGGATGGGGAACTGGTGGCCGACGAGGGTGACGATACCGAAGCGGAAGATGAGGACGAGGACGACGATTACGACGATTCCTACGACGATCTGGAACCCGGCGACGGCGCGTTTGATGAAGACGAATGACCATCGAAAAATCATATAGAAGGGAGTATCACTCATGCCTGAGACGAACGAAACCTATCAGCCCATGACATTCGATGCGATCAAGATCGGTCTGGCATCTCCGGAGAAGATCCTGGAGTGGTCCCACGGAGAGGTGAAGAAGCCTGAGACGATCAATTACAGAACATTAAAGCCTGAGAAGGAAGGCCTGTTCTGCGAAAGGATATTCGGGCCCAGCAAGGACTGGGAGTGCCATTGCGGCAAGTACAAGAAGATCCGTTATAAAGGCGTCATCTGCGACCGCTGCGGCGTTGAGGTGACGAAAGCCAGCGTCCGCCGTGAGCGCACGGGCCATATCGCCCTGGCCGCCCCGGTGTCCCATATCTGGTATTTTAAGGGCATCCCCAGCCGGATGGGACTGATCCTGGATCTGTCCCCCAGAGTGCTGGAGAAGGTGCTGTATTTTGCTTCCTATATTGTTCTGGATCCCGGCGAGACCCATCTTCAGTATAAGCAGGTACTTTCCGAGAAGGAGTACCGGGAAGAACTGGAGAAATACGGCGCCGGCGCGTTCCGCGTGGGAATGGGCGCCGAGGCTGTTCTGGAGCTTTTAAAGGCTATCGACCTGGAGAGGGATTCTGAGGAGCTGCGTAAGGAGTTAAAGGATTCCAGCGGACAGAAGCGGGCCAGGATCATCAAGAGACTGGAGGTCGTGGAGGCCTTCCGCAATTCCGGCAACAAGCCGGAGTGGATGATCATGACCGTGATCCCGGTGATCCCGCCGGATATCCGTCCGATGGTGCAGCTGGACGGCGGCCGTTTCGCCACATCCGATCTGAACGATCTTTACAGAAGGATCATCAACCGGAATAACCGTCTGGCCAGGCTTCTGGAGCTGGGCGCGCCGGATATCATCGTCCGCAACGAGAAGCGTATGCTTCAGGAAGCGGTGGACGCCCTGATCGACAACGGCAGGCGCGGGCGCCCCGTGACCGGCCCCGGCAACCGGGCGCTGAAGTCCATTTCCGATATGCTGAAGGGCAAGCAGGGCCGCTTCCGCCAGAACCTTCTGGGCAAGCGCGTGGACTATTCCGGCCGTTCCGTTATCGTAGTAGGACCTGAACTTAAGATCTATCAGTGCGGTCTGCCCAAGGAGATGGCTATCGAGCTGTTCAAGCCCTTCGTCATGAAGGAACTGGTCTCCAACGGCACCGCCCATAACATCAAGAACGCCAAGAAGATGGTGGAGCGTCTCCAGCCGGAGGTCTGGGATGTCCTGGACGAGGTCATCAAAGAACATCCGGTCATGCTGAACCGCGCTCCTACGCTGCACAGACTGGGCATCCAGGCATTCGAGCCGATCCTGGTCGAGGGCAAGGCCATCAAGCTGCATCCGCTTGTATGTACCGCGTTCAACGCCGACTTCGACGGCGACCAGATGGCGGTCCATCTGCCGCTGTCCGTAGAAGCCCAGGCGGAGTGCCGTTTCCTGCTCCTGTCGCCCAATAACCTCCTTAAGCCTTCCGACGGCGGTCCTGTGGCGGTTCCGTCCCAGGATATGGTTCTGGGCATCTATTACCTGACCCAGGAGAGACCGGGAGCCAAGGGCGAGGGCAAGATCTTCAAGAATAAGAATGAGGCGATCCTGGCCTATGAGAACGGCGTCGTGACCCTCCACTCCAAGGTGAAGGTGCGCGTCACCGGCATGGTGAACGGCGAGCAGAAGAGCGCCATCATCGAATCCACGGTGGGACGGTTCATTTTCAATGAGATCATCCCGCAGGATCTGGGCTTCGTGGACCGCTCGATCCCGGGCAACGAGCTGAAGCTGGAGATCGATTTCCACGTAGGCAAGAAGCAGTGCAAGCAGATCCTGGAGAAGGTCATCAATGTCCACGGCGCCAGCCAGACGGCGGAAACCCTGGACGATATCAAGGCGATTGGTTACAAATATTCCACCAAGGCGGCCATGACCGTTTCCATTTCCGATATGACCGTTCCCGCCAGCAAGCCGAAGCTGATCGCGGACGCCCAGGCAACGGTGGACCGGATCGCCAAGAACTACCGCCGCGGGATGATCACCGAGGACGAGCGCTATAAAGAAGTGATCGAGACCTGGAAGAAGACGGACGATCAGCTGACTCACGATTTGATGGCAGGTCTGGACGCCTATAACAATATCTTCATGATGGCTGATTCCGGCGCCCGTGGTTCCGACAAGCAGATCAAGCAGCTGGCCGGCATGCGCGGACTGATGGCCGATACGACAGGACATACCATCGAGCTGCCGATCAAGTCCAATTTCCGCGAGGGCCTGGACGTTCTGGAGTACTTCATTTCCGCCCATGGCGCCCGCAAGGGTCTGTCTGATACGGCTCTGCGTACTGCCGACTCCGGATACCTGACCAGGCGTCTGGTGGACGTGTCCCAGGATCTGATCATCCGCGAGGTGGACTGCTGTGAAGGCAAGGAGATCCCCTACATGGAGATCAAGGCTTTCATGGACGGCTCCGAGACGATCGAGGATCTGGAGTCCAGACTGACAGGAAGATTCATTGCCGAGACCATCACGGATCCGGATACCGGTGAAGTGGTCGTCAAGGCCAACCATATGTGTACGCCGGCCCGTGCCGCCGCGATCGTCAAGCTGTTCAAGCGGACCGGCAGGGACAGCGTGAAGATCCGTACCGTCCTGACCTGTAAGTCCCATATCGGCGTCTGCTCCAAGTGCTACGGCGCCAACCTGGCGACCGGCCAGCCGGTGCAGGTAGGCGAGGCGGTCGGTATCATCGCGGCTCAGTCCATCGGCGAACCCGGCACTCAGCTGACCATGCGTACCTTCCATACCGGCGGCGTGGCCGGCGGCGATATCACACAGGGTCTTCCCCGTGTCGAGGAACTGTTTGAGGCCCGTAAGCCCAAGGGGCTGGCGATCATTACCGAGATCCCGGGCGTGGTGACTATCCGCGATACCAAGAAGAAGCGCGAGGTCGTGGTGACGGATAATGAAACCGGCAATTCCAAGACCTACCTGATCCCGTTCAGCGCACGCCTCCGCGTGGCCGACGGCCAGGAGATCGAGGCCGGCGACGTGCTGACCGAAGGAAGCGTGAATCCTCACGACATCCTGAGGATCAAGGGCGTCCGCGCCGTGCAGGACTATATGATCCGCGAGGTACAGAGAGTTTACCGTCTGCAGGGCGTTGAGATCAACGACAAGCATATCGAGATCATTGTCCGGCAGATGCTTAAGAAGGTAAGGGTAGAGGAAAGCGGCGACAGCGATCTGCTTCCCGGTGTATCCATGGATGTGCTGGAGTTCGAGGATATGAACGAGCGCCTGATCGCGGAGGGCAAGGAGCCCGCCCAGGGCAAGCAGGTCATGCTGGGTATCACCAAAGCGTCCCTGGCTACCGATTCCTTCCTGTCCGCCGCGTCCTTCCAGGAGACCACCAAGGTTCTGACTGAGGCTGCGATCAATGGCCGCGTCGATCACCTGATCGGTCTGAAGGAGAACGTCCTGATCGGCAAGCCGATCCCGGCCGGTACCGGTATGAAGCGTTATCGTTCTGTGGCGCTGAGTACGGATGTTTCTCAGGAGGATGAGATCAGCGTCAGCGAGGACGAAGATCCGGATGATGAGATGCCGGCAGATGAGATCTCCGGAGAGGAGAGCGGTTACGAAGAGGAACCGGCTGAAGACAGCGCCGAAGGAGAAATTCCTGAGGACGGAGATCCGGTTACGGAATAATCAGATATGCGATATCGGCATGGGCCGTCCCGTGAGGGACGGCCCTGATGTATTTCCATGCGGGCCAGCCGCCGGCGGCCTGCCTGCATGAAACTGCCGAAAACGATGTCGGCATAAAATGAAAATCATTCTCAAAATAATTGACTTTTTTCTTCTGCCTGCGTATAATAAGAATGCACGTCGGGGCATTTGACAGACGGTCTGTACCCGTGACGGAATGGACAGGAAAGAGAGGCGTATCTTATGATGGCAGATATTTTGATCGTGGTGTTGATCGGCGGCGCGGTGGCCGCGGTTCTGATAAAGAAAGTGAAGGAACTGAAAGCCGGGAAGACAGGCTGCGGCGGCTGCGCCGGATGCGCAGGGTGCTCGGGCTGCATGGGAGGATGCGGCGCGGGAGGAAACTGTACGGCCGGAAGGCAAGGTGCGGAAGGAAGCTGCGCGGCCGGAAGGCAAGGTGCGGAAGGAAACAGCAGGACCTGAGAGTAAGACGCGGGAACAGCTCATGTATACATTGACTTTACTCCGGATGTCGTGTAGAATAACTGTATGAAAATGTACCTTCGGAGGGGTATGTTATGCGAAAGACAGACTCGAACAGAAAGAATTTCATAGGACTCGGAGTTATGGCCGTGGCCGCGGCGGCTGTGGTTGCGGTATCCGGTCCGCTTGAGAAAGCGCTTGCCGCTATTATCCCGGCTCCCGCCGGCGTGATCGTGTATAAGCAGGTAGATGCTCCCGTGCCCGCGCGGGCGAACGGCGTTGTCTCCGCTGACGAGTGGGAGAGTGTTTATCCGGAGATCGTGGCGTCGTTTCGGGCGAATGCGGATAACAATTACCGGGTCGCCTACACGGAAGAGAATCCGCATATTGTTTCTCTTTACGAAGGTTTTGGATTCGCGAAGGATTATACGAGCGCCGTTTCCCATACCTATACGCTGGAGGATGTGGCGGAGACAGAGCGTCCCCATCCCCTTGCCAACTGTCTGACCTGCAAGACGCCGGACTACACCAAGCTGGTCAACGACATGGGTGTGGAAGCGTATAAGTATGATTTCAATGAGACTCACGCGCAGATGGCGGAGGGGATCAGCTGCTATAACTGTCATGAGAACCAGGCCGGCAGCGGCGGTCAGCTTGTTGTGACCCATTCGTATGTGAAGAACGCGCTGGGCAGCGGGATGGATTCCATCGATCCGGCCACATTGTCCTGCGGGCAGTGCCATATTGAGTATTATTTCGCACCGGATACGAAGGAGACCATGATGCCTTACACCAGCGTGGCGGCCATGGATCCGGAAGCGATCCTGGCGTATTATGATGAGATGGGCTTTTCCGACTGGACGCAGGAGAGTACGGGTACCGGGATGCTGAAGGCCCAGCATCCGGAGTTTGAGACTTATCTCGGAGCCGGAAGCGCCCACGTCGGCTTCGGTATGAGCTGCGCCGACTGCCATATGGCGGTGGTGACAGAGAAGGGAACGACCTATACCAGCCACAAGTGGGAGAGCCCGCTGGAGAACCAGGCGATTCTGGATACCTGCGTGCAGTGCCATGGCGAGACGGATATGACGGCGAAGGTGAAGGAGATCCAGACGGAGATCACGGGCCGTGAGACGGAACTGGGACAGAAGCTGGTGGAACTGAAGGACGCCCTGGCGGCTCAGGTGGCTGTCGGCGAGATGAGCGAAGATCAGCTGAACGAGATCCGGTCGCTTTACCGCAGCGCCCAGTGGTACTGGGATTTCTGCTATGTGGAGAACAGCGAGGGCGCCCACAACTCGACGCTGGCCAGGAAGTGTCTGGACAAGTGCGAGGAGCTGACGGCGGAGGCGCTGGGACTGTTGGGTCTTTGATGAGAACAGCACGGTAATGTATAGAGTGAATGAGAAGGAATGCGAGGGCCGGGGGTGAGACTGCCGGCCCTTGTTATATGCGCGGCGGAGAGGGAATTACGATGGAGCGATTAAAGAAGGCGGGCCGTTTCCTGCGCTCGATGAAATGCGCGGTCATTCTGCTTGTGATACTGGCTGCGGCCTGTACCGCGGGCAGCCTGATCCCTCAGGGGCAGACGGCGGCTTACTATGCGGCAAATTACGCGGAGTCCCTGGCAGGGGCTGTCCTGCTTTTTCATCTGGATGATGTATTTCACTGCTGGTGGTTCGTGGGACTGACGATTTTCCTGTGCGTCAATCTTCTGGCCTGTAATGTACTGCGCTTCCCGGCGCTGAGAAAGCGGATGAAGGAGGGCTTCACCGCGACGAAACGCATCGCTGAATGGGACGGAGTTCCTGCGGCTGTGACGGCGGAAGAGCCGGAGGAGATCTTTAAGCGGCTGGGATTCCGGAATGTGACGCGCGGAGTTATGGCGGTGACGCGGCTGACGCAGACGGAAGATGCGGCAGGCGCTGCCAGATCGGAGTCCGTTCCTACCCGCTATGCGGTTCGTCACCGCATCGGCGTCTGGGGGGCCTGGCTGTGCCATCTGGGGATGCTGGTGATCATCGCCGGATTCGGGCTGGGGCAGATGTTTCAGATTCAGTATTCCGTCTACGGCGTTCCGGGCCAGACGAAACCGATCGGGGATACCGGCTATGAACTGCGGATCGACGATTTCCAGGTGAAGCTGCGGGAAGATGATACCGTTGAGCAGTACGAGACGGTCATGACGGTGACGCGCGCGGGAGAGAATCCGGCTGTGGCCGGAGCCGCAGGAACAGGAACCGGAGAAACCGGAATCCCCGAAGCTGCCGGAACCGCCGCGACGGTCAGCGTCAATCATCCCGTCACCATCCACGGCATGAAATTCTATCAGAATTCCACCGGCTGGGCTGCCAATGTGCAGATCTACAAAGGCAGCGAACTTCTGCAGCAGGGTGTGATCTGCGCCGGCGAGTACGCTCTGGTTGAGGATATGGAAGGCCTGGCGGTGCTGCTGAACGCGTTCTATCCGGATTATGTCCGCGGCGCCGACGGTATGCCTGCGACGGCGTCGTCCGAGCTGAATAATCCCGGCTATCTTTATACGCTTTACTACAATGACCGGATCCTGGGAATGAATGTGCTGACAGAGGACGAGATCATCACGGTGGAGGATTACGGCATCCGGTTCACGGATCCGCAGCAGTATACCCTGATCCAGATCAAACGCGATCCGTTTACGCCGGTGGCTGCCGCGGGAGGACTGCTGGTCATGCTGTCGCTGGTGCTGGCCTTCTATCTGCCGCCCGAGGAAGTCTGGGCCGTGCAGCGAAGTGACGGAACCTGGGCGCTGGCCGGCAGAAGCCGGAAGGCAGGGGCGTATTTTCTGGAGGAGCTGGCGAAATACGGCGGCAAAGTTCCGGCGGGATCCCCGCCGGGAGACGGAGATAAACTGACGGAATAAACGGATGGAGCGGATATCGTCGGGAGAATGATTCAGAAAGACCGGAACCGGTAAGGAGGATAAAAATGGACAGCAGTCAGTTTCTTGCGATTGAAAATACACTGTTTACGGCAGTCATGGTTCTCTATCTGGCATCCATGGTGCTGTATTTTATCTTTTTCGTTATGAAGAATGAGAAGGCGGCGCAGATTGCCGGATGGGTCATTAGCGCGGCGTTTGTGCTGCATACGGCGGCGCTTGTCGTCCGCGGCGTCGGCGCGGGGAGACTTCCGCTGACTAATCAGTACGAGTTCGCGACCAGCTTTGCCTGGGGCATCTGCCTTTGTTTCCTGGTGTTTGTGAAGAAATATCATTTCCGGGCGCTGGGAACGTTTGTAACGCCGGTGATCTTTCTGCTGATCGGCTACGCCGCCATGCAGAGCAGGGAAGTGCGGGAACTGATGCCTGCGCTCAGAAGCAACTGGCTGGGCATCCATGTGTCTACCGCGATCATTTCCTACGGCGCATTTGGCGTATCTTTCGCGGTGTCCCTCATGTTCCTTTTAAAGCAGGGGCGCGAGAATCACGATTTCTGGAAGAAGAATATCCCTGACTACGACCGGCTGGATATCATCAGCTACCGGGCCGTGTCGCTGGGGTTCCTCTTTCTGACTTTCGTCATTATTACCGGCGCGATCTGGGCCGAACGGGCCTGGGGCAGTTACTGGTCCTGGGATCCGAAGGAAACATGGTCTTTGATCACCTGGATCATTTACGCCCTCTATCTGCATCTGCGGCTGAATAAAGGATGGAGGGGCCGCCGCGCCGCATGGTTCGCGGTGATCGGATTTGTCTGCGTGCTGTTTACCTATATCGGCGTTAATACGTTTATTCCGGGGATCCACAGCTATGCGTAATGGTGTGTTAAATACACAAACAGGAGCATATAACACATAAATAGAATAAAATAAGTGTTGACAACATAAAACCTGCGGTTGTATGATTAAAAAGTAATCTTAAACCTATACCGGAGAAGATGAAATGGATACCCTGCAGGTACAGATGTTCGGCGGTTTTGCCCTGCGTTTCGGCGACCGTCCGGTTCTGCTTAAGAAGATCGACAGTTCCAAAGCGGCCCGTCTGTTCCAGATGCTTCTGGTGGCAGGGCCTGAGGGCATTGCCAAGAATGAACTGATCGATAATCTCTATGGCTGGGACGAGGGCCTTGACGCGGTCAGCCGCAACCGTAATCTGAATAATGTGATCTACCGCCTGAAGGGCATTCTGGTCGGCGCCGGTCTGCCCCGGGAAAACTATGTGGAGATCACGGATGGTATCTGCCGTTTCGTCAGCAGCTTTCCTGTAGAGTCAGACGTGAGGCGGTTTGCGGAGGCGGTAGTGAAGGCCGACGCGTGCCCGGAGGGCCCTGAACGCATTGCCTGCTATGAGAAAGCCAACCGGATGTATGTGGGCGAACTGCTCCCCATGAACATCTCCTTCCAGTGGATATTTGAGAAAAATATTTATTATAAATCCCTTTACGGCAGGACGATCGACGAGCTGGAGAAAGAATACCGCCGGAACAATGATTTTCTGAATCTGCTGAATCTCTACACACGGGCGGCGGCCATTTATCCTTACGAGGACTGGCAGGTGAAGCAGATCCGCTGCAATCTGGAGATGTACCGCTATGAGGAGGCCCTGGAGATCTATAATCAGACCATGGAAATGTATGCCCGCGATATGGGCAACCCTCCTACGGAAGAGATGCAGCGCTGCTTTGAGGAGATCAAGCTGCGCGACGCCCATCACCGCCGGGAGAGCAGGTCTCTGACCAGCTTAAAGACCATGGATACTATTTTTATGGGCCGCGAGGGCAATATCATCAAGACCATTTTTGAGAAAGACAACGTCTCCGGCGCGTATTACTGCACATATCCCAGCTTCATCGACTACTGCCGTGTTCTGGTGCGCAACCGCAGGCGTCATGATCCCAGGGCTATGCTGCTCTTCCTGACCCTGACCCGCGGCGGGCGCCGCAGCGAACCGAACCAGATGGATGTCCTGAAGGCGGCGATCGGCCGTTCCCTTCGCAGGGGAGACACATATACGCGCTATGGAAACCGCCATTTTATTCTGATGCTGACAGACGTTAATAATAAAGAAGACTGCGGCATCGTCTTCTCACGGATCGAGCGCACTTACCATGAGATGGCTCACGGCGGCGGAGAACTGTGGTATCACGCGGTTATGACGCAGGAACTGGAAACGGCTGTGAACGGAACGATAATGTAGGATCAGACAGTTGGAAACAGGCGAAAGGCAGACGGACGGTTTTACCGCCCGCCTGCTTTTTCTTTGCATGCAGGCAAAGCGCCGCTGACACTCTGCCTGTATTTGCGAACACGGCAGCGGGTAAACGGTTGACAAACGCCTGCCCCGCGGGTAAAATATCCATAACTTCATGATTGGAGAATAACTATATGCTTGATGTATGTCTTCTGGGAACCGGCGGAATGATGCCGCTGCCGTACCGGTGGCTGACGTCGCTTATGACCCGCTGCGGCGGCAGCAATCTGCTGATCGACTGCGGAGAGGGGACCCAGATCGCGCTGAAAGAAAAGGGATGGAGCCCGAAGCCCATCGATATCATATGTTTTACCCATTACCATGCCGACCACTGCAGCGGTTTGCCCGGTCTTCTTCTGACCATGGGGAACGCGGAGCGGACCGAGCCGGTGGTGATGGTCGGCCCGAAGGGCCTTAAGCGGGTGGCGGATTCATTGCGGATCATCGCGCCGGAACTGCCGTTTGAACTGCGGTATATGGAACTGGCGGAGAACCGGGAGCATCTGCACATCGGGCCTTACGACATCGACGCGTATAAGGTGAACCACAATGTGACCTGCTACGGCTATTCCATTTCCATCCCCCGCAAGGGCCGGTTCGATGTGGAGCGGGCGAAGAGCCAGGGAGTGCCGATGAAGGCGTGGAGTCATCTGCAGAAGGGTGAAAATGTACTCATGGACGGCGTTGTATACACGCCGGATATGGTGCTTGGGCCGCCGAGACGGGGGCTTAAGGTGACCTACTGCACGGATACCCGGCCGGTGCCGGTGATCGCCGAGTACGCGGCGGACGCGGATCTGTTCATCTGCGAGGGTATGTACGGCGAGGACGGCAAGGAAGAGAAAGCCCGTGATTACAAGCATATGACGATGTACGAGGCCGCACGGCTGGCGAAGGAAGCGCAGCCGAAGGAAATGTGGCTGACTCATTACAGCCCGTCGCTGACCCGGCCGGAGGAGTATATCGAGAAGGTCCGGGAGATCTTTCCGCGGAGCGTGGCGGCGAGGGACGGGCGGAGCGTGGAGCTGGGATTTGACGAAGAGTGAGAAATGGCTGCGCAGGCAGGCTGATTAAAATATGAGGCGCTAAATATATTATGAAGAAGAACACAACCCCCGAGGACGTCTATATCCTCGCGATCGAGAGTTCCTGTGACGAGACCGCGGCGGCCGTCGTGAAGAATGGCCGTCAGATCCTGTCCAATGTCATTTCTTCCCAGATCGATCTCCACACCCTCTACGGGGGCGTGGTGCCGGAGATCGCGTCCCGGAAGCATATCGAGAAGATCAATCCGGTGATCGAGACCGCTCTGTCCGACGCCGGAATGACGCTGGATCAGATGACTGCCATCGCCGTGACCTACGGTCCCGGGCTGGTGGGAGCGCTTCTGGTGGGAGTGGCGGAGGCCAAGGCCATCGCCTACGCGGCGGGCAAGCCGCTGGTGGGAGTCCATCACATCGAGGGGCACATTTCCGCCAATTTCATCGAGCATCCGGATCTGGAGCCGCCGTTTGTCTGTCTGGTGGCGTCCGGCGGCCACAGCCATCTGGTGGTGGTGAAGGATTACGGTGAATTCGAGATCCTGGGCCGGACCAGGGATGACGCGGCCGGTGAGGCGTTTGATAAGGTGGCCCGCGCCGTGGGCCTGGGCTATCCCGGCGGGCCGAAGATCGATAAGGCGGCGAAGGAAGGCAACAAGAAGGCGATCCATTTCCCGCGGGCGAAGGTCGAGGGTTCGGAATATGATTTCAGCTTCAGCGGCTTGAAATCAGCGGTGCTCAACTATCTGAACCACGCCCAGATGACCGGCGAGGAGGTCAATGTGGCCGATCTGGCGGCGTCGTTCCAGTACGCGGTGGTGGATGTGCTTGTCACCCACACGATCGCGGCGGCGAAGGAACGCGGCTATGACAAGGTGGCCATCGCCGGCGGCGTGGCGTCCAATTCGGAGCTGCGAAGCGAAATGAAGAAGGCTTCTAAGAAGGCGGGGCTGACGTTCTATTATCCGTCGCCGGTCTACTGTACCGACAACGCGGCCATGATCGGGACGGCGGCCTATTATGAGTATATCAACGGAACGCGCAGCGGGTGGGATCTGAACGCGGTGCCGTATCTGAAGCTGGGGGAGCGGTAGGAGCAGGCTGGGCGACGAGACGTGGATCGGGCAGGTCAATAAGACGCGGATCCGGCTGAAAGAAGCTGCAGCGATGCCGTGTAGGAAATAAGAACGGAATATTCCGGGAAAGGCAGATAAACATCATGAGCGACAGGATCACCGCCATCGTCCTCGCCGCCGGTCGCGGCAGACGAATGGGGAGCAGGATTCAGAAGCAGTACATGCAGCTGGCGGGTCAGCCGCTTATCTGCCATGCCCTGCGGGCCTTTGAGCAGAGCCCGGTGGATGATGTCATTCTGGTGTGCGGCCCCGGCGAGGAGGAGTACTGCCGGAGCGGGATCGTGGACTCCTATGGCTTTACAAAGGTACGTGCAGTCATCCCCGGCGGGGCCGAGCGCTACGATTCGGTCTATGCGGGACTGAAAGCCGCGGCGGGCTGCGATTATGTCCTGATCCATGACGGCGCCCGTCCCTGCGTGACGGATGAGATCATCCGCGCAGCCATTGACGGTGCGCGGCAGTACGAGGCGTGCGAGATCGCTGTGCCGGTGAAGGACACGATCAAGGTGGCCGATGCTGATGAATTTGCGGTCGAGACGCCGCCCCGCAGCAGTCTCTGGGCGATGCAGACGCCGCAGGCGTTCGCGTATCCGCTGGTTTATGAGGCGTACCGGAGATTTCTGGAGCCGGACGCGGATCGGGGCGGCGAAGCAACGTCTTCTGGCACTGCGGCGTCTTTCGGACGCAAGGCAAACGTTGCTGCTGGGTCAGCCAACCAGCCATCCGCCATCACCGACGACGCCATGGTCGTCGAGCGGTTCATGGGCCGCCGCGCCCGCCTGATCCGCGGCAGTTATGAGAATATCAAGGTCACGACGCCGGAGGATCTGGCGGTGGCGGAAGTATTTCTATCCCGGACATCAGTAATTTAACGATTTATCACGGGAATTTGTTGATAAGTCTTGACAAAGAAGCAGCTTTACTGATATGATTTTGAAATGGCAAAGGAGTCTGACAGAAGGACAACTTTGCCGTTTTGCATTACGTCGGTACGCAAAAACCTGCCGATAACCGTTTTGCATTATATCTGCATACCGGAAAGGGTTCCGGGAAGCACGCTTTCTGCTATATTTCACATCAAAGGAGGACGCATAATGATCAATGCAGCAACATTTCTTGAAGAAGCAGCCGCCAGCCAGCAGATGCTGACGGAGACCAGACATTACCTGCACGCTCATCCGGGAACCGGCTTCGATATTGCGGAAACAGTCGCTTATGTGAAGAAGGCCCTGGAAGAGATGGGTTACGCCCCGAAGGAGTGCGGCAAGGCAGGACTTACGGTCACTGCCGGCGGAAAGAAGCCGGGCAAGGTCTTCCTGATCCGCGCTGATATGGACGCGCTGCCCATCGCGGAAGAGTCCGGCGTGGACTTCGCTTCCTGCAACGGCAAAATGCACGCCTGCGGCCACGATATGCACGCAACCATGCTTCTGGGCGCCGCGAAGCTTCTGAAGGCTCACGAGGATGAGATCCAGGGCACGGTCAAGTTAATGTTCGAGCCTGCGGAGGAAATTTTCCAGGGCGCCGACGACATGATCAAGGCGGGAGTCCTTGAGAATCCTCATGTAGACGCGGCCCTGATGATCCATGTGATGGCCGGCGTTCCGTTCGAGCCGGGTACGGCGGTGGTCTGCGACGGCGGCGTCAGCGCCCCGGCCGCGGATACATTTGAGATACGGATCCAGGGCAAGGGATGCCACGGCTCCATGCCCCAGAACGGCGTTGATCCGATCACGGCGGCGGCCCATATCATCACGGCTCTCCAGGAGCTTCACGCCAGGGAACTGGCTATGGCGGACGAGGCGGTGCTGACCATCGGCAGCATCCAGGCCGGCGTCGCTCCCAACGTGATCCCGGACACGGCGGTGATGGGCGGAACGATCCGCACCTACGACGAGGAGATCCGCGAACTGTTAAAGAGCCGTATGCAGGAGATCAGCACCGGTATCGCCGCGGCGTTCCGCGCGTCGGCGGAGGTCGTATTCGGCAGCGGCTGCCCGACCCTTTTAAATGACGGCAGACTTTCCGGCGAGGTGGTCGGATATATCCGGGAACTGAACGGCCCGGCGAAGGCGTTCACCACCGGTCAGCTGCAGGCCATGTCCGGCGGCTCCGGCACATCCAAATCCACCGGCTCCGAGGATTTCGCCTATGTGAGCCATCAGGTGCCGTCCATCATGTTGGCGTTCGCGGCCGGCACGCCGGCGGAGGGCTACGCCTATCCGCAGCACCATCCGAAGGCCCGCTTCTCCGACGAAGTCCTGGCGACCGGCAGCGCAGTCTACGCTTATACGGCCATGCGGTGGCTGGAAGAGCACTGATTGCCTATGCATCCGATGCGGCGCTGGAAGGCAGCATGCGTTCTTCTGCTGTTAGCGTCGGGAGACGGCGCCTGCGCGGTGTACCGCGAAAAGATATAAATAATCCGTAAGAAAGAAGGTAACGAATCATGGCAACAATGAAAGACATTATCTCCAGCCCCCTCCTTCTGGCTCTGGTGGCGGGCGGACTGCTCTACATCGCGGGTTTCTCCCTGGTGTACTTAAAGAAAGCCTACACCCGCTGCATTGAGCTGGGTATTTCCAAAGATGACCTTAAGAAGGTCATCAAATCCAGCCTGGTATTCTCTATCGTCCCCAGCCTTTCCATCGTGGTCGGCCTGTTCGCGCTGATCGCGGTCATGGGCGTGGTCTGGTCCTGGTGGCGGCTGTCCGTCATCGGTTCCCTCTCCTACGAGACGATGATCTCCAGCAGCGTGGCTTCCGCCATCGGCTACGCCAACAGCGCGGAAATGCTCGAGATGGCCAGCGGACGCGATTTCGGCGTGGTAATGATCCTGATGAGCGTCGGTATGCTCAGCGGATTTCTTGTCCTGATCCCGTTCGGCCGCAAGCTCTCCAAGAGTGTGGACAAATCCGACACCGGCAACACCTGGAAGCATGTGCTCAGCGGCACCTTCATGCTCTGTCTGTTCGCCGTCTATATCCCGGTGCTGATCTTCGGCGACACGGTGCAGATGCTGGTCATGCTGACCGGCCTGGTCATCGCCGTGGGTCTGGGCGTCCTGGCGAAGAAGCCGGGGCTTCGGTGGCTCAACGAATTCATTATGGCGTTTTCCATGATCGGCGGCATGGTATCGTCGCTTCTGTGGGTAAAGCTGTTTTCGTAAGGGAGGATCAGACTATGAGCAAAAATAATACAAAACCTGTACATACCATGGATCCGTTCCAGGAATGGTGCCACAAATGGGGCCGCGTCGGCACAGTCATCGCGCTGGTCTACATGATCGCGATCCCGTTTGTCGTGCTGACCTATTACGACTGCGTGCCGTCCCTCGGCCAGGTCATCAACCTTTCCACGATCAGCATCCTGCTGATCTATATCCCGGTGGGATTTTCCGAGGCGTTAAGCTACACCCCGATCCTGGGCTGCTCCGCCTATCTGACCTTCATCACCGGCAACATCATGAACCTGAAGCTGCCCTGCGCGGCCAACGCGATGAAGCTGGCGGAGAAGGAACCCAACACTCCCGAAGGCGAAGCCATTTCCTCGGTGGCCGTGGCGTCCTGCTCCATCATGACGATCCTCATTCTGGCCCTGGCGGCGCTTTTCAGCACCTGGATCATGCCGGTGTTTGAACTGCCCCAGGTGAAGACCGCGTCGGAGTACCTGATCCCGGCCCTGTTCGGCTCCCTGACCCTGGGACTGTTCGCCAGCACCAATTCCGGCACCAAGGTCGTCAAAAACGGTATCATGGGCGTCCTGCCCGTGCTGATCATCGTATCCGTTCTGGCGCTGGCGGTGCGCCTGCTGGGGGGCGGTTCGCTGTTCGGCGCAGTTGGATTCCTGATCCTGTTCATGCTGCCGGTGGCGATCATTTCCTCCCGCATCATGTGGAAGAAAGGGATCATTAAAGTGGTGGACAAGGAGACCGGAAAAGAGTAGAATATTCCCAGAAGAACTTTTCGCGCAGAAACTTTGTGCTGTCAGTGCGCAGTCAGAATGCCGTTATGTGCCCTTAATACACTACTGGTGTGTCGTCAGCGATTCGTTAATAAGGCACGGCATATATAAGTAAGTCGTGAATTCAGTCGGTCATCCGCGGCTGCAATATGGCAGATCAGCATGAGATTTTGCCGTAAGGACAGGAGGAATATTATGGAATACCGTATGCTTGGCAATACCGGTTTAAAAGTCAGCGTCATCGGCATGGGCTGCGAGGGCCTGTCCGAGGACAATTATCAAATGGCGCCGAAGCTTTTCGACGCGGCGGAGCGCCTGGGGATCAATTATTTCGACCTCTACGCCTCCGACCCGCAGCTTCGCCGCGCCGTCGGTCAGGCGCTGAAGGACCGCCGTGAGAAATTCCTGATCCAGTCTCACATCTGCTCTGTATGGAAGAACGGCCAGTACCTTCGCACCCGCGATCTGGCGGAGACGAAGGCCGGTTTCGAGGAAATGATGTCGCTTCTGGACACGGATTACCTGGACGTGGGCATGATCCATTACTGCGACGCCATGAAGGACTGGGAGACGATCGTGGAGAACGGGATCCTGGATTACGCCCGTGAACTGAAGCGGCAGGGCCGTATCCGTCATATCGGCCTGTCCAGCCACAATCCGCTGGTGGCCGAGCGCGCCGTCACGGAGGGCGGCATCGAGGTGCTGATGTTCTCGGTGAATCCCTGCTACGACCTGCAGCCAGCCACGGAGGACTGCGAGGAAATGTGGGCCGACCGCAACTATCAGAAGCAGCTGACCAATATGGATCCGGACCGTCAGCGGCTCTACGAGGTCTGCCAGAGAAACGGCGTCGGCATCACGGTGATGAAGGTATTTGCCGGCGGCGAGCTTCTGGGAAGCAACCAGATCGCCGGCGTCTCCCTGACGCCGGAGCAGTGCATCGCCTACGCCCTTTCCCGGCCGGCGGTCGCCGTAGTACTGCCCGGCGCCCATTCGGTGGAAGAACTGGAGCGGAGCGCCGCTTACTGTGAGGCGGACCCGTCCGCGAAGGACTACGCCGCGGCGCTGGCGTCATTTCCCAGGGTCAGCTGGACCGGCCACTGCATGTACTGCAGCCACTGTGAGCCCTGTCCGCGCTTCATCGATATCGCATCGGTGACCAAGTTCCTGCATCTGGCTCAGGCACAGGGACAGATCCCGGAGACAGTCCGCGAGCACTACGCGGCCCTGGATCACCACGCCGGCGAATGCATTCGCTGCGGCGCCTGCGAGAGCCGGTGCCCCTTCGGCGTGTCGGTCCGCGAGAACATGGCGCGGGCGGCGGAAGTGTTCGGATATTAAGACTGCCGATTATTAGAAAACGGCACAGATCCTACGGGGCGTGCATAAATCCTGCAGGGGGCGGGCAGAAATTTCGCCCACCCCCTTGACAAATATAGCGGAATCCAATAAAATGAAAAGGCGTTTGGAGAGATATCGAAGTGGTCATAACGAGGCGGTCTTGAAAACCGTTTGTCCGCAAGGGCGCGTGGGTTCGAATCCCACTCTCTCCGCTGTCCATAGAGACGGGGAAAACCTTGATTTTGCTTGGTTTTCCCCGCTTTTTTGTCTGTAAAACCAGGCTGATTTTCTGGTACGATTTAGTACGGTCTAAAGTGCCAGAGCCTGATTGATTGCCGCCGCCTGCTCTTCCTGA
This sequence comes from uncultured Lachnospiraceae bacterium, assembly GCA_947626395.1. Lineage (GTDB taxonomy): Bacteria > Bacillota > Clostridia > Lachnospirales > Lachnospiraceae > UBA3402. The sequence goes on along the minus strand of CANQRU010000024.1, from coordinate 2,488 downwards.
GATCTCCGCTCGAAGTGGTAGAAAGCTTCCGTGGTGCGGATATCGCTGTGGCCTGCGAACCTCTGGATGGTTCGGTTATTGACGTTCGGATCGCCCAGTAAGATGGACAGGTATGTTTTGCGAAGTGCAGGGCTTTAGGGGGATTAAAAGCCAGACTGATTTTTTGAGTTGCAATCTTGTTGGGTATATGGTAAGATATGGGTGAGAATACAAGGATGCCAAGGTGTACCGCCCCAGAGAGCGCCAACTCTCTGAGGCAGGCATGGTAATCGAACTACCACACTTACGGCGAACCGCGATACACATACGTGATTATACCGCATTTCGGGTATGATTACAAGTTCTTTGTGTTGAGTTGGTGAAGTCGCGCCTTTAGTTATATCGGGGTGACGGTGTGGACGCATACCGTCACCCCATTCTTGTTTTCTCTCCTGAGATCCCCAGCGGTGGAGCGATTTGCCGCTGGGGTGATCTGAGTGAGAATTCGTGACAGAGACAGTTGAATGCAAAGGGCCAAAGGAGAGAGTTATGATGAAGAAGAGATTATTATTTGCAGCGGCAATCGTTTCCATGACAGTGACCATGGGTATGACTGTATACGCAGGTAGCTGGAAGCAAGACAACACAGGTTGGTGGTGGCAGAATGATGATGGCACTTATCCGGCAGGTAAATGGGAATGGCTGGATGGAAACGGCGATGGTATAGCTGAGAGTTACTATTTTGATAATTCCGGATATCTGCTTACAAATACGGTCACGCCAGACGGATATACGGTGAATGCAGACGGCGCTTGGACGGTAGAAGGCGTTGTTCAGACTACCCAGGTTTCACAACGGACTACGAATACGCAAAATGTGCAAGCCAGGGGTAACGCACCTTCGGGAGCCAATACAGAGCGTAGACAATTTGACAATTATGCAATTACCTATGAATATTTTAGTGTTTTTGAAGAATATGGAAACACAAAGTATCAAGCCATTATTGAGATAGAAAATACAAGTTCGGGCAATCTGTATCTTGGAAACGCAACTTTTGATATCTATGATTTGTCTGGAAAGATTGTGGCATCAGAGACTTTGATTTCTTCTGATCCAGACGTGATTGCTCCGGGAGAAAAGGGATATTTTTACAGTAACGGCGGATATCTGGATGATGTTCCTATGGGGCAGTATACCATGATTCCTACAATAAAAGTAAAGAAGAGTACATTACAGGCGAAGCGATATCCCGTTGCGAATACTTCAATAAAAGAGTCCAGATATGGAAATGTGAATATTGTGGGTACTGTTACAAATGATACAGCAAAAGACGAAAGTTTATTATGGCTTGCGTTTGTTCTTTATGATCAATCAGGATATCCTATAGGGGTATATGGGACGAATCTTCTGGATTTTGACGCAGGAAAGACAATAGGCTTTGAAGGTAATGGTACATTCCTGCCGGATTATGTCACATTTAATCGCGTTTCCAGCTATGAGGTAATAGCGTCGCCGATTCAATATCAGTTTTGATGTTTAAGAAATCGCAGATGTAATCGGATTATCTGTAAATTACATATAATGGTGTTTCGAAGAAGCAGACTATTGTACGAGGAGAAAGACAAATGAATGAACGCTTATCATCGATTAGTATATCAGATAGTATTTCGTTTAAGAAGAGTGTAGATGTCTTGAACCGTTGTTTTGGAAAGGACTATGCCGGTTGGCAACGGGCATTCCTTATGTTATCAGAAAATGAGGCGGTGTGGTTTCCCAAAATAGCACTTATCGAAGGCGGAATTGCGAAAGCACAGGATAAGGTATATGGCTGCGTTAATACTGTTTCAGAAGATGGCATGTATATTGAAGAGAGGAATTCTATCGCTTGTGGTAAGGTAGAAAATATTAAACGGTATGTATTTGCAAAGGCCGACAGGAAAAGTCCATATAAGTATATTGGAACGTTTGTTAAAGATATGAAACTGTCCGCAAATGATAAGGCTGTGTATAAGAGGGTTGAAGACGGCATTGACCTAAGAAAATGGAATTGACAAGGGGTAACGAAGAATTTATTTTTCATAGGAGAAAAAGGTATGTTAGTTTTAGACGGCCTATTATTGTTATTATGGTTTGGGAGTATCATTACATTTATAGCAGGAGTGATATGGCTTCTTTTATGTGTTGCAAAGAAGAAAAATGTATTTAAACCTGTAGTGCTTATGCTATGTTCGCTGATAACGTTCATACTTGCATGTGTTGTGATAGTTGTTGCAGCTTCAGAGCAGCATGACTGGAAAGATGCTACTTGCACTGAGCCGAGGACGTGTTTGCATTGTGGAGCTACCGAAGGCGAAGCAATGGGCCATGACTGGAAAGATGCCACTTGCACTGAGCCGAGGACTTGTTTGCGTTGCGGAGCTACTGAAGGCGAGGCAATGGGCCATGACTGGAAAGATGCCACTTGCACTGAGCCGAGGACTTGTTTGCGTTGCGGAGCTACTGAAGGCGA
>CANQRU010000023.1 GCA_947626395.1 uncultured Lachnospiraceae bacterium | reverse complement strand
AATGGAGAAGATCTTCTATGAAAGTTGGTGAAACACCAGGAAATGGAGAAGAATCACCAACTTTTAGAGAAGAACCGTTTTTTCTTAATAAACTATCGGCAGCCGATGTTCTGGATGATCTTACTATATGCGGATGTGACCGGAGAAAAGGCGGATGGTATGGCCGATGCAATTGAAAAACGAAAGTTTCAGATAACGGGAGCGGGTAAGTCCTTTATCAAATTGATCGGCGATCATGGCAGAAATGCTTCGTCAATGGGGTAAATGGTACTTTGAAGGTAGGATAGGAACAAAGGAGAACAGAAAGATTATGCGTATCAGGAATAACCTGATGTTTCGATTTGTAAAAATAACAAATGTACTGCTGATAACAGCACCATTTGTGTACAGTTGGTATGGCTATTATGCAGATAGACTGTTTTCCCCTTTCTTCCGCCGCGGAAATTGGGCGGTCATCGCCCTATTCATGGTTATATATATAACATATGTGAAAATATACGATGCTTTCGCCGTGTCCACCAGCCGGATTGGGGAACTCGTGTACAGTCAGATATTAGCGGCAGGATTTGCTGATGCAATCCTGTATGTCGTCACTTATCTGCTTACAAAATTTGTTCCAAATCCATTGCCGTTGCTGATGGCTTTTTGCGTGCAGATGATTCTGGCAGTTATTTGGTCGTTGGTTGCCCATAATGGGTATTTTGCAGTGTTTCCGCCACTTCGTTCCGCTGTTATCTATGACCGGCGGCCGGAGCTGGAAACGCTGGTGACCAGGTATCGTATGGAGAAAAAATTCAATGTGGTATTGACGAAGGATGTCAATGCATGTCTGACAGACCTGGAGATGCTGGATGGGATGGAGGCAGTGTTTTTGGGCGGGGTTCATAGCCATGAGCGGAATATCATTCTCAAGTATTGCCTGGAGAAAGATATTTCTGTCTATGTGATTCCGCGTATTGGCGACACGATCATGAGTGGTGCGAAGCGAACTCATATGTTCCATCTGCCGATTCTCCATGTGAGCTGGTTCCATCTGCCGGTAGAATACCTTGTCATAAAACGTATGATGGACATCATAATTTCTGCGGCAGCATTGGTAATTACTTCACCAGTGATGCTGGTGACAGCGCTTGCGGTACATATAGAGGATGGAGGGCCGGTGATTTACCGTCAGAAACGTCTGACAAAGGATGGAAAAGAGTTTTGGCTTATGAAATTTCGTTCTATGCGGGTGGATGCAGAGGGTGATGGAAGGGCGCAGTTGTCTACAGGGGAAGATGATTTGCGGGTGACACGTGTTGGCAGGTTTATCCGCAGGTTCCGAATTGATGAACTGCCACAGTTTTTCACAGTTCTGAAGGGGGATATGTCGTTGGTGGGTCCACGGCCAGAGAGACCAGAGATTGCGGCGCAGTATGAGAAAGAACTGCCGGAGTTTGCGTTGCGGCTAAAAGGGAAGGCAGGACTTACCGGGTATGCCCAAGTTTATGGGAAGTACAATACGGAACCATATGATAAGCTTCAGATGGATCTGATGTATCTGTCTCATCCTAGCATTGTGGAGGATATGCGGATTCTGTTTCTGACTGTGAAGGTATTGTTTTTGAAGGAGAGTACAGAAGGAGTGGTGAGGATGGAATAGCGGCTCTTATCAAAATGCTGGTGACCGGCATTGAAAAAACACGTAAATACTATCGCTTTAAGTATTTCCTCCTTCCAATTTCCCTTACCCTGTGTTAAAATAATCTTGGCAGGATATCCCTCAGAATTCTCAAAGAAAGAGGGGTATATATATGGCAACACGATTTCAGGATCTTAACCTGTCAAATTATTTCCTGTTTGCCGCCGTGGCGGAGAACGAGGAGACCAGCCAGCTGCTTCTGGAGACGCTTCTGGGCATCAAGATTAGCGGTGTGAAGGTAAGCGTTGAGCATTCGCTCCTGTACAGCAGTGATTTCCGGAGCGTGCGCCTGGATGTATATGTCAGCGATACGGTGGAAGTCCATTACAACATGGAGATGGAGAACAGCGAGAGGACATCACTGCCGCAGAGGAGCCGTTACCATCAGGCAGAGATGGATGTCACTGCGTTAAAGCCCGGGGAGAGCTTCGCGGAGTTGAAGCCGGTGTATGTGGTGTTTATCTGCACGTTCGATCCGTTTGGGCGGGGGCGGTATCGCTATACGTTTACGAACCGGTGTGAGGAGGAAGATTTTCCGCTTGGCGACGGAGCGGCGCGGGTATTCCTGAGCACGAAGGGAATGAACGAGTCGGAGGTACCGAAGGAGCTGGTGAATCTGCTGCATTATATGGAGAATTCGACGGATGCGTATGTGAGCGAAGTGGATGATCCGACGGTGCGGAAGCTGCATGAGCGGATCAGGGAACTGAAAAGGAGCAGAGAATGGGAGGCGCGATATATGCAGTTTGAGGAGTTGCTGCGGGAGCGGGAGCGAGAAGGGCTTGAACAGGGCCGTGCAGAGGAACGTAATCGTATCCTGGCGCTGACTGCGGCGATGGCCGCGGCCGGTGAGGCGGAGCAGATTGCGCGGCTGAACAGCGATCCGGCGTTCCTTGAGGAGATGCTGGCGAAGTACCGTCTGCAGGACGCGGACGCCGGGGATACGCGGGCATAGGCTTTGCGGCAGGAAGCTTCTATTTGACAGGAAGAAACATTCAGTCAGTTACAGTCAATTAAAATCTGAACAAATCAAAGCCTGCTTAGAAGGCGGGCATCAGGCCGGGCGCGCCGCGCCCTGGCCGCTGTTTTCACGAAAACTTTTCGATATAAAGAAGACCCTGCCGGAATAAGGACAGTCTGCTTCGGCGTAGGGGCTATGGTTTACTATGCGTGGGGGATATCCTGCCGGAATTTATAAAAAAATCCTTGCATAACAGTCTGCAAAGAGTTATAATGACCAGCGAAATCAGATAAGTTCTTCGGGGCGGGGTGCAAGTCCCCACCGGCGGTATAGTCCGCGAACCGCTTTGGCGGCCGATTTGGTGAGATTCCAAAACCGACAGTACAGTCTGGATGAGAGAAGAAACTGCGTGCCGCGCGGATGCGCGGGTTTCGCTGTGATGAGACGCCCCGGGTGTTTGGCCCGGGGCTTTTTGTTTTCCTGCGAGCCGGAGTGCCGGTGATGTTCTGCCCGCATTTTCCTGCGGCCGGAGCGTCGGCGGCACTCTGCCTGGATCTGTCTTACCACGGCCGGCGGCCCTGCGTAAAGACCGGCGCGCGGTTCCACTTGCGAATGAACTTAGCACGATCATTTCATTTTCAAGGAGGATGTAGTCATGAAAGAAGAGAAGAAACTGCTGTCTGTGAAGCACGTCACGCTGATGGGGATGTTCGGCGCGCTGGGCGCCGTGCTGATGCTGTTTGAGTTCCCGCTGCCGTTCATTGCGCCGGCGTTCTATGAGCTGGATCTGAGCGAGATCCCGGTGCTGGTGGGCGGATTCGCCATGGGGCCGGTGGCCGGGGCGGTTATCGAGCTGGTGAAGATCCTGGTGAAGCTGGTGATCAAGCCCACGTCGACCGGGTTCGTGGGGGAATTCGCCAATGTCTGCATTGGCTGTTCGCTGGTGATCCCGGCGGCGGTGATTTATAAATTCAAACGGACGAAGAAGGGCGCGGTCATCGGAATGATCGTCGGAACTATCTGCATGGCCCTTGTGGGGGCGGTGCTGAACGCGCTTGTCATGCTGCCGTTCTATTCGAATTTCATGCCGCTTGAGCAGATCATTGAACAGGGGGCGGAGATCAATCCGGCTATCTCCAACGTGTGGACCTTCGTGTTCCTGGCGGTGGCCCCGTTCAATCTGGTGAAGGGCGCGATCGTGTCGCTCATTACGGCGCTGGTATATAAGCGGATCAGCATTATGATCCACGGGTGAAACAGGAAAATCCCTGGCCGCCGGCCTTGATATTTGGAGGTATACCGTGTATACTGAAGAGTGCAGGGCCGGCGTTTTTATTTCCACGCAGGAGGAGCGCCGGTGACGTTCGACTTGCATTTTCATGCAGAAAGAGCGCTGGTGACGTTCTGCTTGTATTTTCATACGAGAAGAGCGCCGGTGAACGCCCTGCTCGTATTTCCATCAGCGCGCGGCGGATATCGCTGCCGTGTGAAAGGGGAGAGTGCATTATGGAGAAAATGAAAGATCTTGCGTATTATAACGGAACGGTCACGAGGATCGCGGACATGATGATCCCGGCCGGCGACCGCGGTTTTTATTTTGGGGATGGGATCTATGAGGTGGCGATGGTATTTCACCGGAAGATATTCGCTCTTGAGGAACATCTGGACCGGATGGAGCGCAGCGCCGCCATGGTGCGTATCGAACTGCCGATGACGCGGCGGGAGATCGGCGACCTTCTGCAGGAGTTGGCGAACCGGGTGGAGAGTGACAGTCAGTTCCTGTACTGGCAGATCACCAGGGGTACCGCGCCGCGCAATCATCTGTTCCCGGCGGGGACGGCCAGCAATCTGTATGTTTACAGCAAGCCGTGGCCCGGCGTGGAGATGTCGGACGACTACCGGCTGGTCAGCGTGACGGACACCCGGTTTCTGAACTGCAATATCAAGACGCTGAACCTGCTTTTGAATGTGCTGGCGGCCCAGACGGCGAAGGAAAATGGCTGCCAGGAGGCGGTATTTGTGCGGGACGGCATTGTGACGGAGGGTTCCCATTCGAACGTGTCCATGATCAAAGACGGCGTGTTCATTACCCATCCGGCGGATAATCTGATCCTGCCGGGCGTGGAGCGGAAGCATATGATCGCGTACTGCGGGGAGCTCGGGATTCCGGTGGAGGAGAGGGAGTTTACTCTGGAGGAACTGAAAGAGGCCGACGAGATCATCATGTCCAGCACCAGCCACCCGAGCATGCGTGTACGGGAGATCGATAGAACGGCAGTAGGTATGAAGGACGCCGCGACGGTGGAGAAGCTGCGGAAAATGTATCTGGACGAAGTGGAGAAGTGCGGGCGGTAGGGATATATTTTGCGAAAGGCAGACAGAAATATGCAGAAAAAGAGAATTCGGGATTACGGGATCACGATCGGATGCCTGAAGCCCGGCGCGCACAATAAGATCACGGATGTGTCCGGCGTGAAAGTGGGCCATGTCACGATTAAGAATGAAACGCACCGTACCGGCGTCACAGTCATTGTGCCTGGCCCGGATAACGCGTTTACGAACAAATACACCGCCTCCGGTTATGTACATAACGGCTTCGGCAAGAGCGCGGGGCTGGTGCAGATCGGGGAACTGGGAACGCTTGAGACGCCCATTGCGCTGACCAATACGCTGAACGTGGGTCTGGTCTGGGACGGCGTCGCCCAGTATACGATCGACCGCTGCCGGGCGGAGGGCGTGAAGGTGACCAGCTTAAATCCCGTGGTGGGCGAGTGCAATGACAGCGGACTCAGCGACATCACTGTTCGCGCGGTCACCCAGGCGGACGTGCTGGCAGCCATCGCCGGAGCGAGTGAGGACTTCGAGGAAGGCGACGTGGGAGCGGGAACAGGTACGGTCTGCTACGGCTTAAAGGGCGGCATCGGCTCCGCGTCCCGCGTGATCGAGATCGGTGGAAAGAAATATACGGTTGGCGTGCTGGTCCAGAGTAATTTCGGCTCCACCGTGGATCTGACGATCGGCGGCGTGCCGGTTGGCGGGAAGATCCTGAAAATGAAGGAATCCCGCAATGATATGGCCGTTTCCCGGCAGGACCAGGGTTCGATCATGACGATCCTGGCGACGGATCTTCCGGTGTCAGAGCGTCAGCTTTACCGGATCATCCGGCGTACCGGCGTCGGGATCGCCCGGACCGGCGCGTATACGGGCCACGGGAGCGGTGAGGTGATGATCGGATTCACCACGGCCAACCGGGTGCCGAAGGATGCGGGGAGCGATAACATTTTCCTGACCCAGACGGTGATCCACGAGGATCTGATCAACAAGGCGTTTCAGGCCGCGGCCGAGGCCGCGAACGAGGCGATCCTGAATTCCATGGTCTGCGCGGAGCGGGCTGTGGGAAGAGACGGGAAAATATACTACAGTCTGGCGGAATTTCTGCCGGAGTGTCTGTGTGAATAGAGATACGGAGGATAATATCGATATGACGAAGAAGGAACTGGCGCTTGCGATCATTGAGCGTCTGAAGCAGGAATATCCGATGGCGGAATGTACCCTGGATTACGACCAGGCGTGGAAGCTTCTGGTCAGCGTCCGTCTGGCCGCCCAGTGTACCGACGCCCGCGTGAACGTGGTAGTGCAGGATCTGTACGCGAAATTCCCGGATGTGGAGGCTCTGGCGGCCGCCGATCCGGCGGAGATCGAGGCGATCGTGAAGCCCTGCGGTCTGGGCCGCAGCAAGGCCCGGGACATCAGCGCCTGCATGCGCGTCCTGCGGGATCAGTACGGCGGGAAGGTGCCCGATGATTTTGACAGGCTCCTGGAACTGCCGGGCGTGGGCCGCAAGAGCGCCAATCTGATCATGGGCGATGTATTCGGCAGGCCGGCCATTGTCACCGATACCCACTGCATCCGCCTGACCAACCGCATGGGGCTGGTAGACGGCGTTAAGGAGCCGAAGAAGGTGGAAATGGCTTTATGGAAGATCATTCCGCCGGAGGAGGGCAGCGATTTCTGCCATCGTCTGGTCATGCACGGCCGCGACGTCTGTACGGCCCGGACAAAGCCGTATTGCGACAAATGTGTGCTGAATGATATCTGTCCGAAGGTCGGGGTACCGGCGCAGCGTGCCGGAGCTTCGGAAGAGTGACCATCTTGCGGGTATGACAGAATATTGATGAGGCGGATCTGCTGAAGCGGCATATAACCGGTCTGAAAACAGATGGAGGTGGCGGCAGGATGTGGAAATGGCTTTACCGGCTTTTGCAGTGTACCTGGGGACTTCCCCAGACATTGGCCGGATTTCTGCTATATCTGCGTTATCGCAGGTCGCCCCACGCGGCGTTTCACGGCGCGGTCCACACCCGCTGGCCGGGGAAGAACGGGCTCTCCCTGGGAATGTTCATCTTCACGCCGGCCTCCGGCGATGACTGGGACGGCGGGATGGTCTGGCATGAATACGGGCACACGTTTCAGTCGCTGATGCTGGGGCCGCTGTACCTCCCGGTGGTCGGGCTGCCGTCGGTGATCTGGTGCAATTGCTTTCGGGAATACCGCAGGCGGAAACAGATGCCTTACGCGGCATTTTTCACCGAGCGGTGGGCGGACAGGCTGGGGGACGGCAGAAAACGCCGGTATACCGGAAGCGGCATCGGGACGGAGAACCGGAAGGCGTGATGGCCGCGTCCGAAACGAAATGTAAGCTGTGTTCAGCGCGGCAGGGATGGAGCTACAGCAATGAAGACGATTTCACAGGATATCAAAACCGGGGAATTTAAACAGATCTATCTGCTCTTCGGCGAGGAAGCATTTCTCAGGAAAAGCTACAAGAACCAGCTGAAAGAGGCCCTGATCGGCGGCGACGCCATGAATTATCATTATTTCGAGGGGAAAGGACTGGATCTTAAGGAGATCATAAGCCTGGCGGATACCATGCCGTTCTTCGGGGAGCGCCGCCTGATCCAGATCGAGGACAGCGGGCTTTTCAAGGGGAGCGGGGCGGACGAACTTGTGGAGTATCTGCCGCAGATGCCGGATACCACTTATATGCTGTTTGTGGAGTCGGAGGTGGATAAGCGCAGCCGCCTTTATAAGGCGGTCAAAGCGAAAGGATATGCGGCGGAGATGACCCGGCAGGATGAGAAGCAGCTGGCGGCATGGGCCGGGGGGATCCTGGCCAGAGCGGGCCGGAAGATCACGGCCCGGACGATGGAGCATTTCCTTGCCGGGACCGGCGACGATATGGAAAATATCCGCATGGAACTGGAGAAGCTGATCGGCTATACCGAGGGACGGGACGTGGTGACCGACACGGATGTGGAAGCGGTCTGTACGCAGCAGGTGACCGGCAGGATCTTCGAAATGGTAACGGCGATCTCCAACCGCAGGACGCGCCAGGCCATGGATCTTTACGAGGATCTTCTGACGTTAAAGGAACCGCCTATGCGTATCCTGTTCCTGATCGCCAGGCAGTTCAATCAGATCCTGCAGGTGAAGGAGCTGATGGCGGACGGCATGGGCCGGGATGCGATCGCGGCGCAGATGAAGCTGCAGTCCTTCGTGGCCGGGAAGATCATGGCTCAGGCCAGAAGCTTTACCCGTGAGCAGATCCTTTCCTATGTGGATCTGTGCGTCGATTCAGAGGAGGCGGTCAAGACCGGCCGCCTGGGCGAGCGGATCGCCGTGGAGCTTCTGATCGCGAAGCAATACTGAAAACGGAAAATAAAAAGAGCGTTGCCAGCGCTCTATATATGGAAGTTATAAAAAATAAGAGACCTGTCCGCCGCGGTATGGACAGGTCTTTTTCTTTTCATGATGACGTGAACACGCGCCGGGCGCGCTTCACACAACACATAGATCTTAGCGCGCCGCTTAAGCGAGGGTATTCACAGCCTTGCTGACGCGGGACACCTTCCGGGATGCGTTATTCGGATGATAAACGCCCTTGGAAGCGGCCTTCTCGATCTCAGAAACAGCGCCTGTCAGCGCAGCCTGTGCGGCAGCCTTATCGCCGGCAGCGACAGCAGCGTCGACTTTCTTCATAGCGGTCTTAACTCTGGAACGGATCGCCTTGTTACGGGCGGCCTTGGTCTCATTCACTAAGATTCTCTTCTTCGCGGATTTAATGTTAGCCAATCTGTTACACCTCCGATATATTGGTCTGGTTTATGAGCTGTGTTTGCATTAAAGCCTGGACACGGACAGTTCAATGTAAACATACGCTAGTATTTTATAGGATTTGCCGGGGATTGTCAATACATATTTCGGACGTTTTTTGCGAAAGATGTTGAGAGAAAGAAAAAGGAGGCAGCGGAATATGTTTGAGATCCGTACCGATCTGGCGGTAGAAGAAAAAGAGGGTTTTCAGGGAAACGGCGGAGAGATATCCGGGGTCTCCCTGCGGGAGTGGAGAAAAGCTTCCAGTTCCATCAAGATGACGGAGGTGAGGATCCTTGACGAAGCCGGCGCCCGGGCGATGGGAAAGTCCTGCGGGACCTATCTGACGATGGAGGCGAAGCAGATGGGACATAAGGATGAGGGGTATCACCGGGAAGTGTCAAAGGAGCTGGCGGCTCAGCTGCGCAGGATGCTTAAAGGTCTGCGGAAACGTCATGCCCTTCCGGCCGGAGATCCTCTCCACGTGCTGGTGGTGGGGCTGGGGAATCCGTCGGTTACGCCGGATTCTCTGGGGCCGGGAGTCCTGGGCAATCTTCGCGTGAACCGCAATCTGCGCGCCGCGTCCGGCCTGCCTGCCGGAGAGGAAGAACCGGTGATCCTGAGCGGCATTGTGCCTGGAGTCATGGCGCAGACCGGTATGGAGACGTTGGAGATCGTAGGAGGGATCCTTCATGAGACGGCGCCGGATCTGATCATTGCCATCGACGCCCTGGCGGCCAGGAGCATCCGGCGCCTGGGAACTACGATCCAGCTGACCGACACCGGCATCCAGCCCGGTTCCGGCGTGGGAAACCACAGGCACAGCCTGACGGAAGAAAGCCTGGGTATTCCGGTGCTTGCCATCGGCGTGCCTACGGTGGTCGGAGCAGCCGCTATTGTCCATGACACGATCTCCGCGCTGATCGGGACGCTGTGGAGCCATATGGAGACGAAGGGAATGGGCGACTATATGGACGAACTGCCGCCGGACGAACAGTACCAGTTGATCAGCGAGCTTCTGGAACCGGAATTCGGTCAGCTTTATGTGACGCCGCCGGATATCGATCAGACGGTGAAACAGCTCGGCTACACGATCTCCGAGGGGATCCATCTGGCGTTTTACGAAAATCCGCAAGATGAAGAGGACTACGGCATATGATGTTACAGTTTTGACTGTGCGCATGCCGGGGAAATGAAGGCGGACGGGCGTTAGGAAGCGGGAAGCGCGCGGAACCGGCAGAAGAATGACGGGAGAAGGAAGGGGGCGGCAGCCATGAGAAGACGGTACCGGGCCGATACCGTGCTGCGCGCCGCAATGCTTGCGGTGAGCGCGGTTCTGATGCTGGCTTGGTTTTATAAGGCTCTGACAGTAAAGGACAACCTTCTGGGAAAGACGCTGTTTCCGGAAGAAGGCAGCGGGACGGAAGCGGAGGAACGGCCGGAATACGCCGCGTCCGGCGGGTCCGGAGAATACCGGGCAGACTTTGCGGAATCCGTGCGCAGCGGCATTGCCCGCGGGATCGTCGCTTTCCTGCTGGGAAGAGATCCGTTTCTCCGGTTTATGGCACGGGAAACTATGACGCAGGTTACGGTTGTCTCCGATCCGGATCCGGCGTATGCCGGTTATCTGGCCAGACAGAAATTAATAAATGAATCCTGGTATCTGGCGCTCTATGGGGATGAGAACAGCTTTGAGGGACCATTGGGGCCGCTGGGTGCGGGCGCGGCGGAGGACGCGGAACCAGGCGGAGCGGGACAGGGAGTGACCGGGACAGTGCAGGGCCCGGTCAGCGCGGGACAGGGATCGGAAGAAGCAGCTTCGGGAGATCGTCCGGGGCTGTCACAGGAGGAGATCGCGTTCCGTCAGATGACAAGCCTGACTCCCGCGTATCACCGGCGCGACGGACTGGCGGTGACCGGAACGGCCTATGTGCTGGAGCAGCTCAGCGATTTTGATTTCCTGATGCAGAATTTCTACAGCGTTCACGCGTCTACCACAACCGGGCGCGAGGAGATCGACGCGGCGGCGCTTCTGGCCCGGGATCTGTCTATAGAGAAGGGGACGGAACAGCCGCAGATTCTCATTTATCATACCCATTCCCAGGAGACCTTTGCCGATTACGGACCGGAGAATCCGGGGGCCACGGTTGTGGGGATCGGCAGCCGTCTGACAGAATTGCTGGAGGAAAAGGGGTACAGGGTTATCCACGATACGGCCGCATACGATATCATGAACGGCGAACTGGACCGGAATCATGCCTACAACTATGCGCTTGACGGGATCACGGCGATCCTGCAGCAGTATCCGTCCATTCAGGTGGTGCTGGATATCCACCGGGACGGCGTGAATGAATCGGTTCATCTGGTCACGGAGATCGACGGAAAACCGACGGCGCAGATCATGTTCTTCAACGGTATGAGCCAGACGCCGGACGGGCCGATCGAATATCTGCCGAATCCCTGTAAGGAAGACAACCTGGCCTTCAGCCTGCAGATGCAGCTGGACGCGGCGGCGTATTATCCGGGGCTTACGCGGAAGATCTATTTGAAAGGCCTGCGCTACAATCTCCATGTGCGGCCCAGGTCCGCGCTGATCGAGGTGGGAGCGCAGACGAATACCTATGAGGAAGCATATAACGCCATGGAACCGCTGGCGGAGCTGCTGGACATGACGCTGGGCGGCTGAGGCGTCGATTGCAATATTGCGTTTTCTCAGATTGCAAGTTGGTTGAAAAGATGGTATAATCTCGCCAGAGATTATACCGCGCCGGTTCGCGCCCGACCGTCGGGAGGGCAAACACCGAAGCGAACCGTGCGCATCCCCCGGAGGGAGCATGTCCGGAGGACATGATATAATCTCGCCAGAGAAAGCAAGCGAAAGGAATCCATATATGCCATCCATAGACCAGAGCAAGATACGCAATTTCAGCATCATCGCCCACATCGACCACGGCAAATCCACGCTGGCCGACCGGATCATCGAGATGACCGGGCTTCTGACCAGCCGGGAGATGCAGGCGCAGGTCCTTGACAACATGGATCTGGAGCGGGAGCGGGGCATTACGATCAAGGCCCAGGCGGTCCGCACCGTGTACAGGGCCAAAGACGGCGAGGAATATATTTTCAATCTGATCGATACGCCGGGACATGTGGACTTTAACTATGAGGTGTCCCGAAGCTTGGCGGCCTGTGACGGCGCCGTGCTGGTGGTGGACGCCGCCCAGGGCATTGAGGCCCAGACCCTGGCCAACGTCTACCTGGCTCTGGATCATAATCTGGAGGTGTTCCCGGTCATCAATAAGATCGATCTGCCCAGCGCCGAGCCGGACCGGGTGGCGGCCGAGATCGAGGACGTGATCGGGCTGGAGGCCCACGACGCGCCGCGGATCTCCGCCAAGACCGGGCAGAATGTGGAGGATGTGCTGGAGGCGATCGTCGAGAAGATCCCGGCGCCGGAGGGCGATCCGGACGCGCCGCTTCGCTGCCTGATCTTTGATTCTATCTATGATTCCTACAAGGGCGTCATCGTCTTCTGCCGCGTCATGGACGGCACGGTGAAGAAGGGGACCGCGATCCGCATGATGGCTACCGGAGCGGAAGAAGAAGTCGTGGAAGTCGGTTATTTTGGCGCGGGCCAGTTTATACCCTGCGACGAATTGAGTGCCGGAATGGTAGGTTACATCACGGCCAGCATCAAGAATGTGAAGGATACAGAGGTTGGCGACACGATCACCGACAGGGACCGGCCCTGCGCGGAGCCGCTGCCCGGTTATAAAAAGGTTACATCCATGGTCTACTGCGGCCTCTATCCGGCGGACGGCGCCCGCTACGGCGACCTGCGGGACGCGCTGGAGAAGCTGCAGTTAAACGACGCGTCCCTGTTCTACGAGCCGGAGACGTCGGTGGCGCTGGGCTTCGGTTTCCGCTGCGGGTTCCTGGGACTTCTCCATCTGGAGATCATCGAGGAGCGGCTGGAGCGGGAGTACAACCTGGATCTGGTCACCACCGCGCCCAGCGTTATTTACCGGATCCATAAGAAGAACGGGGAAATGATCGAACTGACGAACCCGTCCAACATGCCGGATCCGACGGAGATCGACTACATGGAGGAGCCGGTGGCCAGCGCCGAGATCATGGTGACCACCGAATATGTGGGCGCGATCATGACGCTGTGCCAGGAGCGCCGCGGAAATTATCTTGGCATGGAATATATGGAGGCCACCAGGGCGATCCTGCGGTACGACCTGCCGTTAAACGAGATCATTTACGATTTCTTCGACGCGCTGAAATCCCGGTCGCGGGGCTACGCGTCGCTGGACTACGAGGTGAAGGGCTATCAGAGGTCGGAGCTTGTGAAGCTGGATATTCTGGTGAACCATGAATATATCGACGCGCTTTCCTTTATCGTGCATGCGGAGTCGGCCTACGAGAGGGGCCGGAAGATGTGCGAGAAACTGAAGGACGAGATTCCCAGGCACCTGTTCGAGATCCCGATCCAGGCGGCCATCGGCAGCAAGATCATCGCCCGCGAGACCGTGAAGGCTATGCGCAAGGACGTGCTGGCCAAGTGCTACGGCGGCGACATCACGCGGAAGAAAAAGCTCTTGGAGAAGCAGAAGGAAGGCAAAAAGCGGATGCGCCAGATCGGCAATGTGGAGATCCCGCAGAAGGCGTTTATGAGCGTGCTGAAGCTGGACGACGAGTAATAAAATGAAGAATGAGCATTTCGGGAGACACGGCAGAAAGGGGCGAAGAAGATGAGAAGACCGCTTGAACTTTACATCCATATCCCTTTCTGCGTCCGCAAATGCCTTTACTGCGATTTCCTGTCCCAGCCGGCCAGCGAGATGTCCCAGCACGGCTATGTGGAGCAGCTTCTGGCGGAGATCGACCGGGAGAGCGGCTATTATCAGGGCTACGGTGTGACCAGCGTCTATCTGGGCGGCGGCACGCCGTCGATCCTTAAGGCGGAGGATATCCGGGCGATCCTTGATAAAATCCGGCAGTGCTTTTACCTGGAGAGCGGCGCCGAGATCACGATCGAGACGAATCCCGGAACGGCCAATCTGGACAAGCTGAAGGCGTTCGCGGACTGCGGCATCAACCGGATCAGTCTGGGACTCCAGACGGCGAATGATAAGGAACTGAAAACTCTGGGCCGCATTCATACGTTTGACGAGTTCTTAAAGACTTACCAGCGGGTCCGGCTGGCCGGATTTACCAATGTGAATGTAGACCTGATGTCGGCGCTTCCCGGGCAGACCCTGGCGTCGTGGAAATCCACGCTGCGCCGGGTGCTGATGCTGAAGCCGGAGCACATCTCCGCCTACAGCCTGATGATCGAGGAAGGGACTCCGTTTTATGAAATGTACCACGGCCATCCGGAGCTGCTTCCGTCGGAGGAAGAGGACCGGGAGATGTACTACGCGGCGCGCCAGATCTTAAAGGAGCATGGACTGGAGCGCTACGAGATCTCCAATTACGCGCTGCCGGGCTATGAGTGCCGTCACAATATCGGCTACTGGACCGGCGTGGAATATCTGGGTCTGGGTCTGGGGGCGTCGTCCTATCTGCAGGGATTCCGCTTCCGCAATGAACCGGATCTGGATACATACCGGAAGATCAATATGAAGGCGGACGACGCGGACTGGCGGCTCCATCAGGACATTACGGAGCTGTCGGAAAAGGACAGGATCGAAGAATTCATGTTCCTGGGACTCCGCATGACGCGGGGAGTCTCCGGAAGCGAATTCCTGGAGCGGTTCGGCCAGAATATGTGGAATGTATACAGCAAGGTGCTGCCGAAGCTTAAGGAGAATAAGCTGATCGAGGTGGAGAGCCCCTACATACGGCTGACGGATTTCGGAATGGATATCAGCAATTATGTTCTGAGCGAGTTCCTGCTTGACTGAGAAGACGGCAATGCGAAAGATCCGCCTCTTATCCGAGCTTCGGACTGCAGGAGCATCCGATCCCCAGCGCGCCCGGACCGGTATGGCAGCAGATGCCCAGGGACAGATTGCCGCACAGCACGTCGTGTCCCGGAAACGCGGCCCGGATCTCCTCTACCCATTCGGCGGTTTCTTCCTGCGTGGCGCTGGAAGCGGCCAGAAGATGGACCCGGCCGGCCTCGTACGCTTCTTTAAAACGCGTCTCCAGATCGTGTTTTAAGGTCTCGATCATAAAATGCTTCGCTTTGATGAAGCCATGGCATTTCCTGATGGCGTCCAGTTTCTCGGTGTCAAGCTGCAGGACCGGTTTGATGTTCAGCAGAGTCCCCAGGGCCGCCGTGGCGGGAGTGATGCGTCCGCCCCGCTTCAGATATTCCAGGGTCTGTACGCCCAGATAAATGACCATGTCGGCCCGGTGCTTCTCCAGAATATCCCGGATCTCCTCCGCGGCAAGGCCTTTGTGGATCAGTTCCAATGCGTCCATGATCATCCGCACCAGCGGCGTGGATACCCGGCCGTGATCCACGACCAGCACCCGGCCCTCATAGGGTTCGTCGGACGCCAGGGCCTGGGCCGCGGCGCAGGAGCCGCTCAGGCCGCTGCTGATCGGCATATAAAGGATCTTTTCGTACTTCTGCAGAGCCTTGTCCCAGATCTCCATCACCGACGCCGGGGACGGCTGGGATGTGGTTACGGAAGCGCCGCTTTCCTGCAGACGGAAGAATTCCGCCCGGGTGAGGGTGCTTTCTTCATAATAACATTCTTCATTCACATAAAACGGCATGGGGAGTACCATGACGCCCAGCTTCGCCGCCAGGCTTTGGTCAATTCCGCTGTGACTGTCTGTGACGATTCCAATCGAATACATGGCTGTTATTTCCTCTCAGAACTGCCCGGCAGATTATGCCGGAAATTTGTTCGTAAGCAACAGTATAGCATATCTGAGGAATATTTCAATTGGAAAATTGAACGATTCCGGAGGACTGTTTTCTGCGATTTCTGTGTGCGGATGTGCGCTTCTCCACGGATAAGTATTCCCTGGTCTTGCGGCAGGACGGCTGTTTGTGTATAATAGAGCGGAACAGACCGGTGGGATCCGCCGGATCTGCCGGGATGGGAGAGTCTGATGCCTGCGCCGTGCGGGGACTGAGAGCGAGGCAAAGGATTTTGTAAGAAATCTTCATATGCCCGTAATGGCAATTTCCGGCAGGATCGGGTATAATGGATACAGACAGCGGAAGTGCGCGGCTGGGAAGGAATGGGGCCGCGGCCGGCTGATCGAATCATATGGAAAGGCGCCGCCATCCCGGGCGGCGGACAGGGAATAAAATGAGAAGAAATTATGCAGTGATGCTTGCCGCAGGACTGGCCGGGCTCATGCTGATCACCGGCGGCTGCGGGCGGAACGATGCGGCCGCGGCAGGATCTTCCGCGGAGACGACGACAGCAGAAACGACGGCAGCGGTGACAACGGCGGAAGAAACAGCCGTGGAGAGAGACGCGGCGGACTCCTCGGAGAGCGCCGTGGTTATCAGTAACGACGCGCCGGATCTGTCGGCGGCTCCCGGCGCGGTGTGGTTTGACAAGGACACAATGACGGCTCACGGCAATATCGCCGACACCTCTGCGACGGAAGCGGAGACGGCGCCGGCCGGGGAAGAGACGGATGCGGCGGCTCCCGTGAAGGTATGGGGCACCATTGTCAGCGTGGAAGACGATGAGATCACTGCGGATGAGCCGGACGTGCCGCCGGCCGGAGGGAGTATTACCGTGGACAATCAGTCGGACGTATCGTCTCCCGGAGAGATGATCATTCATATCGACCCGGCCCATTCGGTGGTCGTGGACGCGGTGAATGGTCTGCCGGTGGAGCTTTCCGACCTGGAAGAAGGGGAAAGCTTCGTGGCCTATCTCGGCCCGGCCATGACCATGTCGCTGCCGCCTCAGACGACGGCTTACGCGGTGGTCGTGAAGATCCCGGAGGATTATAAGGCGCCTGTGTTTGTATTTTCCGCAGGAACCGTCGTGGATACAGATAATGGGAAGCTTCTGGACGCTTACGGAGAGCAGGACTATATGCTGGCGGACGATGTGGAAGTATTGCCGTACCTGACGCGGAATATCGTGACGCTGGACGACGTTCATGACGGCTCCCGCTGTCTGATCTGGACGGATGAATATGATACGGTCACGAAGCTGGTGCTGTTTGCCGACTGACGGCAGCCGCAGTACATTTTCAGATTGAAAAGGAGAACAACACGATGAACCGGTTAACGGAATCCAATCTGCTGCTGGCCGAGCAGCTGACCGAATCGATCAAAAAGGACTATGACGCCTGCGGCATTGCCGTGGCAGTCGTAGATAAGAACGGGAAGACGCAGTATCAGCGGTTCTGGGGCGTGCGCGATCTGGATTCCGGGAAGGCGATCGACGGCGACACTATTTTCGGGATCGCCTCGGTGACCAAGTCCTTTACGACCATGGCGATCCTGCAGCTGGAGGAGCGGGGGATCTTAAGCATCGACGACCCCGTCAGTAAGTACGTTCCGGAGTTTACGAACAGGAACCAGAGCGCGCCGGTGCTGATCCGTCATCTGCTCAGCCACAGCGGCGGTTTCTTCCCGCAGCCCCGGATCCTGGTGGGTGATATCGCGAAGAAGATGGGGCTGGATGAGGCTGTGGACGGCGATTTCGCTTATCACGAGGGCCTGGCCGAGGAAGGGATCCGTCTGGTGGCCGGCCGTCTGGACAGCCTGACGGCGGAGAACGGCCTGAATGGCAGGCCCGGAGAGAACTACAGCTACTGCAACGACGGATTTGCCGTGCTGTCGGACGTCATCCGGCGCTATGGCGGCGAGAGATCCTATGCGGCCTATCTGCTGAAGAATATCCTGAAGCTTCTGGGCATGGAGCGCAGCTGCTGTGATTTCGTCCGGCCCAGTGTGGATGAGAACGCGGCGACGCTTTACCAGAAGATCGGCGGCGTTATGAAGGGGCATCGGGATTACCACGACGACGCTTTCGTCCTGCACGGCGGCGGTTCCATGAAGTCCACGCTGAACGACCTGAAGAAATATCTGACCATGTATCTGAATGAGGGCCGGTCACCGGAAGGCGTGCGGGTCCTGAGCCAGTACCATGTGCGGGAGATGGTAAAGCCCCGGATTCCGTGCAATACATTTGAGAACTACGGTTACGGCCTGGAGATCAGGCAGCTTGGAGATATGAAGGTGATCGAGCACGGCGGGAGTCTGCCGGGCGTTTCCTCGAATATCGCCTTCTCCTATGAGTCCGAGGCCGCGGTGATCGTTCTGTGCAACACGCTGGATGTGCCGGTCAGCGCCATTTCCGACGCGTTCATGAAAGCCTATAACGGAGACTGCCCGGTGAACACGAGAACTCCGTGGAGGGAGACGGTCTGGAGCGCGGAGACAGTTCGTAAGGCGTCGGGCCGGTATCTGTCCGGGGAAGGAACCGTGGTGGAGCTTTATGAGAAGTCAGACGGACGGATCGGCGCCAGGACCGACGGCGAGGAGAAGCATATCATCCCCACCGGGCCCAGGACGGCGATCGTCCGCAATCCGTATACGGATACGTTTGTGAAGCTGATCGAGACGGAAGAGCGCGGACTGTACGCGATCCAGTACGGCGGGCGGATGATTCCTCGGGAGTGAATGAGAACGGGTTCCCGGACAGGCAGACAGTCTGCCGGGTCAGCATGCCGAAAGCATTCCAATGTGAAACTTCCGCATCTTGTAATAATATGCGTAATCATGAACAGAGCGGCAATTACCTGATTAACCGCTTCAGATCCTCACAAAACCGCGGGTAGGAGATATTCACGCACTCCGCCCCAAGGATCTGTGTCTCGCCGTCGGCGCAAAGCCCGGTGACGGCAAAGGTCATGGCGATCCGGTGATCCAGATGGCTGTCGACAACAGCCCCGTGAAGCGGCCGGCCGCCGCGGATGATTATTCCGTCATCGGCCGCAGTCACATCCGCGCCCATGGCGGTCAGATTTTCCGTCATAACGGCGATGCGGTCAGATTCTTTCACCTTCAGTTCCGCCGCGTCGCGGATCACGGTGGTTCCGTCCGCGAAGCAGGCCATGGCGGCGATCATCGGCAGTTCGTCGATCAGCGTCGGGATCACGGCGCCTTCGATCACTGTGCCATGAAGGGAAGAAGAGCGCACCAGAATATCGGCCGTCGGCTCCCCGGAGCCGGCGTGTTCATTTAACAGCGTGATATCGCCGCCCATGTCGCGGATCACGTTTAAGATCCCGGCCCGGGTGGGATTGATCCCCACGTTTCGGATCAGGATCTCCGAATTGGGCGTCATCAGTC
The DNA here is from genome assembly GCA_947626395.1 of uncultured Lachnospiraceae bacterium. Lineage (GTDB taxonomy): Bacteria > Bacillota > Clostridia > Lachnospirales > Lachnospiraceae > UBA3402. The sequence continues at coordinate 34,207 of CANQRU010000023.1, read as the reverse complement.
CCGCGCAGAGGAAGAACGCGGCGGAGGAAATGTCGCCGGGAACCGCCACCAGATTGCCGTGAAGCTCTGTCGCGGGCTGAATGACGGCAGTGGCGCGGCCCGCAGGCTGCGGTTGGCCGGGCAGATCAGCAATATTTGCGCTGCCGTAGGTACCCGTCGCGTTTCCATGCGAGCAGGGCGCCAGTGACGCCTTGCCTGTCGCGTCCTCAATCTCCGTCCTCACGTCCGCCCCAAAATAGTTCAGCATGATCTCGCTGTGATTTCTCGAAAGATATGGTTCTGTCACCCGCGTCTCACCGTCCGCGTAAAGCCCGGCCAGAAGGATCGCTGATTTCACTTGGGCGGAAGCCACCTTCGATGTATAGGAGATACCGTGCAGCTTCCGGCCGCTGATCCGAAGCGGCGCGCAGCCGTTTCCGTTCACGCTTTCGATGGACGCGCCCATCAGCGACAGCGGTTCCATGATCCGCTTCATGGGGCGCTTTTGGATCGAGGCGTCGCCGGTCAGCGTCACGTCGAAATCCTGAGCCGAAAGGATCCCGGAGATCAGCCGCGTGGTGGTGCCGCTGTTGCCGCAGTCAAGAACGGCCGCGGGCCGCGTAAGTCCCCGCAGACCCCTGCCGTGGACCAGGACGGCGTCGCCGCGGTTCTCGATCTCGATCCCCATCTTCCGAAAGCAGGAGATCGTAGACAGGCAGTCCGCGCCCTGCAGATAGTTGTGAACCTCTGTGGTTCCTTTCGCGATCGAGCCGAACATGACGCTTCTGTGGGAAATGGATTTGTCTCCCGGCACGGTAACCTCACCGCGCAACCTGCTGCATTTTGTAAATTTCATGAAGGTTATATCCTTTCTTTCTGCTGACTATGAATCCGTTTTTCAGCGGTTCCTATACAGGCAGTGTTTTCGCCGCTGGGCTTTCTGTCTGCTGCAGGCAAAGTGCGCTGCAACATACAGGATTCCGCGTCCCTTTTACCGCATTAATTCATAATGATATTTCTGCAGCACATCCCAGGCCTGCTCCATGGCGCTCTGCTCGTAGAATTCGATCCGCAGCGCCCCTTCGCCGTGCTCCCGGTTGTGATTGATCCCGATGTTCTTGATACTGATCCCCTTGGACGCCAGGATCACGGAAAGCGTCGAGATGGAACCGACCTCATCCACGATATCCACCGTGAAGGAATATTCCGGCGCGATGGCGCCCCGGGCCTTCTCCGAGAAGCTGTTCCGGTATTCCCGCGAGGAGGCGAACAGATCGTAAAGCGACTGTCCGTCCGCGCGCTCCAGTTCCGCCGCGATGTCCTGAAGCGACCGGATATAGCGGCGCAGCATCTGGGCCAGGTTCTCCCGGTTGGTCACGCAGATCTGCTCCCACATTTCGGGGGAAGAAGAGGCGATCCTTGTGATATCCTTAAATCCTCCGGCCGCCAGCCGTTTCATCATGCCGTCCTCACTGTCAGAGTCCTTTACCAGATTCACCAGGCTGGACGCGATCACATGGGGCAGATGGCTGATCCCCGCCGTGATCCGGTCGTGTCTGCGGTAGTCCAGAATGATCGGAAGGGATCCGACGGTCTTCGCCACATTTACAAGACGCTGCACATTCTCCTCCGTCGAGGCGGCGGTGGGAGTGACGATATAGTAGGCGTTTTCCAGCAGATGATCTGTGGAATTCTCGTATCCGGTCTTCTCCGAACCGGCCATCGGGTGTCCGCCCACGAACACATCCTCCATGCCGAGCCGCGTGACCTGCTCGTGAATGTCCGTCTTCGTGCTTCCCACGTCGGTGACAATGGCTCCCGGCTTCAGATATGGCCCGATCTGTTCCAGATAGGCCGCGTTGTACTCCACCGGCGCGCACAGGAAAATGATATCGCACAGACGCAGTTCCTCGCCGATGCCGTCAAGGATCACGTCCACGACGCCGTCCGCTTTCGCCTGTTCCAGACGCGCGCGGGTTCGCATATAGGCCATAATGGTCGCGTCGGGCTGCCGGCGCTTGATGCCTCTGGCGATGGACCCGCCGATGAGACCAAGTCCGATGAAGCCGAAGATGGAATCTTTTTTGGGTGTAGCAGTTATCGTATTCATGCTGAAAATCTCCTGTTATGGTTTTGCGGCGAAGATGGACTCACACCCTCGCAGTGTGTCAGCGGGAATGATATCATGCCCTCCCCGCCAGTTCCACATACGGTTTCAGATGCTGCATCATCGCGTCAAACTGCTCGAAGGTCAGCGACTGGGGACCGTCCGACATGGCGCAGGACGGACACGGATGTACCTCCACCATGAGACCGTCGGCGCCTACCGCCGCGGATGCTTTGGACAGCGGTTCAATGTAGGCCCGCACGCCGGTAGCGTGGCTGGGATCCACGATGACCGGAAGATGGCTCTTCGCGCGGATGACCGGAACGGCGCTCAGATCCAGCGTGTTGCGGGTACTGGTTTCATAGGTCCGGATGCCCCGCTCGCAGAGAACGATATTCGGATTTCCTTCGGAAATGATATATTCCGCGGCGTTCAGCCATTCGTCGATGGTGGCCGACAGGCCGCGTTTCAAAAGCACCGGTACGCCGGATTTGCCCACTTCCTTCAGAAGTTCGAAATTCTGCATATTCCGTGCGCCGATCTGCAGCATGTCCACATATTTGACAGCCGTCTCCAGCGCCCGCAGGCTTGTGACTTCGCAGATGATATTAAGTCCTGTGGCTTCGCGGGCTTCCTTCATATATCTGAGCCCTTCCTCCTCCAGACCCTGGAAGGAGTAGGGCGAAGTCCTCGGCTTGTACGCGCCGCCCCGCAGGAACGTGGCTCCGGCCTTCTTCACCGCCTCGGCGCTTGCCAGCAGCATGTCGTGATTCTCGATGGCGCAGGGACCGGCCATGACCGTGAAATTGCCGGGGCCGATCCGGGTGTTCCCTACCGGGATCACCGAGTCCTCCGGGTGGAATTTCTTGTTGACCAGCTTGTAGGATTCGGTGACGTTAAGGATCTTGTCCACGCCCTCCGAGCTTTCGATATTGGCTCCCTGCAGCTTGGCCTTGTTGCCGATGACGCCGACGATCGTCACTTCGTCGCCATGGGAGAGATGAGCCTGAAGCCCCCTGGATTCAATAATTTTCGTAACTCTGGATATCGCTTCCTCAGAAGCGCCTGGTTTCATGATAATGATCATAATTATGTAATCCTCGCATATCTATAGTAGGCCGGAATACAGCCGCCGGGCTGTATGGAAGCCGGGGCAGGTTCTGACGCCACTCTATTCTATGCCATGAGTGGAAGATTGTCAACACTTTATTGGTTTAAATCGCAAAATAACGAAGAAGAGTGGGAGCAATTATGAAAAATGTCAGAAACGGGGTGGATTCTTACAGAGAGGATGCTTACTCATGAGAAGACTGATTCTTCGGGTACGGGACCGGATTATCCGTGCGCTCTAATAAATAGTCGGTACTTACCTGATAGATATCAGCAAGGGCCGACAGAATCTCAACAGGAACAGCGCGGTTCCCGTTTTCATAATAGGAATATGCTCTTTGCGAGGTATGTAACATGGAGGCAACGGTTCGCTGCGGCCATTCGTTCTGTTCCCGCAAATACCGAAGTCTTGTAAATTTCATGTGATCACCTGCAGACGATTATAAAATGAATTATAAAATAGAATCATGGATATCGTTGACATTTAGACCATATTGTTCTAAAATAGTATCGTTTTTAGATTTCTGCATAATGAATGCAGGGTTAGGAGGAAAAAGAATGAAGGGTTTAAGAAGTAAGAGCGCAAAACGGTATATTGCGCTGCTGCTGTCATTCGTTATGATGGCGATGACAGCGTTGACGAGTGTGGCCGAGGAGCCTAAGAAACCTGACTGGCAGCTCAACGAGAAGGATGTATGGGTCAATGCCAACGATAATAACGCAGAGGCCAAGAATGCCTGGATAGATAAGGACGGTGCATTCTATTTTGCCGGCGAAGATGGCAAGACAGTTAAGAACACCTGGATTCCGGGAGTAGACGGTTCCTCTTGGTATTATGTCGGCGGCGATGGAAGGATGCTTTCCGGCGAAACAATTACCATTAAAGGAAAGTCATACAAATTTGACGGTAGCGGAGCGCTGGAGGATCCGAAGGAACCGGCGAAAGACAGTGAGATTTATGTCCTTGGCTGGGTGAAGTCCGGTGAGGGTGAATTTTATTACTTTGGGAAAACAGGAAAAAAGGCTGTCGGTTGGCACGAGATTGATGAAGAGTGGTATTATTTCGAATACGACGGCAAGATGTTTGCCGGTGATCAGATGACGATCGACGGAGTAACTTATACATTCAGTGACAGCGGTGCATTGACCAATCCTTCTGAGCCGAAGTTAAAGGAAGGCTGGGTGCAGGAAGGAAAAGATTTCTATTATTACGAAAATGGCGATATGGTTATTGACGACTGGCGTGAGGGTGTCAGTGCGGCTAATGGCAACACCTACTGGTACTATTTGGGACCTGACGGCCGTATGGTTGTGGATAAAGTGATTGAATTTGACGGAGAGTTTTATTATTTGGATGAAGCCGGCGTCAGATTCTCCAATGGTTGGGTTGAAAAAGATGGAAAATTCTATTTCTTCCGTAACGATGGAAGGGCTGCTCGCAGCGGATGGAAGAGTGTAGGGGGAGGCCGTTATCATTTTGATGATGAAGGTGTCATGTCTGCAAAGACATGGGTCAATGATGAAGGCGGTGAGCGCTATGTTGATGCGAACGGTGAGATTGTCAGAGATGCGGTTGTTCCCAGGGACAGCAGTAAAGCCTATGTGAACAAGGATGGTTACTTTGATGCGACTGTCAACGGTGAGAAGGCTGTTGGCGCGCTTACCTATACATTTAAGAATGGAATAGTGGATGACACCAAAGCTCCTGAATTTGCGACTCCGTCTGACGCCACGAAAGCGGAAGATTTACTCAATACGTTGGAGCAGCTAAATGAACTTGACGATACGTATTCTTTGGAACTTAGGACAAAAGTCGCGGATGCGCTGGTCGATGTAGTGAAGAAACAGGCTTCCACTCTGACAGCGGATGAGATTAATCAAATGGATGAAGCGCTTGCCAAGGCCTATGGACTTGACATCGACAATTTGGTAACGGCGACATCTGCTGATGCTGACCTGGTAGTATATGCGACCGGTTTGGTTTTGGCTTCCGGTTATAAATCTACGGATACATCGTTGATGCTGGAAGTAGAAGAAGCGACGCCGGCGACGGCTACTAAGGTTGTGCTGGATGTGAAGCTTCTTGTTAATGGGGAAGAAATAAAGGGAGATCTGGTGACTCCGGTCAGCCTGACTGTTAAAACTCCGGAAGCTTTTGCCGATGCCTATGATAGGTCTCAATATAAGTATACGGTTGAGCACATTCATGGCGGCAAGAAGACAACTCTGGCCGATGTGGTATGGACGCCGTCCAGAGGCGGAGCTTTAAGGGTGGATTTTAAGACAAAATCCTTTAGTGAGTTTGTTCTGACTGCAACTAAAATATCTTCCAGCGGAGGAAGTTACAGTCGTTCGGTTGCGAGCACTACCCCGACTGGCAAGTGGGTGCGTGCTGCGGACGGCGTGCGCTGGTGGTATCAGAATCCGGACGGCACATGGCCGGCGAACGGCTGGGCGCAGCTGGTCTGGAACGGCAAGACAGACTGGTATTACTTCGATGCGGAAGGCTACATGGTGACCGGATGGGTCACATGGGAGAACAACCGCTACTATCTGCATCCGGTATCCGACGGTACGCAGGGTTATATGTACACCGGATGGCATGAGATCGACGGCAAATGGTATTACTTCCGTCCCGAGAGCGGCGGCCCGCAGGGCTCCCTGTTCGTGAACGGAACTACGCCGGACGGTTATAATGTAGATGCCAACGGCGTCTGGATCCAGTAATTTTGGGAATACAGGAAGAGCGTCACCGGCGCTCTTCCTGCATGGGAATATGGAAAGAGCCCCGCAGGGATGCGGGGCTCTTTTTAAACGGTTTACCAGACCTTCCACGGCATCTCGCCGCGCCGGCACATCTCATCCAGCTTCTTCTTCTCCCGCTGGGTATCCATGCACTGCCAGAAACCGTCATGCTGATAGGCTTTCACCTGGCCAAGTTCAGCCAGATTCCGCAGCAGCTCGAAGTCCATCTGGGCGTCGCCCTCGATGTAGTCGAAGATACCCGGCTCCATGACCATGAAGCCGCCGTTGATCAGCGCGGCGTCCTCGTCCTTCTTTTCGCGGAACGCCCGGACGCTGCCATCGCTGTCTACGTTCAGGACGCCCTTGGTCTGGGCCAGAGTGGCGGTGGTGATCGTAACCAGCTTCCCATGGGAACGGTGGAACCGCTCCAGCGCCGGAAGATCCACGTCGGCGACCGCGTCGCCGTAGGTTACCATGAAAGTTTCATCGCCTATGTACTTGCGGACGCGGGCCAGACGGCCGGCGGTTCCGGTCATCAGACCGGTGTCGGCCAGGGTCACGGACCACGGATCTATGGCGGTCTCATGGATAACGGTCTTATTCTCGCGCATATCAAAGGTCACATCGTAGTTGTTGGCGATGTAGTTGGCGAAAAACTGTTTGATGACTTCCTGTTTATAGCCGAGGCAGATGATGAAGTCATTATACCCATAATGGGAATAGATCTTCATGATGTGCCACAGGATCGGTTTGCCGCCGATCTCGATCATCGGCTTCGGCAGCAGATGGCTCTCCTCGCTGATGCGGGAGCCCAGGCCGCCGGCCCAGATTACTGTTTTCACTGATTTTTCCTCCGTAGGCTTATGTGTCGCTGGTACTGCCATTTCTATTATACTTCCGCATTCCGGTTCTGTAAATATGTTTTCGGAGGTACCCGCTTCCGGGATACCAGACGGGTTATGCTTTCGTATCCGCAGACAGCGCCGGTTTATAGGTTATATTGATCCTTCCATTGGAGGTATCCAGGACGACCTTCCTGGTTCCGTAACCCACACTGCAGGACTTGCCGCGCTTCTCACCGTTTACATAGATCGCGGCGTTGGAGGTGTCCGCGCTCACGCGGTAGTCTGATTCGCTTCCTTCCAGTTCCGCCGTGATCGGGGCGTTGCTGGTATCGGCTTTCAGTTCCTCGGTGAACCGGCATCCGCTCACGGTGATGCCGCCGTTGCTGGTGTCCGCCGTGCATTTACGGAAGACGGAGGACTTTACAGAAATGGAAGCGTTGGAGGTGTCGGTAATGCACACGTCGCAGAAGGCGTCTTCGATGCGGATCGATCCGTTGCTGGTATCGGCGACGAGTTCCGTACCCTTCAGCGAGCGGAAATGAATACTGCCGTTGCTGGTGTCCGCATGGATCTTTCCTGCGTCCCGAATGCCGCTTACGTTGACAGGGCTGTTGCTGGTATCCATCTTGAGTTCACTGCGGACCGCGGCGGGGCAGTCGGATATGACCGGGGCGTTGGAAGAATGCAGTTCGATGCGTTCATATTCCGCGGCCGGAAGGTACAGCTTTACATACTGGTTTCCCTGCAGGTTCCTGTGAGAGAGAGCCCTGCCGTCGATCCGGACGGTGAAAGCGCCGTTTTCAATGCCGGCCTGCGCGGTCTCGCCTTCATTTAACAGCAGGCACACGTCGGCGCCGTATCTGCCGCCGGCCGATTCTTTTATGGAAATGGAACAGTTGCGGACATGGACGAAAACGCTGCGGAAGGGTTCCAGATCCATTTCCTGAAAACGGTAAGCGGACTGCGGATCTTCCTGTGCGGCGCTGCGGCCTTTGAGAAGGCCGAGCAGGGAGAGGAGCAATGGCCGGGATGCGTTCCTGCCCGCTTCCTGCGTCTGGCCAAGGGCCTCCATGGCCTGCGCGGCCAGAACCGCCGGATCCCCCAGTTCCCCGATGACCGCGGCTTCGTGTTCCGGTCCCGCGTCCTCGAAATATTCCGTATAATACTGCATGATCTCGGCGGCGTCTTCCGCGCGAAGTCCGCTTAAGCTTTCTCTGAGTTTCTGAAGATATTGTTCTTTGTTCATGTGAGAGCCTCCTTAAAATAGAGTGGTTACCGCGTGTCGCCGGACTTCTCCGGCGGATCTGCTTTCCTGCCAAGCAGCAGATCCATATTCTTCCTGTATTCTTCCCAGTCGTTCCGGTATCCGGTCAGTTTCCGCCGGCCGGAGTCGGTGATCGAGTAATAGCGGCGGTTACGGCCGTTGAAGGGCTGGTCGTAGGTTGTGAGGCAGCCGTCCTTCTGCAATCGCCGCAGCACCGGGTAGAGGCTGTTCTCTGAGATGTCGATCAAGCTTTTGATATAGACCGTCAGTTCGTAGCCGTATACGTCCCGGCCGCCCAGTACGGCCAGTACGCAGGCGTCAAGCATGGCGGCCCCGGTCTGAAATGCCATTGACGTTCTCCTTCCTTTGACTGCTATATGAAAATATTAGTGGATTAATAATACTATATATCGAATAATATTAGTTGTCAACAGGTGTATTGCGTTTTGTTGGAAATGTGATAAAAAAAGAGGCGGCGGTTTGGTAACCAGCTTCGCCACAGGAGGGCTGGAGAATGGGATTGCTGATTAGTGGGTGATGTGTATGTCGTCGCGGGAGGTACGCGGGACAGGCGGGGACGCGGCACATCCCGGGCGCTCATGGCTCCGAAGGGTTGCCTGTCTAAGCGGGAAAGGGGGCCGTTTCGGGGCACCGTCAAATTCGGGAGAACTCTTGATGAGTTCTCCCTCAGCTTGCGCTCCGTCCCTGACTTGTGGTCAGGGACTCCGACCCCGAAACGGCCCCCTTTCCCGCTAAGTCAGGCTAACCCTTCTCCGCAAATCGCGCCCAGGATGTGCCGCGCCCCCGCCTGTCCCGCTGCGCTGTCGCTGGCGGGATAAATGCCCTGGGGTTCTGGCTGGTGGATTATTTGCTCCCGCCGTTATTTGTCAGGTTATTTAATCTGGTTTTCTGCTTTGTGCAGTGTGCCAGAGGTGTGTCGGAATTTTTATTTGACAAGTCGTCGATAAGGCAGAATGAGTTAGTAATTTGATTAAACGAAAGATTTGGAACGACGCGCGCATCGGCAATATGCAGCTAACGCTCATATTCCTTATTCATTGAACTACCAGCGCAGGCCCCCTGCTCCTCATGAGGTGAATTTTGTGAGCGGCTGAAAAGTCTTAGTAAGCAGCGATTTGCGTTGGCGCGAAAAATGGGAGGACCAGGGAACTCATCTTACGGATGCACACACGCTGGTCCCATTTTTCGCGCCGCTTTTAGCAAATCGCCGCGAACTTAGACTTTTCCCGCGAGCAAACCTGAACCTCATGAGGAGCAGGGGGCCTGCGCGTAACGTTCACGACCATGTGCATACCCCCGAACGCTCTCTTCATTATGCCTACTAATTCGCGAATAAACCAGCCCCAACGCATATTTCAGAAAAAAACCAGTCAATTCGTTACAATTCACTTGTAAAATCCGCAATTATTTAGTAGAATGATAACATAGGCTTATTTGACAGGAGGTACAAGTTATGAACGTGTATAGCACCAAGCAGATCCGCAACGTGGCTATGCTGGGCCACGGCGGCGCAGGCAAGACCACACTGGTGGAAGCGATGGCTCTGGTGACAGGGATCACCAAGCGTATGGGCAATGTAGTAGATGGAACGACGATCAGCGATTATGATAAGGAAGAGATCAAAAGGCAGTTTTCCATTTCCACATCCTTAGTGCCCATTGAGTACAAGGGTGAGAACGGCCCGATCAAGATCAATATTCTGGACACTCCCGGATATTTCGATTTCGTGGGCGAGGTAGAGGAAGCCGTCAGCGTTGCCGACGCGGCCGTGATCGTGATCAACTGCAAGGCCGGCATCGAGGTCGGCGCTGAGAAGGCATGGGAGCTCTGCGAGAAGTATAACCTGCCCAGGATCATTTTCGTGACGAATATGGACGACGACCACGCCAGCTACCGCGACCTGATCCTGAAGCTGGAGACCCGCTTCGGCCGCAAGATCGCGCCCTTCCATATGCCCATCCGTGAGAACGAGAAGTTCGTGGGCTTCGTGAACGTGGTGAAGATGGCCGGACGGAAGTTCACGACCTTAAGCGATTACGAGGAGTGTCCGATTCCGGATTACTGCGAGAAGAACCTGACGATCTACCGCGAGGCCCTGATGGAGGCTGTGGCGGAGACGAACGAGGAATTCATGGAGAGATATTTCTCCGGCGAAGAGTTCACCTACCAGGAGATCTCTTCCGCGCTGCGTGAGAACGTGATCAATGGCAGCATCGTTCCTGTCATGCTGGGCAGCGGAATCAACGCCCAGGGCGCCAAGATGCTTCTGCAGGCGATCGACAAGTATCTGCCGTCGCCGGATCATTTCGAGTGCATCGGCGTGGACGTGTCCACCGGCGAGCGCTTTGTGGCCAAGTACAACGACGACGTATCCCTTTCCATGAGAGTCTTCAAGACCATCGTGGATCCGTTCATCGGTAAGTATTCTCTGGTCAAAGTGTGTACAGGCACCCTGAAACCGGACATGACTTCCTATAATGTAAGCAAGGAAACCGAGGAGAAGATCGGCAAGGTCTACACGCTACGCGGCAAGGAGCAGATCGAGCTCGCGGAGCTGAAGGCCGGCGACATCGGCGCGGTGGCGAAGCTGAATGTGACCCAGACGGGCGATACGCTGGCGGTCCGCACGGCCCCGATCCTGTATCACAAGCCGGAGATCTCCACGCCTTACACTTATATGCGCTACACGACCAAGACCAAGGGCGACGACGACAAGGTGGCCAGCGCCCTGGCGAAGCTGATGGACGAGGATCAGACCTTGAAGATGGTCGGCGATAAGGAGAACCGTCAGACCCTTCTGTACGGCATCGGCGACCAGCAGCTGGAGGTCGTAGTCAGCAAGCTGCAGAGCCGTTATAAAGTCGACATCGAACTGTCCAAGCCCAAATTCGCATTCCGCGAGACCATCCGCAAGAAAGTGGAGGCCCAGGGCAAGTATAAGAAGCAGACCGGCGGCCACGGCCAGTACGGCGATGTGAAGATGTCCTTCGAGCCCTCCGGCGATCTGGAGACTCCGTATACCTTCGAAGAGCAGGTATTCGGCGGCGCCGTTCCGAGAAACTACTTCCCGGCCGTTGAGAAGGGCATTCAGGAATGCGTTCTCAAGGGACCGCTTGCCGGATATCCGGTCGTGGGTCTGAAGACGATCCTTCTGGACGGTTCCTACCATCCGGTAGACTCTTCGGAAATGGCTTTCAAGATGGCGGCAAGCCTGGCGTTCAAGAAGGCGTTCATGGAAGCCAACCCGGTTCTTCTTGAGCCCATCGCCTCCGTGAAGGTGACGGTGCCGGATAAGTTCACCGGCGATATCATGGGCGATCTGAACCGCCGCCGCGGCCGTGTGCTTGGTATGAATTCCGACCATCACGGCAAGCAGATCATCGAGGCGGATGTGCCTATGAGCGAGATGTTCGGTTACAATACCGATCTGCGCTCCATGACCGGAGGTATCGGCGTGTTCGAGTATGAGTTCAGCCGTTACGAACAGGCTCCCGGCGACATCCAGAAGAAGGAAGTCGAGGCAAGGGCTGCCAGCCTGGAGGATGCGGAGAGCTGATCCTGGCGCATATGATCTGACAGACAGTAAGGACCAATCCCCGGCGGCGGCCAAGCCGCCGGGGTGTTTTACGTCAGTATGCCGAAACTGCCAGCGAGGAAGATCACGGCTGGCGATAAAGGAGGCCGGAAAGTGGACGGATATATGGTAGAGTATAACAATGGCGAAGAGCAGCGGCTTAAGAAGATACGCAGCGCCTATTCCCGGATGGGACTGGCCTATCTGGTGTTCTTCGTGACGGCGGCTGTTTGCCAGGTCGCTGCGATGGCGGCGCTGGCGGGAGTAAGGGACGTCATTGGAGACGGCCTTTATGCCCTGCTTGGCCTGTTGTCCATGTATCCTGTCGCGTTTCCGCTGTGCTGCCTTGTGGCGCATACCGTTCCCAGGAGGGGACCGTCATGGCAGTTTCCGGTGGGAGGCGGCCGTTTCGCGGCGATCTTCGTTATTTGCCTGGGGGCCATGCTTGTGGGAAATCTGATCGGACAGCTTCTGATGCTGGTGGTGAGCCTGCTGACGGGACAGCCTATGGTCAATAACGTTCAGGAACTGATCCTGGATATGGATCCCTGGAGCATCCTGGTGGCGGCCGTGATCATAGCGCCGATCCTGGAAGAGATGATGTTCCGTAAATTCCTGCTGGACCGGGTGGCCTGCTACGGGCAGCTGACCGCGGTCCTGATGTCCGGAGGGCTTTTCGCGCTGGCGCATGGGAATTTCTACCAGTTCTTCTACGCGTTCGCGCTGGGCATCATTTTCGCGTATGTGTATCTGCGCACGGGTAGGATCCGGTATACGATCGCGCTGCACATGCTGGTGAATTTCAGCGGGAGCATCGTGCCGATCCTGATCCTGCGGTGTATAGAACGAAACATGATGCTTGGTTCGGTGCTGATGCTGGTATGGTACATTGTCCTGTTCTCCAGTGTGATCGGCGGGATCGTGCTCCTGATCGTCGGACGGAAACAGATCTGGTTCTACCGGATGCCGCGGAAGGTACCGACGGGGCGGTGGCTGATGACCGTATGCGTCAACGTGGGCGTGATCCTCTTTGTGGGATACAGCCTGGTCAGTTTTCTCCTTTCCTAGGCGGGACGTGACGCAGAAGGCGGTCAGGTTCCGGGGATCGCTGCCGGATGAAAAGGAAACAGGTTTTGCAGGACAGTGTTGGATAAAATAAAAATGATATTGACAGAATATGCCGCGGCGGCAGAGCGGCGCGGAATGGGAGGCGGCCATGGGCGGACAGGGTGAAAGGGGAAAGAACGATATCGCGGAACAGATCCGGAGGGCGCTGAGCCAGGCGCTGGATTTCAGCGATTTTGATCAGCTGAACCGTTCCATCAGCGGTACGGTGGATTCTGCCCTTGATGAGGCCAGACAGCAGTTTGAGAGATACCGCAGCCAGGCGGCAAAGCAGTCGGGGCAGCCGGTGGACAGCCAGGCCGCCAATTGGGTGCCGGAGGAAGCGGACAGCGCCGGGAACAGCGGAGCAGCTTCTTCAGGCGGAGAAACGGCAGGCGTTTCCGGCAGAGATGAGAACTGGAGACACGGAACCCGCCAGCCGGGGGACGACGGCAGATATAGTTATGGAAATTCGGGCTGGCAGAGTACTTACAGTTCCGAGCCCTATACTTACGGCGGACAGAAGCAGACGCCGCAGACGGCGGATTACCGCGTTCGGTGGAGAGGGCGGATATCGGGAGTTCTGATGAGCATGGCCGGCGCCCTGGGTACCTCTGCGTTCGGGATGCTGACATTTCTGATGATCACGATGTCTCTGATCGCGATCGACGGAGCGGCCGGGTGGATCATGGTCCTGCTTTTTGGTCTTATAACCGCCGGCTTTGGACTGATGCTGTGGGGCGGAGTCAGCAGATATGGCCGTGTCCACAGACTTAAGCAGTATCTGGATGAGATCCGGCGGGTCGGAAGACCTTACTGTGAAGTGGGCCGTCTGGGACGCGCGGCCGGACGCAGCGAAAGCTTCGCGAAGAAGGATCTGCAGAAGATCCTGAGGCTTGGGATGCTGCCGGACGCCAGGATGGACGATAAGGGAACCTATCTGATGATGGACGCGGAGACCTACCGTCAGTATGAGATGTCCCAGGAAGCTTTGAGGATCCGGCAGGAGCAGGAGCGCAGCCGGAAGCAGCAGGAAGAGGAAATGGCCCGCGAAGCGGAGAAAGCGCAGAAGGCCGGCAGGAATCAGGGAGACGGCGGCGCGCGGGATACTGCAGCCGCGCAGCCGGAGACGGCGCGGCAGGGCGCCGGGACCGGTGGGACCGGAGGTTCTGATTCCGGGGATGCCGCGGTGACAGCGGCCATCGCCCGCGGCGAGGAGCAGATGGAGGCGCTGGATCGGATGCGTCAGTCCCTGCCGGCCGGCAGGATGACGGATAAGCTGATCCGTTTGGACCGTGTGCTGGAGAGGCTGTTTGCGACTTTGCGGAAGTATCCGGATCAGCTGGATGAGCTGGAGCGGTTCATGGAGTATTATCTTCCGACTACGGTGAAGCTGGTGACGGCTTACAGCGAGTTCGCTTCCGTGGAGTTTCCGGGAGACAATATCAATAACGCCATGAAGGAGATCGAGGAGACCATGGACACGATCAACGGGGCCTTCGAGAAGCTTCTGGACGATATGTATGAAGACACGGCGTTCGACGTGATGACCGACGCTTCGGTGCTTCAGACCATTCTGAAGCGGGAAGGGCTGACAGAAGGGGATTTCGACGGCGGCGGTCAGAAAACCGATTAAGACTGTCCGAGGCGGAGATTTCATAAAAGAGAATAATCATGGGAGGGTTTTGAAAGATGGCACAGAACATGGATGATATGATCACGGAAGCGCCCGAACTTGAACTTACGCTGGAGCCGTTCGGGGCGGAGACGGTTCCGGAAGAAAAGCAGGAGCTTCAGACCGTGGCAGACCCTGCTGCCGCGCCCAGGCCGGAAGCGGTTCAGGTGAAATTATCCCCGGAGGAACAGAAAATGGTGGATGAATTCGCCGGGAAGATCGATCTGACCAATTCCAACATGATCCTGCAGTACGGAGCCGGTGCGCAGAAGAAGATCGCCGATTTCTCCGATACGGCGCTGGAGAATATCCGGACCAAGGATCTGGGCGAGGTCGGTCAGATGCTGACGGAACTGGTAGGGGAGCTTAAGACCATCGACGACGAGGAAGACAAGGGGATCTTCGGCATTTTCAGGAAGAACACCAATAAGCTGTCAGCGATAAAGGCCCGATATGAAAAGGCGGAGAGCCATGTGAACCAGGTCTGCAAGATGCTGGAGAATCACCAGATACAGCTTCTCAAGGATGTGGCGGTCATGGACCGGATGTACGATCTGAATCTGTCCTATCTGAAGGAACTGTCCATGTACATCATGGCCGGCAGGAAGAAGCTGGAAGAGGTAAGAAGCACAGAACTCCCCGCGGCTTTCGAGAAGGCGAATCAGAGCGGCCTGCCGGAGGATACCCAGGCGGCCAGCGATCTGAGCAACCTCTGCGACCGGTTCGAGAAGAAGCTGCATGATCTGGATCTGACCCGCATGGTGTCCCTGCAGATGGCGCCCCAGATCCGGCTGGTTCAGAACAATGATACGGTGATGTCGGAGAAGATCCAGTCTACTCTGGTGAATACGATCCCGTTGTGGAAGACCCAGATGGTGATCGCGGTGGGATTAAGTCATTCTACCGAGGCCGCCAAAGCACAGCGCCAGGTATCTGACACGACCAACGAGCTGCTGAAGAAAAATGCGGAGATGCTGAAGCTGGCGACGGTGGAGACCGCGAAGGAGTCGGAGCGCGGCATCGTGGATATCGAGACGCTGAAGACGACGAACCAGACGCTGATCTCTACTCTGGACGACGTGATGAAGATCCAGGAGGAAGGCCGCGTCAAGCGCCAGGAGGCCGAGCAGGAGCTGGGCAGGATCGAGGGAGAGCTGCGCCGGAAGCTGCTGGAGATGAGCCGTCAAAAGGGACCGGATACACAGGCATGAGTGAAATTCCAAAGGGAGTCATGCCAGAAATTTCCGGATAAGAGCAGAGAAAACAGGCGGAAACACAAAGTCATGGGCAGATGAAGACAGGTTATCATCTGCCCATTATTTTGTGCTTTTTCGTCGGATCCTATCAAAATATGGTTGCTAGGCCATCAAAGAAGTGCTATAATAGGTTAACTATAAAATAGGTTGCAAAGGGAGAGGCTGAGATGAGACAGAAAGCAGCGTTATTTTTAGCGGTACTGATGGCCCTTGAAATGCCGGTTACTTCCGCGGCCAGGGTTCGGTATACTCTGCCGATAATAGAAACTCCGGCGTCGGGAGATGAAGATAAGATGCCGGATGCGGCGGCGGAGACCGTGGAGGATGATACGGATCCGGCAACCGTGGCAGAAGAGACCGAACCGGGCGCGGGACCGGAAGGCGAGCCGTCAGCAGAATCGGTAGCCGAGCCGGACAAAGACGCGGACGAAAGCACGGATCCGGATGAGGAGATCGCAGCCGCGACCGCGTCGGAGGCGCAGTCGCTTTTCGGCATGCGCCGGATCATACTTGAGAAAACAGGAAGTCTGAAGATCGATATTCAGGGCGTCGTGGCCAGCCGCCCGTCTGTCTGGCAGGCGGAGCTTTATCCTTCCGGCACGGTTTCGGCCGAGGAAGGACAGATCAGTCAGCTCAGTTCCACGATAGAGCTTCCGGGAACGGAAGACGGCGTCTATGTGAACGCGTCGGCGGTTCTTGAAGAGATCCCGTCGGGCGTCTATGATCTGAAACTGACCCCCATGTCCGACACGGACAGTTCTTATCTCCCTTATGAACAGAAGAATATTGAGATCGGCACGAATCTGACGACGATCCATTTGATGAACGATAAGCCGGAACTCCACGGATATACGGATCAGGCCGCGGCGCAGAAATTCGGCGTCCTTATCATGGGCGATGTGAATGCCGACGGTATTCTGGATGAAGCAGATAAAGATATCCTGATGGATATTATTTCCGGGAAAGAAGAGACGCACAGCGTTTACTGCGACAGAGCCGATCTGAACGGCGACGGTCAGGTAAATCTGCTCGATGTGTCGGTGTTTGCCGGATATTACGGAACCGGTCTTGAGAGCCGCAAGGCGCATCCGGTGGAGAATATTGTGATCCGGGCCGGGGAAGTGACGGAGAAAGCGGAGACCGGGACGGAGGTAACGGGTTCCCTGACCGGCGCGATGACCGGGGAAGGCAGCGCGGTGGCTTTAAAGAGCGCCGGGGCGGCGATCAGCGACACATCTCCGGTGCAGGTCTCCGCGGAATTTGCGGAGCCGAAAACGATGGGAGGATTCGTGATCGACCCGGTAGAAGGTTCCGATGGAAGTATCCGCGACGGACAGGTCGTCGTGGAAACGGAAGAAGGAACGCAGAGAGTGTTTACGGTCCGCGACGGGCAGGCGCTTCAGCAGGTCAGCATGATCCGCGCCGGATTCTTCGCGCTTAATACGATCGCCATTCAGGACGGGATGCTGCAGGGCATGCCCATTGTGATCGATCTTAAGGGACAGGTTGCCGTAAAGAAGATAACGATCAAGGTTACGAAGACCATGAGCGGGGGCAGCCTGGCCGAGATCTCGGACGTTGAATTCTATGGGGATATGGCTGACCGGATTCCGAAGGCTCCCATGTCGGTTCCCGAGCGGGTAGTTGTAGAAAATGGAAGCGAGTGTTTCACGCTCTCATGGAAGAAGATGCCCAATGTGACCGGCTATGAGGTCGTGGTCTCGGGAACAGACAGCAAGGGCCGGACGTCTTCGGATACCCATAAAGTTGAGACCGCCGGTCTGGAAGTGACGTCCTTAAACGGTTCCGACCTTGTCAACGGTAACCTTTACGAAGTGGAAGTCCGTTCCGTTAACGGTTCCTGGCGGAGCCAGGCCGCGAAGGTGAGCGCGGCGCCCAGGGCGATGGGACTGCCCCCTGCGCCGGAGAATCTGGTGATCCAGTCCGGTTACCGGCGTCTTATCATCAGCTGGAAGGATATGAAGGATACGGAAACCTATAACCTGTTCTACCGGATCGCGTCCAGCGACAACACGCCTTACCAGCCGGTGAAGGCCATTGCGGGAACGAAATACGAGCTGACGAACCTGCAGGATGAGACGGAATATGAGTTCTATCTGACCGGCGTGAATCCGATCGGCGAGGGCCCGGAATCCCTGCATTATACCGCCTCGACGATCAGTCTGAATCCGCCGGAGACGCCGAATTATAAACTGATCAATACCGTGCGGACCGGAGAAGCCGTGACCGCCCATATTCTCTCTGTCGCCAACGGCGGAGAGGGAGACCGTCAGTTTGATATCGTGGACGGACGGTACGACACATCCTGGGTGCGGGAAGACTGGGACGCCGGTTATACCTATCCGGATGATGGAAAAGCGCCGGTCGTGACGTTTGACCAGGAGTATGAGATGGATACGGTCCTCGTTATTCCGGATGAAGCGCAGACCTATGAGATGACCGGCGCGACGCTGCAGTACTGGTCCGCGGACGGAACGAAGACGGCGCTTAAGACCACCATGCGCCGCAAGGTCAGCAGCAATAACAAGATCTACTATACGTTCCAGACGGAGCAGCCGTTTAAGGCTTCGAAGGTACAGCTTCTTATGGGAAATTCCTACGGCCACGCCAGACGGATCAGCGTCGCCGAGATGAAATTCTATTATTATGATCCCATTGAGCATGAGATCATGGATCTGTATACAGATTCCTACCATGTGGTACTGCGTGAGGACGTGACTGTCGCGGATATCAATGCCCTGCGCGCGAAACTCAAGATTAAGGACAGCGTCAGCGGCGAGTATCATCCCCGCAAGGCGGAGCTGGAGACCGAACTGGACAATGCGGAGAAGATCTTAAAAGAAGGCGCGCAGGCGCAGATCCTTGCGGTCGATACGAAGGATACGGCGCGCTCGGACAGCCATATCACCTTCCGCGGCGGCCTGAATACCTATCAGCCGCTGGGAGTGACTGCCCTGGCCGGGGAAACGGTAACGGTCTATGTAGGCGGACCGATGGTAAGAAACGGAGACACTACGCGGCTTGAGCTGATCATTTCCCAGTATCACGGCAGCAGCAATGCGGTATTCAAATCCCTTGGTTACTTAAAGGGAGGCCCCAATGAGATCACGGTCACGGCGCTTGACGATATGAATCTGGAGCGCGGCGGCCAGCTGTATGTGGAGTATACCGGCGCTTCCGGAGCGGAGCAGTACGGAGTGCGCGTCAGCGGAGGCCATAAGGCGGCCGTTCTGGATCTGTCGGATGAGACGGATACCGCCAAAAGGGTGGAACTGGCCAGAGAATACCTGCTTGAGGTAACCGCACAGGAAGAGGCGGCCCGGACTGATCATGCCAAAGACCATCAGAAATATACATGGCAGCCGGAGAACTGTATCTATCAGGCCACGGATATCCTGACGCGCTACGGCATGATCTCTACCGCGGTCACGCAGGTTCTGGAAGGACCGGGAAGGGGCAGCGCGGACGATATGGCGCGGAAGCTGGAACAGTCCATGCGGGCTTTCGATGAGATGATGGTCCTGTTCTATCAGCATAAGGGATTGAGCGAGGATGAGAAGGCGCCTTCTTACAATAAGATGCCGGTGAGCCGGATCAACATCCGCTACCAGAGGATGTTCGCCGGGGCGTTCATGTACGCGGGCGGAAAGCATATCGGTATCGAGTGGCCGGAGCTTAAGGGAATGATGGGCGGCGTGCCTGTGCAGACTGACGGAAACGGAAGATACGCGGGAACCGGACAGTACTTCGGCTGGGGCATCGCCCATGAGATCGGCCATGAGATCAATGAAGGCGCTTACGCGGTGGCGGAAGTCACCAACAACTATTTCTCGGTGCTGGCCCAGGCGAAGGACACCAACGACTCCGTCCGTTTTCAGTACGGCGACGTATTTAAAAAGGTCACATCCGGGACAAAGGGGAAGGCGTCCAACGTCTTCGTCCAGCTGGCGATGTACTGGCAGCTGCATCTGGCTTATGATCTGGGAGGTTATAACTATAAGACCTATGACGACAATGCGGAGCAGCTGGCGAATCTGTTCTTCGCGAGAGCGGATTCCTATGCGCGCCATCCCGACGCTGCGCCGGGCGCGGAAGGCAATAAGCTGTCGCTGTCCCAGGCGGATACGGACAATAAGCTGATGCGTCTTGCGGTGGCCGCCGCGGAGAAGAATATCCTGGAATTCTTCACCCGGTGGGGCCTGGAGCCGGACGCGGGGACCGTGGCCTATGCCAGCCAGTTCGAGAAGGAAACGCGGGGAATCTGGTTTGCCAATGATGAGATCCGCGCGTATCAGCTTGAGAACGGATACGGATGGGATCGTGCGGCCGGCGCGGCCGTCAGCGGAAATATCGACTATACGGAAGGCAGCAGTCAGGTGACGCTGAATCTGAGCTCGGACAGTGAGATCTGGATGTACGAGATCTACCGCTATGAGCGCGTGAAGGACGGCATCGAGCGCCGTCCGGTAGGTTACGCGGAAGCGTTTGCAGGCGGAAATGCGATATTTACAGACGTGATTGGGACGATCAATAATCATACATTTACTTATGAGGTTGTAGGTTATGACCGGTGCCTGAATCCGACGGCGAGGACGGAGATCGGTTCCGTGAAGGTCAGCCATGACGGACGTCTGGACAATACGCTGTGGACGGTCAGCACGAATCTGGTCAACGACGATCTGGAGCAGCCCAATGAAGAGCATCCGGACACGACGAAGCAGCCCGGTATCGAGGCGATGATCGACGGCGACGATGCGACCGCATTCACCG
This sequence comes from uncultured Lachnospiraceae bacterium, assembly GCA_947626395.1. Lineage (GTDB taxonomy): Bacteria > Bacillota > Clostridia > Lachnospirales > Lachnospiraceae > UBA3402. The sequence continues at coordinate 13,736 of CANQRU010000023.1, read as the reverse complement.
GCCGTACCGCGGATGGTTCCGATCCGGAGATCATTATCCATCTGAACCAGCCGGAGACGGTCACGGGACTTAAGTACCGGGCGGGTTCCGGGCCGGCGATCACCGACTTTGAGATCAGCGTGAGCGAGACCGGGCAGGACTGGAAGACGGTGGTCACGACAGAAAAACGGTTCCAGCCGGATGCAGCAGGCAGTCATACGGTCTGGTTCCACGATGAGAAGAATCTCTATACATACGACGCGTCCTATGTACGGATCAGGGCGAAAGGCCAGGGACATTCGGCCGTCGCGGTTGCCGAACTGTCGCTGATGGGACAGACGGGCGACAACATCGATCTGGCGCCCGCCGGAAGCATCGGTATCCTGAAAGCGGACTTTAACGGAGCGAACGGCGTCCATATCCCGGCCGGATCCATCATTTTCACCGGGCAGTATAAAGGCAATCCGGCGTTTAACGCGGTGCTTCTGTGGGATGAGAACGGACAGCTGGTGGGAGGTACGGACGCGCAGGGAAATGTCCGCGCCGTGCAGGTCATTTTCGCGCCGGATCCGAAGGACGGGCTTCTGGGAGAAGTCAGTTCAGGAACCTGGGTCTACTATATTGAGCCGGCTTACGCGGGTACGGTAAATGCTTCCAGGGTGCGCGCCGAACTGTATCGGGTGGACAATGCGCTGACCAATGAGGGAGAGCGGCTCGTCAGTTCCACGCTGTTCGTGGATGTGCCGGCGGAACTTCCGCAGATCATGCTGAATGAAGGAGGCGGTCTGTCATGAGAGAGATGCTTAAGAGAAAATACCGGCCGGTTCCGCGTCTGACCGCGGTGATGTTCTGCGTGATGCTTTTTCTGACCGTCCTGTTCTTCGGTATGACGGCCCGTGCGGAGACCGGTCATATCAGCGGCGCGGCTTCCTGGAAGAAAGCGGCGAAAGACGGGCAGGCGGAACTGTCGGTTCAGCTGGTGCGGCAGCTGGGGCTCGGCGATATTACGGCGATCCAGGTCAACGCGGCTTTTACCGCGGAGGATCTTTCGGATGTGAAATCCGTAGAATTTGTCTTTGACAGCGGCTGGGACGACAGCCTGATCAGGGAATACGAATATGACGCGGACAGGGGCTTTCTGACGATCGTGATCGCCGGCAGCGGAAAGATCATGGAACAGGCGAATATCCGGAAACTGGGGACGCTGAGGACGGAGACGGAAGGAAAGCTGAACGTGTCGGTAAACGGCGGAGAGATCGTGGCGGACGGCGAACTGTTCGATATTACTTTCGTTCAGAACAGCACGGTCGCCCTCTCCGGATCCCAGGGTTCCTCCGGCAGCGGAAGCGCATCTTCCGGCGGCGGAAGCGGGAGCTTTGGCGGATGGGGAGGCGGCGGAGGCGGAAGCCGCAGATCGTCCGGCGGGCCCGGCGGCACAGGCGCGGGCGGCGTCTATCAGATCCCCTCTGCGGCCGCGGTGGAGACTCCGGGAAGCTGGGAACAGACCGGCGAATTCTGGAAATTCAAACTGGCGTCCGGAGCTTACGCGAAGAATACGTGGGTGTTTAAGGGCGGCCTCTGGTACCATATGGGCAGCGACGGGATCATGAATACCGGCTGGTATCAGGGCGGCGGCATCTGGTATTATCTGGCCGCGGACGGCCATATGAAGAAGGGCTGGCAGGAGGTCGACAAGGTCTGGTATTATCTGGGAACGGATAACGGACAGATGAGGACCGGCTGGCTTTACGACGGCGGTTACTGGTATTATCTGGCGGCAAGCGGCGCCATGTGCACCGGATGGCAGCAGATCGCCGGCGGCTGGTATTATTTTAATACTGTGACGCCGGTTCCGCAGCCGGTCCGCAACGCGCAGACCGGGCAGACGGAAATGTCGACCGCGGGCCAGAGACCGTTTGGAGCCATGTATGCCGGCGCGAAAACGCCGGATGGATATGAGGTGGATTCGACCGGGCTCATCCGGCAGGGTGGGACGCCGCAGACGGCGGCATCCGGAACAGCTCAGGCGCCCGGCGGTGTTCAGACTCCGGCGGCGGGCCAGGTCCCCGGCAGCGTTCAGGCCCCGGCAGCTCCGTCGGCCGGTGACGTTCAAAACCAGCCTTCCTCGGGGCCTAAGAGTCCTTTGGAACAGTGAGTCGGCAAGGCAGGGCGCCAGTGACGCCCTGCCTGTATTTCTATGCGGAAAAGAGTCAGTGACGCCGCATCTGTATTACCGGGGCATCTGGCGGCCCGCCATTTTTCTGGACAGCATCCGGAACATTTCCACTCTGCCGCGGTCTTCCGGATCCATGTATTCTGTCAGTATCCCTGCCAGTATGTCCGTCTCACGGTCTGAGAATACGATCCCTTTCCGGCCGGCTTCTGCCGTCATCATGAGAAAGCGGTTCATCAGCCTGGATTTTGGCGTTTTTCCGATCTGTCCGCTCAATTCTTCCAGAAACTCGATCTTTTGCGGATCCATCTCCTTTATCCGTGGATCGTCGCGCCAGTTTCCGCTCATGGAAGCCTCCTTTTGGCCGCGCCCGCCGCTTCCTGCATCATGACCTCCTGCTGGTACTGGCTGCCGATCCGCAGCCCTTCCATCAGATTGCAGGCCATGTCGATGAAATCCTGCTCCTGGGGGCTGGCGTAAGGTTTTATCGCATTCAGCATGTCGGCGGGAGAGCGGCGCTGGTTCTCTCCCAGAGACATAATGCCCAGTTCAGCCGCCTCGCCCCGGTCAAAGAGCGCGACGGTCCGGCGCAGCTCCTGGAATTTGACAAGGATAGAGAGGAATCTCTGGCCGGATGCGTTTACATATGGAAGGGCGGCCTTTATCATCTGCAGGTGGCGGTCGCCGGTCAGATGATCGAAGCCGGTAAGCTTGATGGTGGGTCCTTCGTTCATGTCCGCCTCACAAAATCTCTTTGCATACATCCTATGCGGGGGAACATGTCAGATATTCCGGCATATGATGGAAGTATAGAAGAAAATGCGGGAGGGAAATATGCCAGGCCGCCTGATTATAGATGGAAATTCGGTCTATGAGATCGATGAGGAGTGCATGGAAAAGCAGAAGAAAAGGCAGACAGAAAGGCAGTCCGCCGCAGCCAGCGGCTGCATGGTCCGCTGTCAGAAGACCGGGCCTTCCGGACAAATGACCCGGAAATGACGGATGGATGGTCGGGAAAGGGAAAGCCGCCGGCGCAGCGGCCGGCGGCTTTCCTGACTTATTTCCCTTCGTGCATCAGCAGCAGAAGCCGTTTCCGTTCCCGCAGCAGCACAGCAGCAGAAGGATCCAGATGATATCGTTGCCGCATCCGCCGCCGCAGTTTGCGCCGCCTATGTTCGATCCGCCGTTTCCGCCGCAGCAGCACAGCAGAAGGATCAGGAAGATAATGTTGCAGCCATTTCCCCCTGTCGTACAGTCGCACCCGCAGCCGCAGTTTGTTGCCGCTAAATCACTCATGTTTCGTTCCTCCAGATATTCTGATTACACTTCATCATATGTCTGCCTGCTTGCCACTGTTTCCGGTTTTTGGGAAAATTCATTCATTTTTATCGGAAATGAAATATTTGTAACAGACAGGTAATACGGCGCTCAAATCGTAAGACAAACATAAGAAAATTTGGTATTCCTTTTTGGGGAAAGTATGGTATACTCATTTTGGATTATTCTACAATCATTGCAGACAGGTGAAAGTATGAGTACAACGAATCGTACCGGCAGCTATTCCTCCTCCGGCAGCAGCGGAGGGGGGAGCCGCAGCACATCATCGAGGAGTACGGCGGGAGGGACCCGTTCGGGAAGCGGAAGCGCGAGCCGCTCAGGAAGCGGAAGCACAGGCCGCTCGGGAAGCGGAAGCGCGAGCCGCTCGGGAAGCGGAAGCGCAGGCCGCTCGGGAAGCGGAAACGCGAGCCGTTCGGGCAGCGGGAGCGGCAGCCGCGCAAAGACGGGCTACAGCTCCGGCACCACATACCGCAGTTATAGAAACCGCAGACGGAAACCGTCTCCGGATTACCGTATCATCGCGATCATCGGGGTGATCCTGATCCTGGTGATCGCAGCCGTGGCGTTCGCCATGACCCAGAATCCCGGCAGATCGCCGGTTAAGGAAGATGAGACCGCGTCGGAGGCGCAGACTTCAGAGACGGCGGAACCGGAGACCGAGCTTGTCAAGGAAGTGACCGTGGATGACATCACGATCACGGGGATGTCCAGGGAACAGGCGAAGGAAGCCATTCTTAAGAATTATCCGTGGAGGATGACGGCGGTCTATGAGGGAGATGTCTATGAGCTGACGAATCTGATGTCAGGCAAGGTAGACGCCCTGCTGGAAGAGATATTTACCGGTGAACCGAAAGAAAGCTATACGCTCGATACCTCGGGGCTCGACGACGCGGTGACGGCGCAGGTTGCCGCCATGAAGGAACGGTGGAACAAGGAACCGAAGAACGGCTCCATTTCCGCCTATGACGCGTCGAACGACAGTTTTACGTTTGCGGCCGGAGAGTATGGGGTGGCTGTCGACGAGGAGAAGCTGACCTCCGATATTCAGGCTGCGATCAAGTCCAAGGATTTCGACGCGCAGATCCAGGTGAGCGCCGGTTCGGTCGAGCCGGAGATCACGCAGGCCAGCGCCCAGAGCCTTTATAAGACTATCGGTACCTATACGACCAATACCACCGCCAATTCCAAGCGCAACACCAACGTAAAGCTGGCGGCCCAGAAGCTGAACGGAACCATTGTCCAGCCCGGTCAGGAGCTTTCCTTTAACGATACTGTGGGTGAGCGCACCGAGGAGAAGGGGTATCAGAGCGCTGCCGCGTATAATAACGGCGAAGTGGTTCAGGAGATCGGCGGCGGCGTCTGCCAGGTGTCCACGACGCTGTATAACGCGGTGCTTCGTGCGGGACTTCAGATATCTATGCGCCGGTCCCATACCTTCGAACCGTCTTATGTGACGCCGGGACAGGACGCGACCGTCAGCTGGGGAGGACCGGATTTCCGCTTCGTGAATACCAGCAAGGCGGCTGTCGGCATCAGGGCCAGCTACTCTAACCAGACGGTGACAGTTTCCGTGTACGGGATCCCGGTACTGGAGGACGGCGTGACATACTCGCTGGAGTCCACGAAGCTCGAGGATATCGATCCGCCTGCGCCTACCTATCAGGAGGATCAGTCGGTCCAGCCCGGTCAGGAAGTCACGGTGTCTTCCGGTTCTATGGGAAGCCGCTGGGAGACGAGACTGATCGTGAAGAAGAACGGCGAGGTCATAAGCCGCGATGTGGATCATACTACCTCTTATAAGGGGCATGCACCGGTGATCAAAAGGAATACTTCCGGCATATACATTCCGCCGGCTGATGAGACCACGGCTGCCGAGTCTTCGGAAGCGGTAACGGAGCCGTCTGTGGAGTCCGTACCTTCCGGCCCGTTAGGCCCGATGGGGCCGGCGGGTTCTCTGTCGCCGACTGACGAGACCACCGGATCTGCGGTCAGTCCGCCTGTGGAGCTGCCGACGGAGACCCCTGCGCCGGATGTGGTTCAGGGCCAGGGGGTTCCGGGACCCGCAGAGGTATCGCCGGGACCGGGAGGAGCGGAACAGAACGGCGGGGATATGGTAGTCGCTCCGCCTCCCATCGGGTAAGCCGGACTGCGGCCGAAAGCCGGACAGAGCGGCGGTATCGGAGCCGGGGCGCGGCGGATGGACGCGGCGGTGTCCGCGGATATGCGAATTTATAAAAGCGCATCTTCGGGTGCGCTTTTTTCCATGCAGGCAGGGCGCCGGTGACGCCCCGTTTGTACAGACTGTTTAAAAAATAGTACATAATTTCTTTGCTTTTGTTCTTTTCAAATCAAAGAATAGTTGCTATAATGTTAGACAGGTCAGTGTGTGCGGCCGTCTGCCGCCCATTCCCAGGGCCTTTTATCCGGCCGAACCGCTATGCAGAAAGCGCGCCGGCGCCTGCGCACACAGCACTGGGTTACATTCACATTAGTAGGAGGAAAATCAAATGGCAAGAAAAATGAAAACCATGGATGGTAATCAGGCTGCCGCTCATGCTTCGTATGCGTTTACCGAAGTAGCAGCCATGTATCCCATCACCCCTTCTTCCGTCATGCCGGAGCATACGGATGAGTGGGCTACCGAAGGCAGGAAGAACATTTTCGGCCGCACGGTTCAGATCACCGAGATGCAGTCCGAGGCCGGCGCAGCGGGCGCTGTTCACGGATCTCTGGCAGCCGGCGCTCTGACGACCACCTATACCGCTTCCCAGGGTCTTCTGCTGATGATCCCGAATCTGTACAAGATCGCGGGCGAGCAGCTGCCGGGCGTGATCAACGTATCCGCGCGTGCGATCGCGAGCCACGCTCTTTCCATTTTCGGCGACCACTCCGACGTGTATGCCTGCCGTCAGACCGGCTGCGCGATGCTGTGCGAATCCAGCGTACAGGAAGTTATGGACCTGACCGCTGTCGCTCATATGGCGGCTATCGAGGGCAAGGTTCCGTTTATCAACTTCTTCGACGGTTTCCGTACCTCCCATGAGATCCAGAAGATCGAAGCGTGGGATTATGACGATCTGGCTGAGATGGTCAACTGGGACGCGATCGCAGAGTTCCGTCATCATGCTCTGAACCCGAATCATCCGTGCCAGAGAGGTTCCGCTCAGAACCCGGATATCTTCTTCCAGGCAAGAGAGGCCTGCAACCCGTACTATGACGCTCTTCCGGCCATTGTCCAGAAGTACATGGACAAGGTGAATGCGAAGATCGGTACGGATTATAAGCTGTTCAACTACTACGGCGCTCCCGATGCCGAGCAGGTGATCATCGCGATGGGTTCCGTCAACGACACCATCGAGGAGACTGTGGATTACATGATGAAGAACGGCGCGAAGGTCGGCGTTGTCAAGGTCCGCCTGTACCGTCCGTTCAGCGCGCAGGCCCTGATCGACGCGATCCCGGATACTGTGAAGAAGATCTCTGTTCTTGACAGGACCAAGGAGCCGGGCGCCATGGGCGAGCCGTTGTACTTAGACGTTGTCGCAGCTTTAAAGGGCAGCAAGTTCGACGCTGTTCCGATCTACACCGGACGTTACGGCCTTGGTTCCAAGGACACCACGCCGGCTCAGATCGTAGCTGTCTATGAGAACACCGAGAAGAAGGTCTTCACCATCGGTATCGTGGACGATGTGACCCATCTGTCCCTGCCGGTCGGCGCTCCGCTGGTTACCACGCCCGAAGGAACCACCAACTGCAAGTTCTGGGGTCTGGGCGCAGACGGTACGGTCGGCGCGAACAAGAACTCTATTAAGATCATCGGCGACAACACCGATATGTACGCACAGGCGTATTTTGATTACGATTCCAAGAAGTCCGGCGGCGTGACCATGAGCCACCTGCGTTTCGGACACAAGAAGATCAAATCCACCTACCTGATCCACACCGCGAACTTCGTGGCGTGCCACAACCCGGCGTATGTACGCAAGTACAACATGGTTCAGGAGATCGTGGACGGCGGTACCTTCCTGCTGAACTGCGCCTGGAACGCAGAGGAGCTGGAGACCCATCTGCCCGGTCAGATGAAAAAGTACATCGCTGACCACAACATTCAGTTCTACACCATCGACGGCGTGAAGATCGGTATCGAGACCGGCATGGGCCCGACCCGTATCAACACGATCCTTCAGTCCGCGTTCTTCACCCTGACCGGAATCATTCCGCAGGACAAGGCGATCCAGCTGATGAAGGATGCCGCCCAGAAGACCTACGGCCGCAAGGGCGAGGATGTCGTTAAGAAGAACTGGGCCGCCATCGACGCCGGCGCTACCGGCTTCGTGAAGGTAGAGGTTCCGGAGTCCTGGAAGAACTGCGAGGATGAGGGACTTGATTACGCGGTCGTGACCGAGGGACGCAAGGATGTCGTCGATTTCGTCAACAACGTCCAGTCCGCAGTCAGCGCGCAGGAAGGCAATAACCTGCCGGTATCCGCGTTCAAGGATTATGTGGACGGTTCCACGCCCTCCGGCGCAGCCGCTTATGAGAAGCGCGGTATCGCGGTCGACGTTCCGGTATGGAATCCCGACAACTGCATCCAGTGCAACTTCTGCTCCTATGTATGTCCGCACGCTGTCATCCGTCCGGTCGCTCTGACCGAGGATGAGGCTGCCAAGGCTCCGGCCGACATGAAGATGCTGCCGCTGACCGGCATGCAGGGCTACAAGTTCGCAGTGACCATTTCCGCTCTTGACTGTACCGGATGCGGCTCCTGCGCGAACGTCTGCCCGGGCAAGAAGGGCGAGAAGGCTCTGACCATGGATAAGCTGGCGAATCATCTGGATGAGCAGCCGATCTTCGCATATGGCCAGTCCCTGCCGATCAAGACCGACGTCGTTGCCAAGTTCAAAGACACGACTGTGAAGGGCAGCCAGTTCAAGCAGCCCTTACTCGAGTTCTCCGGCGCATGCGCAGGCTGCGGCGAGACTCCTTACGCGAAGCTGATCACCCAGCTGTTCGGCGATCGTATGTACATCGCCAACGCGACAGGATGCTCCTCCATCTGGGGCAACTCCTCACCGTCCACTCCTTACACGGCCAACGCCAAGGGACAGGGCCCGGCCTGGGGCAACTCCCTGTTCGAGGACAACGCGGAGTACGGCTTCGGTATGCTGCTGGCTCAGAACGCGATCCGCGACGAGCTGAAGGAGAAGGTTGAGACTCTGATCGCGAAGGACGAGGCTCCCGAGGCTGTGAAGGCGGCCGGCAAGGAATGGCTGGAAACCTTCAGCAAAGGCGCTCTGAACGGAACCGCTACCGACGTTCTGGTAGAGGCTCTGAAGACCTGTGACTGCGATACGGCCAAGTATCTGGTCGCCAACGCGGACTTCCTGGCGAAGAAATCCCAGTGGGTATTCGGCGGCGACGGCTGGGCCTATGATATCGGCTTCGGCGGCGTAGACCATGTGCTGGCGTCCGGCAAGGACATCAACGTCATGGTATTCGATACCGAGGTTTACTCCAACACCGGCGGCCAGTCCTCCAAGGCTACCAAGACCGGCGCTGTGGCGCAGTTCGCTGCGGGCGGCAAGGAGACCAAGAAGAAAGATATGGCTTCCATCGCCATGAGCTACGGTTATGTGTATGTCGCTCAGATCTCCATGGGCGCCGACATGGCTCAGACCATCAAGGCCATCACGGAGGCTGAGGCTTATCCGGGACCGTCCCTGATCCTGGCATACGCTCCGTGTATCAACCACGGCATCAAGAAGGGCATGAGCAAGGCTCAGACCGAGGAGAAGCTGGCAGTAGAGACCGGTTACTGGAACAACTTCCGCTTCAATCCGGCTGCGGAGAACAAGTTCACTCTGGACAGCAAGGAGCCGAAGATGGAAGGCTATCAGGATTTCTTAAAGGGCGAGGTCCGTTACGCGTCCCTGGCCATGAAGAATCCGGAGAGAGCTGCGAAGCTGTTTGCCAAGAACGAGGCAGAGGCGAAGGAGCGTTACGATTATCTGAAGAAGCTGATCGGACTGTACGGAGCGGAATAATCCGAAGAAGAGAGTTCCGAAGAGAAGTACAGCTGCAGAAAGCTCAGATGTATGCGGTGCCCAGGCGGCACCTGATACGTGGTACATTGTGATCGTGCAGACGATCATACAGACGGGAGCGCCGGGAAACCGGCGCTCCTTTTAAGTGCGTCAGTGTGCGGGCAGGGCGCCAGTGACGCCCTGCCCGCATTATGCCGGCCAGCGGATCATTCGTGAGAAAGCATTGCATTTCCGCGGAGAATATGACATAATTTATTTGATTCTTTATGCCGCCTGCCAGGTGGGAATCAGCAATGGGACAGACTTCACGGGGGAATCGGCGGCGGTAAGATGGCGGCGGATCTGAGCGCGGAACCGCGGAGAGCAGGGCGCGGGGATCCGGTGACAAGAATAAGCAGGAGGCGGACTGATATGACGATCAGAAAGATGCGTAGCGGCGATGAATTGACGATAGCGCTGACCGGGCGCCTGGATACAAATACAGCTCCCGATCTGGAGATGGAATTGAAGAGCGGTCTCGGGAATATAAAGAGTCTGGTCTTCGACATGGAGCGGTTGGAGTATGTATCTTCGGCCGGGCTGCGCGTCCTTCTCTATGCCCAGAAGGTGATGAGCCGTCAGGGTGAGATGAAGGTATGCCATGTGAATGAGATGATCATGGAAGTGTTTGATATCACCGGTTTTACTGAGATCCTCACGATCGAGTAGGCCGGAGCGGGCGTACGGAAAGGATGTGAAATTATATGGAGACCAATCGGATCGCGGTTAATGATCATGGGATCGGCAGAAAGCAGGCGTTCGATGAACTGGAGAAATTCGCCGCTTATCAGGAACTGAACCATAAGGAGACGCTGCGTCTGCGGCTTCTGGCGGAGGAGATGCTGGGAATGCTGGGCGGCATTGTCGGAGAATACGGCGCATATTTCTGGATCGAAGGCGAGAGGAAGAATGTGGCCCTGCATCTGGACGCTTATGTGGAGATGGATATTGACAAGAAAGAAGAGCTTCTTGCTGTGTCCAGTTCCGGGAAGAATATGGCGGCGAAAGGCCTGATGGGGCGGATCCGGGATATGATGGAGAACTATCTCCTGAACTATGACGATATCAGCGAGTACGCGACGGACAACGGCATGAGCCTGATGCCGGGCGATGATTACGGCATGATGAGCGCCGGTATGGACTGGGCGAATTCCCGCTGGTCCCTGGACCGCTATCGTGACGATGTGGAAGCGCATCATTCGGACGACGCCGCGGCGGAGGAAGCCTGGGACGAACTGGAGAAGTCCATCGTGGCGAAGCTGGCCGATGATGTGCAGGTCGGGATCCGTTCCGATAAGGTGGAACTGGTGATCCGGAAGAAATTCTGAAAGGACGGCCGAAAAGCAGGACTTTCGGGAAGTCCTGCCGGCCTGTAGATGGAGGAGTGCTGAGAAAGGGAGAGATCCCGGCAGCGGGCGATTGCGTCTGCGCCGGGATCTCTTTGTGTCTCCATGCGGGCAGGACGTCAGTGGCGCTCTGTTCGTATTTTCATGCAGGCGCCAGTGACGCCCTGTTTGTATTTTTGTATTCGCCTTCAAAACACCATTCTTTTGTTTCATGTCAGCGTACAGAATACCTGCCGGCGCCAGCATTACTGCAGATTAATTTTAAGTAAGTGTTTGACAAAAACCTGCAATTAAGATATAATTTAAGTAAATTAAGTAGTTGCTATGGTTTAACAAATAAGAGAGCAGACAGAATGGGGGTTATTTATGGCAAAGGTTCGTATGCAGGACATCGCGGATCGGTTAGGGGTAAGCGCGGTGACCGTGCACAACGCCCTTACGGGCAAGCGCGGGGTCAGCGACTCGGTTCGCGAGAAGGTGCTGAGTGCCGCGAAGGAGATGGGGTATTTTCAGGAACGCCGCAATGCGGGCAGTCTCCGCAATATCGGAGTGATCATTTCAGAGAGATATCTGGCGAATTACACCACATTTTACTGGAAAATGTATCAGGAACTGATGATGGCCGCCTCAGGCCTAAACTGCATGGTCAGCGCCGAAATCCTTAAATGGGGGGCGGAGAGGAACCTGCTTCTGCCGCGCTTCGTCGAGGAGAACGCGGTGGAGGGGCTGATCGTCATGGGCGAGATCAGCAGGGAGTATATCGCGTTTCTGCGGGGCAAGGTCAGGCAGCCGGTGATCATGATGGATTTCTATTATAAGGAAGTGGCCGACGACGCGGTGATCACCGACGGTTTCTACGGCACGTATCTGCTGACGGAATATCTCTATAACAAGGGCTTCCGGGAGATCGCGTTCGTGGGTTCCATCCACGCCACCAGCAGCATCATGGACCGGTACTGCGGCTATTACCGTTCTGTGCTGGAACACGGCCTGACATATTATGAGGAATGGCAGATCGAGGACCGCAAAGAGGACGGTGAGATCGTCTTAAAGCTGCCGGAGCATATGCCGGAAGCTTTCGTCTGCAACTGCGACCTGGTGGCCAGCCATCTGATCGATGTTCTGAAGGAAAATGGATACCGCGTGCCGGAGGATGTCTCGGTGGTCGGCTTCGACAACTACCTGTATCCGGGACTTCCCAACCGGGATATCACCACCTACGAGGTGGATATGCGGGGGATGGCGGACGCCGCGCTGCAGAAAGTCGTGAGGCGTATCGAGACCCCGGACGGGCAGGAGAGGCTCAGTCTGATTTCCGGCTTTATCGTGGAAAAGGGAAGCGTGCGGTAGGAGAGGGAAGATAATATAAATATTGTTATGGAAGAAACGCCTGGGATGTGCGGGATCGGATCTGTCGCCGGATTCTGCTGTTCCGGGCGTTTTTTATATTTCTGGCAGACTGTCAGCAAATATGCAATAATTCTATCACAGATTCCATTTCCAATTAATCAAGCATTAAGTAAAGGAAATCCTTCCATATATATCCATATTCATACAATCCGGCCGAAATCTTCGGGAGCAACCCTCGCATTCAAAAATGAATCCATTCATATTCTGCATAGATAGTGCATTTTCAACAAAAAATTTCCAAACAAATATACAACATGCTGAAAACCAACTTAAGTATTGACAAAACAGATGGTTAAATATACAATTAATTCTAAAGCTATACATAATTAATTTTTTAATAGGAGGAAGTGGAGGATGATGAAACGGTTACAGAAAAGCCAGATCTGTCTTTTCGCGGCCGGCGTCTTCCTTGCGGCCCTGTGTCTGAGCGGGCTTGGCGGTATCGGCATTACCGCCCGCGCCGCGACAGACAAGTCTTTGGAGGATTTCAAGGACGTGCTCAACTATACCGCTGAGTACCAGGACTATGGGGAGTACCAGGCTCAGTATCCGGACAGCGTCTGGCCGGAAGACGTCTATGAGATCGAAGGCGGCGACTTCGTGCGCAGCGAAGGAAAAGAGGAGCCGCAGATTCTCACGGACTACATGGGCAGGACGGGCAGATCCGTCTATACCTATGACACCGGCATGGTCGAGTACCAGGTGGACATCCGCACATCCGGCATGTACCAGCTGGCGCTGACCTATTATCCTGTCGAAGGCAACGGTTCTTCCATCCAGAGAGGTTTCTTCGTGGACGGCGAGCTGCCGTACCGGCAGATGGCCGAGGTGGAATTCTCCCGCGTCTGGGTCAATTCCGTGAATGAGTGGGAATCGGACAACCAGGGGAACGATCTGAAGCCTACCCAGATCGAAGCGCCGGAATGGATTACCAGCCAGTTCTACGATGTGGACGGCTATGTGGTGGAGCCTTTGAGCGTCTATCTGGAGGCCGGAACGCACACGATCACCGTTGTTTCCCAGAGAGAGCCTATGGTCATCGGCAGTCTGATCATCAAGAACGAGCCCGATACCTTAAGCTACGCGGATCAGCTTGCCGCCTGGCAGGCGTCGGGGGCAAAGGACACCGCGGGACGGACCATCGAGCTGCAGGCGGAATACGCGCAGAAGAAATCGTCCAGCATGCTTTATCCGACGCAGGACCAGTCGTCCCCTGCGATCCTTCCCTACAGCGCGAGAGCGCTTAAGAACAACACCATCGGCGGAGGCGGCTGGAGCCATACGGGCCAGTGGATCGAGTGGGATTTCGACGTGCCGGAGGATGGTTTCTATAATATCGCCCTTCACGCCAAGCAGAACTTCGTCAAGGGCATCTACGTATCCCGCAAGATCATGATCGACGACGCG
>CANQRU010000022.1 GCA_947626395.1 uncultured Lachnospiraceae bacterium | reverse complement strand
CTCCGTTTCTAAGATTGATAAACGTATTATCTCAAAAACGAAGGTGCTTGAAAATCGGCTTGTTTTGTACCGTTTACAGACAGTGCGGACAGGCGCGGCGTCCGTGCCGCGGTCATGCCTCCAGCCCGGCTTTCGCCAGGAATTCTTCCAGACTCCCGGCCCGCCGGGCGATCCGGACCCATGTATCGAGCGTGTCGATGTCGCGTTCGGCCATGATCCGCCCGCGCCATCCGTCCGGAAGGTGGCAGACATCGGAGAGCATGTCGCAGACGGTTCCGGCTTTGCCGGCGGCCTTGCCCTCGGCAATCCCAGCAGCCTTGCCCTCGGCGATACCAGCAGCTTTGCCTTCATTATACCCGATCTCCCGTGTCGTCCGGTCATGCAGTTCTGTGTCGAATTCCGGCATTACCATATTCGTTACCTCCGCTCTGTGTTTTAAGAGAAATTCCCTCAGGATGTCTCCGGCGATGCACTCCTCCGCCGCCCGGTCCACCGCCGAGCTCAGGGTCAGGCCTTCCCTCAGATGGCGACGGACCGCATCGATAAAATACGAATACTCGTACAGCTTCCGGCACCGCCCCATCAGCTCCCGGTTGTGGCCGAAATTGATGTTCAGTACCTGGGCCGTGCATTCCAGCGCCGGCGGGGCATCCGCGTCCTGCGCTTCGTCCTTCTTCGGGAACCGGTCTGACGGTGCCGCCGGGCCGTCATCGACCCGAGCGTCCTGCGTCCCGTCCTTCTTCATGAACAGGCTTGACAGCCTCAGTTCCAGGCTTTCCGGTTCCTCCCGTGTCCCGTTATAGAAGACCGTATACCTCGGCGCAGGCAGCTTAAGCGGCACGCCGGCGTAGATATCCAGGCTCCGCGATGACACGTACCCCCGGTACAGGTCGGCGAAATAGAACAGCCCCCGCAGAGGCATGTTCGGGTTCCAGGTCGCCTGGTGCTCGTACAGGTTCATGTCGCTGCCGATCAGGAAGGAGACGTCGTTCTTCCAGCCGATATAGAGCACGGATTCAATCGTATTGATCTCCAGCCCGGCCGGATCGTCGTAGTCGGTGCCGTTGAGAGAATTGTAAAGGCTCAGGGCGGCTTCGGGCTCGGAGAAGATCCGTGCGAAGAGGCTGGATTTATACTCTCTGTTGACGGTTACATTGTCCTGTGACATAAATTATTTACCCCCTTATTGTACATCAAAAAGAACCTGGCTGTAAATAGCAAAAAGCAAGGCAGAAAATGTGATGTTAAAAGTATCCGGATCTCCCGGAGATTCTCCGTTCGAAAATCATGAATAAACTGACTGATCCTGGATTTTATTTTAGCAGAAGATCTGAACAGCGGCAAGTAATATTCCGATAAAATTTTCAGAAGAAGCGGTTATAAAAAGGCATCTCCGTTGTCTGAGACCAATGTGTAAAAGATCTCAGAAACGGAGATGCCGGTGATCCGACTCATTTCAGCAGGCTGATCTTCGGGAAATACCGGAACAGTACCTTGGCGACCATCTGATCTTCGTCGATGTAGGTGTAGCGCCAGAAACGGGCGTCCAGTGAGTAATTCCGGTTGTCGCCCAGCATCAGGTAATGGCCTTCCGGCACTTCGTAATGCAGCGCCTGCGGGGTGATCATCTCTTCGGAGAGATAGGGCTCTTCCTCCGGAGTCTCTGAACCGTTCAGATAGACGTGGCCGTCGTGGATATCTACGATATCCCCCGGTTCGCCGATGACGCGCTTCACGTAATAAATGACTTTGTTGCGGCGGTCCGACCGTCCGCAGGAGGGGCAGACGCCTTCCGGAGACTTCTGATATTCCACGCCGCACCCGCGGCAATTGTAACCGAAGACAAAGATCGCGATGTCTCCCCGCTCCGGTTCTCCGAAGGTGTAGCTTAGCCGGGAGCCGATGACCCGGTCGCCGGTCATGATCGTGTTTTCCATGGAACCGCTGGGGACGCGGCTGTTGGCGATGATAAATGTATCCAGGATAAACGCCGCGACAGCCGCAATTACCAGAATCTCGATCCAGCTCAGGAGTTCCCGCTTCCAGTCGAGCGGCTCCTCCTCTGCGCGGATCTGTTCCCTCTTATCTGCATTGTCTCTATTCTTCATAAGTCAGCTCTGACCTTCTTTCTCCCGTTTCCTTATCCAGTGTAAATGAGATTCCGCCAATCTGCAAGGGCTTTTTGAAAATGGTAAGAAAAAATTTATATGTAGCGGGGACGGGATGTGGTATACTTTTCCCAGGAGCGGTAAGCGGCGCTTGAATACGCGGGACGCCGCGCTGCGGAAGACGAAAGAATACGGCAGGAGAAATTATGACGCACAGGGGAACGCCTCAGGAGCAGCTCGGGAAGACGAAGGATCATTTACATAACGGCAAAATGAAAACCGCACGGCGCCATGCCGGTGCCGCAGCGGCCGGAATGGTATTGCTGGCCGTAGCGGGGATCCTGCAGCTGGCGGCGCGCAGCGCCGCCGGTCAGTTTCCGTCTGCCGGCACGGCCGTCGGAGGATATACTGCGTTCGGAGAATGGTACGCAGTTACCGTGTATCCGTGGATTGTGGGGATATATGGCCGTATTTTCGGCATTTTCCCATTTTCAGTGGTAGAAATACTGCTTTATGCCGGCATAATCTGGCTGATTCTGTATACTGCGTCCCATATTCGGAAAGTGATAATACGGACGGAGCCCGCATCAGCGGCGGCTGCCGCCTGGTTCTCCTCTGCCTGTCTGATCCTGGGGCTTCTGGCGTTTCTCTATACGGCCTGCTGCGGCGTCAATTACTACCGAAGGCCATTTTCCAGCTATCTGGAACTGGATGTGCGCGACTCCTCGGTGGAGGAACTGACCGCACTCTGTGAATATCTCACGGAGAAGGTGAATGAAACGGTGGATACGACTCCCTACAGCCAGGACTGGAACGCCGAAGGGCAGCGCGCTATGGCCGGTCTGGGGGAGATCTATCCGCAGCTGTCCGGATATTATCCGCAGCCGAAGCCGCTTGCGGTGCCGTGGATATTGTCGGTGCAGCAGCTGTCCGGCGTCTATTCGCCGTTTACCGTGGAGGCCAATTACAACCGGGCCATGACCGCCTATGATATTCCGCACGCGATCTGCCATGAACTTTCCCATCTGCGGGGATTTATGCGTGAGGATGAGGCGAACTTTATAGGCTATCTTGCATGTATCGGCTCGGAAGATCCGTCCTTCCGCTACAGCGGCTATCTGACCGGCTGGGTCTACGCGGGCAATGCGCTGGCGGCTCAGGATATGGAGGTCTACATGGGACTTTACGCACAGCTGAATGAACAGACCCGGGCGGATCTCGCCGCCAATAACGCGTTCTGGAACCGTTATGAAGGCAGGGTGGCCGAGGTCGCCAACCAGGTGAATGATACCTATCTGAAGATCAACAGCCAGTCCGACGGCGTGAAAAGCTACGGCCGTATGGTGGATCTGATGCTGGCGTATTACAGAGAGTGAAAATTCTGCCGGTAATGTTTGTATTTATCTGAAAATAATGGTAAACTATGAGATAAGAACAGATAGACACGGATTCTCAAAAGGAGGGACTGCTCCATGACCGATACACTGTATTCCCTGATGGACTGGGCCGCCATCGAAGAACTTGTTTATTCGGAGGCCAGCGATCCGCACAGGCTGCTGGGGCCGCATATCGTGCCCCAGGGAATTTTGATACAGGCGTTTATTCCGACCGCGGCTGCGGTTACGGTTCACACGGCGGCGGAGTCGGCTCGCACGGCGGCAGCGCCGGTTCACATGGCGGCAGCGCCGGATTCCGCGAAACGGCAGCTGCTGGCGGAAAAGGCGCAGACCCCGGAACTGCTGAAAGAACTGCAGGAAGAGCCGCGGGAGAAGCTGCGGCAGGGGCTGCAGGAAGAGCCGCGCAGCGGGCTGCGGAAAGAAGCGCAGGAAGATCTGCAGGACGGCGTCGCGCAGGAGGAGTCCTGGCCCATGGAGCTGGCCGATGAGGCCGGATTTTTCGCGGCGCTTCTGCCGGGAGAGACGATTCCGTCATATACATTGGAAGTAACCTACGATAACGGTACGGTTCAGACGATCCATGACCCTTACGCGTACGGTCCGCAGCTTGCGGAGGCGGATCTGAAGAAATTCGACGCGGGCGTGCATTATCATGTCTATGAGAAGCTGGGCGCGCATCCGATGGAGATCGGCGGCGTGGCGG
This sequence comes from uncultured Lachnospiraceae bacterium, assembly GCA_947626395.1. GTDB lineage: Bacteria > Bacillota > Clostridia > Lachnospirales > Lachnospiraceae > UBA3402. The sequence continues at coordinate 49,445 of CANQRU010000022.1, read as the reverse complement.
GGACGTATTTCGCCGTGTGGGCGCCATGCGCCATGCGCGTCAGTGTGGTCGGTGATTTCAATCTGTGGGACGGCAGGCGCCATCAGATGCGGCGGCTGGGCAGTTACGGCGTGTTCGAGCTGTTTATTCCCGGCGTCGCGCAGGGAGCGGTCTATAAATACGAAGTGAAGGCTGCGAACGGGATCCCGATGCTGAAAGCGGATCCTTACGGAACCTATGCGGAGGTACGGCCCCATAATGCGTCGATCGTATGGGATGTCTCTCATTTTGAATGGCATGATCAGGAATGGATGGCCAGGCGCGCGGAAGGATGCGGGACGGCGAAGCAGGCGCCGATGTCGGTCTACGAGGTGCATCTGGGATCGTGGATGCGTGCAGGGAGAGGGACGGATGCGGATAACGCGGTGCAGCCCGCGGGCGCGGTTCCGGAGAGGCCGGAAGATGCCGGGGCGGCGGCTCAGACTGCGGGCGCGGCGGCCGGGTTCCTTAATTACCGGGAGCTGGCGGTGAAGCTTGCCGCCTATGTGAAGGAGATGGGCTATACCCATGTGGAACTGATGCCGGTGATGGAGCATCCTCTGGACGCGTCGCTGGGCTATCAGATCACCGGGTATTACGCGCCCACCAGCCGTCACGGCTCGCCGGACGATTTTCAGTATTTTATGGATTATATGCACGGGCAGGGGATCGGAGTCATCCTGGACTGGGCCCCGGCTCAGTTCCCGCGGGATCTGGTGGGGCTGGCCTGCTTCGACGGCAGCTGCGTCTATGAGCATAAGGATCCGCGGCAGGGAACACATCCCCAGTGGGGGACCCTGATCTTCAATTACAGACGTCTGCAGGTGGCGAATTTCCTGATCGCGAACGCGGTGTACTGGGCGGAGGTCTATCACGCCGACGGCATCCGCGCGGATTCGGTGTCGGCGATGCTCTATCTGGATTACGGGAAAGCTCCCGGCCAGTGGATCCCGAATATCTACGGCGGCAATGAGAATCTGGACGCGGTGGATTTCCTGAAACGTCTTGCGGCCTGTTTCCATAAGAGAGAGGACGGCGCGGTGCTGATCGCCGAGGAGTCTACGGCCTGGCCGCAGGTGACCGGCGGTGCGGATGAAGCGCTGGGATTTGATTACAAATGGAACAGCGGCTGGCTGGAGGGACTTCTTGGCTATATGCGGTACGACCCGTATTTCCGTCATCAGCGGTATGGGGAGCTGACATTCAGCCTGCTGTACGCCTACAGCGAGGAATTCATTCTGGCGTTCCCGCATAACGAGATGGGACATGGGCGCGGATCCATGGTTTCCAGGATGCCGGGCGAGACGCTGGATGCGAAGCTTGCCAATCTGCGGGCGGCGTACGGATACTGGATGACCCATCCGGGGAAGAAGCTGCTGTTCATGGGACAGGATATGGGCATGACGGAAGCCTGGGATGAGAATGTGAGTCTGCCGTGGGACGTGCTGGATTCAGCGGACGCGGCAGCGGCGGAGAATGTGAAAGCCGCGGCGGAGAAGGCGGAAGAAGCCGCAGGAACGGAGCAGAACACGGAGACAGAAGCCGCGGGAGCGGAGCAGGCTGCGGCGGAGATGGCCATGGAAGCCGCGCAGGCTGCGCATGAACAGCGCGTCCTTCAGAGGCAGTTCCGGCAGTATGTCAAAGCGCTGCTGCATTTCTACCGCTCGCATCCGGCGCTTTACGCGCTGGACGATCAGCCGGAGGGCTTTGAGTGGATCGACTGTCTGAGCAGCCAGGAGAATATTCTGGTATATCTGCGGCGGTCTGCATCTCCGGAAGAGACGCTTCTGGTGGTCTGCAATTTTGCTCCGGTGGCCCATGAGAAACGGCGGATCGGCGTACCGTTCCATGGAAAATACAAAGAGATCTTTAACAGCGACGCGGCGGAGTACGGCGGAAGCGGCAGGGTCAATCCGCGGGCGGCCGTCAGCCGTCCGATAGAGTGCGACGGCCGGGAAGAGTCTGTTTCCATCCGTCTGGCGCCGCTGGGTGTGCAGATCTTTCACTGCATCCGGGATGCCGGGTGATACAGAAGACCGCGGAACAGATAAGATACGGTCCGGCAGGACGGACTGGGCAAACAGGACGGGAGATATCGGGAAATGATCGGTGATCTGGAAGAAACCTTAGAGAATATTGAGGAAGAGAACGCGGGACATTCAGGCGCGGAAGGGACGGCTGAGACTGCGGGAGCGGCCGGCACGGCGGATGCTGCGGAAACAGCCGATGCGAGCGGGACGGACGATGCGGCAGAGACGGCTGGCGCTGCAGGAACGTCGGAGGCGATCGATGCGGAAGAGACGGCCGAAGCTGCCGAAACGTCGGAGGCAGGCGGCGCGTCTGACGCGGCAGAGACGGCTGGTGAGGCGGGAACCGATGCGGCGGCGGAAGAAGCGTCCGGGGCAGAGCCGGGTGAGAATGCTTCTGCTTCAGGCGGTTCCATCGCCGGGGTAACAGGCGATGGTTCCGGGGAAGAGTCGGGAGCCGGCGCCCCGATGGGACCGCTGACGGCATCGTCGGAAGAGACCGGCTCCGGGGATGCCGGGATGGAGGAAGATGCGCAGGAGGAGAGCGAAGACGGTGAGACCGGGACGGAAAGCTATGTCATCGGTGAAGACGGGGAGACCCAGGTCGTTTTCGATGCGGAACCGGAGACAGAATATATCGTCAGCACGCCGGCCAGCTCTACTCTGGAGAAGACGGAGACGAATACATTTTCCAAAACATACCATACGGCTGCGGGGACGATCGCGAAGACGGCTCAGAGTGCCGCCAAAAGCGCGGCGCCGGCGCTGAAAACGATAGGGTTCAATATTGTGAACGCCGTCCTGATCGTGATCATCGGCGTCCAGATCGCCCGGCTTCTGAGAAAGACGCTGAACAGGACGTTTGAGAAGATCCATATGGACGCGTCCCTGCGGGAATTTCTCTCTTCGGTCATCTATGTCCTGGTCTGCGGCGTAGCCGGATTTATGGCGCTGGAGCGGGTGGGAGTCAGTTCGGCGTCGATCGTGGCGATCCTTGGCTCGGCCGGGCTGGCGGTCAGCCTTTCGCTGCAGGATTTCCTGGCGAATTTCGCCGGCGGCGTGATCATTCTGATCCTGAAGCCCTTCAGACCCGGAGACTATATCGTCTGCGGGACGGCGGAGGGGACGGTCCTCTCTACGAGCCTGTTCTATACGACGCTGAATACGATAGATAACCGGCAGATGATCCTGCCGAACGGCGCGCTGTCGAACGCGAACCTGATCAATGTGACCGCGGAGCCGAAGCGGCGTCTGGAGATCCGCGTGGACATCTCTTACGAATCCGATATCCGCACGGCCAAAGAGATTCTGCGGCGGCTTTTTGATGAGCATCCCGACATCATGCATGAGGAGGACGTCGTGGTGTTTGTGGACAGCCTGGGAGAGAGCGGGATCACCCTGGTTGGCAGAGGCTGGATCGCCAAAGAGAACTACTGGGCGGCCAAATGGAAGATGACCGAAGATCTGAAATACGCCTTTGATGAGGCCGGAATCGTGATCCCTTACAGACAGGTGGTCGTACATATGCCGGATGGAGAAAATGGAAACGGCGGCGCACAGAAATAGCGGTATGGAAGTACCGCTTTTTTCGTGGGAATTTTCGGGGAGGAGGGGACTCTCTGTGGCTTCCGGTGCGAAATACGCGATCCGGAGAGTGCGGGAGGAGTTGTCAGACAAGCACGAATATTATGACTTTAAATTTGTGGTTGACCGGGGCGGGGTAACAGCTTATACTGTAATTACAAATCTTGGCAGAGGATTCACCGAAGCCGGATTTCTGGAATTTCTATAATTCCTGATTGGTGTTTCACCATGGTATCACAGAGGATTGCCGGATGACAGTGCAGAAAGCGAAGGGGGTGTTTTGCGTACAGAGATGATTCGCCGGATCGGCGGACAGGTGTATTAGTGCGCCCATTTTCAGGGCAGAAAGGCAGGAAAGGAAGCGTTTATGGGGAAAAGTATGAGAAAGGCTGCTGTTCTTGGCGGGTTTGCCGCCGGGATGGCGCTGCGGATCTGCTGCGCGGCGTATGGTGCGGGCGGAACGGATCCGGGGAAGGCTGCCTGCGCGTTCGGACAGTTGTGGGAGAAGGTGAAAGCCTGTGAGGCCGCGGTTACCGGCGAGGATCCTCAAGGGATACCGGACAGCCGGTTTCTGGCGGGGGACAGAACGGAGAACGACACGCGGCTGATATCCGCCGCCGGGCAGTGCATGACGGGGGACGGCGCTGACAGGGCGTTTTATGTGGTCGGAAGGAATTATATGCCGGAGGGCAGCGTTCTGCCGGCAGTATTTGGGCAGCGGCTGGAATATTCCTGCACGCCGGAAGAGACGGTTTCGTGGCAGGGGGATACGTATTACGCCGTTCGGTTCGCGGTGCGGGAGGTTTCGGGCGGAACGGCCGGGGGAGCCGATGCAGGCCTTTCCGGTTCGGGAGGAGCCGATGGAGGTTTGGGAGCCCCTGGCATAGAAGGAGCAGGCCCGGGCATTTCCGGCGGCGTGGATGGAGGAGTATTGTGGGCCGATGGAGCGATTCCCGCGCTGCATCATTGGAATGTGGGAGACGTGGTAGCGCGGACGCTGGACGGCGTCAGTTACCGCTTCCGGTGTATCGACCGGAACTACGAAGAGGAAGGCGTGGGCCGCCAGCAGAGCCTGGCGCTGTTTCTGTGCGAGTCCGTGATCCCGGCGAATACGGGGTCGGAGTACGTCTATGAGCGGCTTGAGGACGGAAGCAGCGGATATGTCTATCATCCCGGCCCGGTGGTGAATTTCGGAGAAAGTTCCGAGTATGCGGAGTCGCCGGTCCGCAGCTGGCTGGGGGCGCAGGAGGCGGACGCGGATGTATTTCCGGAAGCAGACGTGGGCGTGGAATACGGCTGCACGGGGCGCACCGATCCGGGCAGCTTCGGACGCTTTGACCGATCCGATCTGCGCTTCTGCCGTCTGGGGAGCCAGATCCTGACAGACCGGTATTTCATTCTGTCGGTGGAAGAGGCGTTAAAGTACCGGGAATATCTGTGGAATGTGGATGGCTGCGGAGAGGAGGAGACTGCAGCGAACGCGGGCCCCTTCAGCAGCGGTTACTGGCTCCGGACGCCTATGGGCGACGGCAGCGGCGGAGATACCGGATGCGTCTATGTGGTCGACCTGGTGAATGGCAATATTCATCCGCAGGCGGTCAGGCCGGATGCCGGAGAGACAGACGACAGGGAACTGGCGGTAACTACGCCTATCGGGGTGCGGCCGGCCTTTGTGCTCCGGCAGAGAGACTGAAACGGGCAGAGGAAGTCTGTCCGAAAACAGGAAAAAGGGAAAAGGAGAAGATATTTTATGGAAAGAAAAGGAAACCGGAGAAACAATCTATCTGTACAGGGGGAAACTGTGGCGGCGGAGATAAGGAAAGAGAAAGCAAAGAAGCCGAGACTGAGGAAAAGACCCATGAATCGGCGGACAGCGTTTGTGCTGGCTGCGGCGCTTGTTCTGCAGGGAATCTTCGCGCCGGCGGGTATGGCGCTGGCGTACGGAAGGAGTGGGGAAGAAGCAGAATTCGAAGTGCCTTTTGAGGAAGCACCGTACGGCCTGGAAATGCCTGCGCAGGATGAAGAACTGGCCGTGGCGACGGATGGAAACGCAGCATCTGCGGTGTCTGCGGAAGGGATCGCGGCTCCTTCGGCGCTGCGTACGGCGACGGCCGGAAATGCGGTACCCGCGGCGCCTGCAGAAGAGATCGCGGCCTCTCCGGCGCTGCGCGCGGCGGCGGTTCCGGATATCTGGGAGAACTGGGACGGAGACGCGGAGTTTCCCGGAGACGGCACGGAGGAGAGGCCGTATCAGATAAGCTCGCTTTCGCATCTGATGGGGCTTTCACAGGCCGTGGCGGAGGGAGAGACCTTCGCGGGGGAATATTTTGAGCTGACCCGGGATATCGATCTGGGAGATCTGAATGTGAACGGCGGAAGCTGGAATCCGATCGGCTGGTATCAGAACGGCGATGAGACGGAGATGGAGGTGCATCATCCCTTCAGCGGGCATTTCGACGGCCGCGGGAATACGATCCGGAATCTGAACATTACCCGGAAGGGCGAAACGCTTGATTACGCGGGTCTGTTCGGCCTGATCGACGGAGGCAGCGTGGAGAATCTGAAAGTCCGGGCCGGGGATATCTGCGGCTCGGATCACGCGGCGGTTCTGGCTGCGGAGATCCGCGGGGGAGCAGTGATCCGGAATGTAACGGTATCCGGATATGTGTCCGCGGAGAACGGCCGGACCGGACATGCCGGCGGCATAACGGCCGTCGCGGATGGTTCCGGCGGGCGTGTGACGATCGAGAACTGTACGGTGCAGAATATTTCGGTTATCTCCGACCAGACGGAAAGCTGCGTGGGAGGTATCGCAGGCGTGGCGAAGGAAGCGGATCTGGCGGACAACGTTGTGGAAACCGGAGGGGTCAATTCTGTTCATATCCAGGGAAGCGGATATGTAGGAGGCGTTGCCGGCTGTATGGAAGACGCGCGGATCTACAATTCCTATGTCAGCGGTCTGGTCGGCGGACACGGAAGCCGCGCCGTCGGCGGTCTTGTCGGGGAATATATCAGCGGAGACCTGGTTCTGGCAAGATTTGCCGGGGAGACCGCGTCTGTAGGCATGGGATCCCTGACCCGCAGGGGAACATTTATCGGAACGAGGGATCTGAGCCATCCGTTCAGCTACGGGACCGCGTCCGGGGACAATCTGTCCTATCTGTTCGCGGATACCGCTGCCGGGGCGAAACTGGCCGTGGGTTCCGGGGTGGCGGAGGACAACCAGTATTCCTATTCGGCCCATGTGGGGTACTGGATGGATAACCAGAGAAGCGTCCGTCTTCTGTCCGGCAATACGGAGAAAAGCCCGGAGGAATACTTCTACCAGGAGCTGGAGAACGGCGTAAGATTCCTTGTGACGGAAAAACTGCAGAATGATTTCACGGCGCAGGGGGCGGCGGAAGGACTGAATTTCCGGCTGGATCATTTCGCGCCGGGGCAGCAGGGACAGCCGGTGAAAGGATATCTGCTGTCGGTACCCCGGATCGACGCGAAGAACGCGGGGGGAACCTACGATACGGACGTGGCTTCGTTCACGGCCATGCCGGAAGGAAATCTGTCCTACTACCGGCCCATCGATAAGAACCATCCCGCGGCGGTGGCGGCGGGCGTAACGGTATCCGTGACTACATCTCCCAATAACCGGGACGGAAACCGTTATCAGATGGTCTCGGATACAGCGGAACAGGGAGGCATGAAGCCGCCGGTCTATATCAATAACGTAGGGCGGCAGGTTCCCATGACGTATGTATCCGGGGGGACTTACGCGTTCACGATGCCGGAACGGGATACGCAGATCAATGTGGAGTATGTAAAAGTGACGACGGCGCTTACAGTGACTCCTGCTGAAACAGTGATCACCGTGACGCAGACAAGGACCGGCGACCGGAAAGCGCCGGATACAGTGACGGAGGTTCATGACGGCAGCGGGACCCTGATCGCCCGATATATCGACGATGCGCCGGATACGTCCATCCAGGTGCAGCCGGTCCGCATTCACAGCGAGCACAACGCATCTGGAGATACGGCGGACCGTACGGTTCTGTGGGCAGTGGACGATAACGATCTGATCAGTCTGATCGCGGACGGGGACTATACGGAGAAGGACGCACAGATCCTGCCGAATCTGAACAGCGCGTTTATCAGGAAAACGCTGGAGGAACAGATAAAGGCGCAGGCGGACAGCGGATATCTGGAAGCGGTCGCGCCGATGGTCTATGAGAGACACGCCGTTGTGACGGCGTCTTCCAATCCGGCCGTCTCGGCGGACCATGCGGCCGTGTACGGCAACTGCAAGGTGACAGTCCGTTTCCGCATCCTGGACTATACCACCAGGAGGGTGGAAGGAATGCAGTTAAATAAGAGCGACATCGTACTGACGGTAACCCGGAAGCTGACCGGACTGCGTAGCGATCCGGCGGAGACGATCACATGCACGGAGCCGGCAGTGCTGTCGGCGGGACTGTATCCGGAGCAGCCGTTTTATAAGAATGTAAGCTGGAGTGATCGCGGCGGCGGCGGGATCATCGTTCTGACCCCGCAGGGAGAAAATACGGCCCTGTGCGCGGTAACGGCGCGCTTTGATCCGGAAGGAAAGGCCAATCCGGCGTGGATCCAGAACGTGATCAATGAGGATAATCAGAAAAAGAAAGAGGATCCGTACGCGCGCCTCGAAGGAACGGCGGAGTATACAGAGACAGTCACCGCGGTGTCCGAGGATCAGACACACGGGGTTGTGTCGGCCAGCTGCCGGGTCACGGTACGGTTTGAGACGGTGGATCAGACGTATTACGGCAGTTATGGAGGATCGTCAGGGCATACGGGCAGTTCTGCGGGCACCGGCGGCGGGACGTCCGGTTCGTCAGGAAGCGGGCAGAATGCAGGGCCGGGGATCGTATTTCCGGGTATGCCGGTTCCGGGGGCGCCGGGAGTAGGCATGACCGGTCCGCTGGGCGAACAGGCATCGTCCGCTGTGACAGGAACCTGGCTGCAGACGGAGGACGGAAGATGGTCATTTACGGCGGGACAGCAGTCGTTTCGCAGTCAGTGGGCGTATATTTTCAATTCTTATGCGGATCCGGCAAAAGGGCAGTCGAATATGGACTGGTTCTATTTTGACGCCGACGGCTATATGGCGACCGGATGGAGATGGATCAGAGACGGGGATGGAACGGAGCGGTGTTATTATTTCAATGAACAGCCGGACGGAACCAGAGGGGCCATGCTCCACGGCGTGACGACGCCCGATGGATGGCAGGTAGACGAGAATGGAGCCTGGACTGTCGGCGGAGTGGCGCAGGTACGGCAGTCTGTCTCATAAGACACTGGTTGGAGAAATATTCGAAATATTCGGGCCGTCTGCCCGGCGCAGGCGGCCCGGGAGGGGGATTGTATGAGAACAAAATATATCCGGGGTACGCGGAGGCAGATCCTGGCGGGAATACTTGCTTTCGCCTGCTTTTTCGTGTCTGTTCTGCCGTTTTTTGCCGTTACTTCCATAGACAGCCGGGCAGCTTCATTTACCGGCAGAAATATCTGGAGCGGCGGAGCGGAGCAGTTATTTGGCCACAGCAGGAACTATCTGTACCGGTGGACAGACGGCTATCAGATGACCTTCTGCATCTCTCCGGGAAAACATATGGGAGTCAGCGTGGTGTCCGGGGCGATCCGCACAACGGTGAATGATACGGATATACCGTATATCGGAAGCACCGGGGACTATAAGCTTCTGGCGGATATCTGTACCTGGTATGATCATCATGGTTCGATCTATGCGGATAACGCGACGTACGCGGCGGCGCAGACGGCGGTCTGGGCCATAATGAACGGCGGCTGGGAGAGCGCGGAAGATCTGGAAAGGATCGTGGACCGGCATGTGGCCGGAACGCTCGCCCGCTGGAATGAACTGCTGGCTTACATAAACGGCACCGACGGCGGTCAGACGGGGATGCCCGAATGGCTGAAGACATCCGAACTGGACGCTAAGGAGAAACCGCAGTTCATGAAGCAGGAGAACGGAGTCTGGAGAGCGGAGCTGGATATCTCGTCCGTTCCCCAGCTCGCGGCCGGCGAGTGGAAGTTTGAGGGCGGTGCGGAAGGATGGAGCCGCCAGGTATCGGGAGGAAAGCTGGTCTTTACCTATACGGGCAGCCAGCCGTCGGAGATGGTCGTATCGGTTCCGGTTCCCGACAGTCTGTTGGGATGGGCCCACAATACGGAGACCTTGAACATCTATCTGCCGCAGAGCAACGCGGCCCAGACGCAGGCGATGATAAGCGCCGCTCCGTATGAGCCGAAGTTTTATGTCTGTTTCTCGGGGAAGACACGGGAACCGAAGGGAACGGATATAGAGATTCAGATCTATGAGCACCGGGAGACATTTACTGCCCATTATCAGATCGGTCTGGAGAAAATCTGCGCGGAAACAGGACAATCCCTGGCCGGCGCCGGATTCCGCGTGCTGGAGGCGTTCGACGCGGATCAGCTTGGGGCGGCGCTTAATGCCGGCAATATGACGCCGAGACCGGCGCTATGGGAGAATTATAAGATCTGCGGCGACGCCGTTACGGACGACGGCGGTCATCTCATTCACAGGGATACGAAGAACTATGAGTACGCGAAGACATACTGCGGCGGCCATCCGGAACCGGAGTATCCTACGGTAGAAAAACTGTTTCCGGATCTGAAGGAAGGCGACGAGGGATATGCGGAAATGGCGGAAGCGGTGGAGGAGCTGGCGGCTGCGTTAAAACAGAAATGGCAGTCGCTTGCGGAGCAGTGCGTCGCTTATAATGAAGGGAACCATTTTCACAGCATGACGCCGGGAGAGGCGAAGGAAGAGATGCTGGCCGACCGCGATGCGGTGTATAGAAAATTTATCGGATTGGAATATAAGTACGCGTTTCAGGAAACGCAGGCCAGATACGGATATGTCAGGCACGGACAGCATAAGGATGACCTGCCGCTGCCGGTGTATCGGGTGAAGTCGCTGGAGGCCGGCGGGGAGACGGCTGCGGCTGCGAATGAATATTCGAAAGATGTGATCGTAAATGAGGACGCCGGATATGGCGGATCCCGGATGGAAAGAGGAGGAGAAGACCGGGAGGATACGGTCTCAGTGAGTTCTGTGGGGGCTGATTTGCCGATTCCGGGTATTTCGGAGAGGGTGTTGCCGGGGATGTTGAACCGATGGATGTCTGCTGTCTCTGGCAGGCGGATAACAAAAGCAGTGCTTACGTCCGGGGGAAGAGCGACGACGGAGTCGATGGCTGGTGCTAAGAAGCCCGCCGGTGCGGAAACGAATGCGGCTCTGGCAGCGACGCCGGCTGATGCGGAGACAGACGCGGCGACACCGGCCGATGCGGGTGCGAATACGGCTTTTGTGGCTTCTCCGTCTGTGGCGGACTGCCTGGAGCCGCTGCGGTACTGGTTTATCAGCAGGCCGATGCTGCGGCTGGCGGATCCGGAGGCTGGCGAACCGGTGGAAGAAGCGGCGCTTCCGGAACCTGTGGAGGACGACGTGGAATGGCTGACGCCGCGAAGCTATGACGCGACGCCGGAATATTCCGTGAAAGCGGCAGATCACCGCACGGAGGGCGAACTTCATATCAATAAGAGGGATATGGAACTGGCTGTCGGGGAGAGCGACATTTATGACAGTTATGGAGATTCCCAGGGCGACGCGACGCTGGAAGGTGCGGTCTACGGGCTGTACGCGGCGGAAGATATCATTCATCCGGACGGGAAGACCGGCGTGGTCTACCGGGCGGGGGAGCTGACGGCGGTGGCGGCCACGGACAAGAACGGTGACGCGTCGTTTATGGCGTATACGGAAGAGGGAGATATCTCCCGGCTTAAGCCGGAGGCGTTTCCTGATGGCCGGTCCGGATCGGAACCTCTGCGCTCCTGGATCGGGCGGCCGCTGATCGCAGGACGCTATCTGGTGAAGGAGATTGCCAGATCGGAAGGATATGAACTGACGGTGGATCCGGCAGCGGAAGAAAAGGTGCGGACTGTCGGAAGGGCGGATGTGACTTCAGCCATGAGCCATCCGATCGACATGCATGACGGTTCCTGGCTGGAGTTTGAGGTGACCTGTGAGAATACTTCGGAAGGATTTGATATCCTGGTGAGCGGATTCCCGGAAGGGTCGTCTTTCTATCGTTCGCGCATGGAGGAGAATTCCGCCGAAGAGGAAGTTATTGTCGGAGTGAAAATGGTCCCGACCGGCGAGTATGAACGGGCCGGAGCCGGAGAATACCGCCTGGACAGTACCGGCAGCTATATCCCGCAGCGCGACGCGGAAGGGAATATTCTTTATGACCGGAACGATCCGGTGATGAGGACTTATTTTGTAACACGGAGGATCTCCTGTTATCCGGGCGGCGAATATAAGATCACTGTCGATCCGGCGAAATGGGCGGATGCCGGTGAGGCCGACGGGGATTATATCTGCCGGGAGACCAACGCCATATTAAAGCAGCTGGGATATACCGCTCTGGGCGGGAAGAGTCTATCCGAAGCGCCCTGGACGGCGATACCGCTTACCGGGCGGACGAATCAGGAGCTGACCGAAGCGCTCCTGGAATGGTTTGAAATGAATTCCTTCTGGAGCAGCGCGCTGGTCGAACGGGTCTGGGAAGAGAACGGAGAATGGAGAGCCCTGGTATATCATGATTATCCCGGAGGCAGTGCGGTCTATGATGCAGCGGCCGATGCGCTGTATATAAAGATACCGGTAAGGGTCGAGGGCGGCGGAGAGAGGCATATGTATGTGCCGTTTGATGCCGGGACTTATACGATGAAAAACGGTTACGCCACATTGGCTTCCCTGAAACAGAAAGAAGGGGAGATTCCTTTTGGTGCGGTCATGGAAGACTATCTGGAGACAGAATACCGGCCGCTTTATGAGCGGTATGAGGAAGGGGAACTCAGGCTGGACGGCAGAGGGGAGCCGATTCCCGTTTACAGGGAGGAGTATATCCGGGAGACCAGTATAAACACGACCAGCGATTACGCGCTTACGCCTCTCGACGCGGTCTATGACGCGGCCGGCGGAAGTTATCGGATCTATGTGGAGAATACGGTGGACTGGAACCGCGAAGACGGGCCGGTGGTTATGACATTCCGTGCCGCCGCGCCGTATACTTCATATGTCCATGACGGAAAGGAGATGTTTTACAGCGACTATCTGACAGAGATCGCGGGCGCAGGGGCCAGCGCATTCGCGTGCGTCCGGGGAGATGAGCCGGAAGGGCTTGCGGAACTGGTTTATCCGGGACAGATTTCTCCCATGCAGGACGGCGCGGGCAGTCCGGGCTCAGGAAGCCGGACGACGCCTGTGGGAATGCAGGAAAAGATCATCGGTCAGAGGGTGAAGGTGATCAAGACGATCCGGGCGGAAGAAGGTACGCCGGACGATGCGCCCGAACAGGAACTTCTTCCGAATTTCCGGTTTAAGGCTTATCTGAAGAGCAATCTGGAGCGGATCTACAGGAACCAGGAAGGCGAGATCGTGTGGCTTGACCGCCGCGGCCGCCAGATCGATATTGCGGAAGCGAAGAACGCGTATCCGGCGTTGGTTCCCGCTGTCTTTACGAAAGTACCCAGAAGCACGGAAGTTCTTTATAAACAGACGGAAGACGCGGTAAATGCGAATGAAGCGCTGTATCCGGAAGGGGAAGACGAGCCGTCAGGCGGCTACACGGCGGTTCTTGAGACGGTGGAGAGGCAGTCTGCGGATGGGGCCGGCGTCCGGACGGTGAAGGTGCCAAACTATGATAAATTCTTTGATGCCCTGACGGTCGCCAACTATGATAAATGGGACAACGGAGCGGAAAAGCGGACTTCCTTCCGGCCCTTCAGCAACGCGGCAAACCGAAGTAAGGAGGCGGAGGAAAACGCCGGGTTCTCGGATATGGTCCGTCAGTTTGCCATCGACTGGTATCTGGACGGCGAGGTATCGCAGATGGACGAGAGGGAGAAGACGGCCTATGGCGACCAGTTTTACGATGAAGCGCTGCGGCGGGCGCTCCGTAAGGCTGAGGATTATCTGAAACCATTTTTCAATTATGATCTGGATGAGATCTATGCGGTTAAGTGGGACGGCGCGGCCGGAGGCGGCCCGGACGGAGATCCCGCGACGGTGAATGCGGATGAGGAAGGAGAAGCGTATTATTATGGTATTTCAGCCGGACTGCCGTACGGGACCTATGTGATCGCCGAACAGCAGCCCCATTATGCGGATCTGCAGGATTACAGGAACCGCCATTATCGGATCGACAGTCCGAAAGAGGTGCTGGTACCTTCGGTGTATATGCAGACGGAGAGCGAGGCTTCGGACGATACCATGAGCGCGGAGTATATCTATGACAGCGGAATGCCCCTGGATGATATGCAGGAGAGGTACGGGATCCGATTCGGAGAGGAGACCTGCCGGACGGCCGGCGGAACTGCGGCGCCTTATGTAACGGAAGCCCATAATCACAGCGGGGATTTCGAACTTTATAAATACGGTCTGGATATCGACGTAATCAGCAACGGCGCGGAGAAAGCGGGGGAGGGGGATTATTTTGCCCTGACCCAGGATGAATGGAAGCCGTATCTGAATTATTATAACGATGAGGACGACCGGACGGAGAAGGTGACGTATTATCTGGCAGAAGGAAAATCCGGGCGAGAAGAGATTGGCCAGGTCTATCGCTACAGTTCGGTGACGGAAGACGCGGCGGAAGCGGACGGAGTGCGGTTCGCCGGAGGAACTGCGGCGGAGGAGAATCCGGAAGGGTACTATTACCGCGACGGCGTCAGGGCGATGCGCGGAATGAAGACAGCTTATGAGGGACTGTTCAGCCCGATGCTGGTGCCTTGGAGCCTGGTGAACGAAGAGACGACGCCGGGGATGGATGCAGTTGGAGAAGGCGGCGATGCGGGAATCAGCGGAGCAGGTACGTTCGGGAGAGGCAGCACGGAGAATGGGGGTACCGGCCCGGCGGCTGACAGGAGCATCGTTGGCGACGGTTCTTATGCCCGCGTGCGGTTTGTCAACAGGCCGTATAGCGCGAAGCTGCGCATTGAGAAAATGGATTCGGAGACCAGGGAGAATCTGCTGCATGACGACGCCATTTTCAATATCTATGAGGCGGAGAGAGATGATTCGCCGGACGGCGAGGGGACAGTACGCTTTTATGACCGGGACACGGTAGTATACGGAAGCATGGAATTTCTGGAAAGTATGGGCGCTTCCGGGATCCGTCCGTGGCTGGCCGGTAAATATCGCGGAACCGTTCCCGCGGGAACGCCGGTCTGTCACGAAGAAACGCGTGTGTTCCAGACAGACGCAAGCGGTGCGAGGGTCGGGCAGTTTCACTCCTATACGACGGCCAGAGACGGTATTATGGAGAGCGCGGGCGAAAGCTTCGCCGGCGGTTACGGACAGCAGAATGCAGGCTGGCTGGAAACGCCGGAGCCGCTGGCGGCAGGTGTGTATGTTCTGGCGGAAGTAAAGGCTCCTGCCGGTTATGTGAGGAGCCGTCCGATCGCGGTAGAGATTTACAGCGACACAGTCACTTATTATCAGAGAGGCAGCGGGGACAGCCGCGTGGCAGCGACGCTGTATGATTCTGCCGATGATCCGAAAGATCCGGCTGACACGGCGCGGATCTATGTGGAGAACGCGCCGACCAGGCTGCTGGTGGAGAAGCGGAAGGAGGCTTCGGCAGACAGTGACAGTTCGCAGCCGCGCACCGTAACCTATAAGATCAGCGGACGTGTGGACGGAAGCCTGGCGGAGATCGGCGGCAGGGCAGAGTATGAATACGCGTTTCAGAACGGCGTCTATATGGGCTACGCCTGGCGGAAAGGGACGCTGGAATATCTGAATGCGCTCAGGGACACCGGCATGGATATCCGTATCGTATATCACGGCGGGCTGTTTGCGGGATATGGATATGTCACACAGGCGCTTGAAACGGCCGACGATGAGAACGGCTATGTTACGGGAGCGCTGATGACTCTGTATGAAGGTCTGGAACTGACGCCTTCCGGGGACAGAGAAGATCTGGCGTATGACGGCCTTGTGGTGGAACGGGGCAGAACCGGCAGCGTGACGCGTATGTATGTGAAGAAGGGGAGCGCCGGTTTCCGAACGGAATTTGTGAATACGGGCGGCGGCGCCGGTTCTGCGGGAACACCGCAGGATATATGGAAAGCGGATAAGGTCGAGCGGGGAGATACGGATATTCTCTTCTATGATCTGAGCGGGCTGGAACTGTTCCGGACAGAGACTGTGGCTGGCCGGAAGGTGCTTTACGCCTATGGCAGGGATCATGACCGGCTGGAAGTGAATCAGCTGGAAGAGGACAAAGAACTGAGCCCGGCTGCCGATGGAAGCCAGTCCATTTTCGCCTTCAGAGACGGTACGGCTGTCTTTGAACTGGCCGGCGGAGATTTTACAAAAATATCCTACTCGGCCGCGGATAAAGTATTTGAAGGGGAGTTTGCCCGCCCGGCAAAGCAGGCGGACGGGTCTGTCCGGATGAGCGGCGGCGTAGTGTTGTATCATCTGGATGCGGACGGCAGCAGGGACGGCCTGGCGGATCCGTATACCGGAATGGCTTATGCGCTGGCGGATGCCGGTGAGGCTGTCCGGGTGCTGGTCTGGCCGGTGAATATTGCCAGGGATGGTGCGGGGCGTCTTCTGGCGCAGGAGAAGATATCGACATCAAGGATCGCCACTCTGGGAGAAAGCGCAGACGCGGAATATCTGACCGGAACCTGGAAACCGGACGATGGGGAGCAGAGCCATGAAATGCACGCGCTGGCCCAAAACCGGGCCGGACAGGATCTGAACGGAGAGTCGGTCATTACCGGGAATAACGGAAGCTTTCAGAAATCGGTGGAACCGATCTATGACGAACACGGATTGCCTCTGTATTACCGTTACAGCGGGGAGAGCTATGAGACGGAGATTCCGCTCTACGACCGGAACGGGCGCCTGGTGAGGGAGAAGACCTCGGATCTGACCGGGGATTATGATGAGGCGTCCTATGTTATGGCGGAAAACTATGTTACAGCGGAAAATGGAAACGCCGGTACGATCCTTCACCGGGCCGGGGAGAGTTATATCCTGGAGAATACTTGGGTTACCGGCGAGATCACGCCGGACGATCCGTTTTCAGACCGCATGACGGAAGGTCAGGCGGATCTGCTCCGGCGGGTTCCTGCGGGAACTTACATTATGGAAGAACTGGCAGCCCCGGAAGGGTATCTGAAAGGGCTTCCCATCGGCGTGGTCGCAGAGGAGACGACAGAGGTTCAGAAAACCGGAATGACGGACGCGACGACAAAGCTTCTGATCGGAAAGGCAGACGGAACGCCGGACTATACCTACAGGGTTCTGGATATGAGGCAGACGGACGCATCCGGCCGCCCGGCAGTGCTGGGGACAGTGACGGAAGGAAAAGGCTCGTTCGGACAGACCCAGGTATCCGGCGCGCGTCTGGCTCTTTATGAAGCGTCCAGAGTATATACTTCCGATCTGGAGCAATATCCGGATGGGACTTATCTGAAGAAAAAGGGCGTCGAGCCTCTCAGATACCGTTCTACGAACAGCCGTACCGGCGCGGAAGAACTATTGACTGCTTCGTGGGTAACGGGTGAAGAGCCGCTCTATCTGGAGGGAATACCCGCGGGCGAATATCTGCTGGAGGAGACAGAGACGCCGCCGGGTATGGTCAGCGCGTCCGCGATGGAGATCGAGGCCGCCGGAACCGGTCAGGTACAGACATATATTCTTTATAATGACCATACGAAGGTGGAGATCGAGAAATACACCGGCGATGGCAGCAGCCGGGAACTGGTGAACGGCGCGGGATTTACGGTCTATGAGGCGGTTACGGATGCGCAGGGAAAGGCTGTTTACGACGAAAACGGATGGCCTGTCTATGATCCGCAGAAGGAGGTGGATCATTTCGTCAGTAGCGACGGGAAGAAATACGCCGGTTTTATCCGGGAGTTTGAAGATCAGTTCGGCCGTTACGGAACGAGCATCCGGAGCATATCCTGGGAATATGACGGACAAAGCTACACGGCGAATTATGTTAACCATACGCAGATCGACGCAGCGGCGGACGGCGGCAGCACGGGGACATTTCCGACTACAGTGCAGATGACGCTTCGGACAGAGGACGGGGCGGATATCATGGTCACGGCCTACGGTCAGGGCGAGAGCCGTCTGGGGAGAAACTGGGTTTATGAATACCAGCTGGACCGTCACGTCCTGACGGAAGTGAATGAACGGGCGGCGTCGTATCTGACGGAGGACGGAATGCGGCGCTGGGATTATCTGCCTGCGGGAGCGTCATTTGTAGTGGTTGAGACGGAGCCGCCGGCCGGTTATGCCGCGGCGGAGCCGTTATTCCTGAAGGTGCAGGATATGGCGGATATACAGCGTTACCGGATCCGCAATGAAGAAGGCGCGATCATGATCTCCAAGACCTTTGCCGGCGGCGGAAAGGAGCTTCCGGGAGCCAGACTGGCGCTTTACTGCGCCGCGCCGGACGGCGGACTGATACAGGAAGAGGCTTATCTGGCGGCGGAGTGGACAAGCGGCCGGGACGGGATCTACACGGAGACAGACCGGATCAACGGCAGGATCCCGCAGGGATATGAAGTGGGAGACAGAAAGCCGCACACGCTGAGGCGGCTGCCAGAAGGAGATTACTGGCTGGTTGAGATAGAAAGCCCGGATTATTATACGACTTTCCGGCCGGTGAAGATCGAATACCATACCGACGACCCGATACGTGTCGTGAGAGTATCGGATGTCCCGGCGGAGGGCCGGGTGACGGTAAAGAAGACGGATCCGGAAGGAGAGGCTTTGACGGGCGCGGTATTTGAAGTATCCGCTTACAGACAGCCGGATCTGACAGAGCCGGTCTTTACACGAAGCTTCAGCGATACCGGCGGTACGGCGGTGCTTTCCGGTCTTCCGGTGGGAGAAGTGCAGGAGGACGGAAGCATTATACCGTATTGCTACCGTCTGAGGGAGACCATTCCGCCTGAGGGATACGCGGCAGATCCGCAGATCTATTCGTTTGAATTCTCGCCTGACAGAAACGGTGTGTCTTTCAGTCTGGGCGAGAGCGCGGAATACGAACGGCAGATCATTAATAGAAAGACGAGGATCGCCATAAGAAAGAAGGATTTCGGAGAAGCGTATGTGAACGGTGCGGAGCTGGCCGTGTATCTGGTTACCGGCACGGATGAAAACGGCGTTTACCTCTGCGATGAGAAAGAACCGGTCGAACGGTGGATCACATCGGAAGCGGAGCCGGATCGTGTGCTGGAGGGATTGATCGCGGGGAGAAGTTATCTGCTGGCGGAGACATCCGTGCCGGAGGGATATCAGATCATGCCGCCGGCAGTATTTACACTTTCGATGGACGGCCGGCGGATCAGTTCCATCAGCAGCCGGACGGCCCTGATCACACTGCATGACCTGTTCGCTGCGACGATCCGGGGAAGATATGCCGTGCGGAGTGAGATCACAGTGACGGATTCGGATGGAAATGAGACCGTCTCGTGGACGGCATCCGGCGACGGGCATGTAGTCACATCCGCGGACGGGATCCGGGACGGGGAAGTATACACATTGACAGAAAGAACGATTTACAGCGACGGTTCCTCGGAAGTGACGGACAGGCAGACGAAGCGGCTTTGCCTGCCGGATGGAAGCTGTCTGGTGCCGGACCGGAGGCCGGCGCGGGTTCATCTCAGCCTGCGGGAGATAGGGGAGGAGCTGCAGGACGGCCGGAGCGAGATAAGCGGTGAACTGGCATCCTATGATCCTGCGGAGGAGCAGCCGGAACTGACGGTGGGCGATCCCTCGTCAGAGAAGGAAATTTTCTCCAACCGGAAAACTTATGTGCTGGAGGAGACTACTTTCTATGGAGACGGCAGTTGGATCGAGAGCGGAAAAATGGCTTTTGAGATCGGTGACGACGGTTCGATAGCAGCGATTGCCGGGTATGACAGAAAGCAGCGGGTGACGGTCAGCAAACAGGATATTACCGGAGACAGAGAACTTCCGGGAGCGCAGCTGCAGATTGCGGATGGGGAAGGAAATGTGATCGAGGAATGGATATCCGGGCAGCGGCCGCATTTTACAGAGGCGGATCTGAAGCCGGGGCAGACCTATACGCTGCGGGAAACGCTGCCGCCGAAGGGTTACGCCTATGCGTCGGAGATTCGGTTTACCGTGCCGGAGGACGGAAGCATGGAGCGGGTAGTTATGGTGGATGCGCCGACTCGTGTGTCGGTGTCTAAGACGGATATTACCGGAGAGAAGGAACTTCCGGGAGCGAAACTGCAGATTCTGGAATACGCCGAAGCGGAGGAAGACCGGCCGCAGGAGGATCAATTACAGGAGAATCAGCCGAAAACGCGGTTGGTGGAAGAATGGATCTCGGATGGCGAGCCTCATGAGATCGTCGGAAAGCTTGAAGCCGGGAAGACGTATGTACTCCATGAGGAGGCGGCTCCGGCCGGATACGCTTATGCCGCGGATATTGAATTTACGGTGTCCCTGGACGGCGTAACCGACAGAATCGTGATGAAGGATGAGGCGGTTTACGAACGCCCGCGTAAGCCGCGGGAACCGGAAGAGCCGGAAGAACCGAAAAAGCCTGAACCCGGGATACCCGGTACCGTTGAAGCGGAATATCAGGTATATGTGATCGATTCCGGAAATATTCCTCTGGGAAGTATGGAATATTACAATGCGCCGGAAACCGGGGACAGGAACAACAAGGCAGTCATAGCGGCGTTATTTCTGATGGCCTTCTCGGTTTCGGCCTGCCTGATCCTTGGAAAGCGGATGAGAGACGGCAGCGGCCGGATGCCGGCAGATGAATACAGACCGGATGCCGAAAGAGCTGGCCGCGACATGCCGCGCAGCAGCAGAAGCCGCCGGAGCGCGCTCAGGATCGGCCGCCGCCGGAGAACCTGGAGAAGAACCGGAAGTAAAATTTTGCCGGGAGCGGCCATTGTTATAGCCGTGGCCGCGGTTCTTGCGGCGGCTGCCATAACCGTATATGCGGAAGAACGGGTCACGGAAACATCAGAAACGGAGATCACAGTTCAGTATGAGATATTCCCGGCTTTGGAAAATCCGGGCCAGGATATGGCTTTGCCGCCGGATACATATGTATGGCAGGAGAATGAGTACCGTCTGAGATCGTATCAGCTGGTGGCGGTCCCGATGCAGGAGATCGTCAAATATGTAAGGAAATCCGTGCGGTATGAAGGCGTAGAGAAGGCGGCCGCGATCCCGGAGACCATAGAAGCGGAGATCCTGGACGAAGACACCGGCCGCAGCGCGCTGGTTATGCTTCCTCTGGAGAAGACGGAGGCATCCGGATGGCGGTGGGAAGAAGGTTTCTCATTCCCGGTCACGGTCCGGGGCTATGATTCCGGAAGCTTCATTCTGGGAGATGAGACCGTGGACGTGCGGGAGAATCAGCCTTTCGCGGGATATGAGGACAGGCTTCTTGTGCTGGCCGGCGTGGATCCTGCGTATTACCGGATCGATTCCGCAGAATGGAGCGGCCCGCCCCAGACGGATGAAGACGGCCTGGTCTGTCGCCGGGCCGCCGCCTCCGGGCGGAAATATGTGGCGGATATTGAAGCGGTATACGGCGGCCGCGCGGTTATTCCAAAGCAGCCGGGAATGACGTATGAGGCGGTTTATGAGCGGATACCGCCGGAGACGGAGGCCGAAAGCGCGTCCGAGGCCATCCCGGAGCCTTCGGAAAGCTATGTGGAAGTAACTGCCGCGCCGGCACCTGCGGCAGCGGCGCAGGAAGAAACGCAGCAGGTACCGGAAGGATCGGGAGTTCTCCGCTGGCTCCGGAACATTCGCCATGTAACCACGATAGTCATAGGTCTGGGGATCCTGTTTGTTCCGCTGTTGCTGCTGATCGTCCGCAGACGCAGCAGGAGAGGGAAGAAGGACGAAAACAGGCGAAAAGTCTGATTGCGTATTCCCTGTTTTTCTGCTATGATAAAAGAACAGTGAAGTATCCTGAGGGAAAGGCAGAAGAAAAGGAGGGCTGGGTATGAGAGAGTGCGGAATATTGCTGCCTGTCGCCAGTCTGCCGTCGGAGTACGGCATCGGCGCGTTTTCAAAGGAGGCGTACCAGTTTATCGACGATCTGCGTTCGGCCGGCCAGAATTACTGGCAGATACTGCCGTTAGGGCCGACAGGTTATGGGGATTCGCCTTATCAGGCGTTCTCCGCTTTCGCGGGGAATCCGTATTTTATCGACCTGGAGCAGCTGACTGCGGATGGCCTGCTGACAAAGCAGGAATGCGACGAAGCGTATTTCGGGGACGACGAGAGGTATATTAATTACGAGGCCATCTATAACAACCGGTTCAAGGTGCTCCGGAAGGCTTATGAACGGTGGAAAGAACGCGTCCTCGCAGAGGGGAAGGATCTGGATCACGAACTGACCGGAGGGCTTTACGAGGAGACGCTGGATTACTGCTTCTACGCGGCGGTAAAGCGCTCTTTCGGCGAGAAGAGCTGGAGCGAATGGGATGAGGATATCAAGCTCCGCAAGCCGGAAGCGATGGCGAAGTACCGCAAAGAGCTGGAGGATGAGATCCGTTTCTACGAGTTCCAGCAGATGATGTTCGTGAAGCAGTGGCACGCGCTTAAGAAGTACGCCAACGACCACGGAATCCGTATCATCGGGGATATTCCGATCTATGTGGCCTTCGACAGTTCCGACAGCTGGAGCCATCCGGAGCTGTTCCAGTTCGATGAGCGGCGCCGGCCGGAAGCGGTGGCGGGTGTGCCGCCGGACGCGTTTTCCGCGACGGGACAGCTGTGGGGGAATCCGCTGTACCGCTGGAGCTATCATAAGAAGACCGGCTACGCCTGGTGGCTGCGCCGGATGAAGTACTGCTTTGAGCTTTATGATGTGGTGCGCGTGGATCATTTCCGCGGATTTGAGAAATATTACGCCGTCCCGGCAGGCGACGCCACAGCGGAGAACGGCAAGTGGGAGAACGGCCCGGGCTACGCGCTGTTCAAGAAGATGAAGGACGAGCTGGGCGAACTGAATATCATCGCGGAAGATCTGGGATTTCTGACGCCGGAGGTTCTTGAGATGGTGGAGAAGACCGGCTTCCCCGGTATGAAGGTGCTGCAGTTCGCTTTCGATTCCAGGGAGAAGAGCAATTATCTGCCCTGCTTCTACACGCCCAACAGTGTGGTCTATACCGGAACGCACGACAACGACACGGTCAGAAGCTGGTATGAGACGATTCCCCAGAGGGACCGCGATTTTGCCGCCCGGTATATGGGTGTGACAGATCCGGACTGGGACGACATCCACTGGATGTTTATCCGCGCGGCCCTGGCCAGCGTCTCCAGGCTGGCGGTGATCCCGCTGCAGGATTATCTGGGACTGGGCTGGGAGGCCCGCATCAACACGCCGTCTACGCTTGGCGGCAACTGGGAGTGGCGCATGAAAAAGGGCGAGTTTACCCGCCCGATCATTGATAAATGCCGTGAGATGAATCAGTTGTACGCAAGAGGGATAAATCTGTGATATAGTGACGAACGCGCGGAGGCCGCTCTGTCAGACTTCCGCGCTGTTCCTCTTCCGCTTATTCCGCCGGATGGATCGCGTCGTTATCGGCTTCCTCGACCACCTCTGTCAGAGAGAATGAGGGCTGATATTCGTTGCCGGACATATCCTTTATCGTCACGGTAAGCCCAGTGGTATCGATCTCGAATACTGCGGTTTCCGCGTTCTTATCGACGGACAGAGGAGCGATCTCTCTGCCGTCTCCGGTGACAGCGGACAGGTTCTCATAATCGATCCCGGACTGGGTATCGCTGAGCCAAAGCGTAAGCTGACCGTCGGCCAGCGTATAGGAGGTTACGTCCGGAAGCTCATTATCCAGAACATCGATCACCTTGTAGCCGGTGATGGCCATATGGTTAAAGTTCTCCATGTGGATCTCCAGCACGCCGTTGCGCGTAACGGTGGACTGATAACTTCTCCGTCCGATCTGCGTCAGGTCAAGCGGTTCGCCGTCCAGCGTGATCGTCACGTTCCGCAGCGGCATGAAAGATGTGATCGTGAAGGTCACATTCGTGGTTCGGTAATCATTGGTATCGGCAATGGTCACTTCATAGCTGGGCTTGGTAGTCACCAGGAAGAAGATGATCAGATTGACAACGACAAAGGGCAGTATATAAAATAGTAAAAGCCGGACCCATTCAAGCCGTAAGATGCTGTTCCGTCTTCTGGCCGGGGTGCGGCGGTAGGCACGCTGCTGTTCCATAAAATCCCTCCGCTGGTTTGTAATACATGTGAATCCGGCATCTGTGCAGACGCGTCGGAATGTTCCGCGCCGGTTACAGAGAAACCGTATCCCTAGCATACCAGAAAAACAGGAATCTTACAAGTTCTACTTCAAAAAATATAGAAAGAGAGGCCGGAAATGATCCAGAAAGCCGCGTCGTATGCCGCGAAAGCCCATGAAGGCGCTTTTCGAAAAGGGAGCAATATGCCCTATATTGTCCATCCGAAAGAGGTGGCCGCTATCGTTGCGGCCATGGGCGGCGCTCCGGAAGAGATCGCCGCAGCGTATCTGCATGATGTGATCGAGGACGCCGGGATCACCTATGAACAGCTGCTCGATGAATTTGGACGGACGGTAGCGGATCTTGTCCTGGCTGAGAGCGAAGATAAGACGAAGACCTGGATCGAACGCAAACAGGCGACGATCGACCGGCTGCGGACGGCGGTACGGGAGGAGAAGCGGATCACGTTCGCGGACAAGCTCAGTAACCTGCGCAGTACCGCGGAGGATTATCTGGCCATGGGAGACGTGATCTGGCAGAAGTTCCGCCAGAAGGAAAAGGCCATGCACGCCTGGTATTACAGGAGTGTGTTCGACAGTTTCGCGGACTTTAAGGGTTTTCCGTTTTATCAGGAATATGAGCTGCTTCTGAAACTGGTATTCGGCGATATTGAAAAAACGGGGCAGAAGCGTCGGCTGACCGGCGTCTGACCTGCGACGACAGCTTCTATGACAACAGCTTCTACGACGGCAGCTTCCGCGGCGGCGCAAGCTTCTTCTTGCGGCGCACTTTTCCGGTACTTGCCCGGTCGATCAGTTCCGCGCGCAGCAGAAGCGTTCCGATATAGGTCTGGTTGATCAGGCTGTTCAGCGCGTAAAAGCCGCAGTTGCCAAGGGCCTCCTGATTCTGGCGGATCGTGGTAAGAGCGGGACTGGTATAGGCTGCGAACGGAGCGTCGTCGAAGCCGACGATGCTTACGTCTTCCGGCACCCGGTAACCCATGTCCATACAGCCGACGATCACGGCCTGCGCCAGCAGATCCGTGCCGCACACGATCGCGGTCACATGGCTGGACAGAAGCCTGGGAAGGTATTTCTGCGTCAGTTCCGTAATGAAATAGGAGCAGCCGATACGCTTCTTGTCTACAGTCAGGCCATGGACGTCCATAGCATCAAGGAATGCGTCATGGCGCCTGCGGGACACGAAGGAATCCATATCGCCGCCCAGATATCCGATCTGGGTATGTCCAAGCTTTGTCAGATGCCGTATGGTTATCAGAAACGCTTCGGAATTATCCACGCCGATATAGCAGACCCGCGGGTTCTCCGGGATATAGTTGTCGTAAAGCACCGCGGGCGTCCGCGCGGTCTTCAGCTCTTCCATCCACGGATCCAGAAGCGACATGCCGATGATGAACGCGCCTTTATATTCGCGGGACAGCATAAACGCGTCGTAGGAGATGCTCTTCTGCAGTTCTTCCGTGACCGAGACCACATCCACTTCCCAGCCGGCCGGAATGGCCAGCTTCTTAAATCCCATCACGATGGCGTAACCGAAATCGCCCGGATCCTCGTGGTGAATATTTTCCACGATCACACAGAGCCGGTTCGCGGTATGTTTCCGCGCGCGGTTTCTCGCATAGCCGATCTCGACGGCAGTTTCGAGAACTTTTTTTCGCAGAGTTTCGCTGACGTCGTTGGCGCCGTTCAGGGCCTTTGAGACCGTCCCCTTGGAAATCCCCAATTTGTCCGCAATATCATTGATCGTAGGCATATTCATCACTCCTGCTTCAGCCTGGCCGCATTTCGCTTATTTCATAATAAAAGTATATAAAACTATCGGGAAAAAAGCAAGCATTTGCAGAATAAACAGAAGGATTTGGCCGGTCTTCGAAAAAGATATTGACAATCAGCCGATAAAAAGGTAGTAATAGAATAGACGGAAACCAAACGAAAACAGCAGGATATAAGAACCGAAGGCGGGGAGTGCGGAGATGAGATTTGTATATGGCAGGCAGGACTGGGCGACGCGGGAACGGGGGCAGGAAAATGTATATCTGCTGACCAATGGGCTCGGCGGTTTTTCCAGCGCGTCCATGATTAATTCCAATACAAGAAATGACCAGGCGCTGCTGATGGCCAGTCTGAGAGCGCCGAATCTGCGGTACAATATGGTAAACCGGCTGGAGGAACGGCTGGAGACGGGAGACGCGGCGGCGATGGAAAAGATGGCTGCGGGCGCCGCGATGCCTGTGGGGGATCAGAATCCCGGCCGCATATATCTGTCTTCGCAGGAATTCACGGATGCGGCGCAGAATGAGAACGGCTATCTGTATCTGAACAGTTTTGTATATGAAGATTATCCGGAGTGGACGTTTCAGGCGGGCGGCGTGGAAGTCGTGAAGCGGGTGGCCCTGGCCCAGGGGAAGAATCTGGCGGCAGTCCAGTATCGGGTGGATAATCGGACGGACGCTGACATCAGACTGACAGTAACGCCTCATATGCAGTTTGTGCCGAAGGGGCAGACGCTAAAGGGTGCGCCGGTATTTGCGATAAGGCGGTGCGGCGGAAAGGGTGCGGCGGCGG
The DNA here is from genome assembly GCA_947626395.1 of uncultured Lachnospiraceae bacterium. Lineage (GTDB taxonomy): Bacteria > Bacillota > Clostridia > Lachnospirales > Lachnospiraceae > UBA3402. Next base: position 22,848 of record CANQRU010000022.1, on the reverse strand, counting down.
ATGAGAAGAACGCGTTAGAGGCAGAGAAGCGCGTGCCTGCAGAATGCGGCAGAGGATATGCAGAGGCTGACGAAATATATGAGATCACCGCGAACGGGCTGCATCTGTACCTGCGGACGAACGGGCAGACGGAAATGGTTACGCCGCGGTTTTGCGATGGCGCGTACTACGCTTATGACGCCTGCGACGGCCGCGACAGCGTCGGCCGGACCTGCGTTCTCTGCGAGATCACGAAGACGGTTCCGGCCCACGAAAGTACCGTGCTGGAGATCCTTTTCAATACGGAAGAAGATTTCCCGGAAACAGCAGGGCAGGTATTTGATGAACTGACGGAATACCGGGAGTCTCTGCGCGGAGACGCGGCGATGGTCTCCGACGCGGCGCGGCAGCTGGCGGCCGGTGCGAATCAGTTCATTTCCGAACGGGAATCGACCGGCGGGCAGACGATCCTGGCCGGGTATCCGTTCTTCGAGGACTGGGGCCGGGATACGATGATCGCGCTGGAAGGCTGCTGTATGAGCACCGGGCAGTATGATACGGCTAAGAGCATCCTGCGGACGTTCGCGGCGTACTGCCGGAAGGGCCTGATGCCGAACCTGTTCCCGGAAGGCGGCGTGGAGCCGCGGTACAATACTGCCGACGCGGCGCTTTTATTTATCAATAGCGTCTTCGCGTATGTGACGCGGACTTGCGATATGGATTTCGTGCGGGAAATGTGGCCGGTGATGGCGCAGATTATCGAGGCGTACCGGGACGGAACCGATTACGGGATCCGCATGGACGAAGACGGATTAATCCAGGCGGGGCAGGAGTACGACCAGGTGACCTGGATGGATGTGCGCATCGGCGATCATCTGCCTACGCCGCGGCATGGGAAACCGGTGGAGATCAACGCTTACTGGTATAACGCGCTGAAGGTGATGGAGAAGCTGGGAAGCGGGCCGTATTTCGGGGAGACGGAGATCCTTGAGGATGATACGGCGACGGCCGGGGCGGCGAAGGCTGGAGTGCCGGGGAGAAGCGGCTTATCCGGCGGAAAGAATGTGGCAAGAGAGATCAGAGTGCCAGATGGAAGCGACTCGTTGGACGGAAAGAATGTGACAGGAGAGGTCAAACTGCCGGGCAAGAACGGATCATCAGGCGAACACGATGTGGCTGCTGCCGCCGGTTGGCCGCCGGCCAGTCAGCCGGCCGCATTCGGGCGCTGCTGCGGGTTTCTGGCGGAACTGACGAAGGAGAGTTTCCTGAACAAATTCTGGATGGAAGATAAGGGATGGCTTAAGGATGTGCTGTCCGGCACGAAGGCGGACGAACAGTTCCGCTGCAACCAGATCTGGGCGGTCTCGATGCCATTTTCCATGCTGGACCGGCAGCAGGAGCGGCGAATCGTGGACGCGGTCTACGAGAAGCTGTACACGCCTTACGGCCTGCGGACGCTTGCCATGGACGACCCGGAATTCCACGGAACCTACGGCGGGGAACTGCGGGCGCGGGATCTGGCGTATCACCAGGGGACTGTGTGGGTGTTCCCGTTGGGGGCGTATTACCTGGCTTATTTGAAGAGCAGAAACTATGAAAAAGACGCGGTTCAGACCGTGCAGCGGCAGCTTTCGGTTTTGGAGAGCGCCATGCGGGAAGGCTGCATCGGTCAGCTGCCGGAGATCTATGACGGCGGGCGGCCTGCATTTTCCAGAGGGTGCTTCGCGCAGGCGTGGAGCGTGGGAGAGATCCTGCGGGTATATGAAGTTGTGGAGAGCGAGGAATTCTTGTAGGAAGCGCGGCGGTATGCCGGCATGAGCCATGAGGGAGCGGCTGCGGTAAGCATGAAGAACATGGTGAGAGCGAGCGTGCGGATGCCGCTGACGTAATCGTGGAGACCGTATATGCGTGAAACAAAACTGCACTACGATAATTACATATTTGATCTGTACGGAACGCTGATCGATATCCGCACCGATGAGGAAGACATAAACGTGTGGGAGAAAATGGCGCTGCTCTACTGGTATCACGGCGCGGATTATGGGGCGGAAGAACTGCGGGAGGCGTACGTTACGGCGGTTTGCGAGGCGCTGGACGCATCCTGGGCGGAGCACAGCGGAGGAGTGCGGTCGAGATTTATCAGCGCGCAGGCGGCCGGGGAAATAACGCAGCGGCGGGGATCAGCCGGAAAAGTCTTCCGGGAAACCGATACCTCCGAGATCCGCATCGAGGCGGTATTCCGCCGTTTGTACGCGGATAAAGGCGTCTGTCCGGATGAGGAACTGGTACTGTGGACCTGCCGGATATTCCGCATCGTCACGACTGTTTATATCCGTCTGTTCCCGCGGGTGAAGGAGCGCCTGCGCCGGCTTCGCGAAAATGGCGCCCGCGTCTACCTGCTGACTAACGCCCAGCGGGTATTTACAGAAAATGAACTCCGAATCTTCGGGCTGGAGCCGTATTTTGACGGCATTCTGATGTCGTCGGACGTATATTTTAAGAAGCCGGACCGGCGGTTCTACCAGCACCTGATCGATACGTACGGACTGGATCCGCCGCGGTGCCTGATGAGCGGGGACGACGCGGTCTGCGATGTGGAAGGCGCGCGGAATGCCGGGATGGACGGGTTCCTGGTGAGGCATAAACATGCGTCAATGCGCCGCAGAGGGCAGGACAGCGGCGGCGATATGTCTGCCCCTGGAGAAGGCTTCTGTGCGAGTCATTTCAAAGGAGGCGGAGCCGATAGCGAGAGTATTCCTGTCCGGTGCACCGATACCGGTCATACAGAAAGAAAAGTTCCGCTCGTATGAGCGTAATTTCATAAAATCATCATAATGGAGGAAAATCATGATTCGAAAATACGTATTTGGTGATCCGATCGAAACGGACGCGGTAGTGGCGCAGATCCCGGTGGAGACGGAAGCGTTCACTGAGGATCACATTCGCCTGGTGACGAATACGGATAAGAATTCAGCGGCGCTGGACGGTATGGGATGGATTCCCGAAGGGCTGGACGCCGCGGCTATAGCGGTGCTCGCGCAGCGTGCGGCAGCTCCGGCGGCCATTTTTACCTGCGAACTGTCCGATGCCGACCGCATCTATGGTCTCGGCGAGAATATCCGCGGCATTAACAAGCGGGGATGGATCTACGAGTCGAACTGCTCCGACGTTCCCAACCACACAGAGGAGAAGCGCTCCCTCTACGGCGCCCATAATTTCCTGATCGTGGACGGCCCCGCGCCGGGTTCACCGGTGGTTGGCGTTGCTTCCAAGGCTACCACGGCGGCCGCAGTATCGGCAGCTTCCGTTGCCGCAGAATCCGTTACTCTGGTAGCATCACCGGCGGAATTCCCAGCCGTCGAGTCTGCAGCCGCGGCTGAGACGCAGACCGCCGCCAAAGCAGCGCTGACTGACCGCCGCCGTTTCGCCATCTTCCTCGACGCCAGCCAGAAAGTCACCTTCGACTGCGGCTACACCGACCGCCGCCGTCTCACGATCACCGTCAGCGAAGGCGGATTCACGCTTTACGTCCTGGAAGGAGACAGCCTGCTGAGTATTGTGCGGGAGTTCCGTTCCATCATCGGCCAGAGTTACATTCCTCCCAGGTGGGCGTTCGGCTACGGCCAGAGCCGCTGGGGCTACAAATGCGCCGACGACGTGCGCGAGGTGGTCCGCGAGCACCGTGAAAACGGCGTGCCGCTGGACAGCGTCTACATGGACATCGACTACATGGAGGGCTACAAGGATTTCACGGTCAACGAGGAACGTTTCCCGGATTTCCCGGCTTTCGTGGAGGAAATGAAGGAGCAGCACGTCCATCTGGTGCCCATCATCGACGCCGGCGTGAAGATCGAGGACGGCTATCCGGTCTACGAGGAAGGCGTGAAGAACGGCTATTTCTGCAAGAATGAGGAAGGCGATGATTTCGTCGGCGGCGTCTGGCCGGGCCGGGTGCATTTCCCCGATATGCTCAATCCGGAGGCGAGGAAATGGTTCGGCAATTGGTACAAGGTGCTTCTGGACGCCGGAATCGACGGCTTCTGGAACGACATGAACGAACCGGCGCTGTTCTACGCCGAAAAGCACTTGGAGGAGATCGCCGGTGAGGTCAGGAAATTTGACAAAGACAAGCTGAATATCGGCCAGCTGCTCACGCTGCAGGCGCAGCTCATGAACCTGGCGTCCCGGCCGGAGGACTACCGGACGATCCGGCACAACTGCGGTGGGAAAATGATCCGCCACGACCACGTCCACAACCTGTACGGCTACAATATGACCCGCGCCGCCGGAGAGGCGTTTGCGCAGCTGTCGCCGGAGAAGAGAGTCCTTCTGTTCTCCCGCTCCTCTTACATCGGTATGCACCGCTACGGCGGCATCTGGATGGGCGACAATCAGTCCTGGTGGTCCCACATCCTGATGAATCTGCAGATGCTGCCGTCGCTGAATATGTGCGGCTTCCTTTACACCGGCGCGGATCTGGGCGGCTTCGGCTCCAACACGACGGAAGATATGATGCTGCGCTGGCTGGAACTGGGAATTTTCACGCCGCTCATGCGGAACCATTCGGCCATCGGCACCCGGCGGCAGGAATTCTATCAGTTCGGCGATAAAGAGAGTTTCCGCAATATCATCGGCCTGCGCTATGCGCTGCTGCCGTATCTGTACAGCGAGTTTATGAAGGCGGCGCTTGGCGGCGATATGATGTTCATGCCGCTGGCGTTCATCTGGCCGGAGGATGAAATGGCGGCACAGGTGGAGGATCAGCTGATGGTGGGCGAAAGCTTCATGATCGCGCCCATTTACCGGCAGAATGCGGATGGACGCTATGTCTACCTGCCGGAGACGATGAAAATGTACCGGCTGTGCAGCGCGGACGACATGGACGCGGAGATCCTGCCGGCCGGACACCATTACGTGAAGGCAGCGCTCAATGAAGTGCTGGTCTTCGTTCGCGCGGATCATCTGGTTCCGCTGGCAGCGCCTGCGGAGTATGCAGACGGCGTGGACGCGTCAAAGCTTACGTTGCTGCATTTCATTCAGGATGAGGCGGTTTATGAAATGTACGACGACGATGGGATCAGCCGCGGAGAAACGCTGGAAGGGCATATGACGGAGATCCGTGCTGACAGAAATGGCGGGATCCGCGTCAGCGGCGCGGCGGCGCCGGAGTGCAGGCTGATGACGTTGTGAGAAATATTTCGGATACAGATTGACATTTTCAATCATATGCGCTATATTAGGAATAGTTACTAAAATTAAATCTACACATGTAAGGAGGATCAAAATTATGTCCAAGTATGCAGGAACCAAGACCGAGAAGAACCTGTGGGAGGCGTTTGCCGGCGAGTCCCAGGCCAGGAACAAATACACTTATTTCGCGTCTGTAGCCAAGAAGGCCGGATACGAGCAGATTGCCGAGCTTTTCTTAAAGACGGCTGACAATGAGAAGGAGCACGCGAAGCTGTGGTTCAAGGAGCTGGGCGAGCTGGGCGACACGCCGACGAACCTGCTTCACGCCGCCGAGGGCGAGAATTTCGAGTGGACCGATATGTACGCCCGCATGGCTGACGAGGCTGAGGAAGAGGGCTTCAAGGAGCTGGCGATTAAATTCCGCGGCGTGGCGGCCATCGAGAAGTCCCACGAGGAGCGCTATCGCGCCCTGCTGAACAATGTGGAGACGAAGCAGGTGTTTGAGAAGAGCGGCGTCCAGGTGTGGGAGTGCCGCAACTGCGGCCATATCGTCGTCGGCACGAAGGCCCCCGAGGTCTGCCCGGTGTGCGCGCATCCGCAGAGCTATTTCGAGGTCCGCAAGGAGAATTATTGATCATTGGTGTGCCGCGGGCGGACGGCTGCGGCCTGAGCGGATAGTGTCGGCCGGCCTCTGACAGTTATAGAACGGCGCAGGCAGCTATATAGAGCAGAACGTGATCAGAGAATGAGGATGCGGGCAGAGCGTCATCGGCGCTCTGCCCGCATTGCGTCAATCTGCAGAAAGCGGGTGGCAGCGACATTAGGATTTTAATATTAATGAGAGCAACATTTTGTGATAAAATGTTGCTCTCAAGTACTCTGTGATGATAACACTTTTTCTGCGACATTTCAAGCCCTTTTCCGATGGGAAAATCTTAATAATTTCTTTATTCCTGCCATTTTTCGAGGGTTCTTCGGCGTGCTTAACAGAGCTTTATAATACAGAAAACTTATATTTTCTCTGCTATTTCATTAGTATCTGAGAATTTCGATCCATAGTCCGCTTTTTGGCGGAAATTCACCGGTTTCCAATACTTTCCGGACTTCGACGAAAGCAACATTTTATCACAAAATGTTGTTCTCGCCGGATTCGGGGGAAATATCCCGCCGTGTCCGGAAATGACTTAGTATCACCGCGTAAAACCAGACTGTGGAGATGGCGGGTCTGAAGGCCACATCTTCCGGGACGGGGTTATATCGGCCGCGGCGGAGTATCCGTTGTGCGGCAGTCATATCCGGGGTTATCTGTAAACAGCCGCGGATATGGCGAAGCCTACCCATTTAAGGATTAAATGTCCTGTCGGGTGGGCTTTTCTTATGTGAAGTTCCAAAGAAAGGAGGCGGCGAAATATGCAGTGGTACGCACTTAAAACCTGGGCCGGCCGCGAGGATGAACTGTCGGCGCTGGTCAATGAGGCTTTGCCGAAAGGGTCCGGCTGTGAGAGCTTTGTGCTCCGCCACGAGCGGATCTGGCGAAGGGAACGGCAGAATATCCTGCATGTGGAACCGCTGTTCCCGGGATACGTGTTTGTGACGTGTCCGGCGGATCGGACGGATGCGGTGCATTCGCGGCTGGATGAACTGGCGGACACGCTGGAGGAAGAGACAGCATTTTCCAGTTATCCGCTGTCCGCGGCTGAGACCGTGCTGCTGGAGCAGATTCAGGACGCGGATCACGTTGTGAGTCTGTCCTATGTTTCGACCGACGGGGCCGGACACATTTACGCCATTGACGGGCCGCTGGCAGCATGCAGCGACCAGGTGCTGAAATGGGGCTTCAAAAAACGGTTCGCGATCATCCGCTTGGAGCTCCTTGGCATGGAGCAGACCGCGGCGCTGGGAATTTATCTGAATGAAGATATCGGAACCGGCGTACTATCCAGGCAGAATTCCGAACCGGAGCAGGCGAGCGCTGCGGGTTGACCGCCTCGATCCGAATGAAAGGTTTTATGTAGATAATGATGCAAAAGAAAGATTTCTGGGACCGGCACATTCCAAAGAATAAATGGGCGCAGATGGCAATATTGCTGTTGATCGACACCGCGATCATCTGCCTGTCCGCATTCCTGGGACTCATCGTCCGGTTCGATCTGAGCTGGGCGGCCGTGCCGCCGGAATATAAAGCTGTCGTCATACGGTACCTGCCAACGTACATCACCGGTACGCTGGCTGTTTTTTTGTTCCGGAAAATGTACGACATCGTGTGGAGCGCCGCCGGGGTGCGGGAGGCGCTCAATATCGTCGGGACATGCGGTATCGCGGCGCTTCTGCAGACCGGCGGGATGATGCTCCTGCAGTTCTCGGTGCCAAGGAGTTACTATTTGATCTCCTTCGTGGTGCTGTGCGGGATGGCGCTGGCTGTGCGCCTATCCTACCGGATCTGGGTATCGCTGTTCGGGTCCGGCCGACGCGGGAAAAATGGAAAGAGGATCATGATCGTCGGCGCCGGCACTTCCGGTACCGTGATCCTGAAAGAAATACATACCAGTTCATTTGTGAATGATACGGTCGTCTGCTTCGTGGACGACGATAAGAATAAGATCGGAAAGATCTTAAACGGTGTGCCCATCGAAGGGAACCGGAACGATATCCCGAAGCTGGCCGAGAAGTACCGGGTGGATGAGATCTACATCGCGATGCCCGCGGCGCCGGCCCAGGACCGGAAAGACATCATCGACATCTGCCAGAAGACGGACTGCAAGGTGAAGATCCTTCCGGGGATCTACCAGCTGCTGAATGATGAGGTCAGCGTGTCGAAACTGCGGGAGGTGCAGATCGAGGACCTGCTTGGGCGGGAGCCGATCCGTGTGGATCTGGATGAGATCATCGGCTATGTGAGCGGGAAGACGATACTGGTCACCGGGGGCGGCGGTTCGATCGGCAGCGAACTGTGCAGGCAGATCGCGGGACATAACCCGAAGCGGCTGATTATTTTCGATGTGTATGAAAATAACGCCTATGATATCCAGCAGGAGCTAAAGGAGAGCCATCCGGAACTGGACCTGGTGGTACTGATCGGTTCGGTGAGGAACACGCACCGGATGGAGAGCGTCTTCGCGAAATACCGTCCGGACATCGTATACCATGCGGCGGCACACAAGCATGTGCCGCTGATGGAGGACAGTCCGTGTGAGGCGATCAAGAATAATGTATTTGGTACTTACAAGACCGCGAAGGCGGCGGATAAATACGGGACGAAGCGGTTTGTGCTGATCAGCACGGACAAGGCAGTGAACCCGACGAACATCATGGGGGCCAGCAAGAGGCTCTGCGAGATGGTGGTTCAGATGATGGACGCCAGATCGGAGACGGATTTTGTGGCGGTAAGGTTCGGGAACGTGCTGGGGAGCAACGGCTCTGTCATTCCACTGTTCAAGAAGCAGATCGAGGCGGGCGGGCCGGTGACGGTGACGCACCCGGATATCATCCGGTACTTTATGACGATCCCGGAGGCGGTGAGTCTGGTGCTGCAGGCTGGGGCGTATGCGAAAGGCGGAGAGATCTTCGTGCTGGACATGGGGAAGCCGGTGAAGATACTGGATCTGGCGGAGAACCTGATCCGGCTGTCCGGATATGAGCCGTATGTGGATATTCCAATCGAGTTCACGGGGCTGCGGCCCGGGGAGAAGCTGTATGAGGAACTGCTGATGGGAGAAGAGGGGCTTCAGGACACGCCGAACCAGCTGATCCATATTGGCAGGCCGATTGAGTTTGACGCGGAGAAGCTGGAAAAGGATCTGGCGAGACTGTATGAAGTAGCGAACCAGGATACGGAGCAGGTGAAGGCACTGGTGAAAGAAATGGTACCGACATACCAGCCGCAGGGACTCCCCTCATGAACGCATATTTATCAACATAGAAGGGGTACTGTCAATTTTATGAGGAATCCGTAACTGACAGGCTTGCTGCATTGTGCATGAATACAAGAAATTAAGGGCTCTTCTCTAAAAGTTGGTGACAGACATTGAGAAAACCACGCAAAATCAATGGTTTGGAGGGATCTGATATCGATGAAAACGTAAAAATGGCATACCTTAACCAGACCTGACGAACGAAGGACGTTTTTCAGGCTGGATATTGGGTGTATCATGGTCAGGGCTAAGTACATTAGGAGGACCGTGAAGGCCCTTTTTTTGATGGGATTTTTGAAGCTTCACCCCCTTTATGTGGCTGATAAGGATGGAGATATGGTGATGGACATATCGCTGCCGGCACCCTAAAATGGCGGCTCGTCCTCATTCACTGGGAGGAATGAATCCCCCTCATCCGGCGGGTCGTCCTTCCAGCCGGTATAGTCCTTCAGGTACGCCTCCCGCTCCTTCGGGGTCATGCCCCTGGTGGCGGCCCGGATCTCCCGGTCCATGCGGTAAACATCCAGGAAATCGCTGACCGGATGGTGTCTGGCGATACAGATATAGCGGGAGCCGGGATTGTCATGGACGCTGTGGCCGGAGATGACCCATCTGCGCAGAAGCCGCCGTTCATAGGGTGTCATGGGGACGGTATCCTCATAGCGTTCCAGTTCAATGGCGTTCAGATACGCGTTGTCTTCCGCGGTAAATTTGTAGTTTTCCGGATCCGCCTCGAACGCGTCATAGTCGAAGCAGTAGTCCTCCGGGTAGAGGTCATGGACAGAAAAGCGTTTTCCCCGTGCCATTATCCATCCCTCCTTTCCTTACCGGCCAGTTCCAGCGCGTTGGTATAGGTTTCCCTGATGAGCTTCGTATGGCCGCAGGAGAAGAGGACACGTCGGCGGAAGTGGTCGAAATCATGGAGACCATAACAGTTCCTTTTGAGGACCTTGATGCGGTTGTTGAGGCCCTCGCAGGGACCGTTGGACTTTCCGTACTTCCAGCTGTTCTGGATATAGGAGCGGTGGCGCCGGATGGAGCCGGCGCAGCGCCTGGTGCCATCACAGTCGGAGGCGGAGTAAGTGGAGAGCCACTGGGTAAGTGCGTCGCGCTGCTCGGAGTAGGAAGGCTCCTGAAGGATGGAATGGAATTCCTGGAGGGCGTTATAGGCCTCCCTGAGATGGTTGGAGAGGGTGAGGACGCGTTCCAGCTGCCGTTCTTTGAGCTTGAAGGAGGTTCCCCAGTAAGTTTCCTTATTAAAGGAAGAAGTGGTGAGAAGCCTGGAGGAGCGTTTGAGGAGCTGGTAGGATTCCTCATCACCGCGGGAGCGGAAGGAGTTCTGTAAGGAACGGCGGATGTCGGAGACATTGTCATTCAGGAGTTTGACGACATGGAACATGTCGACGCAGACCTTAACATCGGGGAAACAGCGTTTGGCGAGGGAGATGAAGCCGCCGTGCATGTCGCAGCAGAAGAAGCGGACGCGCCTGCGTTCCTCGAGGGAATAGTCCATGAAATAGGAGAGCAGGAAGTCCAGGGAGATCTGTGGGAGGACATCGACGACGCAGCCGAACCCTCCGTCGGAAATGTTGCAATGGAAACGGCTGACATTCCAACGGTGTGAATCCGGATCGTAGGAGCCGGAAGAGCCCTTGAACTCATCGATACAGAGGGTGCGGGGGAGAGAGGGCGGCTTACGGAAGTCGACGGAGCAGAGGACAGAGAGGACCTGCTGCTCGGCGAGCCCATTGTCAATGGCGATGTCGCGGATGGAGCGGGTGCCGGTAAGGCCGACGCAGGCGGCGAGGAAGGCGGCAGCGGAGAGTTTCATGGAAGGGTGAACAAAGTAAGGCCTGGCGGAGAAAGAGGCACCGCATTGCTTACAGCGGAGCCTCGGGACATGGAATGAGAGGAAAGAGCCCTTGCCGGCGACGGAGACATGCCGGACGGTGAGGGAGCGGCCGGAGTCCTTGATGACACAGTGGGGGGAGCCGCAGACCGGGCAGAGCCGTTCCGTGTCAGGACAGGAGATGAAGATCTCCATGGAATGGGGATGATCCACGACGCGGTCGATGGAGACATCCTGAGGAAGAGAAATGAGTTTGTTAGTGATCTTTGTGGCCATAACTGTTAACCTCCTTTAAATTTATTTTTTATGGCGAAATAAGAATAACAGAAAGTCAGCAGTTATGGCTAAAAAGATCACTAACAGAGTGAAAACACCACAAAAGAGAGAAGCTCTTCTAGGAAACGCGGGGAATGTCAAAGAAACACCAGAAAAGAGAGAAGCTTTTGTGCATCCCCCAAGAATGGAGAAGATCTTCTATGAAAGTTGGTGAAACACCAGGAAATGGAGAAGAATCACCAAGTTTTGGAGAAGAACCAAATTAAGATGGAGATGCAATATGATAACGGATAATGAAACCGGCAAACGGAAAATCGATTTCAGTCCACCGGATATCAGCGATCTCGAGATCGCGGAAGTCAGCGAAGCGCTTCGGTCCGGATGGATTACTACCGGCCCGCGGACGAAAGAGCTGGAGCGGAGACTGGCGGCGTATGTGGGAGCGCCGGAGACAACTCCCAATATGGTCTGCCTGAATTCCGCGACCGCGGCAGAAGAGCTGAGCCTGCGTGTTCTTGGGATAGGACCGGGAGATGAAGTTCTGGTTCCGGCTTATACATATACCGCGACAGCATCCGCCGCTATCCATGTGGGGGCCACAGTGAAGTTCATCGATTCCCAGCCGGACAGCTGCGAAATGGATTATGACCAGATGGAAGCGGCCATCACGGAGAAGACAAAGGCGATCATCCCTGTAGATCTGGGCGGCGTCATGTGCGACTATGACCGGATCTATCAGGCAGTGGAAAATAAGAGGAACCTGTTCAGACCCGGTGGAAATACGGATCTGGGCAGACGCATCCAGAAGGCTCTTGGAAGGATTGCAGTTGTAGCGGACTGTGCCCACGCGTTGGGCGCATGGAGGGAACTCTGCGTGGGAGGTAACTCTGAATCCGGCACAAGAACACGGACAGGCCAGACAGATGCCTGCGCAGCCAGACAGCAGCGGCTGGACGGAAACATGGATGAATTATCGGATGGACGGTCAGACAGGCTGTTTGGGATGACAGTGACAGACGCGCAGAAATGCCGCAGTATGGCTGGAAACGCGGCTGATTTCACCAGTTTCTCCTTCCATGCAGTGAAGAATTTCACGACAGCGGAAGGCGGCGCGGCAGCCTGGAGGCATATCGAAGGGATTGATGACAGCGAGATCTACCATATGTACCAGCTTCTGAGCCTTCACGGCCAGTCGAAGGATGCGCTGGCGAAGACGAAGCTGGGGGCGTGGGAATACGATATCGTGGCGCCATTTTATAAATGCAACATGACCGACATCATGGCGGCGCTCGGCCTAAAGCAGCTGGAAAGATATCCTGGTCTGCTTGCCAGACGCAGGGAGATCATAGAAAAATATGACGACGTCTGCGATAGTCTGGGCATTAGCCATCTGGTGCATTCCGGGAAGGATTTCTGCGGCAGCGGCCATCTGTATCTGGTGCGGATTCCGGGAATCAGCGTGGAGCAGAGAAATGCGGTCATCACGGGGATGGCAGAACATGGGATTGCCTGCAATGTCCATTACAAGCCTCTTCCGATGATGACAGCGTATAAGAACCTGGGATGGGATATCACGGATTTTCCGAATTCATATCGGTACTATGCAAATGAAGTCACGCTTCCGCTGCACACGAGGCTAACGGATGAAGATGTGGAGTATGTGTCGGAATGTTTTCGCGAGACGGTGGAAGAGGTAACAGGGAGAAGCAGAACGGATGCTGAGAGACTGGGAAAAACTGCCTGAGTTCATGAAATGCGATGAGGTCAGGGTGTATTACGATATCCTGAGCCGGAAGAAGGGCAGCCTTTACGCGAAGCGCCTGTTCGATATAGCTGCGGCTGCGGTGCTTCTGGTATTTCTGGCGCTTCCGATGGCAGTCATAGCGGTGATGATTCGGCTGGACTCGCCGGGGCCGGTCTTTTACCGCCAGGAGCGGGTCACGGCATACGGCAGGAAATTCCGGATACATAAATTCAGGACGATGGTGGATCATGCGGATCGGATCGGCTCCGCGGTAACAGTGGGCGGAGACAGCCGGATCACGAAGGTTGGAGCGAAGCTGCGGGGCTGCAGGCTGGACGAGCTCCCGCAACTGATCGATGTACTGCAGGGAAATATGAGCTTCGTGGGGACTCGGCCGGAGGTACCGAAGTATGTGAGAAAGTACACGAAGGAGATGCGTGCTACATTACTGCTCCCTGCGGGGATTACAAGCGAAGCCAGTATTCGGTATAAGGATGAGGCGGAGCTGCTGGAGAATGCGGAAGATGTGGATAAGGTGTATGTGGAGCAGGTGCTGCCGGGGAAGATGAAATGTAATCTGGAAGCGGTACGGAGATATGGGTTCTGGAGAGAAGTAGGAACTATGCTTCGTACAGTATGGACAGTTATATAGAGGATGGTTCATTGGTGGGGATATTGTTTGAAAATGATGGTACAAGCGGAACTTGTAGTATGCAGGCCGGCATAACAATAAAAGGAAAGGACAAAAGGGTATTACAAGTATGCACGATATTGAGATGAACAATTTATATGAACGATTATTACAAAAAAAAGAAAAGCTGGCCTTGGTTGGCCTGGGCTATGTAGGCATGCCTATCGCGGTCGCATTTGCGAAGAAACTGGATGTGATCGGATTCGATTTGAATAAAGGGAAAATCGAACTGTATAAACAGGGAACGGACCCAACAAAGGAAGTCGGAGATAAAGCAATCAGTGAGACGACAGTAGCATTTACCAGTGATGAAAATGATCTGGATCAAGCAAAGTTTTTTATTGTGGCTGTTCCTACTCCGGTGAATCATGATCATACGCCTGATCTGAGCCCAGTCGAGGAAGCAAGTAAGATTGTAGGACGTCATCTCTCTAAAGGAAGCGTCGTCATATTTGAGTCCACCGTCTATCCCGGTGTGACCGAAGATATTTGTGTTCCGATACTTGAAAAAGAATCCGGCCTGGTATGCGGGCCGGATTTTAAAATTGGATATTCTCCGGAACGGATCAATCCAGGTGATAAAGTACATCGTCTGGAGACAATTACGAAGATCGTTTCCGGTATGGATGATTGGACACTGGATACGGTAGCAAAGGTCTATGAACTGGTGGTGGAAGCTGGAGTCCATCGCGCCCAGAGTATCAAAGTGGCTGAAGCCGCCAAGGTGATCGAGAACAGCCAGAGGGATATCAATATCGCATTCATGAATGAGTTATCTATTATTTTCAATAAGATGGGTATTGATTCGAAAGCGGTGCTTGAAGCAGCCGGGACGAAATGGAATTTCCTGAAATTCTATCCGGGACTGGTGGGCGGCCACTGTATCGGGGTCGATCCATATTATCTGACTTACAAAGCGGAAGAATTAGGTTACCACAGTCAGATCATCCTGAGTGGACGCCGTATTAACGATGACATGGGCAAATATGTGGCCGAAAACCTGGTAAAGTGCCTGATTAAGGCGGATAAGCATGTGAAAAATGCCCGTGTAGCCCTTCTGGGATTTACTTTCAAGGAAAACTGTCCGGATACGAGAAATACCCGTGTGATCGATATCGTACATGAACTGAATGAATATGGCATCTGTCCGGTAGTCACGGATCCGGTAGCGGATAGAGCAGAGGCAAAGAGAGAATATGGAATAGACTTTACCGATCTGAATGAAATAAAGGATATGGATGCTGTGATTATTGCGGTGGCACATGAAGAATTCCTGTCCCTTAAAGAATCGGATATTGCTGCTTTGTATTCAGACGGGACATCAAAGGTGCTGTTGGATATCAAGGGTCTTTTAGACCGTGATACATATGAAAAAGCCGGGTACTGTTACTGGCGGCTGTAAAGGAGAGTGCTGATATGGGATACCGTCATCTGAACTTTCCGAAAGATTCGCTTTTTCTTGTGACCGGAGGGGCCGGATTTATTGGCTCCAATCTCTGTGAAGCGATTCTCGATATGGGATACCGAGTCCGCTGCCTGGATGATCTCTCTACCGGAAAAAAGGAGAATGCGGAGCTATTCAAAGATAATCCGTGGTATGAATTTATACTGGGGGATATCAAGAATCCAGAAACCTGTGTAAATGCCTGCGAAGGTGTAGATTATGTGCTGCATCAGGCCGCTTGGGGAAGCGTCCCCCGGAGCATCGAGTTGCCGCTTTTTTATGCAAACAACAATATCATCGGCACTGTAAATATGCTTGAGGCGGCCAGAATAAAAGGCGTGAAGAAATTTGTCTATGCTTCATCCAGTTCCGTATATGGTGATGAGCCGAATCTTCCCAAAAAGGAAGGCCGCGAGGGAAATCTCCTGTCTCCCTATGCGCTGACAAAGCGAGCAGATGAAGAATTTGCGAAGATGTATACGAAGTTCTATGGGCTTGAGACTTATGGAATGCGCTATTTTAATGTGTTTGGCCGACGTCAGGATCCGAACGGCGCGTATGCGGCAGTGATTCCGAAGTTTCTGAAAATGCTTCTGAACGACGAGGTTCCCATTATTAATGGGGATGGGAAGCAATCGCGGGATTTCACTTATGTCGAGAATGCGGTGGAGGCAAATCTGAAAGCATGTCTTGCATCTAAAGAAGCGGCCGGAGAAGCCTACAACATCGCCTATGGCGGCAGGGAATATCTGATCGATATCTATTATGGATTGACAAAAGCGTTAGGAAAGGATATTGAGCCGCACTTCGGTCCGGACAGGCCGGGGGATATCAAGCACAGTAACGCGGATATCTCCAAGGCAAGGAGACTTCTGGGGTATGATCCGGATTACAGCTTTGAGAAGGGGATCGCGTTGGCGATTGAGTGGTATAAGGAGAACCTGTGATTAAAGAGAATGACATGGAGAAGAGCATGCCCTTCGTAACAGCCATGATTGTTGTCTATAACGAAGAGCAGTATATCGGTCAGGCAGTCCGTTCTTTCCTGGAGCAGGATTATCCAGCAGATAAGATGGAATTGCTGATTATTGACGGCGGTTCTACAGATAATACAGTGGAAGCTGCGAGAAATTCAGTACAGCAGTACATATTGTCCCATGAACAATGCATACCGGTCCGCTATCTTGAGAATCCGAAAAGAGTATTAGCGGCTGGTTGGAATATTGGTATCCGTGAGGCAAAGGGTGACTATGTTGTCCGTATTGACGCCCATGCCCAGGCAGATCCACAGCTGATTCGTAAATGTGTCCGAATTCTGCTTGAAAATTCAGATTTAGCATGTGCCGGCGGGCGTATTGAGGCAGAGCCGCTGACGGAAAAAAGCAGATTGATTGCTGATGTTTTGTCTTCTCCTTTCGGAGTTGGAAACGCGCGGTTCCGATACGCGGAGAAATCCGGTTATGTGGATACAGTTGCCTATGGTGTATATCGGAAAGCTATTTTTGACAAAGCTGGTTTTTTTAATGAAGAATTTGTCCGTAACCAGGACAATGATATGCACGGCAGGATTAAGGAATGCGGAGGAAGATTCTATCTGGATACATCCGTCCGCAGTATCTATCATTCCCGCGAAACGGTCAAGGCCCTGATGAAGCAGGGTTATGGAAATGGGAAATGGACGATTCTGGTCTGGAAGAGGAGCGAGAGTAAGCAAGGGCTGTCATTGCGCCATATGGTTCCGCTGGCGTTTGTATTGACGAATGCAGTGCTGGCAGTTTTGAGTGTGTTCCATAAAACATTCCGAAGACTTTTTGCAGGAATGTATGAGATATATTTTGGCGCTGCTGTTTTCTTTGCTGCACAGAAGACGGACAAGCCTTCATCAATCTGTAAAATGTGCTGTTGTTACTGGTTACTTCATATGAGCTACGGATTGGGATCATTGACAGAGGTATTTCATAAATGAGTATTACGCGAAACATTGCGAAGAAACTGACTCAGTTTCCGCACATGAAACGAGCAATGAAAAATGCATATATGCAGATGGGAAATATACTTAGTGATAAAAGGACAGATATTCCAGGTCTTGTCAGAGTCAGTTCAGATCAGTCGGAGCATAATTTCGGCTATTACGACAAATCGCCCTGGAGCAGCGACGGGAAATATATGGTTTATCTGGCCCCGCAAAAGGCAGATAAGTGTTATGTCTCCAAAGAACTGACGTCAATTATTCTGTATGACTGCGAAACAAAACAGGAAAAAGTTATCGCAAATACACATGTATGGAATTCCCAGCAGGGATGTATGCTTCAATGGTTGGGGCCAGATCATAAATCACAAGTGCTCTTTAATGATTTTCGGGAAGGGCGTTACTGCAGTGTGATTCATTCTTTGGAGGACGATAGCGAGAAGGTGCTGAAACTGCCTGTTTATACGGTTTCTTCTGATGGAAAGACAGCAATCACTTTAGACTTCTCAAGGCTGAATACATTTCGGCCGGGGTATGGATACTGCAATTTGACGGACGATACTGCAAACGATAAATATCCAGATATCACATGTATGTGGCGGTTGGACATTGATAAAGATGAGGTATTTCCACTGCCGATCACTTATAGAAGTCTGGCGGAGTGGGAACCACAGGAAGCCATGAAATCAGGATTTCATAAGGTTAACCATCTCATGTTAAATCCTTCGGCAGATCGTTTTATGTTCATTCATCGGTGGATCGTCAATGGAGTGACGCACCATCGCCTGCTGACATGCGATGTGGATGGAAGAAATCTATACACTCTTCTGGATGATGGTATGGTGTCTCATAATAACTGGAAAAATGATACTACGATTATTTCTTATTGTTTTTCTGAGAAGGATGGGGATGGATATCATATCCTGCATGATAAGACCCAACAAAGGGAGCTGATTGGAGAAGGAATCCTAACGGTGGATGGTCATCCCTCTTATTCACCTGACGGAAAGTACATTGTTACAGATACATATCCGGATTTTAAA
Source organism: uncultured Lachnospiraceae bacterium (assembly GCA_947626395.1). GTDB lineage: Bacteria > Bacillota > Clostridia > Lachnospirales > Lachnospiraceae > UBA3402. The sequence goes on along the minus strand of CANQRU010000022.1, from coordinate 4,752 downwards.
GGAAAGCAGACATTATATCTTATCCGAGTAAGGGATGGAAAGATCAAAAAACTGGGAAGTATTTATTCGGATATTCGATATCGTAATGAGGTGCGCTGCGATCTGCACCCGCGCTGGAGTTATGATTCAACTATGATCTGTATTGATGCAGCACCAGAGAAGAAAAGACAGGTGTACATAATTCCGATTGGATCAAGTTATAAGTCTGAAAAAAGAGGCTAGGGAACAAAAACATGGTGGAAGATAAAGTGTCTGTTATTGTGCCGATTTATAATGTGGAGCCATATCTGAGACGCTGCTTGGATTCATTAGTAATTCAGAAGCATAAAAATATCGAGATTCTGATGGTAGATGACTGTTCTACGGATGGGAGCGCGACGATTGCGAAAGAATATGCGGAGAAGTATCCGCAGTTTTTGTTTATTCAGAGGGAGAAAAATGGGGGATTGGCCGCAGCTCGAAATACTGGCATGTCAGTAGCAACAGGGGAATGGTTAGCTTTTGTAGACAGCGACGATTGGGTTACAGAAGACTATATATCCGCAATGTATAAAGTGGCAAGGACAGATAATGCAGATATAGTGATGAGCAGTATCTATTACTATTATTCTGAAAATCGGTATAAAGAAGTATCGCCATTTGGTGATTTGACAACGATGTCTTCTCAAAAAGAGAAAGTTGCATTGAGCAGAGCATACGCACCAACTCGACTTTTCCGAAAAGCATTTGTTGATACTACTGGGGTCATATTTCCTGAGGATATAAAACGCAGTGAGGATACAGCAACGGTAATTCCGTGGCTTACTATGACGAAAAAGATATCTATTCTGCGTAAGCCTATGTATTATTATTATCAACGGCAAAATTCTCTTTCTAATACAAATCATAAGAATGTAGATACAACTTTTTTAAAAGAAACAATTCAAAGAATGATTGAGTTATCTGCCCCTGGTTTTGGAGAAGAACTTGAATTTAGGGCAATTTCTGATCTTATGTATGGAATGGTTATGGTAATGGTAAGATCAAAACGTTCAAAGTATGAAGTTATTAACCAGATACAAAGTTTCGAGAAAATGTATCCTAAATGGCGAGAAAACACGTATATTTTTAGACTACCAAAAGGGAAAAAAATCTTCATATGCTGTGCAGCCAAAGAGCAATATATTATGTTGAAAGTACTGATTAAAGCATGGAATTTCAAGCAACGAATTATCGGATAAAGCAAAGTAGTAAAGGAAGGTGCACAGATGGCTACGATTAACCATAGGCATTATTCAATTGGAAAAACTAGAAAGTTTTCAGTTTGTTTTGGAAAATCAAAGTTTGGAATTTCAAACTTTTTCATGATAATTCATAGGGCACTTTTTATTATTAGTTGTTTTTTATTTTGCGAAGGGTTTCTATCTAAACAGTCGTTAGATGTAATGTTCGTTGCGATTCTCCTTTTATTTGTTTCGAATATGATATATGCATTTTTAGGATTTTCCAAAAGACTTACATATTTGTTGTTTCTAGTTTCTTTTTTCACATTTTTAATGGGCAGAATGACGGTCGACTTATTCACTAAGGGAATAGTAACTTTTAATTTTTCTGAAAATATAAATCGTCATATTTTACTTACGCTTTTTATATCGTTGGTTTTTCTGCAATTTGGGTTTGAAGGATATGAGTTAATTGCTAAGAATAAAGTGAAAAATAGGTCATATTCTAATGTAACATACTATAAATATGTAGGAAGAATGCAGCTTTACTCGTTGATTTTATTTTATTTGTCTGCAGTATGTTTTGGATTAGAAAACATAGAAGAATGGAGATTTATTCAACAAAATTCGTATGTCGCATCATATTATGCATATAAAAGTCAGATTCCTAGAGTAATACAGATTATAGGAAATATGTATAATGCGAGTTTCTGTGTGTTTCTTGCTTCTTATCCATCTAAAAAGAAATGCATTGTACCGATGACAGTTTATATAGTACTTGCAGTTTCAATCTTATTGACAGGAGCTAGAGGGGGATTTGTTCTCAACATAGCAATATTAGTAATCTATATATTTTGGCGACAATATCGAGATAAAGAGATTTGGATAAACAGAGCATTTATAGTTATAGGGATTTTAATGTTACCATTGTTAATTGCAGGACTGAGTTATTTTGTATATATAAGAGAAGGGGCTGATGTTGGCGAAAAAACTATTAGCGCTCAATTTGCAAGGTTTTTCCGCGTTGCAGGCCGATCAGTAGATATTATAGGGTATGGTAAGAAGTTTAGGCAGGACTTCCCGCAGCGATTTTATTCTTTAGGTGAGATAGTTGACTATGTATTATATAGTCCGATATTACGCTTTTTTTCGGGATCTACGAAACCGATACCGTATACAGTTAATTATGCAACAGATATGCATTCATATGCACATGCAATTACATATTTAATAGACTCGAATTCATATTTAACTGGACATGGAAAGGGCTCATCGTATGTGGCAGAGTTGTATCAGGATTTTGGGTATATTGGCATTGTAATAGGTAATATAATATACGGAATTTTATTGGGCTCAATTTATAAAGCAGATAATGAAAACCTAATTCGAAATGCGATTTTGTTAATCTCTATACATATAGTTATTTATTCACCTAGAGGTCCAATGATATATCCTTTGAGTCATATTTTGAATAAAACGACTGTATTTGTATTAGTTATTTTGTGGATAGGAAGTAAGAGGATTGCTTTGAATAGAATAAATGTAAAGTATTTTGATAAGATATATATTAAGAGTAGTTAGAAAGGATGCCAATTATGAATTCCGAAAAAATAGATTTTATTTTGCCATGGGTTGATGGTAATGATCCTTTATGGCAAGAGCAAAAAGCAAAATATGGCGAATTAGACAAAGGTTTTACTGATGCAAGCATTGCTCGTTACCGTGATTGGGATAATTTACAATATTGGTTTCGTGGAGTTGAAAAGTTTGCTCCATGGGTAAATAAAATTCATTTTGTCACATGGGGGCATTTACCGAAATGGCTTAATAAAGATCATCCCAAAATTCATATTGTCAATCATAAAGATTATATACCGGAAGAGTATCTTCCGGTATTTAGTTGTAATCCGATAGAATTGAATCTTCATAGAATACCTGGACTGAGTGATAAATTCGTCTATTTTAATGACGATTGTTTTATTATTGATTTTTTGGAGCCAAAGGATTTTTTTAAAAACGGAATACCTTGTGATACGGGAGCCCTAAGCGTGCCTACTAATGATAATTTGATTGGAGCTTCAAATAAATTATTAGCTATGCATTATATCAATAAACATTTTTCTAAGCAGGATGTTATTTATGGCCATTTTGAAAAGTGGTTTAATATAAAGAACGGGAGAAACATTATACGGACATTACTTTTGCTTCCGTGGGGATTTATTCCTGATATTTTTACTGCACATGGACCAAATGCATATACAAAAGCCTTGTTTGAAGAGGTGTGGAAAGCGGAACCTGAAATATTACAAAAAACCTGTACCCACCGATTTCGATCAAATGAGGATGTAACACAACATTTTTTTAAGGCATGGCAGATTTGTTCAGGCAATTTTATGCCAAGAAAACCACTCTGCAGAAGCTATGGGCTATTTTCTGAAAAAGATATTATAAAAACACAACTTTTAGGACAGAAAATACCAGTACTTAGTTTGAATGATGAGAATTCGAATAGTAGTTATGAGTCTCTTAAGAGGGAATTGATCAGTTGGTTTGAGCAAATATTTCCAAATAAATCGTCATACGAATTATAGATTATGCTAGAAATTGAATATTTTCGGACTTATTACCCAAGTGACTGTTGTTTATTGCTTCATTTGGCTAGGGGGGGGTAGATAGAAGTATTTATTATCCTTTTAATAGCATAAACTTGGAAGGATGATTAAAGAGATTAACATTATGTTAGATATTTGTTGGAAGTATTAACAAATATAGAGAAGAGGAGAAATATTTTTGCGCGAAAGAGTGATGGTATCCATTATTTTACCTGTATATAATGTTGAAAATAATATCAGAAATATGCTTCAAGATATAATTAGTCAAAGTTATTCTGACTTTGAGGTAATTATTATAAATGACGGATCAACAGACGCCACAGGAGTTTATTGTCAAGAGTGTAAGGATTCAAGGATTATTTACATTGATACAAAAAATCATGGACCATCTCATGCAAGAAATATTGGTATAGATAGAGCTCATGGTAAATATATTACCTTCTTGGACGCAGATGATCGAGTGGATTCAAATCATATAGAGTTGATGGTGGATATACTGGAACATGGGGGGGTAGAATTAGTTACAAGTAGAACTAATATAAATAATACATTTTCCATGGTAGAAATTGTGGATATGGAAGTAGCAAAATATAGGATTATGAATGGAAATATGTATGGAGGTTATCTATGGAATAAGATGTTTTTGACAAATACAATAAAGCGAAATGATATAAGATTTAAAGATGAGTTCTGGGTTTGCGAAGATTTGGTATTTACACTTACCTATTTAACATATTGCAGCAAAATTGCTTTTATGAATTCTTGTACATATTATTATAAATTGGGGCAAGGTATAAGTTCATCTTTTATAAATCCACATAAATTAACTGAAGTGTATGCGAGAAGATATATAAGGAAAAAAGGCTCTTCTCTAAAAGTTGGTGACAGACATCGAGAAAACCACGTAAAATCATTGATTTGAAGGGATCTGATATCGA
>CANQRU010000021.1 GCA_947626395.1 uncultured Lachnospiraceae bacterium | reverse complement strand
AGTTCATCCCTGCTCCGGTCGCTGTAAACAATATTCCCTATCGCTGCCTGCACAGGGTTCAGAAGCCGGTAAAACAGGACCTGAAGGACCCCTTCCTTCAAAAGAACATAGTTCCCATAAAGCGCGACATCCCTGATCCCGCAGAGGGCGGATATGACAATGTTATCCGTTCCGCCATAAACCGCATAAGCAATCTTGTGTACCAGGAAATTCCTGACATCCGGGATCATGTTCCTCCTGCGGATGTCCTCCATTGTAACCATGTATTTCTCTCTCAGATATGGGTAATCCCGATTCGATTTACATAGAATCACAAAGTTTGCGATAACGGATGTGGACAGCTGTACCGCAAGGTACAGCAGGTAATTCCTGAATACCGCCAGCATAGAAAGCTGCACGATCTGAACCACAATATTCGTGAACAGATCAATCTCGATCGTTTTGTACTCCTTCTGATCCGCTGCGTAAATCGTGCGTCTGTAGGAAAGAAAATAGCCGGCCACTGTGCTTGCCAGCTGGAGGAAATAAACAACATACAGATAGCCGATGTCTCTGTTCGCATCCTTGACAATGTACGGAACAAATACACATGCAGCCAGTCCAAGGATGGTAACCACAGCGGCAATAATCCGGTAAACCCACTTGTACAGATACATGAGTTTACCGATTTCCTGCTTATTATCCGTAACTATTTCGCGGTATAAATGGAATGAGATGATCCCCCCAATTCCAAGCTCCGCAACGGACAAAATAGAAAAAACATTGCCAAATACACTTTGATAACCTAGGTATTCGATATCCAGGAACATAACGAATACACGGCGGTTAACAAAACGCAAAAGCAAGGTTAATATTTGTCCAATGACGGAAATTATGCTATTTTTAAGGGTTTTTGCAGAATTCATATGTTTTCAATTTCTCATACATTCTTAATATCAATTTTTATCCATTCTGGACACGTAAATGGAATGTTATGTTCTGTAACTCCGACTCCTAACTCAGGAGAAATAACAAACTTGTCAGGATTCTTATTCAAATATGCTCCCCAAAATGAAAATGTGCTGTTTCCAATGATATTGTGTTTACACAAAGACATTAACTGCATGTCTCTGTAACTGTTCCACTCTGTATTTCCTGTTACAAGCTCAAATTTTATCTTATTATCAAACAGCGATTTGCAATATTCATGATCATTTGAAAAGACAAAGAATTTCGGGTTTTCTACTCTTTCGATTATCATCTTTATTGCCTTGAAGTAATAGTCATCCGGCACCAATGAATACCCATATTTTACAAAATCGCCTCTCCTTACATGAATACTTACCGAATTACTGTTGGTTATTTCTTCCTGATAATATCTGTTTCTATCGGAAAGATCATCATTGAATTTGAAAGCTTTCTTCAGTATATCTTCAATACCGATAAGATACCCATAGTTCGCCCAGGCTCCTTCCAAATAATAACTATATAAGGGACTTAAATTATATATTTCAGGATAAAAGCATGTAAAATCATCCTGAAATATATGCGAGTATTTATGTCCTGTTACGCCGCTAGATAACTTGAACACTGGTTTAAAAATGCTACGCAAAGGGCCATCTTCGGGATACTTATCGGACAGTTTAACAACGCTCTTCCATGTACATTCCTTAATATAAATACCAAATGCATCCTCTAAACAATAATCTGCCAAATTATATCGTTTAGAGGAACGAAATGGAATATACGCCCTAATAACACTGGCAGGGAATCGTTTCTCCAACTGTTTAAATAATGCATATTCGAACATCTGATTTCCAAGCCCACCCCAAAATTTTACAATAAACATTTTTATCTCCTATTTCTTATTCACTGATAGTACTTCATAATTATTTTAATCTTACTGTCATCTCCCCACACTGCTTTTGAATCATATTTTCTATCCGGGAACACTCCATATTCCAGTTGAATGTCATAATGGTTATCTTGTATAAAGCGTTCAACTCTCTCAGACAATTTCTGAGGATGTCCAGAACAAATATTTATGATTCCACATACTTCAGTCTGACTGATGGCCGCTATTACCTGTTCACAAAATGCTTCATAATCAATAAAATCCCATTGGTTTTCTCCTGTAGTGAACGGAAAAGTGTTTTTTCCATCAGCAGCAGCTTTAGCAATTTTAGCGAAAATTGAACTTCCATGCTGACTGTTTCCCACAATATAGAAGCCTCGAAGCCACTGGAATTTGCAGTCTGTATCCGCAACCAATAATTCAATGCTTCTTCTTAGTGCATCTTTGCTGATTCCATATAAACTCAATGGATTCGTCGGTGTGTCTTCCTTAATGCTTCCTTCATGAAAACCAATTTCATGCATACTTCCTATCCCGACGAATTGCTTCAATCCATTTGTAATCAGTTGCTTCGCAAATATATAATGGCTCGGCAGATCCTCTAAATGGCTCAGATGATTATGTACAAACCCGTTTCTCCATGCCATGTGTATCACACAATCTGGTCTTTCCAAAAAATTAAAAATATCATTATGTTTAAATATATCCGCAACTTTCTTCGTCGCTCTTGAATCCACATAATCCATACTATAATCAACGGCAATCACTTCATGCCCTTCATCCAAAAGTTTTTTTACTACACCTTGTCCCAGATAACCATTGGCACCAGTTACTGCTACTCTCATTCCATTTCCTCATTTCATTGATTATTCCAACCAATCACCTTGGCTGGTACCCCTGCAACGATTGCACAGGAAGGAACATCATGCGTTACAACAGCATTGGCTCCAATCACTGCATAATCCCCCACCGTTACACCTGGCATTATTCTGGAGCCAATTCCTATAAATACATTATTTCCAATCCGAGTTTGCTTTATAATAAGCGACTGAGCCATAATCGGTTTATCGTGTCTATATTGATGGCTACAATCCGATATATATACAAACGCAGATATTACACAGTCTGTTCCAATTTCCAAATGATCTGCAGCAATGATATGACATCCCTGTTCAATCGATGTACCATTTCCTATCTGAATGTATGGATTCAACGGATGATTTTGCCAATGAATAACGGCCTCTATTCTGAGGCCGTCAAGTATGGAACACCGCTCACCAATTTCTATTCTCTTTCCTCCGCATATCCGCAAAGGTTTTTCCATAACACTGGAAATGCCAAACGATTTGAACCTACGATAATACGCAATCCAGCGCATTGACCAACTAAGTAAATACTTTGCTTTTCTCAGATGACCTATTAGTTGTGGAACACTCCTACAGCCGACAGAATCATACAGATTAATACATTTATTCATTTTCTTTCACCTTGATATTTATTTTTCTCCACCTGCAAAGGGAAACATCATAATATTTGATTACTTTAGCCGGAATTCCCGCCACAACAGAATACGGCGGGACGTCTTTGGTCACTACTGCATTAGTCCCAACTATACTATGATCACCTATTTGCACCCCAGGCATAATCCTTGCTCCCATACCTATCATACATGAATCCCCTATCTGCGTCTTTGAAATCTTTATAGGCGAATATAATGGAGAAATATCCAGTCGATCATATGTATGAGTTATATCAGTAATCAAAACATATGGGAGAATCGCACAGTCTCTACCAATAGTTAATTCTCCCGCACAAGTAATATGTGCGCCCTGACCAATCGTTGTATTATCCCCAATTATTAATTGGGGTTTATACCCCCCCGTCCCCCAATGCGTTATACATTCCATCCGACTATTCCCCATAACAGTAACATGAGTTCCAAAGTACATATTCTGTGTATTATACAGGCGAAGAGGCTTATTTATCTCACTACCCTTACCAAATTTTCCAAAACGCAGGACATAATATGGACGTTTTATCCATCTGAGTGCCCGATTCTTAATCTCTAGAATATATGCACCAAGTCTCACTCCCATCCTCCTCACACATGCTGCTTTACCGGCTCAAATATCCTCTTCACCCAAGATTCAATCGAATATTGTTCAACAATACTATTGTCAATCTTCTGATATGGTTCTTCCATAAATTGATTATCTACCCTCGGATTCACCCTATCAATAACACAAATATTTTTTTCGTTATAAAAATCATAATTCATAACATCTGCATTTGTTGTTATTAATTTAGTATTCGCTGCCAAAGCCTCCAGAGTTCGGATGCTTAATCCTTGCTGTCCCGGATAGGGCATATCAATCGTAACTTTACTTCCCTTTAATATATCTGCACTGTCTTTAATCGATAATGTTATAGGACGGACATACGAAGGAACTTTTTCATTATCCCGTGAAAACCATCGCTTTCTCAACCAATGCGCTCTTGTAGTTGACAGCAGCAAATACCATTTCTTTGATCTAGTATCAAATTGCTTGCATACTTGGTTAATTATGCGAACTCGATCCGAATGCCATCCGCCTAAGACAGAACATTCTCTTATCTTTGCTTCGTCATGATATACATAGTCCTCCAAATAAAATAGAGGTAAAAACTCCAAAGACTCTTCTTCGCAGTCTTTCCGATCAAAAGAAATTACTCGATCAAAAAGCCTTTTTATTTCTTCATAGTTCTCTAAACGCTTGATATCATCCCATAGGTATAATATCTTTTGAGCCTGCTTTTGCTTAGATATAAACTTTTTGAATAAAGAAGCATTCAAACCTCTTCCTGTCAATACAAAAATTACATCATATTTCTCGCTTTTATGAATGGTAAAATACATACATTGTTGTACCCACGGGATTAATCTTTTTAAGCCGCCCCCAGATATTTTATCTAGTAGCGCCTCAAAAGATGTAGTACTAATTCGTAGTCTCAACTGATTAACTTCTGCGTTTTCGTATTCTTTTACCGCCTTTCTTATTCGTACGGTATATTCATAAAATGGTATTCCAATAAAAAGTATTTTCAAAACAATCCTCTTTTCTTGTCCTTGACATTATCTGCCAGCCTCCAGCCCCGACCAAGTATTAAATGCTACTCTGTCTACTACCCGGCTCAGTGAATTATCAAATACCACAATATTTAGACCAATACTATTTCTCGCATAATCATACCCGTCGATTTTTATGCTTGCAAAATTGCCTGTATTATTTATTTTTCCACTACTGCCTATTTCTATTGAATGTCCCAAGAGACTGCTCTGACTATAATTCAATACCTGATTTGCATACTGTTCATTTATAACCTCTCCTTGGCTTATTACCGCAATATAACTCCACCGAAAATGTTCACGCAAATCTGTTTGTAGACCGAGATTACTCATTAAGTCGACTATTTGCTCATCCACAGCTCCACTAGAATCATCATTCACAGCAATCATAACTGTATATTTAGGATTATCAATTAAAGCTAAATACTCGTAAATATCCCGACAATTTGTCAATTGTGTATCTCCGTTACGAAATACTCTTTCAAATATATCATTCGACACAGCAGTTACCGTTTTTACTCCATGATGGAGCGCATACACATTGGAAGGCCAATTTTTTGGATCATTTACCAGATCTGTTAATCCATACGCTGCGTTGTATTTAGTTTCTGGCTTAGGAGCCAATTCATTAACTATCAAATTAGTCAAGCCAGAATTCTTTTGTTCTATTACATATTTTTCTCTTCGATCCGCATGGACTTTATAGTATGCAATATCTATAAAACCATTACAGAAATTAACCGCAAAAGCCACCAATAGTATACCAAAATAACTATAGATTAATAATTGTGTATCTTGTCTTCCTTCTAGCACCGTTGCAACAGAATAGATTAGTGCAATTGTCAAGAACATTGAACACCCAAAAAAAGTTCTTCCTCCTGTTACCGGCGTTAAAGCTAGTGCATAGCACACAGCTAATGATGTTATAATGAAACCAAAGACAACTGCCAGTTTTTTCTTCCCAACATGCAATACAATCATAAATACAACAGTTACCACCAAAAAATAAATCATATAACGAAAACTATTATAATAGCAATTTGTTAATGAACGAATCTGTGTAATCAGTTGATTGTACCACGCTCTTTGATCAGTCCCAACAATTCGTCTTCTGACTGCATTCCCCGGAGCTAAAATCATTACAGCAAAACCTATAATAGTTCCAGCTAATCCGGAATACATCCAGATTGGTATAATATCTTTTTTCTTTTTTAAATAAATAATTAAAAAACAGGACAAAAGGATTACTCCACCAGAAGTATTTTCATTACACCAACCAGCAATTACCCCGGTTATAAACATTCCAAATGGAAAAAAACTTTTATAATCTGGATGTTCTCCCTCACACAGCATGCGAACTGGCCCCAAATACATAAGCATAATTGTTCCAGTCCAAAGATAATTACATGCCCCATCTAACCACAGAAAAACCTGCCCCCAATTCGGAACATATAAAAACAACAATAGGTGTATTAATAAATAGCATATTATTTTTTGCTGTATAGACAGTTTAAGCCCTTTGGTCGCATGATATAGTATCAACGCTGTAAAAAACAAATATATTAAAGTATTCGCAATGTTAAATATCCACTTATCATATAGCAAAAACAACATAGCAAACAAGTGAGCAGGAACTCTTCCGTTTGTTGTAAAATAATGCGAATATCCCCGAGCAAATACATCCATTATATTTTCTGCTAACATAAGGCTATAATCATCTGCCATATATGGAGTCAGGATATTTAAAATCAAAAATACCCCCCACATACAACCATCATAATCTTTAGCATATTTTCTTTTCGTTTCAACCATTGATTCATTTCTCACATATCCCTTCATATTTACTTTTCATTTCTTATACACAATAAAAACCTTTTTCTAAGCAAAATCAATATTTCCGCATATGGCAATCGCAAGCCAAACATTCCTTTAAAGAAACCGATCTTCCAAGATGATTGCAAAAAATCATTGATAAACTGATGTGGATGCATCAGATATGCTAACCGATGCAGTCCATTTTTATACTCTATTAAATTAACCCATTCTCCATCCCACATCTTAAGATCCTTCCATTCCCGGACTGTCTTAAGGCTTGGGTATAAGAACTTATTTATCATATTCTGTGAATACATAAGTTCATTATTCTCTATATATGACATCATTTTTCTAAAATCCAAAACAAATAATTCAGCAGCATCTTGCAAGACTCTTATATCTTTATATATCGGTGAATCCTGATATTCAAATATCTCCTGTTCTGTAGCGACATCTCCCTTTGCATCTATATAGTATCTTTTCAGGGAACCGTGCGGAGCTATTAAAAACAATTCCAGCATACAATTAATATATCGTTCCTTCAAAAACAACCACTCATTTTTCCCTTTTTGAAAAAGATAACCATACATATCATATTCGAGCTGATTAACAGAATCCGGAACTATTCCTAGGTAATATCCCTGCAATGATATATCTAAGCCGGAATAGTTAATTATTTTCTCGAAAGCACTTTGCATATTGCCATACCAGCCTATATCTACTATAGCTGTTCTCCCATGACAATTTTCCTCTCTCAAATAATCCAGAAATGCTTGACATTCATTTCTGGAATTCAAAATAATATCTTGTTTTAACAAATCAAATAAGGCTTTTAGTTTATCATTCCCTGGAAGATCCTCTCTGCTGACTTCACTTTCTTCTGTTAAATTCAATGTCTCAAGTTGTTCCTGATATAAAGATATATCCAGGCCCCAGCTATTAAAAAGCCATCCTACTTTTACACGTCTCGGCAAATGCATGGAATTAATAACAGCATCATAAGAAGGCGCAGTCCAGATTGCAGCTACCTGTAGCGCACGCCTCGACGCAAAAAAATAAGAGAACCTTGCGGTACTCTTTCTCTCCATTTTCTCATATATTCTTTTCATTAAATATCCGTCCCGGGAAAAGAAAAGAATACATTCTATCTTATTTTCCACACATTTGCTGTCAAGCCATTCAAGGAAACCATAAATCAGCGGCCCGAGACAGCAGTATCCTGTCTCTGCAAATTTGTTATTGCTGAAAATATTCCTTCTATTATTAAAAAAAGCAGAAATTATAGCAGAAGCCAACACATCATCCTTTGAATCACCTGCTTCCGTTTTCTTTTTATTCCTGTTTTGTCTTCTTATATAATAACTATGTATTCCTTCTTTACGCGCGTTTATTATATCACTTTTCAGATTATCACCTATATGCAGCAATTTCCCCGGCTTGATACCCTCTTTTTTCAAAATATATCTATAAATACTTCCTTGCGCTTTCGTTAATCCTATCTCTGATGAAAGATAAAGGGAATCATAATTCAAATATCCATTCTTTTTGAGTATTGTTTCAATTATGCTCCTTGGGAGATACATATCAGTGGTTATGATAATCCTTTTTTTCAGTTTTATACACTGCTCATATAACTCTTTTCCAATTTCGTTGATTGTCGAAAAATCAATTTCTGCGGCGATTTCAATCTCCTTATACTTATTAACTGTCTCAAGATCCGAATATTGTACCATTTCCTCAAAAATCTGGTCATAAGTAATCTCTCTGCTATATCGATTACGTAGTGTCTGCTCACATTGCGCACGTAATGCAGCATAATCCGGAATTCCCTGTTGCATGTACCGTTTTACAAATTCTCGTTCGCAGACTAAAAAGAGTGTTTTGGGGCTGCTTATATCTCTATTAATCAACGTATCATAAAGATCAAAAGAAATAACTTTGTACTTCTCAAGCATCTGTTCCTTATCCAAGCTGCTTTTACCTCTCATATTTTCAACAAATGTCTATGATATTCTGCCATTTAATCTTCGGCAATAATCACAAATACCCTTTTTCATATATTCCAAACGTTCTTTTGGACCATCAAGCAATATCACTTTAGCAACTGCTCCAAACGTCAAAGAAATGCACGTGCGAATTTTAAATTTCAACGGAACATACCCTTTAGTCAGCAGTTTCAAACAATCTCTAGTTTGATAATAGTCTCTTACAGGGGGCCATACCCGTAATCTCACAATACCAAATTTCTTTTCTCCGAAACCAACCATATGATTGAGTACCGCTTTGTCCGTTACATAACAATACTTCCCAATTTTACGCAGCCGCCAGCACAAATCAAAATCTGACCAATCCAGGAATATCTCTTCATTCCAAAAATCTATCTTTTTTATGTCACAATACCGACAAAGCATCGAAGATGTTATGATACTGTTCACGCGATAATCATGATCTTTTACACGTCTCCTCATATGTGCAATTTCCGTTATGTCATTGCTTCGGTTATAATAAACAGGACCAAGGCACCCTACTTGCTGCCCCATACTTAATAAATTTCTATATTCATTTATTAATCGGGCGATATGCATATCCGGTATATCGGAATCCTGGTCAAAAAATATAATAAAATCGTCATTTTTCCAACCAAAGGATGAATCTTTTAATACCTTATTAAAAGCGCCTGATATACCTTTATTTTCTCCCCAGAACAAATAGACAGCATTTTGGATATTCTGAAACATATCCTTATTACTAGTATCACTATTATCACATATAAATAACCTGTCTGCCTGCGCTGCAATTCTGCTCATTCGCCCAGGCACATCGGGGGACGGATAATAAACTGTTGCTATGGCGTTTACTCTTCCCATGCTTCTCCTTAAAGTTTAATATTGCAATTATAGCCAACATCTGTGTAGTATCAAAACAATACGGATTCCAGAATGAATAGAACAAATACAATAAATATATCCATAATTTCTCTTTTCCATTTTTATAAGCAGCCCAAAGAGTAATAATGTAAAAGGGTATTATTCCCAGCAAACCAATCTGATTAAAAATATATAACGTCTGCAATTCAAAATAAATTCCACCGCTGCGTGCCCCTATATATTCATTATCAGAAACCACCACATTTCCTAACCCTTCTCCCAATAACAGATTAGTATCCAAAAAAATCTTCGCTTGTTCAATACGTACCCTATTTGACTGTGCACTTTTCAAAATCCGTTGATTATTTATATATGGAAGCATAAGTATTAAACCACAGACACTCCCAAAAATGAGAACCGCCTTTTTGCAGTTATTTCGTCCCTTTGCCGAAAACAATACTGTACCCATTCGATATAAAACAAATGCTGCTATTCCAAGTATAAAAGCAAAATTTCCTGCCGCTAATATTCCTAATAACAAGATAATATTCATCCATGTTATTTTCTTTCTTTTCATATAATCTAACATAAAAGCAACAATCAAAAGAGCATTCCCTTTTACTTGTACTTTGGGAACTCCCTGAAGTATATAAATATCTCCATGCCCATATGTTTTTGCCCAATTACGAAATGGAACATAGTTTTTGGTACAAAGTAAAACTACTGCTACTCCCACCAGCATAAGACTTTTCATCATCGCCATGATAATAAAAATCTTTTCTTCTTCAATAAAATCATTATCACGGATAGTAAAACAAATCGGTATAGCAAGAAGAATCATATAAAAACGGAGTACTCTGGAAATATCTGTCCCCTTTAGTATAGACAAAATCATCGAAGTACTTAAAAAGAATATGTAAAAGTAAACGATCCCTTTAAAATTATATTGCCTAATGCGAAAATTAAAACTCTCTAACAATATAAATGCAAATACCGATGGTATAATAAGTTTTGAAAGAAACGTAAATGGACACTGAAAATAATACGAAAACAATGCCAACATCCAAAAAATAATACGAATCCGTTTAATAAGATTTATCCTCATATTATGTAATACCCACTTCTTCCATTTTTTGAAACAACTATATGGAACTTCGTAACCGCCTATGATATAAATACTTTCTCAGAGATAATGGCAACAGACTTCCAATGATTCTTAAAAAGCAATTTCTGACAAATTCAGGACATGATATAAAATTCATTCTTAAGAATTCTTTTTGCAATTTAACAATAGATCGTAAATACTTCCATCCTCCTCGCCGCTCATACATACCATTGCCAACCCTTGCCTTCACCAGTATTTCATTTATATTTGCAGAAACATACCCTTTTTGTAACATACGAACCCATAAATAATAATCTTCATTTCGTTCTATTTCTATATATCCACCGATATCTTCTACTGCTGTTTTTTTATACATCACTGCCATATGATTCATCGGATTACGTCTCTTCGCATATTTCACTATTTCCTCATGTTTTTCCGGAACATGACGGACACACTGGGGCCGGGCTGAATCAGTTTCAAACTCAGCGATATCCCCGCTGCATAAACTCAGCTCGGGATTGCTTTTAAATTTTTCGAGCTGGCGTTCACATCGATAGGGAAGAGAGATATCATCGCTGTCCATTCTTGCCACCAACTCGTTTTTGCAAAACTTCATCCCTACATTCAGAGCATTACCCAAACCCTGATTATTTTCTAACCGCAATATTTGAAATCTATCTGGATCCATAACAGAATATATTTCCAATACATTATACAATTCAGATGTTAACGGTCCATCACAGACAATCACAAAATCATTTGTTATTATTGTCTGATCTAATATACTTTGAATAGCCTCTTTCAAATATTCCGGTCGTTCTTTGGCATACACCGACATCAGGACAGAATAATCCGGTAACTGTTGACTATTCATTCTCCTTTTGACACCGTATACACCATTCCCATTTTTCATGTCCACTTACAAAAACTTCCTCATATTATAAGTTTTATTTCTATCGCAAGATAATCCCTTCATTTTGTACCAAAACTCACAACCGAATGTTTTGCCGCCCGACCGGGGAATCATTATTTTTGGCTTTGCTCCACACAGACTACAGCTCCTCCTCCAATAGGCACTTTTCCCTGCCGAATTTCTCGTATAATGCTATTGTTGTCAAAACCTATGACCCTGTTTCCCACCGCTTCAGGACTATTTCCTCGAGACGCAGGCGCGTCCGCTTCTTCTCTCTCGCTAAACGTTGTTTCCCAATGTTAAGGTCTACATCGACATGCTCCTTGTTGCCAGGCTTCAGAACGACAATGTCTTAGGAAGCCGCCGCATTGAACGCAGGCATTACAATACTTACAAGTCCTTTTCCCATCCTTATATACGCTCTTCCTGTCAGTTTGGAATCTCTAAATCCTTCCACTTAATACAAAAACTCCCCAGTCGGATGTTTTCATCACCCGGCCAGGGAGTTCCCATTTCTGTATATATGAACGGTACTTCACCGTTCAGTTCTTTTAAACTTACACTTCTTACTTCTGCACTGCCGCCCCGCTGAGCCACTGCTGTACTATAGCCACGTTTATCTGCACCACCTCGGCTATCTTCTCCACAGGCATCCCCATTCGAAACAGATTGATCGATATCTGGTGAGCCTTCGACTCTTCTCCTTCTTTCCACCACTTTTCCGAAATTTCACACATGATTTCTTCCCCTCCTTCTTCTTTCTTCAAGAAATGAACCCGTCGGGACAGTTCACCCTGACTCATGTCTTCTGGATCTGCTGTCTTAAAATAACGCATCAGTTTCGCAATCTCAGAACCATCGTCCACCGCCGCATTAACATAAATCGTATGAATCCCGTCATCATAAGGAAACTCTCTGCGGACTGGCTGTCTTTCCTCTCGTTTCTGTCCAACACCGACAGCTTCCAGTATTTTTCTCACATGGTAGACTGTGAAGCCTTTATGCCAAATATCTTTCTCACTTACATAAATAATATACGTCTCCGGTAACCCGCTATAATCAGTCCCTTTGGTCAGAAACTCACTGTCTGTCATGGCTGCGTAAAATCGGGTTCGTCTGGCATGATCAAGCGTCTTAGGCCTTTGTATCTCTACATTGCAGAGCCGACCCTTCTCATCTTCCGCCAGCACGTCGAGAACCGCGTCGTGGGAAACCACCCTGGATACTCTATACTGGGTCCGTACATCCTTTACCACCAACCCCGGCCGCTCCATCAGTATCCGCAGGACATGCTGACAGGCGGGAATGTCTTCCAGAACCACTGACATGAAGGCATCGCTCAGAAGATTCATTTGCCGCGCTTCCTGAAGTCGCTGCTCTCTGGAAACGATCAGACTGTACGTTTCTTTTGTACAATTCGTTTTTTTCATAAAACCTCCCTTCGCATCCTCTCCAAGTACGACTCCCAGGAAGTTTTACAAATTTATTATAAGCCACAGAATTGCTGATTGCAAGGCTGATTTTTCTTTATCAGATCCTGCTCCCCTCCACGGTTCCCGCGTTTACCTTATCTGCAACTGCCTCCGGCTCCTTCGTCGCCGTCGTCTGCCCCACGGCGATCCCTTCCGTGCTTTCCGGCATGAACAATATCTTCACCGTCATAAACATAATCCTCAGATCCTCCACGATGCTCGGATGCGCCAGATACATCAGGTCCATCTGCAGCTTGTCATACGGTTCCGTGTTGTACTTCCCATATACCTGCGCGTAACCGGTCAGCCCGGCCTTTCCCTTCAGTCGCAGCGCAAATTCCGGCAGTTCCTCCATATACTGTTCCGCGATCTCCGGACGCTCCGGACGCGGTCCCACGATCGTCATGTCGCCTTTCAGTATATTGAACAGCTGCGGCAGTTCATCGATCCTGCATTTGCGGATAATGCGCCCTACCGGCGTGATCCGGTCGTCGTTATCTCCGGCGGACAGCCGCGCGATACCGTCCTTCTCCGCGTCCACGCGCATCGAACGGAACTTCATCACGTAGAATTCCTGCCCATTCCTTGTCAGTCTTTTCTGCTTATAGAATACCGGACCTCCATCTGTCGCTTTGACAGCGATGGCAGTGACCAGCATGAACGGCGACGTGATGATCAGCGCCAGTCCCGCGATCACGATGTCCAGCGCCCTCTTTACGATCAGATATTCGGCCGGCGGATTCTGCCATTCCACATTCAGGATCGGCAGATGCAGCATGTGCATCTGCTTCGCCCCGCTCATGATCGTGTCTCCGATCCTCGGTATCACATAGATCTCGATCCCGTCCCTGATACAGCGCTTCAGAATAATATTCCGCTCATGACTGTGCACACCGCTCAGGAAAACGACCTCCATCCCGTCCAGAAGCTGCGGACGATCCAGGTATTCCTTCACACTGACAGTCACAAGAATATCGAATTTTCTGCGCAGCCCGTACTCGCTTACCACCGTCTCCAGACCGGGCCGCTTGTCATAGATCACCGCCGTTCGTTTCGGTGGAAAGACCGCAAAATACCACGCTCTCGCCGCGCCGGTCCATACCGCCGCCAGAACGATCTGACTCAAGAATGTCAGCAAAAGCGGCGCCGGATGCGGGATATGCTTCGTCAGAAGGAAAATGACCACATACAAAATAGCGTCCGCGATTATTGCAGCCAAAGCTTGGCTGTAGATCACCTCTGACGCCCGGTTAATTGAGATGATCAGCGCGTCATACACTTTGCAGTATGTTATGTAAATCAGCGCGAACAACGCGATGATCGCCCAGTTTCCTCTATTGAAAAATGGAGAATACGTGCGGGGCGCGTAGTACAGATACCAGCACACAGCAAAAGAGGCCGTGATCAGCGCGACATTCAGCGCTTTCATGGCCCGTAATCCCAGATCATGTTTCATATCTGTCAAGATCGATTATCTCCTTTGTATTTCTTACACCGCCGCCGGCGCCTTTCGCTCCTCACGCCTGTGCTCTCCGATCCGGCATGTGCCGGTTTCACAGATACAGTTTCTTCCGAAGACACAGTTTTCACGCCGACACAATTTCTCCCGCAGACGCAGTTTTCCCTGCCAACACAGTTTCTCCCGCCGACATCGCTTCCCCTCGCGGCAAGATCGTCACGCTCTCGCGGCAGCGGTAGGTATTCTTCCCTTCCGCATCTTTCCCGATCTCCAGCAGCATATAATGGCCGGCATCCGAGACGCCCGGCGGCTCCAACATCATTTCCCTGCCATGGTACAGGACTGGCTGCGCCGCGTCCTCCTTCGCCAGGATCCCCAGCGGGATCACCGTGTCCTCGCCCCACAGACGTCTGCGGGTCTTGGCGCAGCGGCTGGAGAAACGGATTTTCTCGATGCTGTCCGCCAGATATTCCAGCGGCCCGTAGACCCGGTAGAGACTGCTGTCTTCCGATTCACGGAGCACATACGACGCGCGGACGATATGATCGGTTCCGGAAATAGCTTCCAGGAACCGGGCGTCCTTCTCCATCAGCGGAAACATGGACAGGTACCCGGTCGCGATCAGCCGGGAGACGGCAGGTATCTTCTCCATGCGCCGAAACAGCGGCTCCGTCTCTTTGCAGGTAAGGAAAACGCAGCCGTCAAAGAGGATTTCCTGCTCAATGACGCTGCGCTGCTGACGTCTTAAGTTCCGCTCGTTGTAAATGACAAATACGTCTTCATACATGTAAGGCGGCACGGTGCGCCGGATCTCTTTCACCAGCGCTTCTTCGCCGCCGTACCAGGTTTTTAATTTGTACCAGAGCACGCTGTATCCCTCCCGCACACTCAGTTTTTCTTCCGCAGCTGCTGAAAAATTCCGCTGCACCGTCACAAATACTTACAGCCCGTGATCCGCCCCCGGCCGATCTACGCCAGCTTCCTGACGCTCTCCGCCGGCACCTCCAGGGATATTTCCCTGTCAAACATATGCACGGAGATCCGCACCGCGCTTCCTTTTACCTGGCTGATAACGGCCACATTTCCCTCGAACGCCCCGTCGATCACCGCTACATTGTCGCCCTTGCTTAACACGGCGGCCGGGCTTTCCGGGGCGGAGACCGTGTATTTCTCCGGCGTGCGGATCCGCGCTTCCACTTTCCCGTACGCCATCTCCCGGCGGACGTCGTCATTTAAAATGATTCCCATCCGGACGATCTTCTCCTGTCCGGCGATCCGCAGGCTGACCTGGGCGCAGCGCTTGCGGAACTGATACGCCCGGATCTGATCTCTGCATTTCTGAAGCGGCCCGGACAGATAGGAGATATGATCCCTGCCGTCCGTGGACACATAGGTCAGTCGGACCACATGGTCGGGATCCATCATTTCCTTCAGAAACTCCGCCTCGCCTTCATATAGGGGCGTGAATGCAAATGCCCCGCTGGACATGATCTTCGTCATGGCCGGGAGCATTTTAAAGCTTTGGAACAGACGGTCGACATCGTCCGAGGAAATAAATATATAGCCCGGGAACAGCCGCAGGATATGGATCTGATTCTCCTGCTTCCTGTCCCTGAGCTGTTCGTAATATGCCACGAAGCATTCCCCATAGCATTCTTCCGGCACCTGCCGGCGGATCATCTGTACCAGCTGTTCTTCTTTTCCTGTATAAGTCTGTATCACGTACCACAGCATGCTGAGGCCGCCCCTTTCTGTCTGTCAGTTTTCCGCATTAGTTCGCGGGATCTCTCCTCCCCGCAGTAAGAGCAGGCTTCGCCATTCCGCTCCAACCCTGCGGTCAGCTCGGATGCCTGCTGCCAATTGGATACGCCTTTCCCACCGCGTCGCGGCCGGTCTGATTCTGACCTGCCCCAAAGCGCTCTGATACCGACGGCATATGCTGTGGCCGTTATGACCCCCTTCAGCGGAAACGTCTCCACAAGGCTCACGGATCCCCTCCGGGTTTTGTGATCGGAAACGGTATTTATACAGCTAAAAAAGGATTCCGGAAGTATAATTATCTCTATAACCGACTAAAGTAATCCCGGGCGCGCCGGCTGCTGCCGATGAAACGTGTCGTAGAGCATCCCACTCTACGGTTTTCCCGCAGGCGAATCCGCCTCTCCCGGCGTATGCAAAGCCGTCCGGCCGTTCCCGACGTCTCTATCCGATCGCCATCAGCACGGACAGTTTCTGCATATTCTTCCTCTTCAGCTCCATCGTCGGATGAACATAGCGGTTCAGCGTGATATTGACATTTGCGTGTCCCAGGATCTCGCTCAGACTTTTCACATCGAACTCCATCTCCACGCACCGCGTCGCGAATGTATGGCGGAGCGCGTGGAAATTTACCTTCTCTATTCCTGCCTGCTCAAGAACCTTTGCGAAATGCCTTTCCATCGTCCGGGGTTCCACATAGGCGTCCGTCCGGCCCGTCAGGATATAGCCTTTTCCGTTCCCACGGCAGGCAAAAAGGATCTTATTCAGTTCTTTCGGAATCGGGATCCTGCGGACAGAACTGCCGCTTTTGGGAGATGTAATAATGATCTTCGTCTTTCTTGCCGGATCATCCTTCGTCTGGATCCGCTGCATCGTCCGATGCACAAAGATCGTCTGTTCCGAGAAGGAAATGTCCTCCCATTTAAGCGCGCAGATCTCGCCGAGCCGCAGCCCGGTAAACATGCAGATCAGGATCCCCAAGTTCCGCTCCGAACGGTTCGCGCGGAGGTACTTATACAGCCTGTCCTGCTCATTTCTGGTCAGTACCTTCATCTCTTTCTGCTCTTTCTTCACGGTAATAGAGGAAATATTGAATGGCATGACTTCTCCGTGATCAACGGCATAATAAAAGATCCGCCGCAGCACAGACATGATGTCCGTAACGGTCTTGGCGGAAAGACCGCTATGCCTCTGTCCTCCTGCGGAGCGCATCCTGCCGCAGAAAATCTCTATCGTCTCCCTGTTAAGAGCGCGCCATTCCAGCCCGCCGAGTTCCGGAATAATGTAGGAATACAGCAGGTTCCAGTATTTTACATAAGTGGATTCCTTAACCTGGAACCGGACTGTTTCAAGCCATTTCTCCGCCAGTTCCCCCAGCGTGGCGGTACTTCGGGCCGCCGTCAGCGGCGGCGTCTCCGGCGTATCGGGCCCGCATGCCAGAAGAATGAGCCTGCCGTCCGCGGCCTGCTCAACAACATACTGTTCCATCCGCCGCGTATCCGTTTCCAGATAGAGTTTCCTTCCTTTTTCCAACATTATAACTTCCCCCTTTTCGTTGAATCGATGGTGTTTCTGTGTGTTCGCTGCCCTGCCGGCAGACATTTTTTTACATAAAACATCTTAAGATGTTTCCAGACAAAATCTTAAGATGTTTCCAGATAAACGGTATTGACAAATCACCTATTGTTTTGTAAAATCTATTGCGGTAAAGGAAATACAGCTTTGAGGGATTGTCGTAGAGTGGGATGCTCTACGACATTTTCATTATACAGATCCATGAATCCGGACGACGCCGCTTCAGGGACGCCGGAGCTGAAGCACAAATAACGCCTGCTTCAGGGAAGCCGGATCCGAAACCCGGATGACATCCGCTTTATGACGCCCGCTTCAGGGCATCGAATCCGGAGCCTGCCGGCGCGGAATGTCTTTCTGATCTTTAAATGCGTTATGGAAAATGAAGGGAACGATTCAGAACAAAGAAAATGAGGACTGCCCGAAACGGCAATCCCCGTCAGTATTTCCATGCAAGCAGAGCGCCGGTGACGCCCTGCCTGTATTTCCATGCGGGAAGGGCGCCGGTGACGCCCCTCGTGTTGCGCAACGATTCTGATAAATAAATACGGATCTTTCTCAGCAGGCTGCGAATGCACCGCCGCGGCCTGCCTCTATGTATCTCCGCCGCACTGTTCTACGTATCTCCGCCGCACCGTTCGCCGCGGTCAGTAAGCGATCACCTCGTGGCCGTCTTCGGTTACGAGAACCTGGATCTCCCACTGGGCGGAGGGCTTGTTGTCGGCAGTGGTGACGGTCCAACCGTCTTCGTCGTCGATGACGACCTCCCAGGTACCCATGTTGATCATCGGTTCGATGGTGAACATCATGCCGGGAACCATCAGCATGTCCTCGCCTCTCGACGAGACGTAACTGACCCAGGGATCTTCATGAAATTCCAGGCCGACGCCGTGGCCGCCGATGTCGCGGACGACCTGGTAGCCGTTGGCTTTGGCGTGGTCGTTGACGGCCTGGGCCATGTCGCCTAAGAACCCCCAGGGCTTCACCTGCTCCAGGCCCAGATACATGCACTCCCGGGTGACTTCCACCAGCTTCTTCTTCTCTTCGGACACATTTCCGATCAGGAACATCCGCGACGAGTCGGAGAAATAGCCGTGGAGGATCGTGGAACAGTCTACATTAATAATATCGCCGTCCTTCAGCACCCGGTCCGGGGAAGGAATGCCGTGGCATACGACCTCGTTGATGGAGGTGCAGACGCTCTTCGGAAATCCCTCGTAACCCAGAGGAGCGGGAATGGCGCCGTATCTGGCGGTCTCCTTCGCGACCCAGTCGTCGATCTCGGCCGTAGTAACACCGGGTCCTATGTGCTCCGCCACATAGTCCAGCACCGCGATATTCACCTTCGCGCTCTCACGGATCGCCGCGATCTGCTGCGGCGTCTTGATCATATCGTGATCGGGCACGAGATGTCCCTGGTACTGGATGGACGCGATCTTCTGGTCGAAATCATAGTGGCATTTCTTATATTTGAGCCCGCTGCCGCACCAGCAGGGGCTATTCCGGTTGATCATATGCATAAGACGACGCTCCTTGATCTTTATATTTACCATCCCTATTATACACGTTTTAAGGCGGCGCTCAAGCATTTTTTCAGAAGCAGAAAAAAACTAGAAAAAAATAAAATTTCTACTGTACAAAAAACACTTTTTGTGGTATTCTCTTAAAGTACCGATTCTGCCGGGCATCCCGGCAGGCAGAGTGCGTGGGGCATTAGCGCAGTTGGGAGCGCGTTTGAATGGCATTCAAAAGGTCGTGGGTTCGAATCCCATATGCTCCATTTTGAAAAGTCCGTGATCACGGGCTTTTTTATTTCGTCAGTATGCAAAAAAGAGCGCCGGCGACGCTCTTTTTACATTTCCGTGCTGCATTTCGTGTTGCATAATTCTCTCTAAGCTTTCCTTCAGAGCCTGCAGTGCAAACAACGGGTAAACAGCGCGGCCTGCTCCGCGAATCTCATGCGGACTCTGCGCGTCTCTCAGTGCAGCGCTTTCTTCTTCCATCCGCCCTTCGCATAGAAGAACGCCGTGATCAGCGCACCCAGCACCCACGAAACCAGCAGCGAGATCCACAGGCAGTGGTAATCCCCCTGCGGCGCCTCCGCCGTCCTGGTCGCGAACGCGATCCCATAGGCCAGCGGCACGCGGATCGCCACCGTCGTCAGCAGCGAGATCCACATAGGCGTTACCGTATCTCCCGCGCCCCTCATCACGCCCGACAGGCTCTGGGTCACCGCCATCGCGATATATCCAACCGCCAGAATATTCATCATCCTGGCGCTTAAGTCTACCAATGCCTCCGTCTCCGTAAAGATCGCCATCAGGTTATGTCCGAACAGCACGATCGCGCCCGTAACCACCGCCGAAGTACAGGCCGCGATCAGCGTTCCCTGCCTGGCACCCTTCTTCACACGGTCGAAATCCCCGGCGCCCACGTTCTGTCCTGAATAAGTCGTCATCGCCGTACCGAAGGAGAAATTCGGCATCATCGCGAAGCCGTCCACCCTCATGATGATCACGTTGGCCGCGATGACCATTTCCCCGAAGCTGTTGGTCAGGGACTGGACCACGACCATGGCCAGGGAGAAGATCGCCTGGGTCACGCCGGAAGGCAGGCCCAGCTTCAGCACCGTCGCCATGCTCCGGTTGGGCGCAAAATATTTCAGCTTGAAATCAAAGTATTCCGTCATTCTCCGCAGCTTGAACACGCACAGGACCGCCGACACCATCTGGGCGATGACCGTAGCCAGGGCCACGCCTGAGACGCCCAGCTTGAACCCGGCCACGAACCAGATGTCCAGCACGATATTTAAGACCGTCGCGATCAGCAGATAGACCAGCGCCGACACCGAATCTCCCAGTCCGCGCAGGATACCGGTCAGGATATTATAGTAGGCCAGTCCCGCGATCCCCCACAGAAGGATCAGCAGATAGGAGGTACACCAGTCGATGATGCTGGCCGGCGTATCCAGAAGCTCCAGGATCGGCCGGATCGTCACCGAACCCACGAGCATCAGCAGGATACAGGCGGCGCCTGTCAGCACCAGGGAACTTCCGATGGTGCGGGACAGATTCTCCCGATCCTTAGAGCCATAGTACTGGGACACCATGATGCTGGCGCCCATGGAAATACCCACGAACAGAACCAGCAGAAGGTTAAAGATCGGGCTCGCGCTGCCGACGGCCGCCAGGGCGTTGTCGCCTACATAGCGCCCGACGACGATGCTGTCTACCGTATTATAGAGCTGCTGGGCGATGTTGCCGATCAGCATGGGGATCGTAAACAGTACGATCTTCTCCCAGGGGCGCCCTTCCGTCATGTCTACCTGTCCGAATAATTTCTTAATACCTGCTAACATGAATCCTCTTCCACCTTCTAAATAGAAATAAAAATCCTGCGGCATAATCACAACAAAAGGGCCTTATGCCCCCCTGTTGTTCATTCGCTTTCCGCAGATATCCGCCGACGCGAACCATATTACATATCATATAGCTTTTATCAGGAATTGACAAGTAGAAAATGCGATTTTTACGCGACTTGATTTTTTCAGTCGTATTAAATTTTCGCGAGAGATTCTCCCTGCGTCACCCTGCGTCGCGGCCATCTACCAGTTGTTCACCGCATGCTCCGCGAACGACACCACATTTTTCACATCCAGCTTCGTACCGTCGTCCAGCACCGCCGTCCCGGCGAATGTCCCGAACATCTGATGGGTACAGTTATCCACCCACAGAAGTTTGATCTGCGTCGTCCGGTCGTACACCGGCGTAAGCGTCAGATCCAGCCGCCCGTCCAGATCCGTCAGGCGCCACGGATCCATATAGTTCTCTCCCAGATGAAACTCCACCTTCCCCAGCTTGTGGGACGTGCCTTTATAGAAAATGATATTCTCGCTGGCGGTGTCCGTGTTGCCGAAACCGCATCCCAGGTTAAAGCCGAACATTTCCCCGTTCAGGTAACCGGCGCCGTTGCTCCAGTACCACTCGTTGTGGAACGGCCAGACGCCGCGGCCCCAGTCCAGGATTCCGAAGGAGTCGCTCCTGTCGAAATGCCATTCGTCGCGGCCTGATTTGATATAACCTTCCGCGATCATACAGTTGATCTTATGGTTATAGTAAAATGCGTGTTCGTACTCGTCAAACGGCAGGTTGATCACGATGGAATCCGGATTCTTCCGCGCCAGAAGGATGCGCGTCTCCAGATCCTTCCCCTCCTGGGCGTTCTTCCAGCGGCAGGTCAGGACACGCTTCTGGTCCCGGGTCTCAAAACGCATCGTCACGCCGTTCTTCTCATAAACCAGCAGGTTATCCTTCTCCGCGTTCTCCGGCATATGGAGCCGGCCGAACACCAACGGAAGGATCAGGCTGGCGTCGATGTATTTCTCTTCCTTCACGAAATCAAACAGCATCAGGCTCACCTGGCCGGCGTAGGCCGCATGGCCGATGGTCATCTGCAGGCACAGATGATCGTTGGTCACCTGATAGAAATCCCACTCCTTGATCCGCCACGGCGGCGCCTTGATGGCGCTGCGCTTATAGACCAGGGTACTCCTGCGGGAAAATCCGGGGATCGGGCGGCCTTTTGCGTCCAGCACCGGACCCTGCTCGAAAATTTCTTTTTCCAGTGATTGTTTCGTCATACTCATCCCCTCCATCAGAAAAACAGCGTAGTCACTTGTAACACTCATATTTTAACACAATTTGAAAATTATTCCCACTGTTTTCTGATGAAATGTGAAACGTTTTCTCGGCAACATCTTGGGCGGCATATCCTTTCATGCAGACGATAACCGTACAGAACATGCCGCCCAAACAGGCAATAATAACTTCAGGATAAACCTAACTCAATAACTCGCGCCGACGCGCTGCCGCGCCTTCGCCTCCGCCTGGTAGCGGTGGGACATGCGGAACGCGGCGTACTCGATCTGGCCGCTGTCTGCCCGCCGGAGCAGAAAAACCCCTTCTTCATCGACCACCCCGGCCACTGCCAGCAGTTCGCCATCAATCCTGACCAGTTCCCCCGCCGTATCGGTGCTGCCGAACAGGGCGTCGGACAGTTCCGCGGTCAGGATGCAGGCGGGCATCCGCCAGCTGAGAGCCGGTGTTCCTCCAGATGCGCCGGTTCCCCAGGCGTCCTTTCTCAGTACCGCAGCTGCTCCCGCTTCTTTTGAGTCCCCGACCACACTGCCATCCGCTGCGCCGCCGCCGGCTGTACCGTTTCCTGCCGTACCGCTGCCAACCACACCGTTTCCTGCCATACCGTCATCCACTGCACCACTGCCGCCAAAGCCTTCCGCATACGGCAGCGAATAATCTCCGGACAGGATCTTCGCCGGATATACCAGCGATGCGCTGCCGTAGACGGCAACGATCCCTGAGACTTTACTGCGTCCGGTACTGACCGCCGTGACATTCTGCTGTTTCTCCGTCCGCCACCCGGCCATATCCAGGATCCCGTTATAACCGCCTTTCTCCTGTTCTTCCCACGCTTTCATCTGTTCCACGCTGATATCCAGACCCCGGCAGTCTGTTTCGACCCGGCATGGCGACGCGAACAGATAACCGCGGACGCCAACCGCCAAAAGGATCACAATACCCACCGCCGAAAGGGTCTCCGGCAGACGGGACAGAACGCGGCGCAGAATTTCATTTTCCAGCTTCATCCCTGCAGATCCTCCACTGGCCTGACCCGGTCCCCGGAAATGATAACCTGATTCGAAGCTGTGATCAGCGGATCCGTATCAAAAATAGCTCCTTCCACCGCCGCCTCTGTGCTGCCCATTTCCAGAACCGTCAATGCCACCCGCTCTGCCTTGAATTCCTGCCCCATGACCGCGCTGCGGGCGCGAACAGCCAGACAGTAATAGCCTTCGGAGTCACGGCGCAGAGCCGACAAGGGGATCACCTGCTGATAGGTATCCGAGGTGCGGCGGCACTGGTAGGAGGTAACCGTTCCGATAGCCAGATTCAGATCCTCCAGACCCGCCCGGAATATACCGGTCTCCTCGCCAAGCAGATTCATGCTGCTGATCCGCGCTTCCACACTCCTGGTGCTTCCGGGGATAGAGACAGACAGCAGATCTCCTGTCGCCAGTTCCTGTCCCTCTTTGTCAAATTCCGCTTCGAAAATACGGCTTCCTGTGGCAATGGACAGCCGCTCCTCGCCGGTGCTGGTCCGTCCGGCGGTCATTTCCTGAAGAATGACGTTTCCATCCACCTGCGCGCACACCCGGCCCTCTCCGGCCACGATCTCTCCGATCCTGGCCAGACGACGCTCAATGTCCCGGATCTCCATCTCCTGAAGCTGCCGGTCAATCTCCGCCAGACGTGCCTGCTGACTGGCGCTCAGCGCCGCCTGCTCATCCTGCCGGGACGCGATGTTCAGATTCCACTGCGCATTCTCTACGCTCTTCGCCAACGCCTCCAGCGCGTCCTGATCCGCTTTCTCCTCTGCATCCTCCTGTTTAAGATCCGCTTCATAAGAATCCCTTAGCGTCTCCTGAGCAGTGGTTTCTCCGCTCATAAGCCGGTCGTACTGGATGGAGAGAATGTCATAGCGATAGCGAATGTCGCTGATCGTAAGCTCCCATTGACCCTTCAGGTCCTCCAGTTCCCTCTGGGCAGTGGCCAGCTGCTTCTCCAGGGCGGCGGTATCAGTACCGGCGGATGCCCCTGAAGTTTCGGCTGATACGGCTGTCTTTCCGGCGGACGTCTCTGTCACCACCATCCCGGCAGCCGCATTTGCGCCACTGGCTACGGACACAGATGTGCTTCCCCCTTTCGCCGCCTCAATCTTCGCCTTCAGTTCATCGATCTCCTGCTGTTTTGCCTGGATCTGTCCGTCCCGCGACGATTTGGCATTGCGCAGTTCTTTCTCCGCGCTGGCCATCTGCTGTTCCTGGGACAGAATAAGTTCATCGTCGCTCATCGTCCTTTTTCTTTCATATTCCGCGTCCAGGTTCTTCCTGTTGACGAAATGCTCCGCCCACTGCTCATCGTACTCCTTCTGTCCTTCCGCCAGAGCCTGCTGCGCTAGCATAAGCTCCCGCTGCGCCAGTTCTGTCTGCGTCACCGAAGCGTATGTCTCCGAAGCCACGTCGAGGCGCTGCAGGTTCAGCTTCGCCCTCTGAAGTTCTTCTTCCAGACTCTCCTTTTCTTCAAGAACCGATGCCATCTGAAAATGGAACAGTTCGTCGCCGGTCTTCACCTCGCTGCCCGCAGACACGGACACCGATTCCACCTTAAGTCCCGGAAAAATATCGCACAGCACGGTCTCCCGCTCCTTCACGGTGCCGGTTCCGCTTATAATGGTCTCGACGCTTTTCCGCTTCGCATACGTGGTCAGCACCTTCGGTACCGTCATACTGTCATAGATCCGCGAAATCAGCGTGCCGGCAAGCATAAAGAGGAAGAACCCGACCAGGATCCTCCGATACCATTTGCGCCTGTGTTCCATTGATCCATACCTCCGTTATATTGCTGCCCGGCCGCTGTCTGCGCGGCTTCCGGCAAATCTGTTTCTCCTCTGTGTCCTGATGCCGCGGCAGCCCGCCGCTTACGTCGCCGATTCTCATGCGGCAGCCCGCCGCTTACGCCACCGATTCTCATGCGGAATCCTGCCGCCAGGGAGACCTCATTTTTATTATTCCTTCACCCCAGAAGCGGCGACCCCCTGCTCCAGCTCGCTCTGACCGTTCAGGTAGAGAAGCACCGGCGGCATCATCATCACGATACCGGCCGCGAACGCCACCGCCGCCTTCTCCTGGGCGATATTCGGCAGGTACAGCGACAGCGGCCACAGGGACATTTCCTTAAGAAATGCAACCGGCTGCTCCAGGGCGTTCCAGTTGTCGATAAAACCCAGCAAAAGCGCCGTCACGATGCCCGGATAGCCGCTTGGCAGTCCCACGTGGAGAAACGCCCGCAGTTCCCCGGCCCCGTCCAGATAGGCCGCCTCCAGAAGCGCCTCCGGGATGGTCTCGAAGGACTTCGTCATGATGAAGACCGGAAACGCGGCCCAGACAGCCGGCAGGATCAGCGCCAGATGGGTATTCAGAAAATGCAGCCGGTCCAGCACCAGATAATTGGACACCTGGGTCACCTGGAACGGAAGCACCATCAAAAGCACATACAGAAAGAACAGCGGCTTCTTTCCTGCAAATGAAAACCGTGCGAACGCCCAGGCCGCCGGAGCCCCCACAAGGAACTGCCCCGCCAGAGCCGGGATGACCTGAATGCAGGAGTTCCAGAACATGACGTAGAAGCCCGGCGAGCGGAACAGAAGCTCCAGGAACGGTTTTACGGACGGATAAGAAGGAAGCAGAGCCGCACGGACCGTCTCCCGGCCCGCTCCAAGCGGTTCCGTGTAGCGGTAGAGAAGTTCATCTTCCGGCATGAAGGCCGCGGCAAGCATAAGAATGATCGGCAGCCAGACCAGAAGACAAACGGCAACACAGACAATATGACGAAGGCGGGCACGGACGGTGCGGGGCAACGGTTTTCTTTTCGCTGTAATTGAGATCTTTCTGCCTAAGTCACGCATGGTATCGCCCCCTCTCCGTTGTTTATCTTTCTTCTCTTCTCAGTTTCACTGCCGTTGTCTGCCTTTTATAAGGGCATGCTGACTTCCGCTCTTTGCCTGAATATCTGCCATTTTCTCTCTTTGCCTGGCTATCTGCTGTTTTTTCTCTAAGAACGGAGGGCTGCTGACTTCTACGCTCCCCCAGGAAACTGCCTCTCTTATCCCCTTACTCTCTACCTAACAGCCGCCGGACACATCGCCGCAAAGCCGGTCCGTCCTTATCCACTCTTTCCCAGCCTGCGAAATACAACCCGCGCCAGTCCCGCGGCCGCCGCGATCGCCAGAGCCGCCGCCACCAGCAGCATGGAACCGGTACACATATTCTGCACATCCAACGTCAGGAACCAGTGACTGAACAGGTGGGGGATCATGTAAATGCTCATGTCCGGGTAGGAACCGGCCAGCAGATACGCCTCCCGGTAGACGCGGAAGGAGTTGACCACCGACAGGATCAGCACCAGACCGAAGGTTCCGGAAAGCCCCGGCAGCGTGATGTATCGGAGCCGCGCCCATGCCCCCGCGCCGTCCACTCGGGCCGCATCATAGAGGCTTTCGGAAATGGACGCCAGCCCGGCCAGCCACAACAGCAGGTCGTAACCTGCGTTCTTCCAGATATAGGTTATGATCAGGATCGGAAAGGCCGCGCTGCTGTTTACCCAGTCATTGTCCCAGAGCCTTGTAACCTGCGCGGCGCCGACCGCGATCTCCTCTCCAACTCCCACAACCGTCGCAGCGGCCCCGCCCGCAGCTTCTGTGATACCCGGCATGACAGTACCGCCCGCAGTTTCCGCAATGCCTGCCATGGCGGCCTCCCCCACGCCCGTAACGCCCGGATTTCCGGCCGCGCCAGCCAACCAATTCAACAATTCATTCAACAATCCGTCCTGGCAGAAAACGATCTTCCAGACCAGCACCATGGCGGCCACCGGGATGACCATAGGAAGTACCAGCGTAGTCTTATACAGATTCCCCTTGCCGTCCCGCCGAAACACCAGAAGCGCCAGCGCGAAGGACGTAAGCATCAGAAGCGGCAGGCAGACCGCCAAGAACCGCACGGTATTCGACGCTGCCAGACGAAAAGCGGTATTCCCGCAGACCGCCGCATAGTTTGCCAGTCCCACTCGCGTCCGCCCCATGGCGTCCAGGAAAGAGCGCCGGACCACGTCAACGAATGGAACCGCCGTAAATACGATCACTCCCGCCAGGCTGGGCGCCAGGAAGAACCAGGCCGCCCGCGCCTGGCGGCGGCGGATACCACGCTTTTGCCGCCTTCGCCGGTTTCTGCCGCGCCGACTTCTAACTCCCGTCCGTCGCCCCCGATTTCCGCGCCGCCAGCCGGCGTATCCTGTCCGTTTTCTCCTTCGGAGCGGTTCCTCTTCTGTCTGTTCTCTATCGTTTATTTCACTCACCGGAACCGCCCCCTTCCTCATCTTCACGAAGCCCTGTATCCGCTAAACAGTACATCCTGTATACTACGAAGCCGGCTGAATACCGTTTTCTATCCTACCGTTTTCTATCCTGCCAATTTCTCTTCTTTTTAGTTCTATTTTTTTTATTGTTTTCCAATCAGCTCTGCTTCTTTATTCTCTCTCCGCCTGATACAGCATCACCTGCTGCTCCACGGCGGACGCCGCCTGTTCGACGGAGATCTTGCCGCCAAGGCAGTCCATCGAACCGCTCACAACCATTCCCAGAAGCGTCTGGTTCACGTTCACCGGCTGGCGGACGCCTTCGACCAGTTCCCGCAACTTTGCACGCATCTCCGCATTCGGATACACAGCGCTGGCATTATAGTCCCAGTTACTGAAGCCCATACCGAAGGAGATCCCATTTCCTTCCACCGCGAACATGGCGTCCAGCCCCGCGGCGCTGACCGGGAAGCCGTCGTAGAGGTTCTCCTTCTGCACATCCACAGAGAAGATACATTTCACGAAAGCCTTCGCCAGATCCGGATTGGCGGTCGCCTGGTTGATTCCGATGAGCCCGCTCGGGAAATAGATCCCGTTCACCAGATCCGCGACGGCGTCCGGATGATTCGTCATAAAGGTCACCGGATAGCCGAAATCGGAAATATTTTCCATCTTCTCAATGCCGCTGGCTGCCAGACCCGCGTCGAAGAAGATGGCATTGCCCTTGATACCCAGAGGCATCACACGGTTGCTCGCATGGTGGTCTTCCTGTTCCTGCTCGGTAAAGGTTTCTTTGGACCCGCTGGCTTCCGCCAGAGCCTTCGCCGCCTCCAGATACGTGATCAGCGTCCCGTGGTCGAGACTTAAGCCGTCCGCGCCGAACAGTTCCGGATAATGCAGCACCGCCAGCTCCCGCAGGATCGATTCATAGGTATCCGTCCACTGAAGCGGTTTGTCTCCCCGATAATCGCGGATGCCCTCCAGGGTCTTCCACGCCTCCACCGCGTCCGCATTTCCCAGGGCGAAGGGTACCTGGATCCGGGCCGGCATCTGATAAATGGCTCCGTCCGCCTCGGTATAGCTTTCCGTCACCTGCGCAAGAAGCGGCGTCTCCTGCTGGATCTGATCGAACAGCTCCCGCATATCCATCAGCACGCCCTTCGCCTTATAGGAATCGGCGGGCAGGCCGTCCAGGACAAATACGTCGGCGCCTTTGCCGTTTAAGATCTCCGTGTTCAGCGCGCGGATCGTGTCGTCCGAGATCGTGGAAACATTGGTGTCCGTCTCCGTCGCGCAGCGCACGTCCACGAATACGTCCGGGTTCTCCTCCTGGAAGACGGAGGCGGCCTGGCGGACCGTGGCGTTGTCGGTTAAACTGTAGACCGTGAGCGTGTAGCGCGGGACGCTTGGCATCTCCGGGTCGTAGGTATAATGGCAGACCACGAATCCGGCAAGTCCTCCATTCGTGTAGCAGCCGTAGAAATCATTATCGGCTCCGGCGCAGAAGGCGCTTAAGTACCGGCTCTGACGGCCCAGAGAGTTTAATCTTCCGTCCATCACCTGCTCCCATAATGTTCCGCCTTTATTGACATGGAACAGCCCCTTCTCGCTTGCCAGATAGACGCCGCCCTCGCCGTCTCCGAACAGATAATTGCCCTCGCCGTACTCGGTGATCCCGATGCTGTCGTCGAAGGGGATGTCCTCGATCTTCCTGCCGTCGCTTAAGTCGTATCGGGTGACTCCGTCTTCCGTGACGGTCAGGAATTCATTGCCGTCTATGTAACCGACGCTGGTATCCGAGACGGCCGGGAAACGCGCCATGCTGAAAAGCATCGCGCCGTCGGGGCGGTAGCAGTAGACGTAATCCATATCGTGAAGCAGGATCCTGCCGTCTGCGGCCACGTCGATCTGACCGGGGATCAGACCGTACTCCTTGCCGGCCGGCGGGAGGAACGCGTCAGAAAGCAGCTCCGTCACGCCGCTGCTGTCTGTCTGGTACAGGTGGCACACGTATTCTTCATCAGACACGGCGGTAAAATAGTATTTGCCGTCGAGGCCATAGGTGATCTTATAGGGCTCGGCACAGATCTCCCCGGAGGCCACCTTGTCCCGGTACCATTTCATCCAGTCCTGATCCAGTTTCCAGGATTCGCCGTCGTAGAGATAACGGACGGATTCGTGGGAATCGTAATCGCACATATAGAGTTCGAGGCGGCCGCCCTCGCCTTTTAAGAGCGTGGTGTAAGTATATTGGCTGACGCTGTCGGGGAGGGTGAATTCTTCCTCCACATAGCGGCCCAGCGGGATCTCGCCGTCCACGGCGGACGCCTGACCGGAACCTCCGAAGAGTCCGGATGCGGATGAGCCGCCGCTGTCGCCGGTCTGGCCGCTTCCGGCCGAACCGCTGCCATTTTGTCCTTCCCCGGCTGACCCGCCGCCGGACTGGGAACCGCCGCCGGACGCGTCGGCATTTTCTTCTCCTGCTTTCGTGTATTGACCTGTTCCCGCTCCGCCTCCGCAGCCGGCTAAAAGCCCGGCAGTGAGCGCGGCGGTGAGAAGTACGGATAGTATTCGGTGATATTTGCGCATAGATCTTCGTCCTCCTTTTTGCTTTCTGTATACCGATTCTAACAGGGGCTTCTCTAAAAATACTGGAAAAATATTTTATTTTGCAAAAAGTAACGTCATATTGACACACCCTATTGAATAGGGTATAATTATCATCGGGAGGAGCATATTAATGAAGCGAACTTTTATAGAAACACCTACATTTACCCACCGATGGGCAGAACTGGGGCTGGGAGATGACGCACTGCGAAAGCTTGAATCGATATTACTTTTTAATCCGGAAATTGGCGATCTTGTTCCTGGTACCGGTGGACTTCGTAAGATGAGATTTTC
Organism: uncultured Lachnospiraceae bacterium; assembly: GCA_947626395.1. Classification (GTDB taxonomy): domain Bacteria; phylum Bacillota; class Clostridia; order Lachnospirales; family Lachnospiraceae; genus UBA3402. Next base: position 24,925 of record CANQRU010000021.1, on the reverse strand, counting down.
GTTGGACAATCGAGGAAAAAGAGGCGGAGCCAGAGTTTGCTATGTTGATTTTGTTATGAATGAAACTGTCTATCTGATCACTGCCTACGCTAAGAATGAACAGACAGACTTGTCTATGCAGGAGCGCAATGCAATTAAAAAGATGATTATCCTGCTCAAGCAGGAATTAAATGAAAGGAGTCAATTATGAGCAAGTTATTCGAAGACATCATGGGCGGACTTAACGAGGCACTGGCTGATGCCAGACAGGAACGTGTCATTACGAATCGCCGCACTTTAATGGTTATCCCTGTAAAAAAATACAATGGCACAGAAGTTCGTAATATCCGAGAGAAAACCGGCCTGTCTCAGCGCATGTTTGCAGAATATATGGGTGTATCGCCCAAAACCGTTGAGGCATGGGAAGCCAATACCAATCATCCTTCCGGAGCGGCAAGCCGTATTTTAAGTATGATGGAACAGGACGACCAGCTAATCGAACGGTTCCCATTTGTTCAGAAGAACCTGATACTAAAATAAGGCGATAATCAGTCATCAGGTGCCGCGCAGAAACATCTCTTGACAGCCTCTGTATGAAAGCGATACAATGAATGCAGCAAAAATACCGCAATACAGAGGACATTTTCTGACATACAGCTATGGAAAACAATATCCCCATTATCATTCCGGCCTATGAACCGGACCAGCGGCTGCTGCAGCTGGTGGAGAAACTGACGCAGACAGACCTTACGCCGATCGTGATCGTCGACGACGGAAGCGGCGCGGATTACCAGCCTGTTTTTCAGGCATGTGAGAGCCGCTGCCACGCCGTTGTTCTTCACCATCCTTCCAACTCCGGCAAGGGACGCGCGCTGAAAACCGGTTTTTCCTACTGTCTTAAACATCTGGATCCGGCCGGGTGCATTACTGCGGACGCGGACGGACAGCATACGCCGGAAGCCATAAAGGCATGCCGGAACGCCATGATCCGCGATCCGCAAGCCCTCGTTCTGGGCGTGCGGGACTTTTCCGCGGACACAGTTCCGGCCAAAAGCCGTTTCGGCAATCAGCTGACACGGACGGTTTTCCGTATCCTGTACCGGACGGATGTGTCCGATACGCAGACCGGACTGCGCGGAATTCCAGCTTCTTATATGAAGGAACTGCTTACGCTGCCGGGAGAGCGGTTCGAATTCGAAACACAGATGCTGATCGACGCGGTCAGCAGACGGATCCCCTTCATGGAAATACCGATCGAAACCGTCTATGACTCAAAGGAGCATCACGCGACCCATTTCAGGCCGGTCACGGATTCGCTGAAAGTATACATGTCTTTCACCCCGGCTTTCGGAAGATTTATTCTTTCAAGCCTGTCCTCCAGCCTCATCGATCTGGCGCTGTTCCAGACCTTCTGTATGGTTCTGAAAAGAACCGCCCGCGGATTCGGTTACGCGGCCGCAGCAGCCGTTATGGCCAGGATCATTTCCGCCGCCTGCAATTATCTGATCAATTATAAGCTTGTGTTTGTCAGCAGAAAGAAACATTCCCGGTCCGCCCTCCAGTATGCGGCGCTTGCCATTTTCCAGATGGCCTTAAGCGCGGCGCTGACTACCGCGGCGCTGTACGCCACCCACGCGGAGCCGGAACTGCTGGTTAAAATCCCCGTCGACACGGTCCTGTTCTTCCTAAGTTACCGGATCCAGAAAAAATATATTTACTAAGGAGCCGCCCCGTATGAGCCTTTTAAAAAAGTACACGCAGGACGTCACCGGAGCTCTGCTTACATCCAAATACGCACAGCGCGTCGCCGGCGCCCTGCACGCATGGAGATGGCCGCTGGCCGCCGCCGTCTGCACCCTGCTCTTTCCCGTGTGGACCGCAGACCGCGGTGTGGGTTTTTCCAACAGCATATTCCCTGTCTTTCTGTTCCTTGCGCTGGCGCTTCTGTTCCGCTATCGCGGCACGCTCGGCTGCGACAGGCGTATGCGCCGTTATACCTGCATTCCCGGTCTGCTGTTTTCGCTCATGACTGCCTGCGGCTATTATCTTGAGACAGACGGCCGCGTCCCCTACAAAAGCCTTCCCATGTACCTGGCTGTCTTTTTCTATGCATGGGTCTTTTCCGCACTGTTATGCGTGTTATGGACCTGGCTTATGCGCCTGGAGGAACGTCTGCATGCGGACACGGCGGCCGCCGCGCCCACGGCGGACCATTCCAGGAGCGTCCTTACATTTCTGGCCTCCCATCCCGTTCTTATGGCGGCCGTCTTTGTGCTGTTCTGGACGCCGTGTTACCTTGCCACCTTTCCCGGCGGCTTCCATTACGACGCATCGGCTGAACTGAGCCAGATCGAAAATGGATTCAACGGGAACTTTCCGATGCTTCACACGGTGATCATCACCGCCCTCCTGCCTGCCCTGAAGCGCTTAACGGGAACCTATAATACCGGTATCGCCGTCTATACGATCGGACAGATGGCGCTTGCCGCCGCTATATTTACACATATACTCTGCAAACTGCTGAAACAGGGCGTCCACCGGAAGCTGATCGGGATCTTTTTCCTGTACTACGCGCTTTTTCCTGTCATTCCCATGGTAGTTACCCAGACCGTCAGGGACATCCTGTTCAGCCTGCTGCTGGTCTATGCGGTATTCCTGTTCTACCTGATGTCCAGCGAACCGGAACATTTCATGACTTCCGTCCGGAAACCGTTTTTGCTGGGAATGGTTTTTATTCTGGCACTGCTTGCCCGGAACAATAACGCGGGAACCTTCATGTATATCGCCGTTTTCGGCATCAGTATCCTGATCTGGCTGAAATACCGGAAGAAATACTTCCGCGCCGGCAGCGTCTTCGCGGCAAGCGCCATCGCCGGATATCTGCTGCTCAGCATGATTTTTACACGCTTCTGCCAGCCAATGGTTCCAGCCGACGCCGGATCCTCCATGTCGGTATTTTCGCAGACGCTGGCCAGGGCCTGGCAGCTGGAGCCGGAACTGTGGACAGCGGATGAGATCGCCGAATACATCCGGTATTTCGGCGGAACCGATACCTTCTATGTGGCGGAGAACGCCGATTCCACCAAAAGCCGCCTTTTCGTCGAGAGGGACCTGCCGGCATTTCTCCGATTCTGGGCAAAGGTCGGGCTCAAACACAAAAAATGCTATCTGGACGCCATTCTGGCTAATACACGGCAAATGTGGTTTCCCGCCGCCGTGATCGACGGATATATCGAATCTGGGACGCCCGATTACCTTCCTTTTGAAAAATGCTATTATTTCTATTCGGACAGTATCGAGGAGCCCGGCGTCTTTCGCAATCTGCTGCCGGGCGTCAACCGCTTTTACCAGAAGATCGGTCTGTTTCTGTCCTTTGAACGGATCCCGCTTCTGTCCATGCTGTTTTCAATCGGGTTCCAGTTCTGGATCCTGCTAAACTGCGCTTTTTACGTCATGTACCGCAGATGCCGCCATCTGTATGTGCCGGTTCTGATTCTGCTCGGATATATGATCGCCTCGGCTTTCGTCCCGCTGGTCCTGCTGCGCTATTTCATCGCGGTCTTCTTTGCCCTGCCGCTCGTTCTGACCTTTACCCTGCAGCCGTCGTTACAAAAAGAATGAACCGTATTTTCTGTTTTGTAAGCATTCTTAAAGATTTTTTAGAGATATACATGGTATAATCTCGTTAGAGATTATACCGCGCCGGTTCGCGCCCGACCGAAGGGAGGGCAAACACCGAACCGAACCGGGCGCATCCCCCGGAGGGAGCATGTCCTAAAAACGGAGATATGGTATGCGAATTCTATTGATCGAAGATGATAAAGACCTCTGCAAAAACATCAGACTGGCGCTTGACGCGGCAGGGTATGAGACGGAATGCTGCCACAGCGGCGACAACGGCCTGTTCTACGCGAAGAACGCAGCGTATGACGTGATCGTGCTGGACCGGATGCTGCCAAAGATGGACGGACTGACGGTGCTTACGAGTCTGCGCCGGCAGGGCGTGCAGACGCCGGTGATCCTTGCGACGGCCCTGGACGAGCTGGGCGAGCGGATCGACGGCCTGGACGCGGGCGCGGACGATTATCTGGTGAAGCCGTTCGCGGTAGAGGAACTGATGGCGCGGATCCGGGCCATCACCCGCAGGCCGGGACGGCTGCAGGATCTGAGCCGCCTGGCGGCTTACGGGATCTGCCTGGAACCGGAACAGCGGATCCTGTCCTGCGGAGAACGGAGCGTGAACCTGTCCAAGCGGGAGTCGGCGCTTCTGGAATGTTTCCTGAAGCACCCGGGACAGACGCTCATGCGGGCGCGGATCCTCTCCTATGTCTGGGGCGCTTCGGCCGAAGTGGAGGATGGGAATCTGGACAATTACATTTACTTTCTCCGGCGGCGGCTGGCCGCGGTAAACGCTCCGGCGAAGCTGACGACGGTGCATGGGGTCGGGTACCTGCTGGAAGCGGCGGAGGAACGCAGCTGACCGCAGTCTGCGTTCGGCACGCCGTAAGCGCCGGCCTGCCGGAATGGCTGATTCCCACTCACGCGAATCCAGGCAGTATCCTGTTCGCCATTGTAACCTGTAACCTTTTATTCTCAGGAAAGTTTACGTCACTGGGGCCCCTTATGAAAATGCCTTTCTCCGGCAGTTTAAAACCGGACTCTTCAAAAACACATATTTCCGTCAATCCCCAAACCGCAGGCAGCGCTGACGGCCGCTCTGCAGCGCGCTCCATGACCGTGCTCCGCCGCCGGCTGACGCTTCTTTACACAGTCACGACCTCCCTGATCCTGACGCTGGTCATGGCGGCGTTTCTTATCATGCGCGTTCGGGAGACAAAACAGGGGCAGATGGAAGATTTCTATGATCTGTGGAATTCGCTGCAGTTTAGGCTGCAGTCCGATACAACGATCTCCCAGGGATTCCTGGCGCAGACGGAAGCCGACCGCAGGGTCGTCGTTCATATCGAGGAAAATGGCAACGCCCTCCTTTATAACGGCTTCTGGCAGCCTCAGACGCCGCGGGCGGATCTGATCGCGCATGTGAAAGCGCTGGCCGAAGCGGAGGGCGTATTTACCACGGTGCGGCCTATCTCGGCCTCGTCCGTGGTCAGTTCCATTTTCACATTCCAGGGGGAAGCCGGTGAAGACTACTGTGCCCGGGTGCTTGTCTCCGCCTTCGGCAGATCCGTCCGCGCCCTGTGCCTGATCGCCTATGTGCCGCCTGTGACGGACGCGCTCCGGTCGACGCTTATATGGCTTGCCGTGCTGGAACTTCTGGGCGTCGCTGGTCTGTCCGCGATCAGCTGGTATTTCGTCGGCTGGTCCTTAAAGCCGGTGGAAGAAAGCCAGCGAAAGCAGGCGGAGTTTATCGCAGCCGCCTCCCACGAACTGCGCTCGCCGCTGGCGGTACTGCGGTCGGGGATCGCGGCGCTGCGGGAGCTAATCGCCGACACGGCCGGATTTTCGTACAGCAATGATCTCAGAATGTCCGAGCCGGCAAATTCCGGCTTGCCGGATTCCGATCTGCCGGACTCTGGCCTGCCGGGTTCCGGTATGCCGGCATCCGATCTTCCGAATCCTGACATGCCAGACTTTGTTTCACCAAATCCTGATATACCAATTCCCCACGACTTTGATTCTGCCCGGAAATCTGCGGGCAGACAAGCCGCGGATCTTCTCTCCGCCTTCGACAGCGAATGCGCCCGCATGGCGCGGCTCATCGACGATATGCTCCTTCTGGCGTCCGCCGACGCCAGAACCTGGAAGCTGCAGCTGTCCGACGTGGACATGGACACGCTCCTGATCGACATCTACGACGCTTATCTTCCGCTCTGCCGGCAGAAAGAGATCGATCTGCGGCTTGCGCTGCCGGAAAACACGCTTCCGGGACTGCGCGCCGACGCGGAGCGCATCCGCCAGATTCTGGCGATCCTCCTGGATAACGCGATGACGTACACTCCGGCCGGCGGAACCATTCAGCTCCGCGCGGAGACAGATACCCGCTTATCAGGCCGCCGGAAGACTGCCGGCTGCCTCACCCTGCATGTCATCGACCAGGGCCCCGGTATTCCGGAAGACGTCAGGCCTTACATCTTCGACCGTTTCTACCGAGCCGACTCCGCCCGCAGCGACAAGTCCCATTTCGGTCTGGGCTTAAGCATCGCAAAGGAACTGGCCGGTCTCCACGGCGGAACTATTTCCGTCGCCGGCACAGAAACAGGAGGAAGCTGCTTCTCTGTCAGCTTCCCCCTGTAAAGTACGGCCTGCACTCAGTCTATATACTTTTCTTCATCCCGAAGGGTCCCGTTCTTCGTATGGTTCTCGAAATACACATATTCCTTCGGTTTCGCATTCTTCTTCTCGTTCCACTGCTTCCGCACAGCCGTATAAGCGCCCGCGCCCAGCAGGATCACTGTGCCTGTGGCTGTCGCGCCCGCGCCGGAACCGTTCTGCTGCCCGGCTGTCTCTTCCTGCGCTTCCGCCGGCCCCGCCTCCGCTCCCGCCGCCGTCACCGGCGGCGCGGCCAAGCACAAGCCCGCAGAAACGATAACGGCGCACAGCAGACCGCCGATCCCTTTATTCCTTCGCCTGTTCCGTTTTCTGCTCCTTATCCGACGATCCGCCTTCATTTCTCTCCTTCTCCTCCGGTCTCTCCGCTTTCTCACGCGGATCAGGATCACTCTCCTGCAGGTAGCTGAGCGTAACCTGCGGGAACGGGATATTGATATCGTTCCTCTTAAAGATCAGGAAAATCTCCCGGTTCAGGTCGCGGCTCAGCTGGATCCGATCCTGCTCCTTGCAAAGGGCGATGATCTTAATCACCACACTGCTGTCGCCCAGGGCCGACACGCCCTTATAGAACGGCCCGTCCATGATGGCCGGCAGCCTGCGCCGCACTTTGGGCAGTTCCTTCGCCAGAACCGCTTCCACCCGCTCCAGATCCGCGCCGTACTCGATCCCCACATCGACGGCTGCGTAGGACGCTTCTTTCGTCATATTGATGATACCCGACAGGTTCGAGTTATTGAACACCTTGATATTCTTGGAGGTATCCTGGATCTTGGTGGTCCGCAGTCCGATATCGAGTACATTGCCGCGGAAATCCCCGACCGTCACGATATCGCCGACGCGGAACTCTCCCTCGAAGACGATGAACACGCCGGCCAGGATATCCTGGATCATGCTCTGGGCTCCGAGACCTATGATCAGTGAGAGGATCCCGGCGGACGCCAAAAGGCTACCGGTATCCAGTCCACACAGGTACAGGGAGTAGAACAGGGAAAACAGCGCGGTGCCATATCGGATCACGGAAGCGAACAGATGCCCCAGGGTTTCCGCCCGGCTCCCGATGTTGACCGATATCTGGTTGATCATGATCTCCAGCACATTGGCCACGACCAGGATCGTGATCAGCGTGATCGCGCAGTTGGTCATCGCGAAAATATTAAATCCCTTCGTCCACACGCCCTCATATACATAGTTGATCGCGTCGATCTTAAAGATCCCCCTGCGGGATATCAGGATGCAGACGAACAGGAAGACCGCGAACACATGGAAGACCGCGCTGACGACCGCCGAGAATTTCTGCTCCGGCGTCTTCTCCTCCCACGGAATGTACTCCGCGTCCCATCTGGCCGCGGCCGGACGTACCTTGCGGGTCTTGCCGGACGGCATGGTCACCGTGATGGTGTCCTGATCGTTGCGGGCCCGCCGGACGGCTTCATCCACATTATCGAGGTACATCTTCTCCTCCTGCGCGCCGAAGCTGCAGGCGTAGACGCAGAGGATCAGAAGTCCGGTCAGCGCCGCGAAGAACGCGGTCAGTGCGATGTCGTCCCTCGTGGCGAACACCGTCGTCAGCGGCACCGCCGTGCCGATATACAGATTATCCACCATCTTAAACGTCTGGAAATACTTTTCCCCATTCACCGTCTCGAGCCCATTGTACATCTCCCCGGAAGGGTTGAACGCGCCCGCACTGCAGCCCATGGCCAGAGCCGAACGGCCGATATCCGCGGGCTTCGGCGAATAAACGCAGGTATAATTCTCGTCCGCGTCGCAGATCACCGTAAAGCCGGTGCCGTGGATCGTGGTATGATCCGCCACATAAGTCAGGGTGGCAGTCTCCTTCACGGTCTGCAGACGTTCCGGCGCGATGCTGATCTGCAGAAGCCCCCGATGCCTCTCGATCAGGCTTCCGCTGCTCTCTCCGTTCCGCTGCTTCTGGTAAGCGCTTCTGGATACGTAGCCAGTACTCCCGTCCGGATTCTGCACCGTGTAATAATAGAACACTCTGCCAACATACTGGGAATACTCGCCCATATCATCCAGCCCCAGATCCTGGGCGTAGAAATCCATGTGATCCGCCAGGATCTCCCAGAACGGATAGGACTGATGCTCCTCATCATCCGTTATGGTAAAATACCACAGATCGTCATTCGTGGCGATGGCTCTCCCGCTCTCGTCGAAGATCATGATCTTCTCGGCGGCGTTGATCTGCGCCAGGTGCTGAAGGAACGGATGCTCGCTGACGGAATAGACCGGGTTGCCGTAACTGTCCAGACCCCCGGTGATCTGCCCGTAATCATCCTTCTCCACCGGATGTTTATGCACGTTCTCCCCCTCCGGGTCATAATCGAAAATATACTGCGGATTCTCCTCCAGCATCGTCGTCAGCAGCTCGCATTTGTTCAGAAACAGCGCCTTGTACTCCGCATTCAGCGCCTCGGCGTCGCGGGTATTGTTGTCGAGCTTGTTGCTGATCTCATCGATCGCCTTATTGGACTCGTAGGCCACGGAAGACAGGGCGTTCACCGACTGAAGGTAATAAGTCAGCCCCGCAACAGCCACGATCCCAAGCACCGCGATGGGCAGCAGTTTCTCCGCGACCGTAATGTTAAAGAAAAACTTTCCCTTAAGCAAAGCGATATAACGGGGCATCCGGCCGATCCGGATATTGTCCCGGTTAATGATCGTCGCGTAAACGCTGACCAGAATCGTGAAAATGATAAATATGATCGCGATGAAAACGATCAGCACCAGATCGTTGGCCAGATCCGTAGTCGTCTTCGTAAGAACAAACACAACAGCGTCGTTCCACCGTTTCCCCACGGCGCACCACTCGTCCCCGCCGAAGGTAAGCAGGCCCTCGTAGTTCTCGCCCAGCGCTTCGATCGGCACGCCGTTCTGGAGAGCGTCCCGGCCGGTCAGGTTATCGATCGGGTTATACAGGAAGGAATAGTCCTGCAGCGATACGGCGATGGAGACTGTGTCCACGCTGATCATGCCGCGGAGCACCGCTTCCCAGGAGGTCATGGTCTCAATGCTCTTCTGCGTATCGGTCCAGTCCACGACAAAGACCAGAATCCGTCCGGAGCGCAGTCTGATCCCGTAGAAACGCTTCACTCCGTCTTCATAACGGACGCTGAACGGCTCCGACGTGCCGTCGTCAGTCAGCTGCTCCCGAAGCATCCGGAAACGTTTCCTGGTAAAATCATAATCGCAGTTATAGGCGGCGTAAGTCTCCCCGTCGCTGTCGATGACCGCCGCCGCTTCCACCCCGGCGTATTCCGCGGCGTCCTGAACAAATCCGTCGTTAAAGGAAACGCTCCAGAGATTGTCGTAATAATACCACGTGTTCCTGAGCTTGGCGATATAGAGCTGGTCATACTCGTCGTACAGCTCGTCATTCTCCATAACGCCGGATTCCAGACCCTTGATCACCGTTCCGATCCTCGTACGGTTGGTGGCAAAGATCTGCTCCCGGGACAGCTTAAAACGCGCCGCGGCAATCACGGCGATCACGCCGGCGACCACAGCCAGGGAAAGAAGGAACGCGAGGATCGTGCGTATATTTACATAGCGGTTCTCGGAAGCGTCCATCTGATGGACCGCGGCTTTCTTCTTCGTTCTGCTCATGATCAATTCCCCCATTTCGTCTTCAGGCTGTCGATGGTACCGTCAGCCAGGCGGTTTTCGACCACCGCGTCCACCTTTTCCGCAAGCGGAGAATTCTTTTGCATGAAAACACCATACTCCTGTGAGGAAAACGTCTCGGCAAGGATCGTCCTTCCCTCGCCGCGGAAGCCGCTTAAGATCGACCAGTCGGCGGTAAACGCGTCCACGTCGCCGTATTCCAGGGCGTCGGACGCCTCCTTGTAGGAATCATATTCCACGAACGTCACGCCGCCGTCAAAGGACGCCGCCTCAAAGCTGTCGCCGTCAAACGCGGGAATGATCCCCTGCTCCGCCAGATACTGCGCGAACAGCCCGGCGTGGCTGGTTCCCTTCATGACGCCGATCCTGCAGTCCTTAAGTCCGGCCATATCCCCGATCAGGCTGGAATCCTCCACCATGACGGCCATGCTGTCCGTATAGTAGACCGGAGAAATGTGGTACTTCTCCCGCCGCTCATCCGTGATCGTAAATGTGGCGATGATCATATCCACCTTCCCAGCGTCCAGCGTCTCTTCGCGGTCGGCGCTGGTGACAGTCACATAATCAACCTTGCTGTAGCCCAGATCCTCGCAGATCTGCTGCGCCAGATCAATCTCCATGCCGGAATACCGTCCCGACTCCTCATCATAAAGTCCGAAATTCGCCACATCCGACTTGACGCCTACCCGGATCGTCCCGGTCCGCTGCTCGCTGCAGGCCGTCAGGCTTAAGACGGCCGCAGCCGCCAGCGCAAACGTCATCCATTTTTTCACAGTTTTCATAACCTTCACCTTTTGTATATACATATTTCCAGTTTCATCTTACATCAAATACTGCCTTTCCGCAACAAAAACAGACAGATTTGTTTTTATTGCCAAACAACAGTTTTAGGTATATAATGATAATTGTATAAATATTTACTCTTTTGCCAAAGTTTTCAAACTGCAAGGAGATTACAGAGTATATGAAAAAGCTGGAAAACTATTCAACCGCATGGGGAGCCGTCGAACTGCCGGTGATCGTGCTGGAACACACGGGGGACGGGTACCGGCCGGTCTATGAAAACAGCGCGGCCACCGCGCTCTGCGACGTTTCCGGCGGCTGCCTCATGGACTGCATCCCGGAGGAGATCCGGACAAGGCTTCTGGGGGACGGCCCGTGTCCGGCCGAGGGGGAACTTCCTTTCTTCTGCCTGCTGTCCGGCGGGGCCTATTCGCTGGTGCCGTTTTCGTGGGACGGCTGCCGGGTCTGCATGCTCCACGAAGTAACCGGTTATTACAATGAAAACCAACGCATTCTCAACGAGGCGGTCATGGCCAACGAGGCCAAGACCAGCTTCCTGTCGGAGATGTCCCACGATATCCGCACCCCTATGGGCGCGATCATCGGCATGACGGACATCGCCCTGATGCAGGAAGACATCCCCGCCCGCGTTAAGGAATGCCTGAATAAGATCAAAGTGGCCTCCGGCCATATGATGTCGCTTTTGAATGAAGTCCTGGATATGTCCCGCATCGAGAGCGGGCGGATCCTTCTGCAGGAAGAGGACGTGGATCTTGCGGATCTGCTCCATGAGGTTCTGACCGTGATCCGTCCCCAGGCCGACGCGAAAGGGCTGCATTTCTCCCTTAGGCTGGAGCAGATGGCCGAGGAACGGCTGCGCGGGGACAGCGTGCGGCTGCGGCAGATCTTCATCAATCTTCTTTCCAATGCGGTCAAATTCACGCCGGAAGGCGGCGAGGTCGGTATGATCTTAAGCGTCGTTCCGGCCGGCGAGCCGAACCGCGTGATGATGAACCTGCGCGTCAGGGATAACGGCATCGGCATGAGCGAGGAATTCCTGCAGCGGATCTTTACAGCCTTCGAGCGGGAGGAGAAGTCCACCACCAGCAAGATCCAGGGGACCGGCCTCGGTATGGCCATCACCAAGAATCTGGTGGAGCTGATGGGCGGCACGATCACCGTGGAAAGCCAGCTCCATGAGGGCAGCTGCTTCACGGTGGAGATCCCGTTTACCGCAAGCCCCGATCTGGAGGAACGCCACCGGCAGGCGCTGACCGGTAAGCGTCTGTTGCTCTTCGACGACGATCCCAGGCAGACGCAGCTCATCTGTTCCATGCTCGACCGTCTCGGTATCGCCGCCGATGTGGCCGCGGACGCGGAAAGCGCCGTGGAACTGCTTAATGATATGGCATTTTCCGACGGGGAGTATTTTGCGCTGCTGACCGTGGAGAAGGTGAAGGGCGTGGAAATGCTTCTCTTCCTTCCGCAGGTGCGCCAGCGTATGGGCGCGGATTTCCCGATCCTGCTCCTGTCCGAGAACGACTGGAGCCAGGTGGAATATGTTTATACGCGGGCCGGCGTGGACGCCTTTATCCCGCTGCCGTTATTCAGGACAAGGCTTTCGGCGGGACTCTACGCATTCACCGCCGAGGCGAAGCAGGCCGCCCGGGAGGCCGGCGAAGGCCAGCGGTGGAATTTCCACGGCAAACGCATTCTGCTCGCGGAAGATAACGAGATCAACCGGGAGATCGCGATCGAACTTCTCGGCATGGCGAACCTGCAGATCGAGACCGTTGAGAACGGCAGGGAGGCCGTGGACCGCTTTGCCGCAACCTCGCCGGATTACTACGATATGATCCTGATGGATATCCAGATGCCGGTGATGAACGGACTGGAGGCCACCCGGGCGATCCGGGCGCTGGACTGCGCGGACGCCCAGGACATTCCCATTGTGGCCATGACGGCCAACGCTTTCGTGGAAGACGTCCGTAATTCCCTGGACGCCGGTATGAACGCCCACATCGCCAAGCCGCTTGACTTAAACCAGGTCTATTCTACCCTGGACTTCTTCCTGGGGAGGGGCGACCGATGAGGGAATACCAGCAGCAATACCTGAAAAACCTGGAACAGGTAACTTTGCTCAGCGCTACGTCCGGGGATCTTATGCTGGACGCGGCGGAGTTTCTGCGCGTGCGGCAGGAAAAGCACGACCGGATCGGCGCTCTGGTGGAAGAGAATACCTCTCTCCTGCGAAAGGACCTGTTTCCGCTTCTCGACGATATCATCACGGCTTCCGATGACGATATCCGGGACCTGGACGAATTCGCCGCCGCTCTGGTACCGGGCAACCGCGACGTGATGCTGGCTTATCATATCCATAACGCGCTGATCGGCTATGCCAGACATCATACGCTCCGCGATATGCTGATCCGTGAGCTTTACAATACGGCCATGGACCTCTTCTATCTGGATTCGCTGATCAACACCACGGATCCGTACCGTTACTCCTGGAAAATGCTGATGCTGTTCGGCGAAGCGGCGTCCTACATCAAAGTCTATGACAAGATCGAGGATCCCGAGATCCGCGGCTATATCCACCGCTCGATGGGCAACCTGGCGCTGGGATATCACGCGGAGACGCAGAAGGACGGCGAAAAGAAACTGGAAGTCATCCGCCGCTCCCTGCAGATCTTAAATGACCCTGCATACCGGCAGAAGACCCCTTCCCTGCCCTGGGATACCTATATCTACAAAAGCCATCAGGAACGTACCACTGCCTTAAACTACCTGCGCAGGGGGCTGGTCCCCGCGTCGACGATCCGGGAGGTCATGGAATCCGCGGAATACGTGTGGGAGCACAATCTGGAAGCCAGCCGCCGCAGGGGACAGCCTGTTTCCACCCGGTGGCACGCGACCTATTACACCGCGCAGTATCATTGCGGCGTCCTGACGCTTAAGCAGCTTCTCACACGGCTGGAGGAACTGTATATGGGCAGAGATCCGTCGGACTACAGCGATGAAGGCGTTTACTGCAATTTCTTTCTCCCGGCCCTCTACGCAAGCTATGTGCAACGCGAAGACCATTACAGGACGGCCAAGAAGGAAGTGATCGGCCATATGTACCGGATGCTGCTCCGCTACGTACAGGGCGTCACGCCGGATAAGATGACCTTCTTCTTTGTCCGGAACCTGATGACTACCTTTATTTCCTTCATCGAGTATCCGGACGGGATCCAGCAGCGGGATTACCTGCTGCAGCTGGTGGTCTGCCGCACGCCGGAAGCCTTCATCTATCTTCAGATGACCGCCTGCACCGCCAGAATCCTTCTGACGCGGGTCATCGAGGACAGACCGGAGCTTCTGGTTGGCGTCTGCGGATGCCAGGATGCGGACGACGTCCGGGCGGCCCGGAAGGAACTGGCGCAGCTGGCGTATGACTGCGGAATGTTCCACAACATCGGACAGCTGAATTTCATGCGGATGACGTCCATGGCAGGCCGGCACTGGTTCAAGGAGGAACAGGAGCTGTTCCAGTATCATGTGAAGATCGGCGCTAAGATCCTGAAATCCTGCGAATCCACCAGACGGTTCGCCTCCTCCGCGGAGGGACATCATTTTTACTACGACATGCTGGGCGGATACCCCCAGGAATATGATCCCCGCGAACATGACGATCAGGTCATGGTGGACATCGTGGGAATCGCCGCCTATTTCGTCCGGATGCTGGACAATACGATCGATTACACGAAGAAACCGCTGACGATGGAAGCGGCTCTCGAAAAAATAAAGGAGAGATCCGGGACCCGTTTCTCTCCGCAGCTGGTAAGGATCTTTAGTGAGACGGAAAATGAACTCCGGGAATATCTGAAGGACGGGAAGCTGAAGGCCTGCGAGCTGGCGCTGAAATATCTGAAGAATGAAGACGCGGAAAACTGAATAATGGAATGTGTGCTTAACATATTGGGGCCGCTGCGGAATCAGTGAGTAATCATCGGTTCCGCAGCGGCCCCATCTTTTTCCACTTATCTTGTCAGCAGCATCCGGTCGTTGTCAAGCGCCCTGCCGGAGGCGGTCTTAAACTGCTCCAGCAGGTCGGCGACCGTAAGCCGCTCCCTCTCCTCTCCCGAAACGTCGAAAATGATCTTACCGTGATCCATCATGATCGTCCGGTTCCCCAGTTCCAGGGCCGTCTGCATGTTGTGTGTGACCATCATGCAGGTCAGTTTCCCGCCGTCCACGATCTGCGTGGTCAGCTCCAGCACCTTTTCCGCCGTGGCCGGATCCAGGGCCGCCGTGTGCTCGTCCAGAAGCAGAAGCTTTGGCGGGTTGATGGTGGCCATCATAAGCGTCAGGGCCTGCCGCTGCCCGCCGGAAAGAAGCCCCACCGGCTGCTGCATCCGGTCCTCCAGTCCCATGTTCAGAAGGGACAGCCGCTCGCGGAACATCTTCTTATCCGCCCTCGACACGCTGGAAAGCCAGCCGCCGTGGCCGGCCGCCAGCGCCAGATTCTCCTCAATGCTCATGCCCGGCGCGCTGCCCCGCATGGGATCCTGGAACAGCCGCCCGATACTGCGGGCCCGCTTGAATTCCGGCTCCAGCGTGATGTCCTTTCCGTCCAGCTCGATCCGGCCGCTGTCGGTAATAAAGCTGCCGCTGATCGCCCCGAAAAGCGTGGACTTCCCGGCCCCGTTGGCGCCGATGATCGTGATGAAATCGCCTTTCCCCACATGGATCGACAGATCGTCGATCGCCAGCTTGGCGTTCACCGTTCCGGGATTGAAGGTCTTGGAAATGTGTGAGATCCTAAGCATGCTCTTCCCTCCTCCCGCTCCGGTTCTCCGCGCGCCGCCTAAGCAGCGGAATCTGGCTCTTCAGATACGGTCCCGAGATCGCGATGATGACGATCACCGAGGACACGAACTTCAGCATGAACGCCGGCATATTGAAGCGCAGCGCGATCGTATAGACGACGCGGAACAGAAACGCGCCCAGCACCGCGCCGACAGCGCGGACCGGGATCCTTCCCTTTCCGAGAAACGCGTTGCCGATCAGCAGGGACGCCAAAGCGATCGTCACCATGCCGGATCCGATATCGATGTTCACCGACCTCTGGGACTGAGCCAGAAGGCAGCCGGACAGTGCCGTGAAGGAATTGGAAATGCACAGGCCGACGATCGTCGTGAACACCGGATTGATGGACGACGAACGGACCATATCCGGATTGTTGCCGGTGGCCCGGATCGCCAGGCCCAGCCTGGTGCGCAGAAAGAGCGACAGGAAAAGGATCACAGCCGCCACCGCGATCATTGCCACGATCACCCGGTACTGACCGGCTAAAAACGTGGAATCCAGAAGGTCCTTCATTTTCGTAAACACCGTATCGGTCTTATTCATGTTAAGCAGCGACGAATTGCCCATGACGGCGATATTCACGGAATACAGGGCCGTATTCACGATAATGCCCGCCAGGAGGCTGTCGATGCCCATCTTCGTCTGCAGCAGGGCCGTCACAAAGCCGGACGTCACGCCCGCGATCATCGCGCAGGGGATCGCCAGATACGGATGACCGGCGATCGCGACCACCGCGCCGACAGTGGCTCCCAGTGTGAAGCAGCCGTCGGTGGACAGATCGCAGACATTTAACATGGAGTAGCTTAAAAACAGGGCCAGCACCGTAAGGGAACTGATCAGTCCCAGCTCCAGGGCCGTCTGGCCGAGGCTTAAAATTGAGGAAAATGACATGGGGATTCTCCTTAAAATCAATCCAGATCGTCGAAGCTCTCCGCCGTTACGATGCCCTTCACCTCCGTGCAGTAAGGGGCAAATGTCTCGGACAGCTCGTTAAAATCATATCCCAGCGCGTCGCAGACTTCCGTGTTGATCGTAGCGGTGCCATTGTCAAAGGTCTTGACAGGCGTCGCTGCCGGATCCGCGCCGTCCACCAGGATATCCGCGATCATATTGGCCGTCTCCACGCCCAGGTTCGCGTAGTCTACGCCGTAGCCCAGAAACGCGCCGTTTAACGCGAAGGAGTCCGCGCCGGTGTAGTGCGGGATCTTCGCCTCCTCCAGCATCTCGTAGATGGAAAGCTCCGCCGTCATGATCGTATTGTCGCTGGGCGTGAAGATCGCGTCCACGCCGTCGGCGATCAGCGCCTGGGCCGCCAGCGTCACCTCGTCGACCGTGGTCCCGGTGCGCTCCACATACTCGACGCCCTTAGCGTCCAGATATTCCTTGGCCGCCGCGATCGGCGTCGTGGAGGAATCCTGGCCGATATCGTAAAGCAGGCCGATCTTATCTGCCTCTGGATCAAGCGCGAAGATCAGGTTCATGACCGCGTTGGTGTCCAGGAAATCAGAAGTACCGGTGATGTTGCTGCCGGGAGCCTCCAGGGACTCGACCAGACCGACAGAAAGCGGATCGGACACTGCGGCGAATACCACCGGGATCTGATTCTCTTCGGTCGCCGACTGCATGTTCATCGCCACCGGCGTAGCCACGCCCACCATCAAATCCACCTCGTCGGCGATGAAATTGGACACGATCTGGCTCATCACGTTGGCGTCGGCGTTGCAGTTGTCATAGGAAACGTCGAAGGTGACGCCCTTCTCCGCGCCGATCTCCGCCAGCCGGGTCTGGATGTTGTCCACGATCTGATTCAGGGAAGCGTCGTCTACGTAATTGCAGATGCCTACCTTGTAGGTCTTGCCGGCCTCCGTCTTTCCGGAACACGCAGCCAGGCTGAGCGCCATGGCCGCCGTCATAATTGCAGCTAATGCTCTTCTTGTTTTCTTCATGATCTTTCTCTCCCTCATTGATTGGATTTTGCCGGGAACCCGATTCCCGCCGGATGCAGGATACTCCGCTTTCGCCTTATTTATTCCCGCGTACCGGCATAAAAAAACCTGTCTCAGCAATTTGTCTGCTGGGACAGGAATTGTTGTTCCTGCGGTGCCACCCGGCTTGACGCGCGCAAGCGCGCCCTCTCTGCGCATACATTCATATGCAGACCTTTTTTACAGAGAGTCATGCTCTGTCTCCCATACTCCGGCTGGCTGACGCCGCGCTTTGTGCCCGGCCTGACGCTGTGTCCTCACCCGCGCTCCGCCGTTTCCGCAGCTGCTGCCGTTTCCGTTCGCCCTCAGAAGTCCATTCAGCCCTGTATTCTCCGCCGCGTTTCCACCGTCCGCGGCTCTCTGTGTGAAAAGGGACAGGCCCTACTTACTCTTCCTCAACGGTTTAGTGTATTATAGCGCTAAAGACTTCGGATGTCAATATGCTTTTTTCGCCAAAATCTTCCCGCTAAGTCATTCTGCCAAACGGAACAGCATAGGCAAAGCGCTGGATTCGTTCTATAACATTATTCGCAGATCTCATAAAGTATTTCAAAAGCAGTCCTGAAACTTAAAGAAACTTAACTTCAAAACTGTCTTTTTCATTTTTTGCTTATTTTAAGCCATTCCTACATGCATTAAAGGATCATGTCCATAAGCAATTCAGAGCCTGATGAAACTTACGGAAACTTAAAATCAGTCATTTTCTCATGCCCAATACGGCACATATTTCATATACCGCGGAGCCGTTGACGGGTCCACCGGCTTTATGAGCTTCGCTTCCAACGTGTCCCGAATAATCCTGGATGCCTTAACTTTTTCTTTTTCATCTAATCCAAACGCATTTCGAATATCAGAATTCGTAACCACATCAGATGTGACAAACGCAAGACAAGCAATCATATAACATGTACGCACACGATCTTCTTTCGTCGTCATATCAAAATCAATCTTTGAATATAATGTAACCTTTGTAAATTGATTATTCTGATTCTCAACTTTTGGCGCAATAAGAGATTCCGCTCGCGTTGCTGCTATCACCTTATCAAATCCACTTCCACGCTCCTCACAAATGCCACATCTATGCATGAATCCAGCCATGTTCTCATTTCTCGATAAAGGAACAGTATCGACAATACGCTCTATCGACACGAGTGGCGCACCAGCGTTAGAGAATTCAATCCTATCAGAAAAAATTTCTACCATCGGACTCGTCCCTCTTTGCTCTAACGATTGATGCACCATAACATTTGCAAGTAATTCCCTGATCGCCATCTCCGGAAAACGATATTTTTGCCTTCTGATTCCGTTCTCAATGATTTCTTCCTGCTGAATCACCGTCAGAATATATTGGACGATTTCTTCAAATGAGATGGCATATCCTTTATAGAATGTCTTTTCCCCAATACCGTCCATTCTTGACCTGCCAGGATACCTGATCACACGTACACTTTTCTTCGCAAGATTATCGAAAGCTTTAAGGTCAGAGGCAATCATCAATGCTCCATAATTTGAAATATCCCATGTGCCGCCTTCATTCTTATGAATAAACTTCTCATCCCCCAAATCCTTAAGAACCTTGTCTCTATTTGCCGGAATCGGAGCACCTATCGTCCTGTAATAACCCGGATAGTCCAGTAGGGTTACAACATCATCGTCGATTGCTTCAGAATATGACATACGTTTTTCATACGGCGTCTTGTCAAATTTACGCCAAAGCTCAGCTTCCTTTTCCAAATATTCCGCCAAAGGCTGCAGGTTACTTCCAACCCTTACATACCCAACACTTTCATATTTTGTTGGCTCGCCTTCCGCGCACGGAATCTCTATCAATGTCACATGAATAGGCTCGCCTTCAGGGTTCTCAAAAGGGACGTCATGAAATTTGAATCCTATCTTCGGATTAACCTGCCTGTTAAGCCATAATTCAAGCTCCATGTTTCCCTTTTTGGCTTTTCTGTATTCAAACTCTGTTCCAACTATTTCATGTGCGTCGTCTGTTATTCCCCATACTATATATCCATATGCCCGGTCACAGAGTGTCGCTTCATTGCTCATTGCAGAAATATACTTTGCAATCCTCTCCGGATCCTGATTATTCACCTTAAATTCCGCCCATTCCACCTCAGCGGGCAATGCCGCAAGAGAGCGGACAAGTTCCCGGTAATATTCTACGGATCGATCCATTGTGAATATTCCTTTCCTAATGCTATAGTTTCAATCTGTTTCTTGGGGTTATCGGATATATCTAATTATACCACGGATTACAGGTTCTTCGGAACCTGTTTTTTCGATTTTTATACATTTCTATGCAGGTCAAACTATGATATCCCTTACCCATTCCCAATAAGTGCGGACAGAGCGTCACCGGCGCTCTATTTACACGGAAATACCGGCCGGACGTCACTGGCTCTGCCTTCACATAGACAATAGACGCAAAAGAAGCCTGGCGAAAAACTTCTCTCCAGGCTTCTTCCTTGTTATATTATGTGCCGTCTATTCGTTATGCTTAAGAAGCGTCTTCTTCGTCCTTCTTCGAAGCCAGTATTCCAAACGCTCCCATCATTCCAAGCGCGATCAGTCCAAACAGGGCCGCCGCCCCCACGGGCCTGTCATCGCCCGTCAGAGGAGCCAGGAAAGCCAATGGCACGTCTTCGTCCTCGATTTCTGTCAGAACTGACATCGGGTTCAGCGGTACGCCCTCATCCACGATGTCGACTGTCCCCGGGCCTGCCGGCTGCGTCGGTGTCGGCTCGACGGGCTGTGTTGGAGCCGGTTCTGACGGCCGTGCCGGTTCCGTCGGCTGTATCGATCCCGGCTGCGTCGGCTGTATCGGCTCCGTCGGAGCAGGTTCCGTTGGCGCCGGTTCAGATGATTCTGATTCATCCGGCTTTGATTCATCCGGCTCTGATTCGGTCGGTTCCGGTACATGCGTATTCGTCACCGTGTAAGTACGGATATCTTCACTATATGTGACTTCGGAAGTGTACCCATCCACGGACGTCAGTTCCTCAAGCGAATAACGAATCCAGGTTCCATCTTCGTGAACTGACGGCAGTTCTGTCCAGATAGAACCCCAATCATTGTCCTTATTCAGTTCAACCGGCTCTCCATAAGGTTCTCCATCCGCTTTCAGCTGAACCATGACGCTCTCCGGACGCAGGCCGTCGCTGTCCCCGTCATCATCCCAGACTTTGATCACAGACCGGCTGGTATCCGGCGGAATACGCGTGTTTGTAATCGTATAGCCTTTATCGGCATTTCCTTCCGTAACGCTCTTCCAGCCCTCTATACCTTCTTCCTTTACAGAATATACATAATCATTGCCTTCCGGATCCTTAATGTCCAGATCTTCAAATGTATATTTCCATCCTGACTGTGAAGTCAGCTTACCGGTTCTGTACTCGTCGCCATTCTGCAGCAGTTTCACGGTAATGGATTCAGGCAGTTCTGACGTTATCTCGGAGCCGTCCCAGTCCCGCCATACCTTTTGCACCGGCATATATTTGTACCAGGCATTTGTATAGACGACCGCCTGACGGATATCCTCCATAGTTCCCTGTACTTCCGTTCCTTCGGAAATTTCACTGCTATGGCCTACTCCATTTGCCGTACCGTAGATTTGCTTATCAACTGTGACCTTCGCAGCCGCCCCGGTTGAAGTTTCTGTGATCACGTACTGCGTTCCTTTCGGAAGATCCATCAGCTGCAGCGACTCATCCGCCTTCAATGTCACAGTGATCTTCCCGTCTGTAAAAGTTTTCGTCTCTGTCGCTCCATCATATCTGCGTATATCCACCTTTTCAAAGAGCGTACCGTCCGCCTGCCTGAGGCTGATATCAAAGGAAAATTCCGCATCCGCCGGAACCTCGCCCTTCACTTTCTTCTCCAGCTTCAGACTGACCGGCGCGGTGTTGGTGATTTCCCATTTGGTGTTGTCGCCGTACGTTGTTATAAGGCTCTCATACCCATCTACAGGATCCTCCTCTATCCTGTATGTATACGTCTTACCTTCTTCATATATCCTATACTTTTTCACTGTAAACAGCGGCGTATAGCTGTCTCTCGACAGTTTCTCGATCGGAACCGTTACTTTTTCAACCGGTTCTGTTTCTTCATCCCGGTACAGTCTGAATGTCAGCTCCTTGGGCCGGTTCTCCGGGAAATCGTTTACCCATACTTTTTTGACATACAGCGTAATATATTCCTCGCCAGGTTTGAAAGAACCTATCTGCAAATCTCCATTGGTGCCGATGCCGCCTCCGGCCGCGTGAGAAATATTATGGGTAATGTGGGTAGTCGCCATACCAACCGCCGTTTTTACAGTTTCGTCCTCTGCGGTTACACCCGAATAGATTGCCACTTCTTCACGCAGACCCTCTTCTTCATCTTTAAGAAGACTTTCATCAATTGGATTTCCTTCCGAATCCTTCCAGTCATATGAACCGCCGCCAAGCATACTCGGAGAGATATTCACCTTCGGATATCTCTCCTTGGTATCGCCGTTGTCGCTGTAGCTTCTGCTATTTGTAATAAATATTTCCTGTCCGCTGTAATCCGCATCACCGTTTGGACCGGATCCGCCCGTATTGTCATAGATTACTCCGCCGCTTGTCAGACTGACCATAACATTGGAAGCCGGACATCCGGCGATGCCGCCCCCCTGGAACTGCGCCGTATTGTCACTGATTTCCACATTGTAAACCTTCAGATATCCAACCTTCAGGGAATTCTGCACCAGCCCATTGACATAGATACCGCCCCCGCCGTAATAACCGTTTGTCAGTTTTTTCCCAAAAGTATTCCCCGGGCGGTGGTCTGTTGCAATCGCATATTCCGTTCCAGCTTCGTTATAGCTGATAACACCTCCTGTGATTCGGGCCGCGCTCTTCGTATGAATATAGATACCGCCTCCGTTAATTCGGGCTGTGTTCCCTTCTTCCGGCGAATCTCCGCCGATCGTACCTCCTTCCATGATCAGCTGCTCCGTAAGATCATCCGGCGGATCATAGCCTGCGCCATTCGCGGACGGACCGTTCAGGGCGATCCCGCCGCCATACGCGGCCTCGTTGCCCGAGATGACTCCACCTTTCAGCGTCATTTCCCCCGCTCCATACACAAGTACCCCGCCGCCTCCGCTTTGGTCGTACGAATATGTAATTTTGCCTCCAATATGTTGATTATAAGGTCCCGCTATATTTCCCTTTATCTCTCCTCCATTCATCTCAAAAGTTGGAGTTTCCTGACTTCTTCCTGGTTTGTATTCAATATACACGCCGCCTCCAAAAGCGGCTGTGCAATTTGTAATCAGTCCGCCATTCATGATAATATGGCCGCACGAATAAACCGCCCCGCCGGCTGTTTTTAAAGGGGCAAAAAGCTGATTCAGCTTATTATTATTTCGAAGAACCGTACCGTTTCCTATCGTTAATACTGTCTTATAATTGTTCACCTTGTTGCCGGACTTGGAATTTGTCCCGACTCCGATCAGGGACATCTTCTCTGTATCTCCCCCTTTGATGGAAGCGCCAGACATTCCTTCTTCGCTTCCGCCATCCAGAATGATATTCTCAAGCGTCAGACTGCCGATACTGTCACTATCCTTTACTGCGCTCACCTCCAGCAGATATTTGGAATAAAACTTCCCAGCTGCTTCGTCTGTCCATCCTCTCTTTATGGTCACCGGATTAGCCGGATCTGCGGAAGTCAGCGTGATCGGTTTCTTAATCAATATACTGTCTTTTGTTCCATTTGTGCCGTCCCCATTCGTCCTGTTCACGCCCGTCATAACAATATCGTGCGTCAATTCTATAACAGCCCCCGCCTCCGCTTTGTCGATGGCGTCCTGCAGATCCTGTGCCGTAAGAATCTCCCCCTCCAGAGCGAGAGGTCTCGGATTGACAACCGCGACCTTTACCATCCATCTCAACTGCGTCCCCGCCCTGAGCATTGTTTCCGTACTGTCCGGGGAAGCATTGTTATCCGTACTTATAGGCGTATCGCTGGAAACATCTCCTTCCGGCCAGAACGAAGACGCGTTACTGTCCGTGCTTCTCGGAATATCGTCAGACGTGACATCTTCCTTCAGGTCGTTATTCTCTTCATCCTTTCTGTCACCGGCGTAAGTGAATATCACTTCCGTATATCCTTCGCCTGCCACCAGTGCAGAGCCGTTCGGATACACTTCAAGCACGTCCTTATTCTCTCCGCTCCAGGTACCGGGCAGTTCCGGATCCAGTTCTCCATACAGATCCCGGTACTTATCCGTGCTGAGCAGCGCCTGTCCCAACGTCTCGGACGCTCCCTGCAGATCCGGGTTCTCAGATATTCCATATATCCAGGGAATAAATTCTCCAGTCTCATCATCCAGATATGCGCTCACCAGATAATCATATGCCATTTCTTCCGTATTATCTGGTTCTTCGTATTCTTCCGTGACAGCTTCCGTATCCTCTGGTTCTCCGTATTCTTCCGTGATAGGGACAAAACTGTCTCCATCCTTCTTAAATCCCACAAAACCATCCGCGGCTCTTACCGGCAGCGCATTCGCCGCGACACTCGTAATTACCATTATCAACGCCAGCAGACCGGCCAGGACACGGGCTGTCCGTCTTGACGTTCCTGACTGATTCATCCTCTCTTTCATAATATCCTCTCTCCTTCTTTTATTTCTTCCAATCGCACACGATTCCATTCTGCTGTTCGTACTCATATTGCAGCTTCTTTCTCATATCCCCCCGGCGCCAGCGCCGAATGCATCAGCGCCATCAGTTCCAGCGTACTTCGGAAATACAGTCTCTGACTCTTCCAGCAAACCTCTCCCTGCCAGCTGGTATGCTGGCGGTAAATGATCCGCACCAGGAATGCCTCCTTCCGGCGGGCAGCGCCTCTCCGGGCCTGCCCGGGGCGTCCCGCGATGTCCGTCCGGCTCTGCCATACCCGCAATGCAGCCACCGCACGCCGTCCGTCCTTAAACGACCGCAGACCGGCACTGATCTCCGGCGGGTCCTCGCTGTCCATCCAGTCATTCATCGTCAGAAACACCGAATCCAGACCCGCGAAAGACATGTCTTCCGTTTTAAGACCGAACCTGCGGACCGTTCCTGTGATACATCCGTCCTCCCTGACGGCGGCGCGCAGAAGAAACACGTGATCGTCTTTCTGAGGCAATGCCAGCCACCTCCTTTGAACTGCCGTGAACTCCTTTCCTGACGGCAGATTATCCTTCTCTATGATTTCCAATTATACATTACTATCCTTTAAAAAGCAATATATCTTTTTTAATTTATTTAAAATATAAACCTAAAGGATATAATTTAAAATAGGCTCTCGGAATCTTGAGCCTGCCGACCAGATCCATCGGTCGGATGAACCTTGAAAAGTAGATATTGTCC
>CANQRU010000020.1 GCA_947626395.1 uncultured Lachnospiraceae bacterium | reverse complement strand
GCCGCCTCGCCGGCGCTGGACACCATCATCGTGTCCATCATGCCTACGGTCACGGCCAGGATCTGCTCGACGATCAGCGGCCCGATCAGCCGGGCCAGATCCCGGTTGGAGAATAAGTAAGCCGTCCCCTCCTCGGTGACCGGATGGGGACGGCGATGGGTATGTATCAGTGGATCATTGTGAAAAAACATTTCTATTTCCTTCTCTCTGTCCTCTGTCTTCCATGGGACTGTTCCGACACGAATAATATATCTTGCCAGGAACCGAATTCGCTATTCAGTATATTAAAAGCGAATTGCAATGTCAACTATTTCTTTCTATAATCTTCGATTTGCGTCGAAATTTGTATTTTATCAGTTATATCTTATAAAATTCAGATCATCCGCTTAATTTTTCACCGTAACTGACATATACAAAAGCATCCGAGAGGCGGTGTTCGGCGGGAATATCCGGGATTTTCTGACCGCAGACGAGTGGATCTGACAGTATTAATTCTTTAATATCCCAACTCCTTCAGATACCTCCCCAGCGCGTCCTGCCACGACGGCAGCCGCTCAAAGCCCGCCGCGTCCAGTTTCGACTTGTCCATGCGGCTGTTGGCGGGCCGCTTCGCTTTCGCCGGGTACTGGTCGCTGGTGACCGGGACCACGTTCACGTTCATGCCGGCCTGGCGGAAGATCTCCACGGCAAATTCATGCCAGCTGCACAGACCCTCGTTGGTGGCGTGGTAGCGGCCGTAGCGGTCGGTCCCGATCATATCCACCAGAAGCCGTGCCAGATCATAGGTGTAGGTGGGCGAGCCGATCTGGTCGCAGACCACGGTCAGGGTATCGCGGGTCTTGCCCAGATTCAGCATGGTCTTGATGAAATTCTTTCCGTTGACGCCAAAGACCCAGGCGATGCGCACGATGAAATATTTCGTAAGCTCCTCCACCGCCAGTTCGCCCTCGTACTTGGTCTGGCCGTAGACATTGAGCGGCTGGCGCTCATCGTCCGGCTCCCAGGGACGGGTGCCCTGACCGTTGAAGACGTAATCAGTGCTGATATACATCAGCTTGCAGCCGAGTTCCCTGCAGACCCGCGCGATATTTGCCGTACCGCCCGCGTTGACACGGCGGCACAGATCCTCGTTATCCTCCGCCGCGTCCACCGCCGTGTAAGCCGCACAGTGGATCACGGCGTCGGGGGCCGCATCCTTTATCACATGCTCCACGGAAGCGGCGTCCGTGATATCCATCTCGTCGATATCCACGCCGATCGCGATGTGGCCGCGTTTTTCCAGTTCATTTACCACGTCGTGGCCCAGCTGGCCTTTGACGCCCGTTACCAGAACTTTCATTTTCGATCTTTCTCCTTTATTTCCGGCTATCCGGTTCAAGCTGCCCGATTCCGGACTTCCGGCTCTTGCTGTCTCGCAGACTCCTGCACCTGCCGTTTATCGTCTCACAGGTTCCGCCCCCGGCTCTGCCGCAGATCGGTTCACATAATTTCAATACCCGCGCCTCTTATTCCTTCGTCTCCAGCCGCTTCCCATACATCTTATCGAAATAATTGGCGTACTCCCCGGAAATGATATGCTCCCACCACTCGCGGTTATTCAGATACCAGTCGATGGTCTGGCGGATGCCGGTGTCGAAGGTGTATTTCGGCTTCCATCCAAGCTCCGTCTCCAGCTTCGTCGGGTCGATGGCGTAGCGCCAGTCGTGGCCGGGCCGGTCGGTGACGAAGCGGATCAGGCTCTCCGGCTTGTCAAGCGCCTTAAGGATCGTCTTCACCACTTCCAGGTTCGTCCGCTCATTATGGCCGCCCACGTTGTAAACTTCGCCTACCCGGCCGCCCCGGATGATCAGGTCGATGGCCTCGCAGTGATCCAGCACATGGAGCCAGTCGCGTACATTCTCGCCCTTGCCGTAGACCGGCAGCTCTTCGTCCGCCAGCGCCCGGCTGATGATCAGCGGGATCAGCTTCTCCGGGAACTGGTAGGCCCCGTAGTTATTGGAACAGCGGGAAATGGTCACCGGCAGCCCGTAGGTCCGGTGATACGCCAGGACGAACAGATCCGCGCTGGCCTTGGAGGAGCTGTAAGGGCTTGAGGTGTGAAGCGGCGTCTCCTCGGTAAAGAACAGATCCGGCCGGTCAAGCGGCAGATCGCCGTAGACCTCGTCGGTGGACACCTGATGGTAGCGCTTCACGCCGTATTTGCGGGATGCGTCCAGAAGGACGCGGGTTCCCATTACATTGCTCTGCACGAAGATTCCCGGATTCGTGATGGACCGGTCCACATGGGTCTCCGCCGCGAAATTCACGACGATATCGAAGTTCTCCTTCTCAAACAGATCCATGATGAACGGCTCGTCGGCGATGTCGCCCTTCACGAACTTGTAATTCGGCTTATCCTCCACCGGCTTTAAGGTCTCCAGATTGCCGGCGTAGGTCAGCAGGTCCAGGTTCACGATCTGGTCCTCCGGGTATTTGTTCACCATGTAATGTACGAAATTGCCGCCGATGAAGCCGGCGCCGCCTGTTACCAGAATTTTCATATTCTGTCATCCTCTCTTTCTGTCAATCACTTGAATTCCTTGTCAATAAATTTCCCCGCCAGCACGTCCATCAGATACTGCCCGTACTGGTTCTTCTTAAGCGGCTCGATGTTCTCCAGAAGCTGATCCCTGGTGATCCAGTGGTTCAGATACGCGATCTCCTCCAGACAGCCGATCTTGCGGTGCTGGTGGGATTCCATGGTTCGCACGAAATTCGTCGCGTCCACCAGGGACTCGTGGGTCCCCGTATCCAGCCACGTAAAGCCCTGTCCCAGAAGCTCCACCTCCAGATGGCCCTCCTCCAGATAGATCCGGTTCAGATCCGTGATCTCCAGTTCGCCTCTGGCCGACGGCTTTAAATTCCTCGCGTACTCCACGACCCGGTTGTCGTAGAAATAAAGCCCGGTCACGCAGTAGTTGGACTTGGGGTTCTTCGGTTTCTCCTCGATGGAAATGGCGTGTCCGTCGGAATCGAACTCCACGATGCCGAACCGCTCCGGATCGTCCACATAGTAACCGAACACGGTGGCCCCGCTCTGCTTGTTCGCCGCCTTCAGAAGCCGCTTTTTAAGCCCGTGTCCCGCGAAAATATTGTCGCCCAGGATCATGGCCACGTGATCGTCCCCAATGAAATCCGCGCCGATGATAAACGCCTGTGCCAGCCCGTCCGGCGACGGCTGCACCGCGTAGGATAAGTGGATCCCAAACTGATGGCCGTCGCCTAAGAGATGCTCGAAACGCGGTGTGTCGTCCGGCGTGGAAATGATCAGGATATCCCGGATGCCGGCGCTCATCAGCACCGACAGCGGATAATAGATCATCGGTTTATCGTAGATCGGAAGCAGCTGCTTGGATGTGACCATGGTCAGCGGATAAAGCCTGGTGCCGGAGCCCCCGGCCAGTATGATACCTTTCATGACTGCGTTCTCCTTTTCTTTCGCGGATCCGTTTGCCACAGACAAAACAGAACCCCTTATCATGCGTCCATTTGTAATAACAACCGGCTCGGTGTCATTTGCAAAATGTACCGTCTGGACACATTATAAAGGGTTACGTTACGTCACTGTCAAGTGCTTTTTCAAAATTTTATAACAGCGGCAGAATGATCAGATGATAGATCACCGGCCCCAGAATGGCCGGCAGCATATTGGCCAGCCGGATCCCCTTCTGAAAGATCAGATTAATGGCCACGCCCGTGATCAGAACAGAGCCGATCAGGGACAGATCGCCGATGAGCGCGTCTGTGAGAAACGGCGCGATCACATGCGCGAGCAGCGTGATGCTCCCCTGATAGAGTCCCAAAGGGATAGCCGCAAACATTGCGCCGATCCCCATCGTGGAGACAAAGATCAGCGTGATCACGCAGTCGAGGGCGGCTTTGGCCGCCAGCATGGAGTAATCGCCGCTCAGACCGTCCTCCAGCGATCCGATGACCGCCATCGCGCCGACGCAGATCACGAGGGTATTCGCCATAAAACTGTCCACGAATCTTGTGTCATTGGCCGCCTTCGCCGCTTTTTTGATGCGTTCTCCGAAATTTGTCAGATGATCCTCGATATGAAGCAGTTCGCCCGCGAGCGTACCGGGCACCATTGAAAAAATGATCAGCATCGTTCCCCGCGTTCCGAACGCGCCGTCTTCATACGTCAGCATCCCGGAGAGCACGCCGCCTATCCCGATGAACAGCGTGCAGAGACCAAGCGCGTGCATCAGGGATGCCTCGTATTTTTTCACCGCGCCGGCATTGAGAAATTTCCCTAAGATGCCGCCAAGGATCACGGCGGACACATTGATGATCGTACCCATGGTTTTATGCCTTTCCTCGTTTCGTCCTTTTTTCGATAAAATAATAATACCGGTATGAGGAAAAGTCAATCCCGCGGATCGTTCTTCACTTCCGGCAGACGAACATTCCCGCCATCTTCGTGATGCGGATCCCGCCCTTCTCTTCGATCTTCTTCTGCAGGAATTTCCGGAACTCGTCCTTCCGCTGGTTTAAATACTCTCCCTGATTCCCGTGACAGGAAAGAATGTAATCGAGAAGCGGCTCCGCCTCGTCGACCAGCAGATAATCGTCATACAGGACCTGCTCCACCCGGCCGAAGACCTGTTCGAGCATGGCGCGGCCGTTCTCCAGGCCGAACAGCTCATAGAGGGCCACGTCGGAAAGCGTGATCCGCGGGTCGAATTCCTGCACCAGCGACGTGATCTCTTTCATATGTCTGCTCCCATAGGTGCTGCAGTAGAACACGCCGGCCGGCCGGAGCACACGCCGGATCTCGCGCAGCGCCTGAGGGATGTCCTTTACATAGAACAGAACATGGTTTGCGATGACCGCATCGAAGGAGCCGTCCTCATAAGACAGCTTCTGACAGTCCTCCACGCGGAAATGCAGTCCTCTTCCGCCGCTGCCGTTTCCGTCCGCTTTGCTGCTGCCTGCGTCCGTTCCGCCGCTGCCGTCTCCGTCCGTTCTGCTGCTGCAGCCTGCGTCCGCTCCGCCGCTGCCTCTGCCGCCATCCGCTTCCTTCTTCCGCTCCCGCAGGGCCGTCTCCAGCCGCGCCGACGCGTCCTCTACCATGCCTTCCGACGCATCCGTCACAAAGATATTTCCTGCGGCAATGATCTCCGGTTCCACATGCTGCCACAGCTCCCCGTTGCCGCAGCCCACTTCCAGGATATCCTTCGCCGCGCCGAAATCGATCTGCGACGCCAGCCAGGCGAACCAGCTGACCGGATTGTGGGAAAAACGCCGGTGAAGTCCGATCCGCACATCGATATTGACGGCGGATTTGTACTGCTCTACCACCGCGTGCTCCATGTTCGTAAGATGGATCAGATGCAGGATCCGGCTCCAGTCCACCTGCCGCGATCCGCCTACCATCCGCTCCGTATCCTCGAGGGCCTGGTTCATACTTTCCAGATGGCGTATGCGCTTGCGGATCAGGTCCTTCTGCATCGCCAGCGACCGGGCTACATCCTCCGCGTCGTCTCCCATCGGCATGGCCATGATCTCATCCAGCGAGAACCCCAGATAGCGCAGGGACAGGATCCGCTGCAGCCGTCCGAAATCTTCGTCGGTGTACAGCCGGTAGCCGTTCTCGCCTACCCGGCTTGGCTTTAAGATGCCCTGCTTGTCATAAAACCGAATCGTCCGGATCGTCACATTCGCTTTCTTCGCGAATTCGCCGGACGTGTAATAGCCCTCTTTCACCGCTTATCTTCTCCTCCCTGTCCTTCGATCTCTGCGCTGCCGGATCGATCCCGCTGTCTGTTCCGCGGTTCATTCCGGCGAACGCTGGGGCTCCTCCCCGATGCTCAGCCTCTTCCACAGAAGCATCCCGATGCAGAGAAGGATCGGGAACAGAACCGCCATCATCAGCCCGCTCTTTAAGTCTCCCGACTCCACCGACGCCATTCCCACTACGGTCGGGCCCAGGGAACAGCCCATATCGCCGGCCAGGGACAGAAGCGCGAACATCGCGGTGCCGCCGCCCTTAAGCGTCGTCGTCGCCAGACTGAAGGTTCCCGGCCACATAACGCCTACGGAGAAGCCGCAGATACCGCAGCCCACGAGTCCCAGCATGGGTACCGGCGCGTATACCGCCAGCAGATAACTGGAGATGCACAGAAGTCCGCAGCAGATCATAAACCGCATCAGCGGGATCCGGTCCGCCAGCTTCGCGTGCAGCACCCGGGCCGTGCCCATCAGCGCCGCGAACATGCAGGGACCGGCCAGATCTCCCAGCGCCTTGTTCACATGCAGGCCGGCTTCCGCGAAGGCGGACGCCCACTGGCTCATCGCCAGCTCCGACGCTCCCGCGCACAGCATCAGCACGCAGAACACCCAGAACATTTTCTGGCGCAGAAGCCGCGGAAGCGGCATGGTCTCATGCTCTTCCTCCAGCGTCCTTATGGGAACCTTCCGGAAATAAAACGCGTTGCAGGCCGGAAGAAACGCCCATAACACGCAGAGGATCCTCCAGTTTCCCATTCCCGCCGCGGCAAAAAACACGGTGGACAGAAGCACCACGGCCATCTGTCCCCAGCAGTAGAAGGAATGCAGAAGACTCATGGCGGCCGCCTTGCCCTCCGTGGGACACGCCTCCACGATAGGACTTATCAGCACCTCGATCAGGCCGCCTCCCAGCGCGTAAAGCACCACGCAGACCAAAAGTCCCGCGTAAGCGCTGCCGAAAAGTTCCCCGGAAAGCCCCGGCAGCACCGCCATACCGGCAAGTCCCAGAGCCGCGCTTATGTGGGCGGCGATCACGCCGGTACGGTATCCGATCTTATCGATCAGAACCGCAGACGCCAGATCCACCGTCAGCTGGATCCCGAAATTCAGCGTGATCAGCCATGTGATCTTATCCAGAGAGATTCCGTATTGGGACTGAAAGGTCAGAAATAAAAGAGGCGACAGGTTATTGACGATCGCCTGAGTCACATATCCCAGATAACTTGCCCATATGGTATGCTGGTAATTCAGAGTTCTGTTTTTCATCTTTTATCTTCTCCGGCAGGTCTATTCTCTTTATCATATGCTCATTATAACAGACATTTCGGATTCGTCCAGCGGTTTCTGCCCGTAGAAAAGCATAAAAAAGGTCCCGCCCGGTATTCTCCCGGCCCGTTCCCGATAAGCAAAAACCGCTTTCCGAAAACAGACGCTAAAAGACCTGACAGGACCTCTTCTAAATTTTATATGCCGCGGTTTTCTACTCGAACCGCACGATCTCGCGGCGCAGCCGCTTCATGATCTTCTTTTCCAGCCTGGAAATATAGGACTGGGATATCCCCAGCAGGTCCGCCACCTCTTTCTGGGTCATTTCCTCCCCATCCGCCGTAGTCAGACCATATCGCAGCTCCACGATCTTCTTCTCCCTCGGACTTAAACGGCTGATCGCCGTATTGAGAAGATCCCGCTCCGTCTCCTGTTCCAGGTTCCTGTAGATCTCGTCCTCATCGGTTCCCAGGATATCCGACAGAAGCAGTTCATTGCCATCCCAGTCTACATTCAGGGGCTCGTCAATGGACACCTCCAGTTTGGTCTTGTTATTTCTCCGCAGATACATGAGGATCTCATTTTCAATACATCTGGAAGCATAGGTAGCCAGCTTGATGTTCTTGTCCCTGTTATATGTATTGATCGCCTTGATCAGTCCTATGGTTCCAATGGATATCAGATCTTCCACGCCTACGCTCGTATTGTCGAATTTCTTCGCGATATAGACGACCAGCCTCAGATTATGCTCGATCAGGGTCTGACGCGCTTCCTTGTCCCTCTCGCTCCCAAGAAGCTGGATCATGCGGTTCTCCTCCTCGCTTCCGAGAGGCGACGGCAGGATGTCCGCGCCTCCGATATAATGGATCTCTCCCTCCTTCTGAAACAGCATTTTCTTGAAACTCGGCACCGCCTTAAAATGAAAACGGTTTGGAATTGATACCTTGACCACCATGGGTGATTCCTCCTTTTGATGTGAAATTATAAGTCTCTGTGGAGCAGCATCTCATAACTGCCCTCCCCCGACAGGGGAAACGGAGCCCGGGCGATCCAGGGAAGAAGTTCCCGTTCTGTCCCTGCAGCAGAGGATTCCGGATCCGGCGGCAGATGTTCGTCCGCTCCCGGCCTTAAGTATAACTCTAAGGAATCGATCTGTGCGGCTTCCATTACTCCCAAAGGGCTTCCTATTGTCCGATATCGGATATGTATGACCCGAATCTCCTTATTCTGCGCTTCCGCCGCACGGATCACTTCAAGCCATACCCTCTCGGATACGATGCTGACAGGCCGTCCGCTTTCGGGCTCCGTAAGCATATTCCCGCTGTCACGGTACGCTGTCACCTGCAGGCTTCTGTCCCCGACGGACAGCGTCACCGGACAGAGCGCCTCCCTCTCCCGGCGCGTTTCCGTCACGCTCATCCACAGATACCGGAACAAAAATACGCTTCCGCATACCAGGAATACCCACATGAAAAAGGAAAGTCCCGCGGCCGCTTCCCCTCTCAGAAGCATCGCCGCCAGGTATCCCGCGCCTGTATACTCCAGCAGAAATTCCATAAGCCCGCCGGCCGCGGCGGCCAGAAAAAAGAGCAGGAGCATCTCCTTCAGAAGCTCTCTGACGCTGCGCGGTGCAAATGCCGCGGCGCACAGGACCGCCGCCGGCCCCGCTATGGATACAGGCCCGCCCAGATGCCTGAAGACGGCATTCTCCGGAAGAAGTATCCGGACCCATAGGACCGCGCAGGCCGCGGCGGCGCCGGCCGCTCCGGCCGCCGCAGTACGCCGGAGACTTACTTTCTTTTTCAGAATCCCGGCAGACAAACGCAGCAGCAGAAAATCCATCACGAAGTTCACAAAGAAGAATACGTCGATGTACAACTCAACCCGCAATGGCCGGCCCCCCTGTCTCACATCGTCCATTATAGACAGTTTCACTTTCGGATTTTGTCAAACGGTGGGAGCAAAACCGATTTTTTTCTCGTCGGAAATCGAGGGTTTTCACAAAGAAAGATCAGGAATCGACAACGCAAAAAGGCGCCCCCCTTCGGGGACGCCTCATAATGTCCGTAATGATATGGTGATTATCTCTTATTCTTCAGGAAATCCGGAATCGTGATATCCTTCATGTTCGCGGCAGGACGATAACCCTGGCTGGTCTGGCCGCTCATACCGCCCATGGGAACCGGACGGGTTCCGAAGGAAGACGGAGACGCCGAAGAAGTCGCCGCGGCCTCAGCGGCTCCCGCCGTCTTGGACGGACGGAAGGAAGCGAAGCCGGTTCCGGCACTGTTCATGGCCTTGGCCACGGAGCCTCCGTTCTGCTGCTCGTCCAGTCCGGTAGCGATAACGGTGATCGTCGCCTC
Source organism: uncultured Lachnospiraceae bacterium (assembly GCA_947626395.1). Classification (GTDB taxonomy): domain Bacteria; phylum Bacillota; class Clostridia; order Lachnospirales; family Lachnospiraceae; genus UBA3402. The sequence goes on along the minus strand of CANQRU010000020.1, from coordinate 47,066 downwards.
ATCCTGGGCGTTCTCATCATACATGGCGCCGAAGATGATATTGGCATCCTCGCCGGCCAGTTCCTGTACATAGCTTGCGGCTTCATTGGCCTCGATCAGGCTGATGTCGCCGGAGATATTGATGATAACGTGGGAAGCGCCCTCGATGGTGGTCTCCAGAAGCGGGCTGGATACCGCCTGCTTCACAGCCTCCAGAGCCTTCTCGTCGCCCTTGGCGCGGCCGATGCCGATATGGGCGATGCCCTTGTCGATCATGACGGTCTGCACGTCGGCGAAGTCCAGATTGATCAGTCCCGGAACATTGATCAGGTCCGTGATACCCTGAACGGCCTGCTGGAGGACCTCGTCAGCCTTCTTAAGCGCATCCGGCATCGTCGTCCGGCGGTCCACGATCTCAAGAAGCTTGTCGTTGGGGATCACGATCAGCGTATCCACGCTGTCCCTTAAGCGCTCGATGCCCTGAGCGGCATTGGTCATGCGGGTCCTGGCCTCGAACTTGAAGGGCTTGGTCACCACGCCGACGGTCAGGATGCCCATATCCTTGGCGATCCTCGCGATCACGGGAGCCGCGCCGGTGCCGGTGCCGCCGCCCATACCGCAGGTGACAAACACCATGTCCGCGCCGCGCAGAGCCTGCGCCAGTTCCTCGGAGCTCTCTTCGGCGGCCTTCTCGCCCACTTCCGGACGGGCGCCCGCGCCCAGTCCCTTGGTCAGCTTCTCGCCGATCTGCATCGCGGTCGGAGCCTTGCAGAACTGCAGGGCCTGCTTGTCCGTATTAATGCCGATGAACTCAACTCCGGCTATATTCTCATCGATCATGCGGTTCACCGCGTTGTTCCCTGCTCCGCCTACGCCTACAACTATGATCCGCGCGGAACTCTCCGCTTCATTTATCTTAATCTCCAGCAAGATAATGTCCTCCTTTTTTTACGTGTACCCCCACGTGTTTTTTCTCAGTACCTTCCGTATAACTAGCCTAACTAATATCATATTTGATTTTATACAAAATATCAACCATTTTTTTTAGAAATTTTACACTAATCCGAAAAATTCTTCTTGAATGTCGAGACCAGATCCTCCTTATTCTCATCGTAATTGTCCAGATACAGCGTTCCGTCCAGATCCTGGATCTGCGGCATCATATTGGCCAGCAGGGAAATTTTGCCATCCATCTGCGAGCCGTCTCCCAGCACCACCTCTACTTTATTGATATATAAGCTTGCCTCTCCTTTGGAATTATACCGGATCCCGTCCACCGCAAGCTTTCGCAGGGACAATAACTGCGTCAGGTTCAGGATCTCCTCGAAGATCCGGCTGTCTTCCACCGGAAGCGCCTGATACAGAACGATCTGACCGAACTGCAGGCCGGAGATCTCGGGAATCCCCGGAAGCGCCGTATCCGTGCTCTCCACCACGATCCCGTCCTTATCAAAATACATATAGCTTCCCATATAGGAGACGTAGCCCACGACGCTCTTCTCATGGACGATCACCTCCACATGGGTGGGACCGGTAAATTCGACCTGATAATCCTCGACGAACGGAATGCGGATATGCTCCTGCGTCTTTTCCTTCAGAAAGAAATAAGCGCTGTTCCAGTCCAGGTTCTTCTGAAAGAGCATGCTTACGATCTCATTCTCCGTATAGCGGCTGTTGCCGACAACGGTCACCTGGGTCACATTGACGGACAGGATCACCACCGCGGCGGAAACGACGGCCACGATGAAGATGAAGAGCCCCATATGCGGTTTTCTGTCCGATATGTCTTCCATAGTTCCTCCAACCCTGCCGGTACCGCAGTCTCTCCGGCGCCGCAATCCTGCATATCTTTCATTCTCTGCAGGACGCATATACGCGGCTGTCTGCCCGGTTCCGGCGCACTGTCCGCGACTACTTCCCGGCCCTGACGTCCTGCCTGCGACTGTTCTTCCGGTTCCGGCGCTCTGTCCGCGCAGCAGCCGGTCATCCCCGGCCGTCCGCTCTCTCACCGGCGGCTTCCTCCGCCTCCGGCAGCTGTCTGATCCGCGCGCCCAGGCTCTTAAGATCCCCGCAGATATCCTCGTATCCCCGCAGGATATGAGCGCAGCCGCCGATCCTGGTCTTTCCTTCCGCGGCCAGCCCGGCCACCGCTAAAGCGGCGCCGCCGCGCAGATCCGGGGCCGTGACGCACGCCCCGCGAAGCGGATAGATACCGCGCACCTCCGCCTTATTTCCTTCTATATCAATACAGGCTCCCATCCGGCGCAGCTGAACCGCCGTCGCGAAGCGCCCTTCAAATACCGTTTCCAATACCTGTCCGCAGCCGTCGCTGACAGACAGAAGCGACAGCATTGGCGACTGCAGGTCCGTAGGAAAGCCCGGATAAGGAGCGGTCCTTACTTTCACCGGCCCCGGCCGCCGCGCCATACCCACGCGGATGCCGGAAGGCGCCTCCTCAATCTCTGCGCCCATGCGCCGCAGGACCCTGGTAACTCCCCGAAGCTGGACCGCGTCCGTACCTCTCAGGAAGGCCCGGCCGCCGGCCGCCATAACGCAGGACATATATGTTCCGGTCACGATCCGGTCGCCCGGAGCCGCGTATTCCGAATCGTGGAATTCATTCACGCCTTCCACGGTGACAGTCTCTTCTCCGATCCCGGAAATCTTTGCTCCCATGCCTGAAAGCATCCGGCACAGGCTTACGATCTCCGGCTCCCGGGCCGCGCCCTCGATCACGGTCGTTCCCCGGGCCGCAGCCGCCGCCAGAAGCACATTCTCCGTAGCGCCGACGCTCGGATACGGAAAACGGATCCTTCCGCCGGTAAGCTTATCCGCCCTGGCCGCGATCCTTCCGTCTTCCTGCCCGGCAATCTCCGCGCCCAGCCTTTCAAGGCCGTACAGATGCAGATCGATGGGACGGCTTCCGATGGAACAGCCGCCCGGATAGTAGGTGGCCGCTTCCCCGGTCCGTCCCAGGAGCGCCCCCAGAAGCACGATGGAGGAACGCATGGACGCCACATATTCTCTCGGAACCGCCACCCGGCTGACCGTACGCGCGTCGATCTCCAGCCGGTGTCCGTCCATTCTGCACCTGCATCCCATGGACGTAAGGATGTCCGTCATGCAGAATACATCCTGTATCCGCGGGACATTCTCAAGAACCGTAGTCCCTCTGTGGAGAACGGCCGCCGCCATCATGGGCAGCACCGCGTTCTTTGATCCCTGAATCCTAACGTCCCCGTTAAGAGGACGCAATCCTTCTATTTCTATTCCAGACAAGCCATTCCCTCCCGAAATCTCCATATCTTATGGTATGCTTCCGGAAAAGCTGTAGCTGCCCGGTCAGGACTATTTTTCCAGTTTTATCTGATTGGACACACTGAGGACCATTCCCATCTCGATCAGAAGGAACAGGACCGACGTGCCGCCGTAGCTGATAAACGGCAGCGTAATGCCTGTATTGGGGATCGTATTGGTCACCACGGCGATATTTAAGATCACCTGGATCGAAATATGCCCCATAACTCCCACCACCAGCATGGATCCGAACAGATCCGGCGCATTGCCTGCGATGACCAGGAAACGATAGATCATAAACATAAAGATCAGTATCAGGGAAACAGCGCCGAAAAGCCCGAGCTCCTCGCAAATGATCGAAAAGATCATATCGTTCTGGGCCTCGGGCACGAAGCCCATCTTCTGAATGCTCTGACCAAGCCCCTTGCCGAAGAGTCCGCCGGAGCCGATGGCGTAAAGGCCCTGAAGCACCTGGAAGCCGCCCTCCTGGGAATAACTCTCCGGATCCAGCCACACATTGATGCGGCCGAGCTGATAATCATGCAGAAGCCCGATCTCCGTCAGCGCCTTTCCGATGGGTCCGGCGAAAACCAGAACCAGGCCCGCGGCCGCAACGCAGAGAACGTACGGCCATTTCTCCTTGCTGGCTACAAACATCATCACGAAACCGATCCCGACGATGATGATGCCGGTACTTAAGTTATTAAAGACGACGATCAGCGCAAGGGGAAACACCAGAAGCATAACCCGGAATTTCCCGGCAAACCGGTCGATATCCTTGCCGTAACGGACGATCATGGACGCCAGGGCCACGATGACCACAATCTTCACCAGCTCCGACGGCTGAAAACTGAAGGAACCGTAGCCGAGCCACCGCTTCTTGCCGTTATACTCACGGCCGAGAGGCGTAAACGTCACCAAAAGCATCAGGATCCATACCACCGCCACGCCAAGCTTCCATACCTTCGCGTACCAGTGATAATCCATCTTGGAAATGACGATCATGACCACCAGTCCTACGGCGGCGATCGCCCCCTGGCGGATCATGAAATACGCCGCGTTTCCGTCGTAATCGATTTGTGCCTTGTAGGAACTTGCGCTGTAGATCATGATCAGTCCGAATATCGTCAGAAAGACGATGGCAAACAGCAGGCTGTAATCATAGAACCGCTGGGAACGTTTTCTTCTCTCCTGAGCCATGTCGTCTTCCTCCTTCCTTTTCTCTCCGGCCGGTTACAGATTTCTTACGCACTCCTTAAAGATCCTGCCCCGCTCCTCGTAATCCTTGAACATCCCCCAGCTGGCGCAGGCCGGAGACAGCAGAACGCAGTCGCCGCTCTCCGCGTAGCAGGCGCATACCTTCACCGCCTCCGCCATATCCTCGGCGTACATGATATCCGTAAATCCGTGGGCGCGGGCGCACTCGGCGATCTTGTCCCTGGTCTGTCCGATCAGCACAAGATATTTTACATTGCCGCCGAAGGACTCGATCCACTCGTCATAAGACGAGCCCTTATCATAACCGCCGCCGATCAGGATGATCGGTCCCGGCATGGCCTTCACGGCCTGAATGGCCGCGTCCGGATTGGTTCCCTTGGAATCGTTATAGTAGCGAACGCCCAGCCGCTCCAGCACGAATTCGATCCGATGCTCTACGGCCTTAAACTGCTTTACTACCCTCAGGATCGTCTCCATCGGAACGCCCATGGCCGCAGCGACCGCGATGGCAGCCATCACATTCTCATGGTTATGGCGTCCCAGAAGATTCATATCGCGCACATCCATCAGCGGCACCGCCCTGCCGGCCGCCGCGTGCATGATCTCATAACCTTCCATGTAATAGCCGTCGGCCAGCTTATTGCGGCTGCTGAAAAATACCACCTGGGGCAGCAGGTCTTCTCTCTGACCGAAGGCCCGCAGCACCTCGTCGTCATAGTTTAAGACGCAGACATCGTCCTCCGTCTGATTCGAAGTAATGCTCTCCTTCACTTCTATGTAGCATTCCATCGTGTGATGGCGGTTTAAATGGTCCGGCGTGATATTCAGGATCGCGCTGGCCTTCGGATGGAAATCCACCATCGTCTCCAGCTGGAAGCTGGACACCTCCGCCACCGTGACGCTCTGATCCGTCGTCTGAAGGGCCACATCGGTATAGGGAATCCCGATATTGCCCACCACATACACTTCCCTGTAGTGAGCCTTCAGGATCTCTCCGACCAGGGCCGTGGTCGTCGTCTTGCCGTTGGTACCGGTGATGGCCGCCAACTGTCCCTTCGCGCAGTGGTAAGCCAGCTGCAGCTCGCCCCAGATCGGGATCCCGGCTTCGCGGATCTGCCCCACAAACGGCGTCTCCAGCGAGATCCCCGGGCTTATGATGCAAAGCGCAACGCCGCGAAGCGCCTCCGGGCGAAGCTCTCCCAGGGCCACGCTGACAGCGGCTCCATTTTCAAAATTCTCAAGCAATGCGGGCGCGTGGAGCGTAGCGTTGCCGTCGTAAAGCACCACTTCCCCTCCCAGCGCGAGCAATAACCTGGCCGACGAGATCCCGCTTTTGCCGGCTCCCGCTACCAATACCTTCTGACTCTGGCTCATGAAATGTTCCTCCTGCTCTCTCCAAAATACAGACCCGCGCGTTCCGCGTCACAGCCCCAGATACGCCACCAGGCACAGGATCGCCGTAACGATGGAAAATACCGCCACCACCCTGGTCTCCGACCAGCCGCACAGCTCAAAATGGTGATGGATCGGCGCCATCTTAAAAATCCTTTTGCCGCCTGTCTTCTTAAAATAGGTCACCTGGATAATGACCGACAGTACCTCGATCAGATAAATAAACCCGATGATCAGGATGAAAAGGGGCATCTGCATCATCAGGGCGCTGGCCGCCACAAAACCGCCGAGCGCCAGGGATCCGGTATCGCCCATGAACACCTTGGCCGGATAGACGTTAAACAGCAGAAAGCCCAGAAGGCTCCCCACCACCGCCCCGGTGATCGGGCTGATGCCGCTGCCCTCCCCCAGCGCGATGATCGTCAGGAAAGTAGCCACCAGGATCGTAACGCTGGTGCACAGTCCGTCAAGACCGTCGGTGAAATTCACGCCGTTGTCGGTTCCCAGCATCACGACAAACACGAAGGGAATGTACAGGTATCCCAGATCCAGCCAGATACCGCCGTCAAAACCGCCGGTAAACGGCACCAGGATCCGGGTCCCCACATCGCCGGAATTCATCAGATAGTAGGTGAAGATCGCCGTGATCAGGATCTGCCCCGCCATCTTCTGCTTCGGATTCAGCCCCTCGGAACGCTTCATAACGATCTTGATGTAGTCGTCCAGGAATCCGATGATCCCGAAACCCACCGTCACGAACAGCACCGGAATGATCTTCGGGTACTCCGGAATGTAGAACAAGGACGTGATAACGATGCCGGAAAGTATGATCAGCCCGCCCATGGTAGGCGTTCCCGCTTTCTTAAGATGGGTCTGCGGACCATCCTCCCGCACCTGCTGGCCGAATTTCAGTCTGTGCAGGAATGGTATCACGACAGGGCACAGCACCGCGCTGATGGCAAAGGCAATGATTATCGCCAGTATGGTTTCATTGATCATATCGCACCTCGGACTCTTATGTAATATCAGAAATTAGTATACGTCGTTTCGCGGGAATAATCAACCGCAACTTCTTCGGCTTCAATTCCCAGATATGGCAGGATATTCCTGAAAATATCCGCGATCACCGGCGCGGCGATGGTTCCGCCGTAGTAAACTCCCTCCGGCTCGTCAATAGTGATCAGCGCGATGACCTGCGGATCATCCGCCGGCGCGAATCCTAAAAAACTGGAAATATATTTCTTTAAGCTTCTGGGCAGCTTCTCGGAGGTGGCCGTCTTGCCGCCGATCCGGTAGCCTTCGATCACGGCGTTCTTCCCGCCGCCCTCCGACACCACCTTCTCAAGCATGAACCGCATGGTCTCGCTGGTCTCGGCGGAAACGATCCCCTCCTTCACCGGATAGGTGAAGGTGTGGACTCTCTCTCCGTCGGCGCTGACCGACTTTATCCCGAAATGGGGCGTCACCCGCGTCCCTCCGTTGACGATCGAGGCCGCTGTGGTGATCATCTGCAGGGGCGTGATCTGGAAGGACTGGCCGAAAGACACGGTAGCCAGCTCCACCAGCCCCATGTCTTCTTTCTTGTGCATGATCGTGGACGCCTCGCCGGGCAGATCCACGCCGGTCTTTCCAAGAAGACCGAACTGGGTGAAATAGTGGTAATACCGCTCCACTCCCAGCCGCTGGCCCACGTCGATGAACACCGGGTTGCAGGAATTCATCGTAGCCTGAAGAAAGGTTTCCCCACCATGGCCGCCAACTTTATGGCATCTGATCTTTCGATCCTCCACAATTCGGTATCCGGGGCAGGAAAAATGATCGTTGATCCCCACCACGCCCGCTTCCAGTCCCGCCGAAGCAGTAATGATCTTGAAGGTGGAACCCGGCTCATAGGTATCGTTGATCGCGGGATTGCGCCACATCTGGTTCAAAAGATCCTGCTTCGAGGCGGTGCTGCCTTCCTCCGGTTCCGTATTCAGCGTGAACGGGTCGTTTAAGTTGAATTCCGGGACATTTACCATGGCCAGGATCTCGCCGTTTCGGGGATCCATGATGATCACGGATACCTTCTTGGCGTTCTTCTCCTCCATGACCTTAAGCGCCGCCTGCTGGGCGTAGGTCTGGATATTCACATCCAGGCTGACCGTCAGGTCCGCGCCGGCCACCGGCTCAATCCGGTCCTCAAAAGCGTTCTCAAGCTCCACGCCGGCGGCGTCCGCCATCGTAAGGATCAGCCCGTTCTGTCCTTTCAGGTACTCCTCGTAGCGGACCTCCAGGCCGATGATCCCCTGGTTGTCGCCTCCGGTGAAGCCCAGCACCTTCGACGCCAGGCTGTCATACGGATAGTATCGTTTATAGTCTTCATCCACCTTCACGCCGGCCAGGCGCAGACTGCGGATGCGGTCCCCCGTCTCTTTGTCAACATTCGTCTTAATGATCTCGCGGGCGCTGTATTTCTCCACCTTGCCGCGGATCTCCTCCGCGGACAGGCCCAGTTCCCGCGAAAGCGCCTGCGTCACCTGCTCCGGCTCCTCGATCTGATTGTGGATCACGGAAATGGTGCATACCGTCCGGTTGTCGGCGATGACGGTTCCGTTGCGGTCTAAGATCCTTCCTCTGGCCGCCTTGATCGTCCGCTCCCGCTGGTGCAGATCCTCGGCCATCTGGCCGTAATGATCCGCCCGGAAGAGCATCAGGTAATCGAGCCGTCCGGTCATGGCAAGCATCAGAAGGCCGACCGCCAGGAATACGACGAGCGCTCTTGTTTTATATCTGCATAGATTCCGGTTCATAGTCCCGCCGGGACATAGTTGTTGCTATAATATATGAACCGGTCCAAATTTTATGCCTGAACGGATGCGCCGCCGGTCACTCCGCCGCGCCGCCGGCCGGAAGCATATCAGGCAGATCCGACGGAAGCAGGCTTCCATCCTCTCCGTAATCCTGCGGTACATATTCTTCCGTCTCATAGGGGAACGGCGCGATATTGCCGCCGGCCGCGCCTCCCGCGGTTCCGGCCGGAGCGCCTTCGCCGGACGGTTCTCCGCCTTCCTGGCCCTCTGCCCCGTTTTCTCCGTTCGCGCCCTCTCCGGCGCCTTCCCCTTCATTTCCGTCTCCCTGGGTCTGCGTGCCGCCGGTTCCTTCCCCTCCCGGAGTTCCTTCCGCGCCGGTCTGGCCTTCTGCGCCCGTTCCATCCGGATTCGGCACATATTCGCCGGACGGACGGATCGGAGTCACCACCTGCACATCGCCGGTGGGGAACACATTCAGATAAGGAAGAATATCGCCCATTACCTGAGAGAATACCTTGCTTGCGAAGGTACTGTGGGCCTGATCCTCCACATGGGGTTCATCGATGACCACATAGACCAGGACCTTCGGATCATCGGTCGGAGCGATGCCGCAGAACGATACCACGTAATCCTGATGGTTGCGTCCTACCTTCTCAGCCGTACCGGTCTTGCCGCCGATGGAATAGCCTTCCACCTTCGCCGCGGAACCGGTTCCCTTCTCCACGGTCATCAGGAGAGCGTTCCGCAGGAAACGGCTCGTGGAATCCGATACGGTCTCCCGCACCAGAACGCCGTCGTTCTTCTGCACGACAGAGCCGTTTTCATTGATGATCTGCTTCACCACATGGGGTTCGTAATAGTATCCGCCGTTGATGCAGGACGCAAATGCAGCCGCCATCTGCACCATCGTACAGTTGTAGTTCTGTCCGAAAGCGTTGGTCGCCAGCGCCGAGGGTTCCGTGGTCTCCAGCCGGTAGACCAGAGAGGAAGCGGATTCCTCGCCCGGCAGGTCGATGCCCGTCTTGGAGCCCAGATTGAACATGGCCTGATATTTGTAGAAATTCTCCTTGCCGGTCAGAGCCGCGATCTGCATCATGGCGTCGTTGCAGGACTGCATCACGGTCTCCGTCAGGCTCAGTTCCCCGTGGCCGCCTTTGCTGTAGGCGGTACATTTGATCTTGAATACGCTGACCTGCTGATAACCGTCGCAGTAGAAGTAACTGTTGGGGTTAATGGCGTTCTCTTCCAGCGCCGTAGCCACCGTCAGCACCTTGGAAGGCGATCCGGGCTCGAAGGTGTCGCTGACGCAGAAATTGCGCCACATCTGGCTCATGGCGTCCACCTTCTCCTCGTCGGTCATCTCCGCCAGCTGCGCCTCTGTGTAGCGGGAGCTGAGATCGCGGGGATTGTTCAGGTCGTAATTCTTCTCGTCGGCCATGGCCAGGATCTCGCCGTTATTGGGATCCATGACAATGATGCCGATGTGTTCGCTTCCGGTCTCCGCCTGCCACTGGGCGATGCGGTTCTCCACCATGGTCTGCACGTTCGCGTCGATCGTGGAAACCACCTTGTAGCCGTTCTGCGCCGGTTTGATCACGACCTCCTTGTTGGACTCATCGTTCAGATAACCGTACTCGCGGCCATTGTTGCCGGTGAGCATATCGTTATAATACTGCTCAATACCGCCGCTTCCGGTGGTGCCGTCGCTGCTGGCGAAGCCGATCACATTGCAGGCCAGACTGTTGTACGGATACAGCCTCTTATATTCTTCCTCGAACCAGACGCCGTAGACACGCGCCTTGCTCTTCGCCTTGATGTTGGCCGAATTGATCTCATCCGCGAGATTCTCGAATTCCTCCTTCTTATCATAGGAAATGCGGCGCTCGTAGCGGATATACGGGGACGTCTTCTGCTCCTTAAGCGTCTCCAGAAGCTCGGCCCTGTCGTAGCCGAAGCACTGGACCAGCGCGTCCACCGTCGTATCCAGATAGTTCGCCTCCGTCTTCTCATCGTGGAAGATCTGGCTGGCGTCGATGATCACGTTATATACTTTCTCACTGGTGGCCAGATAGGTTCCGTTGCGGTCCACGATGTCGCCCCTTCGGTAGGGGATCGTGCGGCTGTCAAAGTTGGAACGCTGGGTCAGAACCACCTTCGTATAGTCCTCATTGTTCACATCGATGATATGATAAAGCACTCCGATAAGCGCAAGTAAAGCCAGCATGATCACGATGACCGTGACTGCCAGCTTCTCCTGCATATATCGTTTTAATATTTTCTTCTTCGGAGCGCGGTGTTCCCTGTTCTCCTTAGTATTGCGGGATGTCTTCATTTTGCCTCACGTACTCACTTTCTGTTCTATTATACAGAAGCACCTGATCTTTGCCTGCGTAGACCATGCCGAGTTCCTCGGTGGCTACGCGGTAGATATGGTCCAGATCAACGCTTGTATTGATCCGGGTCTCCAAGGCATCATTCTCGCTCTTCAATGTCTCCAGCTGCTGCTCCAGGGCCTTGATGTTGTCCACGCGGGCGCTCATCTGGGACTGCAGATGCAGATAGTTCACACAGAAGCATAATGTGATGCAGGAGGCGATGACCAGCATCATCAGATAGGGCAGATCCAGCTGCAGCGCTTTCTCCTGGTTCCTCCTGACTGTATAATTGACGTGCTGCCGTTCTCTTCGTTCCGGCTCCCGTTCTACTCTCTTTACCGGTTCCTCCACAGGCGCCAGCTTCCTCACGGTATTGCCGTGAATGTACATCTCTTCTCTCGATGGCCGTCCCGCATTCCTACGTGCCGTTCTCGCCTGTGATGTTCTTGTGGCTGCCATGTCGGACTCCTTTCCGTTCTGCCTAAAACGCTTCAAAAGTTCTCAGTTTCGCGCTTCTGCATCGCTTGTTTTCTTCTATCTCCTCCGCGGTCGGGACGACCGGCCTGCGGGTAACGATCTTTCCTTTGCTTTTCCTTCCGCACATACACACCGGGAAATCTGGCGGGCAGATGCACGGGTTTTCATTTTCCCGGAAACGGTTCTTCACGATCCGGTCTTCCAGGGAATGGAATGTGATGATGGAAATCCTTCCTCCGGGCTTAAGCCGGCCGATCATCCGGTCAATGGACTTCTCCAGCACTTCCAGCTCCCGGTTCACCTCGATCCGCAGGGCCTGGAAGGTTCTCCTCGCCGGATGGCCTCCCACCGCCCGCATCTTAAGCGGAATCGCTTCCTTAATGATCTCCGCCAGCTCTCCGGTAGTCGCAATCGGCGCTTCCTGACGACGCTTTACGATCTGTCTGGCGATCTGCCTGGCGAACTTCTCTTCGCCGTAATCACGGATGATCCGGACAAGCTCCTCTTCTTCGTAGCTTTCCACCACGTCGGCCGCCGTCAGTTCCTGTCTCCTGTCCATCCTCATGTCTAACGGCGCGTCCTCACGATAGGAGAAGCCTCTCTCGGCCGTGTCGAACTGGAAGGATGAAACCCCCAGATCCAGATAGATTCCGTCGACCTTCCCGATCCCAAGCTCGTCAAGCACCTCGTCCATCTGCTCGTAATTGCTTCGGACAATGGTTACCTGGTCCTGATACGGGGCAAGCCGTTTCGCAGCGGCCGCGATGGCGTCCTCATCCTGGTCGATCCCGACAAGTCTTCCCTCCGGCCCCAGCCTTCCGCACAGCTCGTATGCGTGGCCGCCTCCGCCAAGCGTTCCGTCAACGTAGATCCCGTCCGGTTTCACCTGAAGACTGTCTATGGTCTCATGAAGAAGAACGGACTTGTGTTCAAACATCATATGCTGAACCCTTCCAGGCCTTCGGCAATATCTTCGATATCATCGTAGTTATTCGCCTCAGCCCATCTGTCTCTGCTCCAGATCTCGACGCGGTTGCCATTGCCTACCAGCACGGCGTCCTTCTCGATCTGGGCAAATGTCCGCAGGACCGCGGGAAGAAGGATCCTTCCCTGCCTGTCCACTTCACAGGATGTGGCTCCCGACAGGAAGAAGCGGGTCAACTGTCTGGTATTGCGGTTATTCGTGGGAAGTTCGGCCAGTTTCTTCTCGAACTTGTCCCACTCGGAATTCTCATAGGCACAGAGGCAGTGGTCCAAGCCCTTCGTGACAATGAACTCGTCGCCCAATATCTCGCGGAACTTGGATGGGACGATCACTCTGCCTTTTGCGTCAACCGTATGGTTGTACTCACCGATGAATCCCATGCCTGTCTCCTAATCGTTCCTTAAGCGGTATTCGTACCACTTTCTACCACAATCTCCTACAACTAACCACTTTTACCCACTTCGTATTAATTATTCTAGTACAAGATTCAGAAAAACGCAAGGAATTTTTTAAAAAAAATCAAAAAAAATGAAGCAATTGCGTGGTTTTCCGCAATTGCCTCAAAATGTTGATTAACTCTAAAATTCAGCCACAATATATTGTTCGATCAGCTCATCCAAACGTACACTATCCTGATAGATCTCCTCGTACCGTCGTTTCTCATCGATGCTTTGATTCAGTTTTTTTCGGGCTGACTCGATTTGAACGATCAGCTCATCCCTGGTAAGTTTCTCCATTGTCATCCTCCTTCTGCATGCCTTTTTTCCTGTTACCTACCACCAGACCAACAGCCGCGACAAGTACCAGTACCATGGATAATACCTGCGACACCGGGACGCCTGTCGCAAAGAATTTTAACTGGTCCGTCCGCAGTCCTTCGATCCACGTCCTTCCCAGACCATAGCCCACGAGATAAATACACAGCATCTGGCCGTCGAATCTCTTTCTTTTCCGGTACCAGAGCATAAACAGCAGAACTCCCAGATTCCACAGGGACTCATAAAGGAACGTGGGGTGGACCTGAATGTACTCTGCCCCGCCTTCCACAATCAGGTGATCTAAAAGTTCCTGAGAGATCATACTCTCATTGACCAGCGCGCGGCGGATCCGCATGGCGAGAAAGCCGTCTGTATAGCCGCCGAACGCTTCACAGTTGAAGAAATTCCCCCATCTTCCGATGATCTGGCCCGTGATCAGGCCGAGGCAGGCCGTATCGGCCATGGAAAGGAAGGAAAGCTTTCTGGTCTTCACGAACCAGACAAGCGTCAGGACGCCGCCGATGACGCCGCCGTAGATCGCCAGGCCGCCGGCGCGGATATTGAAGATCTGGATCAGATTGTCTTTATAATTGTCCCAGTCGAAGATCACGTAGTAGGCTCTGGCGCCGATGATGGCAAAAATGATCGCGTAAATGGCAAAGTCCAGATAGAGCTCCGGATCCTGCCCTCTCCGCTTCGCGTCGGACTGGGCGATCAGAATGCCGGCGATCATGCCGATTCCGATGATGATGCCGTAGAAGGCGATCCGGAAACCGAATATGGTGATGCTGTTTCTTAAGTGGTCGATGGCGATGCCGAGATGCGGGAAAAGGATATCTGCAGGCGCAGTCATATATGTATCTGCTCCCTTCTCATAGGATTTTCTTCATTTTACCGCCAAATATCCAAAAAAGCAATCTTATTCGACCGACAGTTTGCGGCAGGCTTCGACAGGGGATCTCTGCGCTGGTTTTCGCAATTTGAAAGAGGATTTTCTGGAGAAATAAGACTTTCTTTTCGGTTGATGGTGTGATATACTCCACGTAGATAATAAAAGGTAAGGAACCATTATTTAATAGAAAGAGGTTAGCATATATGAAATTAGGTATTGTGGGCCTGCCGAACGTGGGCAAAAGCACGCTTTTTAATTCTCTGACAAAAGCGGGGGCGGAATCGGCGAATTATCCGTTCTGTACCATCGATCCGAATGTGGGCGTAGTGGCGGTTCCGGATGAGAGGCTGAAACTGCTGGGCGATCTGTACCATTCAAAGAAGGTGACGCCGGCGGTCATTGAGTTTGTCGATATCGCGGGACTGGTGAAGGGCGCGTCGAAGGGCGAGGGACTGGGGAATCAGTTTCTCTCGCACATCCGCGAGGTGGATGCGATTGTACATGTGGTACGGTGTTTTGAGGACAGCAATGTGATCCACGTGGACGGCAGCGTCGATCCCATGAGGGATATCGAGACCATCGATCTGGAACTGATCTTTGCCGACCTGGAAGTTCTGGAGCGGCGGCTTTCGAAGACGGCCAAGAGCGCGTTTAACGACAAGTCGTTAGTGAAGGAAGTGGAACTTCTGAAGGCGCTGAAAGCGCATCTGGAGGATGGAAAGGCCGCGCGCACTTATGTCTGCGAGGATGAGGATCAGCTGGCGATCCTCGGAAGCCTTAACCTTCTTACCTATAAGCCGGTGATCTTTGCCGCCAATGTGGGAGAAGACGATCTGGCGGATGACGGCGCTTCCAATCCTCATGTGCAGAAGGTTCGTGGGTTCGCGGCTGAAACCGGCTCCCAGGTATTCGTGATCTGCGCGCAGATCGAGGAAGAGATCGCGGAACTGGACGACGATGAAAAGGCGATGTTCTTAGAAGATCTGGGGCTTAAGGAATCCGGGCTTGAGAAGCTGATCGCCGCAAGCTATGATCTGCTGGGACTTCTGAGTTTTTTGACCTCCGGCGAGGACGAGACCCGCGCCTGGACCATTAAGAAAGGGACGAAGGCCCCGCAGGCGGCCGGCAAGATCCACTCGGATTTCGAGCGGGGCTTCATCCGGGCTGAAGTCGTCAATTATAAAGATCTTCTCGACTGCGGCGCCTACGCCGCGGCCCGCGATAAGGGGCTGGTGCGGCTGGAGGGCAAGGACTATGTCGTGCAGGACGGGGACGTGATCCTGTTCCGATTTAATGTGTAACAACGCAGAATCCTTAGATTCACCGGGAGCTGTCGGGATGTTCCGGCAGCTCCCTTGACTCACTTTTTTTATTTCCAGCTGGTCGTAACTCCCAGCACACCTGTTAAGTCTGCAATCGAAATGAGCCATCCGTAGTTTTCTGAGCTGTCAATTGTTTCTCCTGTTTCTTTATCTTCGATTAAAACGACGCTGTTAATATCTAACGTCCCACTAAATGCATGGTAGTAATCCAAGGTAATCTTAGCCGCTAATGGGATCAGATGCAACTCATAATCACAGGTATTTAGCTTTATTCTGCAAATGCCATAGCAGTTGTATAAGTTATTTCAGGATGGATATCCTGCGACGCCCTTCCTCCATTTCGTATCCGTCAGAATCTTCTTCCGCATTTCGGACAGTACTCAAAATCCTCCATCGTCTCGTAGCCGCAGTTTGCGCAGCGCTTCGCGGGATGCCAGGCGGCTGCGGCGCTGCCGGACGATACCATTGTCAGCATCTCAGGCGTAAGCGTCACATCCTCGCCGCGGGCGAGGCGGCGGCCGGTCTCCTGCGGCAGCTCATAGACGGTGCCGCAGCAGCTGGTTTTGGCGTAGTACCGTTTTCCCCACTTGAATATGGGGATAAAGAACAGCGACAGGTATGTATATGTCATGTAGACCTGATAGCGGCCGTAGCGGCCGCACCGGCCGCAGATGAAGAGCGGCGTGTTATAGGCCAGCTCCTTCATGCCCTGATTGATTCCCATAATGAAAAACATATCGATCAACCGCCTTTCTGTGCCGGATCTATACCGGTATAACTTTCATAAGCCGCAAGGAATAGATATATCTTTCCTTCACATTTTTCTTCGTCATCTGCTCCAGCGCCCGCTGATAGTAGTCCATCTGGACCTTATAGCGCTTTGCCAGGACATCTTCCTGCCCTTCGGCGATCCGATCCGTCTTGTAATCCAGAAGCACCAGGCCGTCGTCTTCTTCCAGATAGGCGTCGATGATGCCCTGGATGAGCACCAGCTCGTCCGAACCGGCAAGTTCCATTTCCCGGGCAGGGATGCCCAGGATAAACTGCTGCTCGCGGTGAAAACGCCCTGTTTCCTGGGCCCGGCGCACGCGCTTTCCGAGTGCAGACGACGCGAAACGCCATATCGGATAGGGGCGTACCAGACCGGCAGCTTCGTCTCCGATGCGGTGCCGCTCCGCCAGTTCTTTGATCTGGTTCTCCACATCCTGACAGGTCTCTGCCCTGTTGAAATCCATCAGCTCCAGCACGCGGTGATAGGCCGTCCCCCGGCGGGCGGCTTTCTCCATGGCGGTGCGGATGTCCGCCTCCGGGCCTGAGGGAGTGTCTATATCTTCTTTCTGCCGTTTCCCGGCATCGTCCAGATAATCCGCCGGCGCCGCCTGCATAAGTCCGTCGAAATCATCGATGTCCTGTCCCAGCTTCTTGAGTTCGGATACGGTCATCTTCGTATGAAGGCCTGTATCCGCCTCATAAGGATATCTGTAACGAAAGCACTGATCCAGCTGCGCATATACGGAAGCATCTGTAAATGCGTTCTCGCTGGATTCGCCCGCTTCTGTCAGTTCCTCGTCTGCTCCTTCTGTCCTCTGTGACAGCTCCTTCCGAGTGTCCGTCTCTCCTGCCGGCTGCTCCCGCTCATCCACGCCCGCCGCTTCCGACGTACGCTCCAATTCATCCGCGCCCGCCTCTTCCGACGTCCGCTCCAATTCATCCGCGCCCGCCGCTTCCGACGTCCGTTCCCGCTCATCTGCCTCTTCCGCCAGGCGAAGCAGTTCCTCTTTTCCTGCTTTCTTTCCGATCTGGCGCGTTACCTCTTCGCCAACCAGCGTATCCACCGGGATCTGACTGACCTCAATACATCCGCTCCGTTCAGGATGGGTCATCAGTATCCAGTCCAGATAGGAACCGGCTGTAGACAGAACGGTATAAGGAACAGCGGGAATGCGCTGCCGGCGCTCTTTCCCCCATTCCATATTCTCCCATTTCTCCAGCTTCTTCGCCAGCGACCGGTCCGCGCCGGTCAGGATCAGCTTCTCCTTCGCCCTGGTCATGGCTACGTAGAGAACGCGCAGTTCCTCTCCCAGATTATCCAGATCCGTTTTCCGCTTCAGAACGTTCTTTTTGAGCGTCGGTCCTTTGACACGCAGCTCAAGATCCAGATAATCCGTGGCGATACCCAGATCGGAGTCAATGATCAGTCTCCCGCGCACATCCTGCTTATTGAACTGTTTCCCGGTGCCAGCCAGAAAGACGACAGGAAATTCCAGTCCTTTGCTCTTGTGAATGCTCATGACGCGCACCATGTTCTCGTACTGCCCGGCGGACGCCTCCCCGAAATCCGTCTCGTATTTCTTAAGCTGCGTGATGTAGCGGATAAACTGGAACAGGCCTTTGTAACTGGTCTTCTCGAACGCCGAGGCTTTCTCTACCAGCATATCCAGATTGGCCCGGCGGGTCTGCCCCGCCGGCATCGCGGAAACATAATCGTAATATCCGGTCTGCTCGTACACCTGACAGACCAGTTCATGGATCGGCAGATAGGTGGCCTGCAGGCGCAGTCTGTCAAGCAGACCTGCAAACGCGCTCAGCTTCGGGACCACAGCGCCCAGACGTTCCGCAAATTCTTCCGGCAGCTTTGCCTTTGCCGGTGGTCCGCCATTCTCCGGATCCGCCCCATGGGCACGGTCTCCCGGCAGCTTTGCCGTTCCGCCATTCTCCGGATCCGCTCCGTGAGCACGGCTTTCATCTGCCTCAGTCAGATACCGGAACGCCCCGTAAATGCCCCGGTCCTGCCTGTGCTCCGTTACTTTCTTATACGCGGCCGTCATCCAGGCCATTTCCTCATCGCTTAAGCCCACCATCGGCGAGCGCAGCACCGCAGCCAGAGGGATATCCTGGATCGGATTATCGATCACGGCCAGCATCGCCAGCACCGTTTCCACCTCGATCGTATCAAAATATCCGGTTCCCGTCTCCGCATAGGCGGGGATCCCTTCCCTGGTCAGCACCTGCAGAATGGTCTCGCTCCACCCGGTCATGCTGCGCAGCAGGATCACCATGTCGCCGTAGCCGGCGGGCCGGTAGATCCCTCTCTCTTTATCCCAAACCTGAAGTCCGGTCTGCGGATCCGTAAGCTCCCGCATCCGCCGCGCGATCATTTTCGCTTCCAGTTCACGGGCCGTATAATCCGCCGCTTCCTCCTGCGAGAGACGCGGCGCCGCTCCTTCCTCCTGCATAACGGCATCTTCCAGCGCGCCCATGGATTCCTTCCCGGTATCCAGAAGAAGCAGTTCCGTCGGCGTTCCGCAGCGTTCGCCCTCTGCGAACACGGCTCCCGGATGCAGGGCCGCTTCCTCGGTATACTCCACATTGCCCAGGTTCTTCGTCATGATCTGATAGAAGATCCGGTTGACGCTTTCAAGCACCGACTCCCTGCTGCGGAAATTCTGATGAAGTTCAATCTTGCGGTCGGGACCCTTTTCCGCCGAATAGGTTTCGTATTTCTCCATAAAAAGCTCCGGCCGGGCCAGGCGGAATTTGTAAATGCTCTGCTTGACGTCGCCCACCATGAACACGTTCGGACGTCCGAACCGCCCGCCGGACAGCGCCTGAATCAGCGCCTCCTGCACGTAATTGCTGTCCTGGTACTCGTCCACCAATATCTCCGCGTACTGACTGCTCAGCCGGTCGGCGGTCTCCGTATAATGCAGCGTAAATACCGCATCGCCGGTCGTACCTGCCCCGTCGGCTGCCGCTTCCGCCGCACTGTCTGCCGTTTCGGACTCCGCCTGGCTGCTGTTCCTTTCCTGGGTGTTTTCTTCGCTTCTCTGCGCTGCCGATATGCCGTCTGCTGCCCCGGCCGCCGTCTCCGCCGCGCCGCCCGCAGGCGCTCCCGGCCTCTCCGCCAGGATCTCCAGCGCGTAATGCTCCAGATCGTTGAAATCGACCAGATTCTTGTCCTTCTTCGCTTCCTGATACCGCCTCGCAAATTCCTCCGCCAGCTCCAAAAGCTTCAGAACCACGTCCTTCGTCGCCAGAAGATCCGCCGCGGCTTCCGCCTCCGTCTGCGCCCCATAGGACGCCTTCAGGCCGTTCACCGCCTTTTTGATCCGGTTCCGGCACTCGCTGACCAGCTCCTTTTTCACCGGATCAATATCCCCGCCGCGGGCCGCCTTGAGCCTCCCAAACTCCGCGCCCCGAAGTCGTTCGCAGAGATCGTCGTAAGTTTCCGCCCCCGCCAGACCGCGAAGCATCCGAAGTTCCTCCGCAAGCGCCGGCAGGTACGCCTCCGGGCCGCCCGGCTCCCGGCAAAGCTCCATGACCTCCTCATACTGCCCCGTCATCTCGTCAAGCTGCCGCCCGACATCTTCCATCAGGTAACGCATCCAGGCGGTATGTTTCAGACTTCCGGCCCCGGTCTGCTCCATTTCCGCACGGCACCTCCCGATCCACTGCTCCGGGAACGGATTGCTCTGGGCGAAGGTATACACCTGCATGATATAGTCTTCGATGCCGCTGTCTGATCTGCCGGATGCGTAGGTATCGACAAACCGTTCAAATACCGGATCTCCCGCGGAATAATATTCTTCCAGCATATTCTGCATCACATCGGCGCGCAGAAGCTTAAGCTCCCCCTCGTCGCCGATCCGGAACGCCGGGTCGATGTCCAGCAGATTGAAATGATCCCGGATCAGGCTCAGGCAGAAGCTGTCGATGGTCGTGATCTGGGCGTAGGGAACCAGAGCCGCCTGCGCCTGCAGGTGCTCGTTGTCCGGCTGCTCCGAAAGCTTCCGCTCGACCGCCTGCGCGATCCGCTCCCGCATCTCCGCCGCGGCCGCGTTGGTAAATGTCATCACCAGCAGCCGGTCGATGTCCAGAGGCCGCGGCCCCTCGCTGATCAGACGGATGATCCGCTCTACCAGGACCGCCGTCTTGCCGCTTCCGGCCGCCGCGGAGACCAGCAGATTGCAGCCTCTGGTCTCGATGACCTGCTTCTGTTTCTCAGTCCACTGCATCCGCCGCGCCTCCTTTCCGCGCGTCCTGCGCCGCTTCGCCGCATGTCTCCTCCATTTTCTCCCACACCTGCTGCGCGTCCACCGGCGCGAATCTCCGGTAGCGGTAACCGTCAATCCTGGTGTCAAAGCCGCAGATCCCATGATACGGGCAGTAATCACAGGCCGTATGCCCGCCGCTCTTCTGCGGCTCCGCCCCGATCTGTCCGCTTAGGATCTCCCGTCCGTCCTTCTTCAGCTGTCCGCGCACGTAACGCCGCAGTACCTCAAACCGCCTGCTGCTTGCCACCGACGACTGGCTCTCCTGGATCAGCCCGTCCTTCATCGCTACCGGGATCACGTCCGATTTCTCCCGAATCTGACTGTCCAGATGGCGGATGGAATCCAGATCGCTGTTGACCAGCCCGTTCATCCGCAGCTGCTTTAAGATCTCGCCGTCCACATCCTCCGGCGTCTGCCCTGCCTCCCTGTCGATCAGCGGATCCTTGATATTGTAATAGAAAATACCCGCGGGCATCACGTTTTTCCCCGGATGGCTGCGCTCCGTCAGTTCCATCACGGCGTCCATATAGACCACCAGCTGCAGCTGCAGGCCGTAATACACCGCCGCCAGATCGAACTGGGTCCCGCCCGATTTGTAGTCAATGATCTTCACATATACCTGCTGCCCGTCCTCGCACAGATCCAGACGGTCGATGCGCCCCCGAAGATGCAGCGCTTCTTCATCCGAAAGGCGTATCTTCATGGCCTTCAGATCGTCGATGGCGGAAAATGACACCTCGTACCCCGCCGGTTCGAAATCTCCTTTCCGAAGCTGCTCCGTAAGCGCCCAGATCGTCCGCTCCGTCATCCGCCCGATCCGGTCCGCGAGATACCGGTTGCGGGCGGAATCCATCAGGATCGAACTGCCGTATTCCGACGTCACCTTCGCGACGCATTCCCGCACCAAGGCCTTTCGCTGCTCCTCATCCATGCGAACAGCCTTAATCCCACGCGCGTCCATTTCCTTAAAGCAGAGATCGATGGAACTGTGGAAGAGATTGCCCATGTCCACCGCGGCAATCCGGTACTCCTGCCGCTCCATAAGCTCCAGTCCGTAATTCAGGAAATGGGCGTAGGCGCAGGCCGCGTACTGCTCCAGCCTCGTAACGCTGCCCTGCATCACCTGTCCGTACAGAGCCCGGGCCGCCGCCCTGCTGAGGCCCCTCTTATCATAGGAATAAAACGCCGCGTCCGTCAGCTTCTTCACCAGCCCGGAGTATTCCGGATTCGCGGCAAACCAGCGGTACAGCGCCAGAAAGCGCGTTCCGTCCTCCCGGACCGGGTCATTGCCGAAACCGGCCGCATACTCCCGCAGCCCGCGGATCAGAAGTTCCTTCCCTGCCGTCTTCGATACGATCTCTCCCAATTGACTCTGTGTATCCCGCACGGTAAGCCGCGGGAACATCCGGCAAAGCTCCCCGATCAGTCCGGACGGCCTCCGGCTCTTTCCCGCCGCGTCCAGAAGAGAATAGGACAGGATCAGCTTCTCCGACGGCTTCGTCAGCAGCAGGTACAGATAATACCTCTGGGTAAAGCTGTCCTCCTTCGACGTGGGCGCCAGCTGGACGCGGAACCGCTTAAACACCTCCCGGTCCATATCTGTAAGAAGACTCTGCGTATCCTTTCTGGACGGGACCACGCCCTCGTTGACGCCAAGGAAGAACAGGACCCGGATCTGATCCAATCTGGTTCTTGTGATATCGCCGACCGTCACCCGGTCCACCGTAGCCGGGATCACGCCCACCCGGATCTCCGCAAATCCGGCGTCCAGAATTTCCATATATTCCTTAAGACTCAGCTTCTCATCCCCCAGAAGCGCCGTCAGCCTGTCGAACAGTTCCGTCACTCTCCCGTAGATCTGCTCATACTCCTTCGCCAGCGCGAACTCTCCGTTCTTCTCAAAATCGTCCCGGTAACGGCCGAGCTTTTCTTCCACACGGCACTCCTCAAGCCACGCCGTCACCGCCTCATTCATGGTCCGCACCGTCCGGTCTTCCCGCCGCATGGCTTCCCTGAGCGCGGCCATCGGTTTCAGGATCTCCTGCCGGAACGCGTTCAGCTGGTCCAGATTCAGGTTCCTCGCCCCCCGGTACGTATACTCCCAGGTCTCGCTCCACCGCTTAAAGCCGCGGATCCCCAGCGCCACGCAGTAATTCTCCAGACGGTCCAGCTCCTCCTGCCCGTCCTGCTGCTTTCGGGCGGTCCGCTCGCAGTATTTCCCCGATTGATCCGGTTCCCCCTGTTCTTTCTGCCATCCCCGTCTATCCTGCGGTTTCCATGTCTCCGATTCCCCCGCTTCGTTCCGCTTTTCCTCTCCGCTCCATTCTCCCGGCGTCTCTGCCGCCAAACCGGTCTTCAGATACCGGAAGACACTTTCATAATCAAAATCCCGCCGCACCACCTCCAGTCCGGCGCGGATAAATTCCACCATGGCATTTTCAAGAATACTCTTCTTATTATCCATGAAAAACGGGATCCCTTCCGCCTGGAACCGGCTGACGATCTCATGCCGGTACCCGGCCAGATCCCCGGTGATCACCGCGATCTCCCGGTAGCGAACGCCTTCCTGACGCACCAGCCCGCAGATCCGCGACGCCACAGCCGCAGCCTCGTCCGACGGCCCCGACGCCTGCCAGACTTCCACCTCCCGCGGCTCCCAGTCCGCCGATCCGTCGTAGCGGTAGAGGTGCTTCTCGATATACGCGATGGAGGGGCTGTGACGGAATCTGTATAATATTTCTCTATCTGTTTCCAGGCAAGCCTTCTCATGGCCGACCGGACCGGCTTCTGCGGCCATCCGCCGCTCGGCGACTTCTGCCCCCGACACCCCCAGCAGCACATCCTCATCCCGCTCCACACCATGACCGGCCGCCAGTTCCGTGAGCTTTGCGATCATTTCCTTTCCCATATAGAACAGGTTCTGGTATCTTCCCCGCTGATACGGGCCGGCCGCCGGATCCATCCCGACCGTCACGATCACCTGCCGCGCGTGGATCATCATCAGTTCAAGAAGCCGGTACTGCACCGGCGTAAAACCGGTATATCCGTCCAGCGTGATCACGCTGCGTCTGATCAGTTCCGATTCCGAAAGCACCCGGCAGAGTACGTCCAGGATCTCCTCCGCCGTGATGAACCGGCGGTCGATCTCCTTCTGAAAAGCGCGGAACATCACCGCCAGATCCCCGCATTTCGCCTTAAGAAGCGCGCTCTCCGCCTGTTCCGCCACCTCGTCGAGAACTTCCGGACGGATCCCGTACTGGTATAACTCCGACAGCATGGATTTCAGCTGATTGATAAAACCGGTCTGATTCAGGTGCCCCCCATAAAGCTGCAGATTCTTCTTCTGCTCCGCCGCTGCCTTCCGAAGCACCATGGACTTGCCCATGTCGTCCAGCACCGCCGGATGTTCCACCGCCAGCTCCTCAAACACCCGGTACGCCAGCCGGTTGAAGCTGACGATATCGATGTTCATGGTCCCATGATCCGGATGCATGGCCACGATCTGCTTCTGGGTCTGCATCGTGAACTGCTCCGGCACGATGGCAATAAAAGAAGACCGCGGCTCCCGCACGGATCTGTCGATCAGATCTTTATAAAGCCGGTGCGTCTTACCGGAACCGGAACTGCCGATAATGAACTGAAGTGACATAGAGCCTCCCTGATTTTCGTCCGCCGCAGCCGCGCAGCGGACAGGATTTCTTCCATTATACATCAGATGCCGCCGCGCCGCCATTCCTTTTTCATTCTTTTACCGTGCGGCATATTTTCCGTGGACGCGTAATACACTGTAGCAAATCCATTTCCACGGAGGTCTGCCATGAGCTCCAAAACCAAAATCGTCGTACTGAAAATGAAGGAGATCATTTACACCGCTGTTTTCATCGGGTTTGCCATACTGTTCGTCACTCTGCTTATGATCATGTTCCGGCCAAAGCATGAGACGGCTGTCTCCTCTCCCTCCGCCACATTCGTTCCCGGCGTCTATACGGCGTCCCTGACCGTGGGCAGCCAGAACGTAAATGTAGAAGTGGCCGTAGACGCCAACCGGATCAATTCCATCTCCTTCGTCTCCCTGGATGAGTCCGTCACCACCATGTACCCGCTGATGCAGCCGGTCATGAACGATCTGGCGGAACAGATCTTAAGCAGCCAGTCCCTTGAGGATCTCTCCTACTCCATGGAAACCCGGTACACTTCCCAGGCGGTGCTGGGCGCCATTGAAACGGCGGTAGAGAAGGCGCGGGTAAAATAATAATCTTCTTCCAGCGGCTGTACAGCACGGCGGATGCCGCCGCAGCGGGACAGTTCGCGGGAAAGAAAGCGCTGGCCTCGGTCAGAGGGCCTGCCGGCACGGTCATCAGACGGCCGGCGGGCTTTTTCGCGGGCATTTCCTCCGGCGCCGCAGGGATCGAAAGTCCCAGGATATTTTTTTGAAAAAAGTGTTGACAGACGCCGGAAAGTGGGTTATAATCCCTATTGTTCTCGCAGAAGTGGCGGAATTGGCAGACGCGCACGGTTCAGGTCCGTGTGGTAGCAATACCTTGTGGGTTCGACTCCCATCTTCTGCAGATAAAAAGTCCCGAGTTTTTCGGGACTTTTTCTTTTTCCTGTTGCATTTCATGTTGCATGACAGCCGCGGGTGGCTACGTTCCTCCGATGCGAAAGCGGATGAACGGTTTCGTTTACTCATTCCTGATCGCCGCTAACGGACTTAAGTGCATGGCGCGCAGCGACGGGAAGAATCCGGCGATCATGCCGACCAGGATCGCGAACACGATAGCGCCGCCGGCCAGCCAGAACGGGATCCGGGAGATGTCGCCGGCCACGCCCATCATCATCTGTCCCAGGGACAGAAAATGGTTCATCGCGTAGCCTACGCCGTAGCTGATACATAATCCCACGACTCCGCCCATAAAGCCGATAAAGCCCGATTCCATAAGGAACATATTGCGGATGTTGCGCATATCGCAGCCAAGCACCTTGATGACGCCGATCTCCTTGGTCCTCTCATAGATAGACATCATCATCGTATTGGCGATGCCGATGGCCGCCACAAACAGGCTGACCGCGCCGATGCCGCCAAGAACCAGCTGTACCATGCCGTAGGTCTGCTGGGCCTGCTCAATCCACTCCATCTTGCTGTTGGCCTGGTAGCCCATGTCGGAAAGCTGCTGCTGCACCGTGGTGACATTCTCCATATCGTCCACGAAGACCATGATCTGGTCGTAAACAAAATAGGAATACGGCTTCCCTTTGCTGTTGGTAGGCTGCCGGGGGATCGGCTTCTTCTTGAAGATCATCTTCAGCTGCTGCTTGAGAAGCTCCACATCGCAGTAAATGTCATAGGAATAGTTGTTGTAATCGGTAAACTCGCCCTCAACCACTCCGCCGGTCCTGATCATGTATTTCTTCGGCGGCTTAGCCGTCGTATCCGCGCTATTCCACCGGGTCTGCCAGTAAGCGTCCGTATCGAAGATGACGAACATAGGCTTGCCCATGAAGTCCACCGGCGGCAGCTCTTCATTGTCATAATAACCGGCGCCGGTCTTCTCATTCTGAAACCGCACGATCACCCTATTGCCGTAATAGAATTTGAGCTCGTCGTCGTCCGCCGCCGCAAGTTCCCCCTGTCCCAGGGGAAGCTTCTCCAGATACTCCCTGGACACGCCGGTAATGCTCGAACTGCAGTAATACGCTCCCTGCTTCATGACCACATCGGCCCGCAGCATCGGCGACACGCCGGTCACATGATCTATAGCGGCAAACTGCTTTATCTTATCATCCGTCAGGAATGTGCTCTCATCCGTATCCTGGCCGCTTCCATAGTAATTGTTGGAATAGACCGTGATCATCGTCATATCCCCATAGGAAGAATACTGCTCCATCATCAGAGCGTTCAGCCCTATCCCCAGAGACACCATGATAACTACCGAGGCCGTTCCGATGATGACGCCCAGCACAGTCAGGAATGTCCGCATCTTCCTGCGCTTCAGATTACTTACGCTCATACCGAGCAGGTCAAGAAATCTCATCGTCCGATCCCTCTAATTCCTCTAGTTCCTTCTTCGCTTTACGTCTCCGTCTCATCGCAGACAGACTGACCGCAAGGATCACTGCCACGACCGCCGCGGCGGCGATCAGATATTTCATGTACTTCTGGACAAAAGAAGGCTCCTCCGCCGGCATCACGTCGAAATCCTGCCCGGCGAATACATCCTCAAAATTCTCTTCCGAGAACTCGCTGACCATCAGCGTCAGCTCCTTCTCCACAGGCGCCTGCACCTCGCCGTTCTCATCCTCATAAGTGATAATGATCTTCACCTTGCCGTCGTCGGTGGTAGCCGCCGCGCCCGTCAGCATCACGTCCACATTGCCGGTCTCGCCCGGCTTGATATTGCCCACATAGGTATCGGTCGGCACGATGGAATCCGCCTCGAAAGCCACCGTGACATTATACAGAAGGACCTTGCCGGTATTATTGATGGGGAACATGACGTTGCTCTCCGCGCCGGTGCTGATATCGGCCGGCATCACCTCGATGGTGCCGGTATTCAGCCGCGCGATCTGCCGGACAGGGATGTTGATGCTGATCTCCGCGGCAGCGTTCTTATACTCCGGACTGTCGTAGGTCTCCTTGATCTTCAGCGCATAGGTGCGCTGGTCGATGCCCGCCGTCGCCTGCATATCGATCACCAGCTCATTCGTCTCATTGGGCGCCAGGCTGTTGATCACGTAGGAGGAGGAACCGCTCAGCGTCGTAAAGACCGCGCCCCCGCCCGTCGACGACGTCTCGGATTCCAGATCCAGCAGGATATTGGACGCCGGAATATCCGAGGACGCGTTCTTCATCCGCAGAATCAGCTGGAACGGTTCGCCGGAAATAATATTCTCCGGCTGCGTCTCAAAGCTGTCCACCACGATCCTGGCGACCGAATAGGCGTGCTCGCCCGTAGCACCGGACTGCTGCTCGTCCTCATGCTCCTTATTCTTGATCCGCACCCAGAAAGAATCTTCCTGCTTCTGCAGATCTCCGGTAGCCGTCTCCCGGTAATAGATATTAAATTTCAGTTCATAGAAACCGCTGTATGTATCTTCCCGCACCGCCATGCTGTAGGGAAGCTGAACGGTCTCCCCGGCCGCCACCGTCTCATAATACCGGTCGTAGCTGCCGTCGTTGATATCGAAAGGAAATACCTCGCTGTCCTTGTCAAGCACCATCTCCACCGTCACGTCCCTGGCGTCGGACAGCCCGGAATTGCGCATGTTGATTGAGAAATTCAGCACGTTCGGATATACCCCGTAAGGCGTCGCCTGCCCTTCGCCCAGGGCAAAAGCGATCTGCCTGTCGACATTCTCGGTATCCTCCGTGTCATTCGCCGAAGGAGCGGAGACATAGATATTGACATTCTCACCGCCGTCGATCTGCCGGAACTCGCTGTCATCCCCCTGTTTGACCCATAGCTCGACCGACAGGCCGTAATAACCTTCCTTCAGATCGGCCCGGACCCGAACAGGCATGGACACGCTTCTTCTGCTGCCTGCCGCGATTCCTGCCCCCAGGACCTTCTCCGTCGCCTTCTCGAACGGGAACACATAGTCCTCTTCGCTGTACCAGCCGCTCATATAGCTGCTGATGACCACCCTGACGTCCTTCCAGTCCTGGTTCGTCTTATTCTCCACAGAAAAAGTGACATTCATACTTCTGCCGATCTTCCCCCGTGAAATAGAACTCTGCTCAACATAGTAATTGCCGGATACATCAGCCATATCCGCCATCGCCGTCGCCGGAACCGCTCCAAGCATCAGCACTGCCGCCCCCAGGATCCAGATCTTCCTCCACGCTGCTTTCATCAATATATCCCTCCGCTTTCCGATTCTATCCGTTTACATCCGGTTCTTCTGCCGCTGTATCCAGCGTCCTGCCGACCGTCGGTTCTTCCTCCGCTGCATCCAGCGTCCCGCCGACCATCGGTTCCTCCGGCCCGTCTCCGGGCGCCGTATCCGCTCCGTCTGCTTCCTTCTTCTCCACTATCCTCACGATCTTTCCGTCCACGATATGGAACTGCCTGTCCGCGTAGGCCGCCAGATTATTGTCATGGGTGACCATCACCAGCGTCTGGTTCTGCTCCTGCACGATCCGCCGCATCAGCCTCAGGATCTCCAGCGTGGTCTTCGAATCCAGGTTGCCCGTAGGCTCGTCCGCGAAAATGATCTTCGGATTCACAGCCAGAGCCCTGGCGATGCCCACGCGCTGCTGCTGGCCGCCGGACATGGCATTGGCCATATGCTTCATCTGCTTCTCCAGCCCCACCAGCTTCAAATACCTGGCCGCGATCTCGTTCCGCTTCTTCTTCGGTACGCCCCGGAAGGAAAGCGGCAGCGCCACATTCTCCACGGCGTTCATCGTCTGGAGAAGATTATAGGACTGGAAAATGAATCCGACCCGCTTCCGCCTGAATTCCACCAGCTGATTCTCCGTCATATTCTCAATATGAATGTTATCGATGACGATCTGCCCTTTCGTGGGCTTCTCAAGACCGGCCAGCATATTAAGAAGCGTCGACTTGCCGGATCCGGAAGGACCGACAATGGCGCAGAACTCCCCCTTATATACAGTGAAATCCACACCGTCCAGGGCATGGACTCTGGTTTCGCCGACCCGGTATATCTTATATAGGTTCTTCACCTGGATGATAGGGTGTTCTCTGTCGATCAAAATGCGCCTCCGAACCCGATAATATTCTAATATAACAGTTTACATTGCTTCCCGTCTTTTTCCTATAATTATATTCTTAATGTTTATTACGATTTCCTTAAAGACTGCTTTTTCTCCATCTTTTCCAAAAAAGGTGTGGAAATCTGTCGGGAAATCCGCTATAATAGGGAGCGGTAATTATATCTGAGCCAAAGGAGAGACGTATGAGACACCTTCTTAACCCGCTGGATTTCTCCGTCGAGGAGATCGACCGGCTGCTCGACCTCGCCGTCGATATCGAGCATAACCTTCCCAAATACGCTCACGTCTGTGAGGGCAAAAAAATAGCCACATTATTTTATGAGCCAAGCACTAGAACTCGCCTGAGTTTTGAATCCGCCATGTTATCCCTGGGCGGAAGTGTCCTTGGCTTTTCTTCTGCCGATTCAAGCTCCGCGGCCAAAGGCGAGAGCGTGGCGGATACGATCCGCATCATCTCCTGCTACGCCGATATCTGCGCAATACGCCATCCCAAGGAGGGCGCGCCGCTGGTCGCGGCCAATAACTCCTCGATCCCGGTCATCAATGCCGGAGACGGCGGCCACCAGCATCCGACCCAGACGCTTACCGACCTGATGACCATCCGCTCCCTGAAAGGAAGGCTGGATCACATGACCGTAGGCCTCTGCGGCGACTTAAAGTTCGGCCGCACCGTCCATTCCCTGATCAACGCCCTCGTCCGCTACCCCGGCATCCGATTCATCCTGATCTCTCCGCCGGAGCTTCGCGTTCCCGGCTATATCCGGAAGGATGTGCTGGACGCCAACGGGATCGAATACAAAGAGGTCTGGAACCTGGACGAGGCCATGCCGGAACTGGATATCCTCTATATGACCCGGGTACAGAGAGAGCGTTTCTTCAATGAAGAGGATTATATCCGTCTGAAAGATTCCTATATCCTTGACCGGGCCAAGATGAAACTGGCCAAAAAGGATATGTTCGTCCTTCATCCCCTGCCCCGCGTCAACGAGATCTCCGTGGAAGTGGACAAGGATCCCCGGGCCGCCTATTTTAAACAGGTCCAATACGGAGTGTATGTGCGGATGGCACTGATTATGACTTTACTGGAGGTGGAAAAGCCATGCTGAATATCAGCGGATTAAATGAAGGCATCGTCCTGGACCATATCCAGGCCGGCAAAAGCCTTGAGATCTACTACCATCTGGGACTGGATCAGCTGGAATGCCAGGTGGCCATCATCAAGAACGCCCGCAGCAACAAGATGGGCCGCAAGGATATCATTAAGATCGAAGGCCCCATGGACAACCTGAATCTGGATATTCTGGGCTACATCGACCACAATATCACGGTCAACGTCATCCGGGACGATAAGATCGTTGAGAAAAAGCGGCTGAGCCTGCCTCAGAAGATCACCAATGTGATCCACTGCAAAAATCCCCGCTGTATCACTTCCATTGAGCAGGAGCTTCCGGATATCTTCTATCTGTCCGATGAGAAGACGGAGACCTACCGCTGTCTGTACTGCGACGAAAAATACGGGAAATAGGCTTCGAGACGTCAGTCTGAAACACCCCGGAATCTCATCTCCATCCTGAGCTTCCGGGGTGTTATCATCTTCTTCTGCGGTTCTGTTCCCGGCAGACCTTCCCGGCCGGGATCCCTGCGTCAGTGTACGACGCCGGTTCCATCGGCCCATCGTCCATCCGGCGTGTAGCAGTTCCTGTACATGGCTCCGAAGGTTCCGTCATGCGTCTGATTAAAATAATACAGGAAGCCGTTGTACACCTGATATCCGGTCAGCATCTTGCCATAGGTGCCGTCATGGTTCGGATTCAGCAGATACGTCTGCGGGCCGTCATTCAGCCATCCCGCGCACATAAGGCCGCTGTTGTCGAAGAAATACCATTCCTCCGGCGTAATCGAGAGCCAGCCCACAGCGCGCACGCCGTTAACCACATAATACCAGTAATTGCCGCTGCCCTGCCATCCGTTATAGCTCTGAACGACTCCGGGCGTGGTGGAAGTCACCGGCCCGTTTCCCGGCACTGCACTCCCTCCGGAACCGCTTACCGGGCCGTTTCCGCCTCCCGGATAGACCGTCCCGGAACCGCTGCCCGAACCGGAATCATTGGGATCGAACGGATTGGACCCCGCCGAGCCGTCGGGAAGACTCCCGTGGACGGAAGTGGGAAGACGGAATTTATAGATATCCACGTAGTTCTCCTCATCCACGCCGCCGCTGGAATTGATGTAATTCGGTTCCGCCGTATAGCGGTCCTTCGTGGCAGACCCCTTCGTCGGGCGAACCGCCACATCCACATAATCATAATTGTCCAGATAGTTTTTCAGATCAACCGACGCGCTGCTGGAAGACTTCCGTACATGGTGCAGATTACCGTTCCTGTCTGCATAATAAATGATGACCGAATAACTTTTGGCCCCCTCTACCGGAGTCCAGTACGCCTTCTTATCCGTGGAATCGATGACGATGCCGCTCACCTCGTCCAGGACCCGGAACGGATACGCCTTCGCAGTCACTCTCATGCGCGTGGACGTACGCAGGGATACCGAGATATCATAGGCGCCGTAGACGGAAACCATGGTATTGTTATTAAAATACCATCCGCTGTCGGCGCGGACATCCAGCGTATAGGTTATGATCCCGTTCGCCGTATTCTGCGTAATGCTCGTCTCGTTAATATAATACTCCCCGCCGGCCTCTGCGGGCGTCGTATACACGATCGAATCTCCCGGAGACAGTTCATAGAGTTCATCCTCCATAATCAGACTCAGGTATACCGCGTCTACCTGCGTCGCAGCCATAACCGGCATCGCGGCGGTCATACACAGGACGCATCCCAGAAACAGCGCTGCCACATGTTTTATTTTCATGGCAGATCCCCCTTTCACAGCGGCCATCGGGCCGATAGTATGATTGTTCTATAGAAAATGAGCAAGACGATAAGCCGGGTTATGTCGTGGGTGATCATCTATCTAGACCTGACGTCGCCGCCAGGCTCGAGCGACCTACCCGAAAGCAGACGGGCCGCCTTATGCTTTCTGTTCGGTCTTGCTTCGGATAAGGTTTACATGTGCCCCGGATGTTACCACCCGGGCGGTAGTCTCTTACACTGCCCTTCCACCCTTACCGGCCGAAACCGGCGGTATATTTCTGTTGCACTGTCTCTGGAGTCGCCTCCGCCAGACGTTATCTGGTATCCTGCCCTGTGAAGCCCGGACTTTCCTCCCCCGCGGCCTTTCGGTTCCGCGGCAGCGATCACCTGTCTTGCTCATCTGCTATCTTATCATATAATCTTCAAAACATCCACCTTTTTCTTCCCCCGAACGGAAGCTCGCGATCTTCCTCAGACAGGGAAATAACTTCCCCCGATAAATTCCCTCGTAATGGAATTGTGCGGGATCCTCTCGCTGTCCACTCCCAGAAAATAATCCAGGAACTTAAGCAGCCGTTTGGCTTCCGCGTATTCCTCGCAGTCCTTCGGAATCTGGAACAGCAGCGGCTCCGCATACTGCTTCAGTACCGCCAGTTCATATACCAGGGCCGAATTGAACATCACGTCCGCTTCTTCCTGATATGGGAAGATGTTCTCCTCCTCGCCCCGCCGTACCGACGGCCAGCGTTTGATCGTTTCCCGCGCCGTGATCCCTCTGGTCCTGGCGTCCCGCACCATGCGCCGCAGCAGTCTGCCGTCCGTCGTGGGGATCCGGTTATGCTCGTCAATATTCAGCTGCGTCAGGGCGCTGATATAGATCTTGAACTTGCTCTCCCTGGGCAGGCTGTAGGAAAGACGGTCGTTCAGGCAATGGATCCCTTCGATGACCAGGATATCGTCCGCTCCCAGGGTCAGGAAATCTCCTTTATACTCCCTCTCGCCGGTAACGAAATTATATCTGGGCATCTCCACGGTCTCGCCGGCCAGAAGCCGCAGCATATCTTTATTAAACTGCGCGACATCCAGACTCTCCAGGCACTCGAAATTATAGTTGCCATTCTCGTCCCTCGGCGTGTTCACACGGTTCACAAAATAATTGTCCACGGCGATCGGATGCGGCTTCAGGCCCAGCGCGCGCAGCTGGATCGAAAGCCTGTGGGAAAATGTCGTCTTACCCGAGGAGGACGGTCCCGCGATCATCACAAATTTCTTATCGGGCTGTCCGGCGATCATCTCCGCGATCTGGCCGATCCGCTTCTCCTGAAGCGCCTCCTGGATCAGGATCAGATCGTCCCCGCCGCCCATGCAGATCTTCTCATTCAGGGCGCCCACATCGGCGATCTCCATCTTCTCGCCCCATTCCGAGGATTCCCTTAAGACATCGAACAGTTTCCTGCTGGGCACAAACTCCGGCACCGTCGTGGGATCCGAGATCGCCGGCAGCATCAGCACGAAGCCGTATTCATAAGGCAGAAGATCGAAGTACCGTATGTATCCTGTATTCTGGGCCATATACCCGTAGAAATAATCCTCAAATCCGTCCAGACTGTACAGATTCACCCGCGATACCCGCCGGTAGGAAAACAGCCGGGCCTTATCATACATCCTGTATTTCTCAAAAAGTTCCACGGCGTCCTGGGTTCCCACGCTCCGCTTGATGATCGGCAGCTTCTGCTCCACATACTCCCGCATCTTATCCCTGACCCGCGCCAGAAGCTCCTCACTGATCGTAAAGTCACCGCGGGCATCCACGAAAAAGCCCTTTCCCACAGAGAAATCCACGGATACCTTTCTGATCCTGTCAGCCCCCACTACTTCATAGAACGCCCTCAGCATGATCAGCGTCGCGCTTCTCTGGTATGTCTGCATCCCCGGCTTCTCGGCTGTCGTGATAAACTTCACATGGCTCCCGTTTTTGATCTTCTTATGCAGTTCCGCCAGTTTCCCGTCCACAGACGCCAGAATAATGTCATAGGGATACTTCGGCTGAAACTCCTCTGTGATCTCAAACAGTCTTGTTCCTGTCTCGTATTCCCGTTCTTCCCCTTCTATAAATACCTTTACCACCTGTCAAAACCTTCCCTTTCTACCAGACCACCGCCGGAAACGACACCGGAGCCGTCAGTACGGCCGCCCTGCCGTCTATCTTCTCCCTGCAGTAGTCCGCCATAAAATCAATGAATATATGTTCCAGGCCGTAATGTCCCCCATCGATCACCGCCACGCCGCCGGCCACCGCGTCGATGCCGTCATGGTGGCCGATATCTCCGGTGATCAGTACCTGGGCGCCCGCTTCCTTCGCTTCCGGAGCCATGCCCCTGCCGGAGCCGGGACAGACGGCCGCCCGCCGGATCATCTCCGAGGCGGATTCCGCGCCGTATACGGTCACATACGGCAGTCCGAACGCCGCTTTTACCTGCTCCGCCAGTTCCTTCAGGGATACGGCTTCCAGAAGGATCCCCGCCTTACCGATCCCGTAAGGCACGCCGTCTGCTTCCCCCATAAGCTCCAGAGGCTGCCCCTCCAGAAGATGGAGCCTTGCGGCCGCCAGATCCGCCATGCAGCCCGGCGCAGCGTCAAAATTCGTATGCATCGCATAACAGCAGATATCATTCCGGATCAGTTTCATGAGCCGTCTGCCGATAAAATCACCGTCGTTCACATGCTTAAGCGGCGCAAAGATCAGCGGATGATGGGTCAGCAGAAGATCCGCCTTCTCCCTGACCGCCAGATCCACCACTTCATCCGTCGCATCAAGCGCCACCAGAACCCTTCGGATCTCCTTATCCGACCGGCCTGTCATAAGGCCGGGATTATCCCAGCTGCAGGCATAGCTCTCCGGCGCCAGTTCATTCAGCTTCCCGATCCATTCACCGCATTTCAATAAAATCAGCCTCCTTCTCAGCCGGTGTCTTCTCCTCCGCGCAGACGCCGTACACACACTGCGCTCATGCGCGGTACGCGTCCATGGCGCGGCGGGTACACGCAAGACGCTCCTCCAGCTGCTCTCTCCGCGCCGCCGCTTTCTCCCCGGTCTGACCCTCCAGTCCGTCCAGGATCCGCGACAGTACGCCTTCTTCCCGTTTCAGAAAATCAGAAAGCACCGGGTCCTTCTCCCGGATCAGGCACGGTCCGTAGACGGCCTGGGCCATATCAAGCGGCTCCATCACCCCGCGCACCACATCCATGACCACATAAAACTTCCCGTCCTCGCAGAGCATCCGCTCCTTCGCGATCAGGAAACCGTTCTCCTGCAGATACACCCGAACCTTCTCCGGTTCCGACTGCGGCGACAGGATCCAGTGCCTGACCGTATCCCAAAGCGGGCGTCCCTCCCGAAGAATATGTATGATCAGTTCGCCTCCCATGCCGGAAGCGATCACTGTGTCCGCTTCCCCCCGGCTTTAGGCAACTGACGCCGTCGCTGAGCCGCGTTTCGATCAGACCGTCCAGACCATACCGGACAATATGCTCCTTAGCGCGGGCCAGGGGTCCTTCCCTTACATCCATGGCCAGCGCGTGCGCGGCGATCCCCCGCTTCACGAGCGCGGCCGGCACATATCCGTGATCCGTTCCTATATCGGCCACACGGCTTCCGGGAAGTACAAAGGAGACCACCATCTCCAGCCTGTCCGACAGTTTAATATCCATCCGTCCTCTGTCCTTCCTGCCGGTACTCAGACCATTTACTCATCCAAATAATCCTTCAGCTTCTTGCTACGGCTGGGATGCCGGAGCTTCCGAAGCGCCTTCGCCTCGATCTGGCGGATGCGCTCTCTGGTCACATTAAACTCCTTGCCGACCTCCTCCAGCGTTCTGGCTCTGCCGTCATCCAGACCGAAGCGGAGCTTTAGTACCTTCTGCTCCCTGTCGGTCAGGGTATCCAGCACCTCCAGAAGCTGCTCATGAAGCAGCGTATACGTAGCCGCATCCACGGGAACCGCCACATGGTCATCCGGAAGGAAATCGCCCAGATGGCTGTCCTCCTCCTCGCCGATCGGCGTCTCCAGGGATACCGGTTCCTGCGAGATCTTCATGATCTCCCGCACGCGGTCCACCGGCATCTCCATCCTCTCCGCGATCTCTTCCGGCTGCGGCTCCCTTCCCAGCTCCTGCAGAAGCTGTCTGGACGTACGGATCAGCCGGTTGATGGTCTCCACCATATGAACCGGGATCCGGATCGTTCTGGCCTGGTCAGCGATGGCGCGGGTAATGGCCTGCCGGATCCACCAGGTGGCATAAGTGCTGAATTTATAGCCCTTCGTATAATCGAACTTCTCCACGGCCTTAATAAGGCCCAGATTCCCTTCCTGGATCAGATCCAGGAACTGCATGCCGCGTCCCACATAGCGTTTCGCGATGCTTACCACAAGGCGCAGATTCGCCTCCGCCAGACGCTTCTTGGCCTCCTCGTCTCCCAGCTCGATCCGCTTGGCTACCTCGATCTCCTCATCCATGGTAAGCAGCGGGATCTTGCCGATATCCTTCAGATACATGCGGACAGGATCCTCGGTCCCCACCCCTTCCGGCACGGACAGGTCGATCTTCTCCAGATCGATCTCTTCCTCGTTGTCCAGATCCATCTCTTCGTCCAGAAACAGATCCATGTCCAGATCAAGATCGTCTTCCCCTCCCATATGGATCACATCTACCTGGTTCGAATCCAGGAAATCATAGACCGCGTCCCATTTATCAGAATCCAGGTCGTCGCCGGCAAAAAAACTTTGAATCTCCTGACTGTCCAGGGTATTCCGCTTCTTCCTGGCCTCAGCCAGAAGCTGCTGCAGTTTCTCCTCAAATCCCAATACCTTTTCGTCCATATGGTCCTACCTTTCCGCAGTCTGCATATAGTTTAGCCCTAATCAAGGGAAATATGCAGGGTCTTAAGCGCGCTCTGCGCCTTAATGATCTCCTGCAGCTGGCCGATATCCGCGGCCGTCCTGCTGGCTTCATCCAGGCTGTTCCTGCGCACCTTTATCACCGTCTCCGAAAACGCTTTCTTCTGCTCTTCACTTCCGAGAGAATCCTTTAGACTGGCATTGAAAAGCGCCGCTACCTCCTTGTACTGTGCCTCGTCATTGATGAAATGATTCAGTATCCCGGCCGGCGAAAGACTGCCGGCTTCATGTCCGTCAAATACCATCTGCGCCACCTTGTGGTACAGTTCTTCCTTAAAATCATCCGGCGTGATGATGCCGCGGATCTTGTCAAACAGCCGCGGATCCTCGATCAGCCATGTGAGCAGGAGCCTCTGGGACTGCTTCGCGCCGTCCTCTTTCTCCCGTTTCCCCGGCCCGGCCCGGCGCGCTCCTCCTTCTGCCGGTCCGATCCGCGTCCCGCCGCTTTCCATCCCGCCGGGCCGCGGGATCTGGCGCTCCGGATCCGCGTAATCCCCGTATCCGGCCCTCTTCCGGGATTCCGCCCACGCCGGTCCGAGTCTTGCCGCCGTCCGGTTCACCAGCTGCTTCAGATCCTGATAATTGATGAACTGTTCCCTGGAAACCGCCTGTATATAATTATCCCTCTCCAGGGCGTCGGAAAACTCCAGAAGCTTCTTCGCCACTTCCGTATAAAAGCCGGTCTTCTGCTCCGGATCCTCCAGATCATACCCCCGTTTCAATACATCGATCTCAAACAGGAAACTGTTCTTCGCCTCCCCGATCCTCTTCCGGAACGCGTCGGCGCCCAGATTCTTGATGAATTCATCCGGATCCTTATAGGGCTTCATATTCAATACCTTACAGGAGATCCCCACCTCCTTAAGGATCGGGATCGCCCGTAACGCCGCTTTCACGCCCGCGTCGTCGCTGTCATAGGTCAGGACGACCTGGCTGGTGTAGCGCTTCAGCAGCGAAGCGTGCTGCGTGGTAAACGCCGTCCCCAGGGACGCCACCGCGTTGGTGAAACCCGCCTGGTGCATGGCGATCACATCCATATAGCCCTCGCAGATCAGGAAATACTTCTCCCTCGACGACCTGGCGAAATTAAGGCCGTACAGATTCCGGCTCTTATCGAAAAGCTTCGTCTCCGGGGAGTTCAAGTACTTGGGT
Source organism: uncultured Lachnospiraceae bacterium (assembly GCA_947626395.1). Classification (GTDB taxonomy): domain Bacteria; phylum Bacillota; class Clostridia; order Lachnospirales; family Lachnospiraceae; genus UBA3402. The sequence continues at coordinate 8,805 of CANQRU010000020.1, read as the reverse complement.
TCGCCCTCCCCCATGACGCGCCCGCCGAAGCCGATGACCCGGTTGTTCGTATCCATGATCGGGAACATAACGCGGTTCCAGAACTTGTCCCACGTCCCCCGCTCCGAAATCGTGAAAAGTCCCGATTCCTTCAGAATATTATCGTTGTAGCCCTTTCCCTTCAGATAACGGTACAGATCGTCGCTGGTCTTATTCGAATAACCGAGACCGAAATGACGGATCGTATCGTCGCTTAAGGCACGCTTCGTCAGATACTCATATCCGATCCTCCCGTGAGGCTGCCTGAGCTGATAATGGAAATAATTCGCCGCCAGCTTATTGATCTCCAGAAGCGTCATCTTAAGATCTGCCTGGGCCCTGGCTTCCTTCGACATCTCCTGCTTCGGAAGCTCGATCCCCGCACGGTCGGCCAGGACTTTCAGCGCTTCCGGAAACGTATAATTCTCATATTCCATCAGAAATGTGATCACGTTGCCTCCCGCCCCGCAGCCGAAGCAGTAATACATCTGCTTGTTCGGCGAAACGGAAAAGGACGGGGACTTCTCATGATGGAAGGGACACAGCCCGAAATAGCTGCTGCCTTTCTTCTGGAGCTTCACATACCCGGAGACAATATCCACGATATCGTTTCTGGAACGGACCTCCTCCACCACATCATCCGGGTAGAACATGAGAACACCCCCTTTCTGTATCCCTGAGACCGCTATCCCGCTGTACAGCTCCGTCCGGCTCCTAAGCCTTCCAGGCCTTCGGAACAAACAGTTCCTCAAAGCGGTCAATGGCGTAGCTGTCGCTCATACCGGCAATATAATCACAGACTACCCGGGATTTCTTCTCCCCCCGCTCGCTCATCAGGCGCTGGTATTCCTCCGGCAGTTCGTCTGCGTGTTCGATATAATATCTGTACAGCGTATCGATCAGCTGCTGGGCCTTCTTCTCCTCGCTCTTGGCCACGCTTCCGCTGTAGACGTTGGCAAACATCCAGACGCGCAGGCCCTTCATGGCCTTCTCCACATCCGGCGACATGAGGATCGCCGGCTTGTCCATGCTCTGGGCGATCACATCGTGGATCATATTATTCAGACGGTCCCGCACGCTAAAGCCCAGGATCTCCGTATATTCCCGCGGAAGATCCGTCTCCCGGAAGATCTTCGCGCGGATGGCGTCGTCGATATCATGGTTGATGTAGGCGATCTTGTCGGAAAGACGCACGATACAGCCTTCCAGCGTGGAAGGCCTCCCCGACGTGCGGTGGTTCAGAATTCCGTCCCGCACTTCCTTCGTCAGGTTCAGTCCCATGCCGTCCTTCTCCAGAACTTCCACCACGCGGACGCTCTGGACCGCGTGGACGAAACCGTCCTCGCAGATCTGATTCAGGACATACTCCCCGGAATGTCCGAAGGGCGTATGCCCCAGGTCATGCCCCAGGGCAATGGCTTCCGTCAGGCTCTCGTTCAGCCTAAGAGTCTTGGCGATCGTTCTGGCGATCTGCGACACCTCCAGCGTATGGGTCAGGCGTGTCCGGTAATGATCCCCCTCCGGCGCCAGAAACACCTGTGTCTTATGCTTCAGCCTGCGGAAAGACTTGCAGTGCAGGATCCTGTCCCGGTCCCTCTGGTACTCCGGCCGCATATCGCACAGCGGCTCCGGCCGGTCCCTCCCCTGGGTATTCCGGCTCAGGGCAGCATAGGGACTCAGATACTCCGCTTCCATCTCCTCAAGCATCTCTCTGGCTAACATGCCGGCACCCCCTGTTCTATGTATATTTTTCATTCAGGCATTTTACGACTGACAAAAACGCATATACAGATATTGTAACATAATTTTCTCTATAACGCATCTATTTCCGCACAAAATATCTAAAATTTTGCTGAAGAAACCGGTCCGCCCTCTTCCCGGATCAGGATCTCTCCGCGGGCAGGCTGCCGAGATCCAATAGCTGGCCCCACCGGCCGGCAAGCCTTTCAAAGGTCCAGGACGCGTTAGCCGGGCTGGTGGACGGCAGAAGAATGATATCCCTTCCGCACTGCTTCTTCTGGTACGTATCGTAAAGCCGCTTTGCCGTCGATCCGTTCGCGTAGATCCGCTCAACGGCGCTTTCCGAGAGGATCCGGCTGATATCCGAAGGCACCACATTCGTAATGCTGGCGTCGCTGGAACCGGCAATATCGCAGGAAGCGATCACGTCCCACAAAGCGATGCGGCTCTCCAGAAGAAGTTCCTTCTTCTCGCTGACCGTCCGGGGCACCGTCCTTCCCGTCACTGCCGCCAGCACCTTCCAGAAACGGTTCTGCGGGTGGCCGTAGAAGAATCCGTTCTCCCTGGACTTCACCGACGGGAAGGTCCCCAGGATCAGGATCTTTGAGCGCGCATCGTATACCGGTTCATACAGATGCACCTGGTGGGTGCGCTCCGCCATAACTGCCGCCTCCTTCCGTAATCTTAATGCCTCATGTGACATGCGCATCTATAATCTCCGGCATGGTTATATACCATGTCCTCCGGGGAATGCGCACAGTCCGGTCTGGTGTTTGTCCTCACTTCGTTCAGACACCGAACCAGCGAGATTATATTATATCATATTTCCCCAAAAATTGCAATCCACTTTTCGAACATTTGTTCGATTTTTTAACACGTACCGTCCCTGCAGAAATCTCTCCGGCCGCGATGCCGCAATACCTCAAAGCCGTCCGGACTGCCCGGCAGGCAATTCACAGCGGCAGGCTGTCACGCACGCATAGTACTCCCCACCCCAACTGGGGATTCGGCCAGGAAGGATACCCCGGAAGCTGTCTGGCTCCCCGGATCAGGTACGCCTTCAGCTTCTCGCCGTAGAGAAAGGCGTCGTTCCCGTCCACGATCCCCCACTGCATCAGAAGCGCCGCGCTTCCGCTCACCATGGGCGCCGCGAAAGAGGTCCCCGTCACCGACTCGTATCCGCCGCCGGCCTTCGGCGCCATGATGCCCACGCCCGGCGCCGCCAGTTCCGGCTTTACCTGGTCGGTAATCCTTGTAAATCCGCGTCCCGAAAAATCCGCGTACGTCTGATAAAAGCCGTTATAAGCTCCCACGGAGACCGCCGCCCGCGCCGTGGACGGGATCGTCAGCGTCGTATCCGGCGTCGCCCCCAGAAATCCGGTGGCTCTGTTCAGAACCGCGGAGGAAGGCAGCCAGAGATCATATCTTCCCCGTATGATGCGCACCGGCGTCAGGCGGAATTTCCAGATGCCTCCGGTCAGATATTCCCCGCGCAGCGGCATGATGTCGAAATAGATCTCCTGCGCGGCGCTGTACGGCCCGGGCTCCCCGTAATACACCAGGATCCTTGTACCTGCGTGATCCAGCGTCTGCGTCCCCGTCACCGCCGGCAGCGGCCCCAGTTCCGTGCCGTCCGGCATGACCAGGGTAATGTGCAGTTCATCCACATACTCTTTCCAAAGCTGGACGTTCAGGCCCGTCTCATAATCCGACACCGACAGCTCCACATCCACCGGATTCCGTTCCGTCAGCATTCCGGAAATATGGCCGCCGCCCGCTCCTTCATTGCCGGTACCGATCACGATGGACGACCGGCCGTAGGACGCGATCCCGTCAATATACGTTTCCAGAAGGCTGGTCCCGTCGTGGGAGCCGTAGGTATTGCCGAAGCTGAGGTTCACAGCCAGGGGCTTTGCCGCGGCCGCCGCGTACCGGACCACATAGTCCAGCCCCCGCATCAGTTCCGTGGTCCACGGGAATCCCAGCGGGGACGGCACGCCCAGCTTTACCACCAGAAGCTCGCTCTCATAGGCCACGCCGCGGTATTTTCCGCCGCTCTCACGTCCGTTTCCCGCCGCGATCCCGGCCACCGCCGTCCCGTGGCCGCTTTCATCCGCCGACGGCACCAGATATTTCGCCTCCTGACGGTTCTCCGTCCTCAGCGCCTCGTTGATCTCCTCCCGCGTAAATACCTTCCCAAGTGACTGATCCCACAAAAACGTGATCCTGGTACTTCCGTCCTCATTTCGGAAATCCTCGTGGAAATAATCAATGCCGGAATCAAGAACCGCCACCAGCACGCCCCGCCCCGTCAGATCCGGCACGTAACTGCTGCCCGCAATCTGCACCGGAGAAATGCAGGACGCGGACCTGGCGCGGTCAACGGCAAAATACAGCCGTTTCGGTTTCTCCACATATTCGATCTGAGGATATTCTGAAATTCTCTCCACCATATTTTCCGGCACCGTCAGGATCGAATAGTTGTTGAGAAGCGTCACCGCCCCGATCTCAACGCCGGCCCCGCGAAGTTCCGAGAGCATCCTGTCCAGCGGTCCGCTGTGCTTCACGATCAGCTCCCAGGTCCGTTCCGAGCGGTCGTAGCCTACAGCCAGCTCCTCCGAACGCGCCCGCTCCTCTTCGGTGGCTTCAAGAGCCAGGTTCAGCAGATTTTCCAGTTTCTGATCCTGCATGGATCCCTCGCAAAAACATTTTCATACCAATCCTATGAAACTGTCATGAAAAATAGTGCAAAAAGAGCGTCGCCGGCGCCCTCTTATACAGACGTAAAACTGCGGGCGATACCACAGCCCTCCCGGACCGCGGAACCACCCGCTCTGTATCTGTTTTCTGATTTCGATTTTGACGGCTTCATCGTCTCTGCCGGTTTCGTCCATCCTTTTCCACCGCATATCCGGTTCCCGGCTGCGCTGCCGGGGACCCGCCGTACCCGTACCTCCTTAGAAGCAAGCCGCGGCAAATCTATCTGACGGCGTTCTTCACCGCCGCCGCGATCGACACGCCGATCTGGCCGTTGTAGGGGATCAGCGTAGCCTGGAACGCGTGGTACAGGTCCGATTTGCCGGGCCACACGGTTCCCATGAGATGGTTCTTCTCATCCAGCTGATGGAACCAGGAACCGTTGACATGATCCAGAACCGTCGTGTCCAGATATTCCATAAATGCCGCATAATCCTCAGCGTATTCTTTCTCGCCGGTGACCCGGTAAAGAACCGCGGAGGTATTGATGGCTTCCGCCAGTGTCCAGTGCATCCGGTCATGGACCACCGCATTGCCGTTCCAGTCCGTCGTATAGACGATGCCCGGCGCCCCGTCGCAGTTCCACGCGTCGGAGACAGCCCTGCGGTACAGCTTCTCCGCCGTCTCCAGATAGGGACCGCTCTTCTCAGAATCCGCGCCATAAGTAGACACCGCCCACTGGGTGATCAGCCTCGCCCACTCGATGCCGTGTCCCGGCGTCGCGCCGTAAGGCTTGAACGGATCGTCCGGCTTCTCCTTATTGCACTCCAGATCCGCCACCCAGCTGCTGGAGAAATGCTCCGGCAGCCGCCAGTCGTTCTGCTTCGCCCAGACAAGCACGTGATCGATGATCCTGCCCGCGCGGACGCGGTACTTCTCATCTTCCGCCGCGTCGGCCGCCGCCAGGAACGCCTCTACCGTGTGCATATTGGCGTTGAGCCCGCGGTAACTGTCAAGCTCCGTGAATTCCGTATTCCAGGTGTCGCAGGACAGGCCCTCGGCCTCGTTCCAGAACTTCTCGTCGTACAGCTTACACGCGTCCTCCAGAAGCTCTTCCGCTCCTTCCCGTCCGGCCAGCAGCGCGGAGGTGGCCGCCAGAATCACGAACGCGTGGGCGTAGCACTGTTTGGTCGGAAGATGACCGCCGTCCGCCTTAAGTCCCGCGTACCAGCCGCCGTTCGCGTCGTCGTGCAGTTCTCCCATAAGGCCCTTAAGTCCCTGATCCGCCAGCTCGCCGCAGCCCTCATAACCCATCATATGGCCGATACTGTACACATGGACCATGCGGGATGTGATCCAGGTCTCCCTAGGCCTGTCCGTCCAGGGTGTGCCGTCGTCTCCAAGATAATAGGATGATCCCCCGGGCGAAGGAAATCTCTTTCCGAACCGAAGGATCCCCTCTCCGACTTCTTTCAGAAACGCGCGGTTCTCATCCGTGTCGATCTGATACTTCTGTGTATTTCCCATAACCGTTCACCCTCCTGATGATAACTCGTATTCTTTCTCTATACTATCACATCTGCCAGTGCCGCCACAAGAAGAATTGCAAATTTTTTTCCGGCCGCAGAGAATCGGGCGACCATACATTTTCATGCGCTGAAAATCAGGGACCGCACATTTTCATGCGCCGACCAGGCAGAAAAGGACGCGCACACGCCGGCAGCGAACCGGACGTCCCGCGCGTCCATTCTATGAAAATACTTCTACTTACACAGCCGGAACACGACCGGCGCCTTCCCGGTCAGTTCCTTTGTGCGGCCGTCCGGCTGTCCGAGACCCGCGCTTACCAGGAAGCTGTGTCCGTCCTGCCTGCGCGTACCGCTTTCGTCTACGATGGTAAATGCGTCTTTATCCAGCTTAAGTTCCACATCCCTGCTCGCGCCGCCCTCAAGGAATACGCGCGCAAACGCGCAGAGCCTGCCGTTTGTCGGGGCGAATGCGGATTCCGTGTCCTTTATGTAGACCTGGACCACCTCTTCTGTGGCGATGGCGCTCCGGTTGGTAAGCCGAACGGTCAGCGAGACCTCTTCGTCCGGCTGAACGATGGTCGCCACACCGTCGGCCCATTCCGCATCCGCGGAAAATGTCTTCCCGCCGCAGCTTACGGATTCCACCCGCACATCGCCGTAAGTCAGTCCGTAGCCGAAGGGATACAAAGGCGTCCCTTCAAAATACCGGTAAGTTCTCCCCTTCATGGAGTAATCCTCAAACGCCGGCAGTTCATCCACGCTGTTATAGAACGTAACCGGCAGCTTCCCGGATGGGGACAGCTCCCCGAACAGGATCCTGGCGACGGTCCTCCCTCCCCTTGCGCCCGGATACCAGACCTGCATCACCGCGTCCGCATGCTCCTGCTCATAGCGCAGGTCCATGGCGCTCCCGGTCATATTTAACACCACCGCTGGTTTCCCGGTCTCAAGCACCGCCCGGATCAGCTCTCTCTGGGGCTTAGGAAGCAGAAGGTCGTTCTTATCGCCGGAAGCATAGCTGTTGCCGGTATCGCCTTCCTCGCCCTCCAGCGTCTCGTCCAGTCCCACACAGAGGATGACCACATCGCTCTGCTCCGCCACGCTGACCGCCTCGCTGATCCGATCCTGCGGATGCGCCAGACTCTCCACCTTATCCCTGTAAAGGTGGCAGCCTTCGGAATAATACACCCGGATCCCGGCGGCTTCCGCCTCGTCCTGAATGCCCTCCAGCACGGTGATATATCTGGACGACGTTCCGTGGTAGTTCCCGATCAGGGCGGCCCTGCTGTTGGCGTTGGGGCCGACCACGCCGATGGCCTTTAACTGATCCTTCTTAAGCGGAAGGATGCCGTCGTTCTTCAGAAGCACCACGCTCTCCGCCGTGGCCCGGTCCGCCATCTTAAGATGCTCTTCGCATTCGATCCGGTCGTAACCGATCTTATCGTACTCCGTTTCATCGAAAAGTCCCAGCAGGAACCTGGTGGTAAACAGCCTCTCCGCCGCTGCGGTGATCTCCTCCTCCGTCACAAGTCCATCCTGATATGCCTTTAAGACATGAAGGTAAGTACTTCCGCAGTTTACGTCGCAGCCGTTTTTCAGCGCCAATGCCGCGGATTCCTCCGCCGTGGCCGTCACCATATGCCTCGTATGGAAATCCCGGATCGCCCAGCAGTCCGAGACGAAATGTCCCTGGAAATTCCATTTCCCGCGCAGGATCTCCTGAATCAGCGTCCTGCTGCCGCAGCAAGGCTCCCCGTTGGTCCGGTTGTAAGCGCCCATGACCGCCTCTACCCCGGCCTCGGTCACAAGCTTCTCAAACGCCGGCAGGTACGTCTCATACAGATCCTTATCGGATACCTCCGCGTCGAACTCGTGCCGCAGCGCCTCCGGCCCGGAATGCACTGCGAAATGCTTGGCACAGGCGGCTGCCGACAGATACTCTCCGTCGCCCTGCAGGCCGTTCACGAACGCCTTGCCCAGTTCGCCGGACAGGTACGGGTCCTCCCCGTAGGTCTCCTGACCACGTCCCCATCTGGGATCGCGGAAAATATTGACATTGGGCGACCAGAATGTCAGGCCCTTGTAGATATCGCGGTCGCCCTTTTTGCTGGCCGCGTTATATTTGGCCCTGCCTTCCTCTGCGACCACCTTTCCAACCTCGCCGAGAAGTTCCGTGTCGAAGGACGCCGCCATGCCTACCGCCTGCGGGAAGCTGGTGGCCACGCCGGCCCTCGCCACGCCGTGGAGCGCCTCGTTCCACCAGTTGTACGCCGGCACGTTAAGCCTCGGGATCGCCGGCGCGTCGAATTTGAGCTGGGACGCCTTCTCCTCCAGAGTCATCCGGCTCACCAGTTCGTGCGCTCTCTGTTTTGCTTTTTCTCTGTCTCTCATATTCGGTCTCCTTACAGGTTTACTTTTTTGGACGCTTCACGACCAGCCGCGTCCGTACCGTACGGAATTCCTCCGCCACGTCCATATCTTCCGTCATATCCAGCACCGGCTCTCCGTCAGTTCCGAAGTGCACCCTCCGGATCCCGCTGCTGCGCGCTCCGTCGACGCCGGGTCTGGCGTGATAGGTGTTCCATACATTTCCGTCCTCATCCGTCACATAGGCGTTATGTCCGGTGCCGAATTCGCCTTCCACGCTTCTGGATGTCAGGATCGGATAATTGGTTTTCCTCCAGCTGTCCGGCTGCAGGGGATCGCCGTTTTCCTTAAGCGTCAGCAGACCGACCACGTAGGAGGTATCCACCGCCGCGCTGGAAAATGTCAGGTACAGCCTGCCTTCCCTTATCAGCGCAAATGGTCCCTCGTCCACGAA
>CANQRU010000019.1 GCA_947626395.1 uncultured Lachnospiraceae bacterium | reverse complement strand
AAGAACGAAAAACCGGGGAAGAAGCTGTTCATCACCGGCAAAGGCCGCTGCAATGTGACGAATGCGTGCAGCATGGAATCACTGAGGCAGAACGTGGTGACGAATCCCCGGTTTTTGTACAGCAGTTTTGCGGCGTTCTCCAACCGGGACATGATGGATCTTCTGGAGCGCGCCGGCTGTCCGCTGAAGGTGGAGCGGGGCGATAGGGTATTTCCGGTATCGGACAAGTCCTCGGACGTGATCGCGGCCTTGGTCCGGCAGATGAAGGAGCTGGGCGTACGGGTGCATCTGAATACGGAAGTGACCGGCGTTTGTGTCGAGGCTGGGAAATGTATTGGTGTCACGGTTAGGCAGATGCGTTCCGGCGGCGGACGCAGCGCTGATTCAGGGCATAAACGCAGTGCCGCAGCAGAATGGTCGGTAGTGGCAGAAAGCGATGCAGTTTCATGGCGGGAGCCACCGCAGGGAATATCAGGGTCGGAGAAACCAGCCGGAGCCGACGTTGCCTGGGAAAATGAAGTGCGTAAGGGATCGGTCGGATTCATCCCCGGCGACGCCGTGATCGTGGCGACCGGGGGCATTTCCTATGAATCTACCGGGTCGACCGGAGACGGTTACCGCTTCGCGCGGGACTGCGGCCATACGGTGACGCAGCTGAGGCCGTCCCTGGTGCCGATGAACGCGAAGGAAGAGGATGTGAAGAGCCTGCAGGGACTTTCGCTTAGGAACGTGGAGGTATCCTTCTTTGACGGCGGGAAAGAGCTTTACCGGGAGTTCGGGGAGATGCTGTTCACGCATTTCGGCGTCAGCGGACCGGTGGTCTTAAGCGCCAGCAGCTTTGTGGGAAAGATACTTCGGGAAAGGCCGCTTGCGATGCGGGTCGATCTGAAGCCCGCGCTTACGGAGGAGCAGCTGGACGCGCGGATCCTTAGGGATTTCGCGGAATTTTCCAACCGGCAGTTCGGCAACGCGCTGGGAAAGCTTTATCCGGCGAAGCTGATCCCGGTAATGGTCGCCAGAAGCGGCATTCCGCCTTCCAAGCCGGTCAGGGATATCACCAGGCAGGAGCGGATGAGGCTTCTGGACGTGACAAAGCGTTTCAGCGTGACGCTCACGGGCCTTCGGGGCTTTCATGAAGCGATCGTTACCCAGGGAGGTATCTCGGTAAAGGAGATCTCGCCGGCCACGATGGAATCGAAGAAGGTGCGGGGCCTGTATTTCGCGGGCGAGGTGCTGGATCTGGACGCGGTGACGGGAGGGTTCAACCTGCAGATCGCCTGGTCCACTGGCTGGGCGGCGGGGAGCAGTATTCCGTGGGAGTGACGATCCGGCCATACAGCAAAGAGAAGTCCCACGGCCCGGTAGGACAGGGCGTCGCCTCTGATACGGACGCACAGGATCCGTGTGGCAAATATAGGAATCAAGGAGAGTTTCAAAGTATGACAGCAGCGTATAACATTGCCATCGACGGTCCCGCGGGAGCGGGCAAAAGCACGATCGCCAAGGCGCTCGCGAAGAAGCTGGGCTTCGTCTATGTGGACACCGGCGCCATGTACCGGGCTATGGGGCTGTATTTCGACAGGCAGGGCATCGGCATGGACGATGAGGAAGGGATCAGCCGGGCATGCGGTGATATCAGCATTTCCATTCGCTATCAGGATGGGACCCAGAGAGTGATCTTAAACGGCGAGGACGTGTCGGATTTGATCCGCACGGAAGAGGTGGGGCATCTGGCTTCCGCCTGTTCGGTCTACGCGGCGGTGCGGCAGAAGCTTCTGAGCCTGCAGCGGGATCTGGCGGCCAGCACCGACGTGATCATGGACGGGCGGGACATCGGCACCTGCGTGCTGCCGGACGCCCAGACCAAGATCTATCTGACCGCTTCGGTGGAAGTTCGGGCAAGGCGGCGTTATAAAGAGCTGCTGGAGAAAGGGAAGGAGAGCAGCCTGGCGGAGATCGAAGAGGAGATCCGCGCCAGGGACTACCGGGATATGAACCGGGAGATCGCGCCCCTTAAGCAGGCGGAGGACGCCGTGTATCTGGACAGTTCGGATATGACGATCGTTCAGGTGATCGATGCGATCATCGGCGCGGCGGTCAGCCGGGGACTTCCGGCGGAACGGGCAGGCAGGTGAGAAGCAGATGAAAGTGATCGTTGCGAAGACCGCCGGCTTCTGTTTCGGCGTGAAGCGGGCCATGGATCTGGTATACAGCCGGATCCGGGAGGATGCGGGCCCCATTTATACGCTGGGTTCCATTATCCATAATGAAGAGGTGGTCCGGGAGCTGGAGCAGCAGGGAGTCAGGGCGGTGTCGGAAGAAGAACTTTCCGGAATTGACGAAGGCACAGTCATTATCCGGTCCCACGGAGTCGGGCCGCAGGTCTATGACTTTCTCGCGTCCAGAGGACTGAACGTGGTAGACGCCACCTGTCCGTTTGTGAAGAAGATTCATAACATTGTACGGGAACAGAGCGAAGCCGGACGAACGATCGTCATCATCGGCGACAGCTCTCATCCGGAGGTGGAAGGGATCCGCGGATGGTGCAGATCGCCGGTTTTGAGCGTAAAAACCGAGGAAGATTTAGCTGGTTTGCCGCATGATTTATCCAAAAAGCTATGTATTGTGTCTCAGACGACATTTAATTACAAGAATTTTGAAGAATTAGTTGAAAAAATTTCAAAAAAGGGTTATGATATAGTTGTTTTCAATACGATTTGTAGTGCAACAGAGGAACGGCAGAGGGAAGCTGAGCAGATTGCCTCGCAGGTAGACGCCATGGTGGTCATTGGCGGTAGGTATAGTTCGAATACACGCAAGCTTTTTGAAATTTGCCAAAGGAAATGTAAGAACACCCATTTCATTCAGACACTTGACGACTTATCACCTGAAAGTGTAGATTCTGTGCGCAGCGTAGGTATTACAGCAGGGGCATCGACCCCAAAGAAAATTATTGAGGAGGTTCAAAAAGTAATGGCAGAGCAGACTTTTGAACAAATGTTGGAGGAATCGTTGAAGACTATACGTACAGGAGAGGTTGTCACCGGTAAGGTCATCGATGTGAAAGAAGATGAGATTGTCCTGAATATCGGGTACAAGTCCGACGGTATCATTCCGAGGAATGAATACAGCAACGATTCGAATCTGGATCTTCGGACCGTGGTTCATGTAGGCGACGAGCTGGAAGCCAAGGTCGTGAAGGTCAACGACGGCGAGGGCCAGGTGGCCCTGTCCTACAAGCGGCTGGCGGCTGACCGCGGCAACAAGCGCCTGGAGGACGCGTTTAATAATCAGGAGGTTCTGACCGCGAAGGTAGCTCAGGTTCTGGATGGCGGACTGAGCGTAGTCGTGGAGGAAGCAAGAGTATTTATTCCGGCCAGCCTTGTGTCGGATGTTTATGAGAGAGACCTGTCCAAGTTCGCGGGTCAGGAGATCGAATTCGTGATCACCGAGTTTAATCCCCGCCGCAGAAGGATCATCGGCGACCGCAAGCAGCTGATGGTAGCCCGTAAGAAGGCGATGCAGGAAGCCCTGTTTGCCCGCATCCAGGTAGGCGATGTGGTAGAGGGCGTTATCAAGAATGTGACCGATTTCGGCGCGTTCATCGATCTGGGCGGAGCGGACGGACTGCTTCATATCTCCGAGATGTCCTGGGGACGCGTGGAGAACCCGAAGAAGGTCTTTAAGGCCGGTCAGACGCTGACCACGCTGATCAAGGATATCCACGGCGACAAGATCGCTTTAAGTCTTAAGTTCCCGGATCAGAATCCGTGGACGGACGCCGCGGAGAAGTACGCGGTGGGCAATATCGTTACCGGCCGTGTGGCCAGGATGACGGACTTCGGCGCTTTCGTGGAGCTGGAGCCGGGCGTGGACGCTCTGCTGCATGTATCCCAGATCTCCCGCGAGCATGTGGATAAGCCGGCGGATGTTCTGACGATCGGCCAGGAGATCGAGGCGAAGATCGTGGACTTCAACGAGGCGGATCGGAAGATCAGCTTAAGCATCAAGGCGCTGCAGGCCCCGCCGGAGAAGAAAGCACCGGTTGAAGAGCCGGATGTGGCGGATGTGGATGTTGAGGCGCTGGGGGCGCAGCTGGCGGAGGAAGAGCAGTAGGAGATGTAGGTCTCCTCTGAGAGAATTGGAGTATGTTGTCAGGCATCTGATCGGGGACGGTTGGGTGCCTGATTTTTTGTATGTGTGGCAATATAGAAGGTTGGCGACGATTGGTTGGGGGTGGTAAATGGGGTCGCGGTAGGTACGCGAGTGGATGCCCCGCCGCCTGCGCTCATGGTTCCGGATGGAAGAGGTTCTAAGACGAAAAACGGCCGCATCCGGGGCACCGTCAAATTCGTGAGAAATCCTGAAAGGATTTCTCACTCAGCTTGCGCTCCGCCCCTGACTTGAGGTCAGGGGCTCCGGCCCCGGATGCGGCCGTTTTTCGCCTAAGAACCTCTAACCATCCTCCACAAATCGCGCAGACGGCGGGGCGTTCACTCGCTGTTTTTTCGCGGGAGCGAGGCTTGTTTTTCAGCGTTTTGCCAAAGAGAAGCAGGATATGGGATCCCATTTAGTGTTCTGTCAGTGAAAGTGGGTGTTAGGTTCTCCATCAATGTTCTGTCAGTGAAAGTGGGTGTTAGGTTCTCCATCAATGTTCTGTCAGTGAAAATGGGGTGTTAGGTTCTCATTCAGTGTTCTGTCAGTGAAAGTGGGGGTTAGGTTCTCATTCAATGTTCTGACAGTGAAAATGGGGGATTAGGTTCTCCTTCAATGTTCTGTCAGCGAAAGTGTGAGGTAGGTTCTCCTTTAATATTCTGCCAGCAAAAAGTGTGAGTCAGTTTTTTCCCAACATTCTTCCAGCGAAAACACAGCGTGACAGGCGGGGGCGGGACACATCACGAACGCGATTTACGGAGAAGGGTTAGTCTTTCTTAATGAAAAAACGTCAGTTTGAGGGCCGGAGCCCATGACCACAAGTCATGGGCGGAGCGGCAACCTGAGCGTGAACTCATCAGGAGTTCACGCGAATTTGCCGTTGCCCTCAAACTGACGTTTTTGAATTTAGAAAGACTTCCCTTCGGAGTCATGAGCGTACGTGATGTGTCCCGCCCCCGCCTGTCACGCGTACCTTCCGCGACTATGTGCGCCGACATTTATCCCACCAGACAACATTTGCAAAAAATATTTCGTCAGAAATCAGTAAGTACTATATTGACATATAATATTATATAGCATATAATATTATACGGAACGATACTTCTGTGTTCCACATACAGAATAGGATCCGTGCAAACGGGGAAGGTAGTAAGGAGTTGAGCTGTATGGTATTTAATACGGGGACGGCGCTTTTGGACGCGATCGTTTTGGCGGTGGTCTCGAAGGATATGATGGGGACTTACGGATATAAGATCACACAGGACGTACGGGGAGTTATCGATGTGTCGGAATCCACTTTATATCCGGTACTCCGGCGCTTGCAGAAAGATGAGTGCCTGGAGACGTATGACATGGCGATTGACGGCCGTAACCGCAGGTATTACCGGATCACGGAGAAGGGGCGGGTCCAGCTGAATCTGTATAAGAGCGAATGGGCCAGCTATTCAGGAAAGATCACCAGAATATTCGAGGAGGCGCGTATATGAACAGAGAGGAATTCATGAAGAAGGTGGAATATCTGCTCTCGGACCTTCCGGAGGAAGAGACGAGGGACGCGCTGGATTATTACCGCGATTATCTGGAGGAAGCCGGCGATTCGGCGGAGGAAGCCATGCGGGAGTTCGGAAGTCCGGAGCGGATCGCTTCGATCATCCGGTCAGATCTTCAGGGGAATCTTGCGGACGGCGGAGAATTTACGGATACCGGCTATACGGATGAACGGTTCCGGGAACCAAATTATCAGCTGGCAAGCCGGGAGCAGGAAGAATATCATTACGGAAATACCGGAACTGGCGCAGGTCAGGCTGACAGCAGAACCGGCGGGTATTCCGGAAATGCAGATCAATCGGGCGCCGCGGGCCGTACCGGTAATCCGGGCCAGCCTGGCGCCGCGGGCCGTACCGGTAATCCGGGCCAACCTGGCGCCGCGGGTCATGCCGGTAATCCGGGTCAACCAGGAGCCGCTGGTCAACCAGGAGCCCCCGGCCGGCCCGGTTCCGGCGGTCAGGCGGCGAAGGTGCTTTGGATTATCTTAGCGATAATAGGAGCAGTCACGGTTCTGCCGGCGCTTCTTGGATTCGCTGGCGGCGCTTTCGGAATTCTGGTGGCGATCGTGGTGCTGCTGCTTGTACTTGTATTTCTGACGGCGATATTGACGTTTGTATTTCTGGTGGCGGGCGTCGCGGTGGTCGCGGCGGGAATCGCGGCAGTATTTGCGGATCCGCTCGACGGTGTCGTATGTATCGGCGTCGGGCTGGTGATGCTGGCGATCGGGCTGGTCGGCGTGGTACTGTCGGTGCTGATCTATGGAAAACTTCTGCCGTGGCTGTTTAGGGGCGCGATCGACGGGCTTAACGGAATGCTTCACAGAAAGGAGCGGACAGCGTGAACAGGTTTATCAAATGGGTACTGATCGCAGCGGCAGTCTGTCTGGCGGCCGGGCTTCTGATGAGCGGCTGTGCCGCGTCCATGGGCGGGTCGATCCTGCGGATCAACGGAAACCAGATTCTGTCTGATGGTCTCGGCGGACTGATCGGGCGTGTCATACGGGGCAATCAGTTTCGGTTGATTCCCGGCACATGGAATGGTTTTCATGGAAGTTGGGACGGTACGGAAAGAACAGGCAGCGCGGATGATTATGAAAACGAACCGCTGGTCAGCGTGTATTTGCTTACGGACATCCGTGATCTTGAGATCGTCGCGGCCCCTTCGCGGATCGAGATCGTGGAAGGGGAGACGGATGACTGTATCCGGGTGGAGCGGAATTCGGAGAAGATCATTTTAAAGGATAAGGTTTCTGACGACAGCCTGAAGCTGACTTTCGAGAAGGAGAAGGGAATCGTAAATCTCCCTGATTACGCGAAGGCTGTGATCACGATCCCGAAGGATCAGCATTTCCGCAGGGTGGAACTGGAAGCGGACGCCTCCAGCATTGACGCGGACCGGATCCTGGCGGATAATCTGGACATTTCCGCGGGCGCCGCGTCGGTGGAGATCGGCAGCGTGTCGGCAGATGAGATGAAGCTGGAGGCCAACGCCGGAAGTATCGAAATCACGGAAGGCGCCGTGAAGACGCTGGAGATCGAAAGCGCTATGGGCAGTGTGGACTATACCGGTGCGGTGGAAGAATCCGTAGAAGCGGACAGCGAAATGGGAACCGTCCGGCTTACGCTGGACGGCGCGATGAAGGATTTTAATTATCAGATCGATTCGTCTATGGGAGGCGTTACGGTAGAGGGACTCACGGATGCCAGAGGCGGCCTGAAAGGGAAACAGACGGTAAAGCATGACGGCGCGAAAAAAACGGCGAAGCTGGACTGCAGTATGGGCAGCGTGGAGATGAATTTCCGGTAGAGGAATATGACAGCCGCGTTTGCAGTTTAGGTTGAATTCAGCGCCGACGAATGACGACAGGGTTACTATCGCTGCAAGAAGATGCTGAAAAGCATGGGATATGCCGTGGTGCTGCGCCCTTGCAATTTATGATGATCTGCGCTAGAATGAATTTGAGCAGAGTCCTGGAAATGGCTTCCCGCGGATGCAGAAGATTTCCGGGACAGGAACGGCCAGGCGGCCGGAGAGGAGGAGCTTTATGGAGAATGGAAAACGTTTGTACCGGTCGAACCGTGACCGGATGGTATGCGGCGTGTGCGGAGGGATTGCGGAGTATTTCGCGGTGGATCCGACGATCGTGCGTCTTGTGTGGGCGATCGTGACGCTGTTCGGTATCGCGCCGGGAGTGATCGCCTATATTGTCGCGGCGATCATTATTCCGCAGAATCCGTACGTATAGGCCTTGACAAAACGGGCATACTCTAAGCAGATCTGAGAAAGGAGTATGCCTGTTATTATGCCGAAAAAGAAGAAGGATGAACCGTTTGATCCGAAGAATTTAAAGCCGGAGGAGCTTCTGAAATTTGAGATCGCCGAGGAACTGGGACTCAGCGACAAGGTGATCGCAAACGGCTGGCGCAGTTTGACGGCCAAGGAAAGCGGCCGCATCGGCGGCCTGATGACCAAGCGCAGGAGAGAGATGCAGCAAGAGGCGCCTAAAGAGCGATCTCAGGGGCAGGTTAACTGAAGAATCGAACCGACAATATCACTATGCCCAGCACTGTCAGAACGACGCCGGTGGCCCGATTCAGCGTTTTTGCACTTGCCTTATTGGCGAACAGGGCGGCGACCCTGGCCCACAGAAGCGTAAACGCGACACAGAGGACCAGACACCATGGATCCGGCGCGCCGCCGATGGCGAAATGGCTGGCGGCGCCGGTCAGCGCCGTGAAAGTCATGATGAAGACGCTGGTGCCGACTGCGGTTTTTAATTCATAGCCAAGGACGCTGGTCAGCAGCAGAAGCATCATCATGCCGCCGCCTGCCCCGACAAAGCCGCAGATGAACCCGACGCCCGATCCGCAGACGATGGACTGGATGATGCGCTTCCTGGCGCTGACAGAAGCCATAGCTTCTTTGGTCGTCATGACCGGCCGTACGATAAATTTGATTCCGAGAAGCATTGTCATGAAGACGGAGAAGCTGCCCATGGTCGTGTTGGGTACCAGGCTGGCGGTCCAGCTGCCGACCATTGTGAAGAGAAGGACCGCAGCCATCATGACGAGACCGTTGCGGATATCAAGATTCTTATTCTTTCCGTAGGTGTAGGCGCTGACGGCGCTGGCCAGGACGTCGCTTGCCAGCGCGATCCCGACCGCCTGGTAAACCGGCATATCAAGAAATGTGATGAGCATCGGGCTTATCACTGCCGCCGCGCTCATTCCGGCAAAGCCGGTTCCCAGGCCCGCGCCGAGGCCGGCGAAAAAGCATACCAATATCTTTGCGATCATCCTGAAAGTTCTCCTTGTTTATTTTTCTTCTGCTTCCTTCCGGCTGATGAAGATCATCGATCCGGCGGAATGGATTATAACGCGCGGACAGGCGGCTGTCAATATCCGCGGCGGCCGGCGCAGCTGGCGTGACCGTCTTTTTGTCTTTTGCGTGACAAATCGGAGCGGTGGGGTTATAATATCGATATCATTGTTGGAAATGGAGCAGAGTCAGTCATGAGTGACCATGAAAAACAGGCAGGCGGTGCGGCATTTGCGGCAGACGCCGTGGATTATGAACTTCTGGCGGCGCAGATGCAGGCGCTGGCGGAGGACGTGGAGAGTGAGATCAGCAATCTGGCAAACGCTTCGGCGCTTCTGTATCATACGCTTGCGGATCTGAACTGGGCCGGGTTTTATCTGTACCAGGGCGGAGAACTGCGCCTGGGACCGTTTCAGGGGAAGACGGCCTGTACGCGTATCGCCATTGGAAAAGGCGTCTGCGGGACGGCGGCGCAGCGGGATGAGACCGTGGTAGTGGAGGATGTCCACCAGTTTCCGGGACATATCGCCTGCGACGGCGCTTCCAATTCGGAGATCGTGATCCCGATTCACAGAAACGGCGCACTGTACGGCGTTCTGGATATCGACAGTCCGCTGTACGGAAGGTTCGGGGCGGAAGAGAAGGAAGGTCTTGAGACGTTTGTATCGGCGCTTGAGAAAGTGCTGTAAAATAAAAATTCTGCTTGTGGTGTGAAGAAGCATTTAGATAGGATACCGGAAGTAAAAATGCACAGATTCCGGATAACGCATACGATGGGGGCAGTGGTTTACGGAACCAGAGGAATGAAGGAGAAAGATACCTATGACGATCAATGAATATCAGAAACTTGCGATGACCACGCTGAACCCGAAGCTGGACAAAAAGGACGTCCTGATCAACGGCGTCATGGGGCTGTGCGGGGAGTCCGGCGAGGCCATTGATATCGTGAAGAAGCATCTGGCGCAGGGACACGAGCTGGATCGGGAGAAGCTGATTAAGGAACTGGGCGACATCGCCTGGTATCTGGCGGAGACGGCCACGGTTCTGGATGTGTCGCTGGAGGAAGTGCTGACGCGCAATATCGAGAAGCTGAAGAAACGGTATCCGGAAGGATTTGACACGGAGAGGTCGCTGCACCGGGCTGAGGAGTGATCCGCACCGGAGCGGTCGGATCGGCAGCATCGGGAAACGTTTGATATTTCAATGCAAGAAGGGCGCCGGTGACGCTCTGCTCCTATTTCCATGCAAGAAGGGTGCCAGTGACGCCCTTCGTGTGTTAGTTTGGCCCGTCTTACGGCGGGCCTTTTTTTGATGTCATTGTACGCGGGGATGGCCGGGCGCATCCGCGTCGTTATGGAAATGGAATTGCGAGAGCGGAGGACGGCCGGCATCGGCGGCATTTGAAAGTTAAAATTATAAAAAAGGGGCTTGAAATATACCCCATGGGGGTATATAATAAACACTGGATACGGAAGACCGTTTCTGTATGGCAGATGGATTATGGAAGACCGTTTCTGCTGTTGCAGATGGATATAAGGATGAAGGATGGATCAGCTGCTGGGGACGGCTGAGT
Organism: uncultured Lachnospiraceae bacterium; assembly: GCA_947626395.1. Lineage (GTDB taxonomy): Bacteria > Bacillota > Clostridia > Lachnospirales > Lachnospiraceae > UBA3402. Next base: position 46,503 of record CANQRU010000019.1, on the reverse strand, counting down.
CCGGAAAGGAGAGTTGCCCGTGGAAGAGAATCAATGCTGTTGTCATAAGACAAAGGAGCGTTCGGAGAAGGAGTATAAGGATCTGATCCACCGCTTAAACCGTATCGAGGGACAGGTGCGGGGAATCAAAGGAATGGTGGAGCAGGACGCGTACTGTACGGATATCCTGGTGCAGGTGGCGGCGGTGAACGCGGCGCTGAACAGTTTTAACAAGGTGCTTCTGGAGAATCATATCCGGAGCTGCGTGGTCCGTGATATTAAGGAAGGCAAGGAAGAAACGCTGGATGAGCTGGTGGGAACGCTGCATAAATTAATGAAATAGCAGGCAGAATGGAGAAGAAGATCATGGGAGATATTATTATTGTTCTGATCGTTGCGGTTGGTTTGTTTTTCGGCGTCAGGGAAGCATTGAAGCGCAGCAGGAACGGCTGCTGCGGCGGTTCCGTGCCGAAGGCGCCGCAGAAGGAACTGGAAGGCGAGAAAGTGGGCGAGAAGATCGTCACCATCGAGGGCATGCACTGCGAGAACTGCAAGAACAGCGTGGAAAGGCAGATCAACCGGATCGACGGAGCCGTGGCGAAGGTGGATCTGAAGAAAAATATTGCCCGGGTCTCCATGAGCCGCATGGTGGAGGATGAGGAACTGATCCGTGCGGTGGAACGGGCGGATTTTAAAGTGGTGAAGATCGAGACTGCCTGACGGCGGGCGCCGCAGCGGCAGATAAGACCGGTTGGAATTTTAGATGTGATTCGATATAAGGAGATGACAGACAATGCAGCAATATCTTGTAACCGGCATGAGCTGCGCGGCGTGCAGTTCCCGGGTGGAGAAAGCGGTATCGAAGGTGGAGGGCGTCACGTCCTGCTCGGTGAGCCTTCTGACCAATTCCATGGGCGTGGAAGGCACGGCTTCGCCGGAAGCCGTGATCCGGGCGGTGGAAGAGGCCGGGTACGGCGCGTCGTTAAAGCAGAGGGGCGGCGCGGCAGGACGGACTTCCGCGGCGGCCGGGAATGCGGCAGGCGGCGGCGCGGCGGTTTCCGGCGGCAGTTCGATGTCCGAGGCGGAAGAAATGCTCCGCGACCGGGAGACGCCGGTCCTGAAGCGGAGGTTATTTACGTCGCTGGGATTTCTGGCCGTGCTCATGTACATTTCCATGGGACATATGATGTGGGGATGGCCGCTTCCGGCGTTCCTGGCGGAAAACCATGTGGCCCAGGGGCTCCTGCAGATGCTTCTGACGGTCGTCATCATGGTCATCAACCAGAAATTCTTTATCAGCGGCTACAAGTCCCTGTGGCACCGTGCGCCGAACATGGACACCCTGGTGGCCCTGGGGTCCACGGCGGCGTTCGGTTACAGCACCTACGCGCTGTTCGCGATGACGGACGCTCAGATGCGGATGGATATGGAAGGCGTCATGGGCTATATGCACGAGTTCTATTTTGAATCGGCGGCCATGATCCTGACGCTCATCACGGTCGGGAAGATGCTGGAGGCCCGTTCGAAGGGCAAGACCACAGACGCGCTTAAGAGCCTGATGAAGCTGGCGCCGAAGACGGCTGTGGTAGTCTATGACGGCGTGGAGACGGAGGTGTCTATCGATCAGGTGCAGAAAGGCGATATTTTCGTCGTGCGTCCCGGGGAAAATATTCCGGTGGACGGCGTGGTGCTGGAGGGCACAAGCGCGGTCAATGAGGCGGCGCTGACCGGCGAGAGCATCCCGGTGGATAAGTCGGCCGGAGATACGGTATCGGCGGCCACGGTGAACCAGTCCGGATTCATCCGCTGCCGGGCCACGAGAGTCGGCGAGGATACCACCTTGTCCCAGATCATCCAGATGGTCAGCGACGCGGCGGCCACCAAGGCCCCGATCGCCAAAGTGGCGGATAAGGTCAGCGGCGTCTTCGTGCCGGCGGTGATCACGATCGCGGTGATCACGACGTTTCTGTGGCTTGTGACAGGCCACAGCCTGGGCTTTTCGCTGTCCATGGGCATCTCGGTGCTGGTCATCAGCTGTCCCTGCGCCCTGGGTCTGGCGACGCCGGTAGCTATCATGGTGGGCAACGGCATGGGCGCGCGTCACGGCGTGATGTTCAAGACGGCCGCGTCCCTGGAGGCGGCCGGGAAAATGGAGATCGTGGCGCTTGATAAGACCGGAACGATCACAAGCGGCGAGCCGAAGGTGACGGATGTGATCCCGGCGGAGGGCGTATCCGAAGAGGAACTTCTGCAGCTTGCCTGCGCGCTTGAGAAGAAGAGCGAGCATCCTCTGGCAAAGGCCGTCCTTAAGCGGGCGGAAGAGATGGGGATCACCGGCGGGGATGTGGAAGATTTCGCGGCGCTTCCCGGCAACGGATTGACGGGAAGACTGAACGGAGAAACGGTGTGCGGCGGTAATCTGGCGTTTATAAGCGGGCAGATGCAGGCGTCCGCCGAAGGGCTTGTGAAGACTGCAGGAACTGCAGAAGCTGCCGAGGGCGAAGGACTTAAGGCGTCCGCCGGAAGTGGCGAGCGTGTGGAAGGCCGCGGGGCTGAGCCTCCGGCGGCTGTATCCGGCGGCATGGTATCGGATCAGATCCGCGCCCGCGCGGAAGCGTTGGCAGAAGAAGGCAAAACTCCGCTGTATTTCAGCCGCGGGAACTGTCTCGCGGGAATTATCGCCGTGGCGGACGTGATCCGCGAGGACAGCCCCGAGGCGGTCCGCCAGCTTCAGAATATGGGTATCCGCGTGGTCATGCTGACCGGCGACAACGAGCGGACGGCCCGGGCCATCGGAAGCCAGGCCGGCGTGGATCAGGTGATCGCGGGCGTTCTGCCGGACGGCAAGGAGAATGTGATCCGGGATTTGAAGAAGCAGGGGAAGGTGGCCATGGTGGGCGACGGCATCAACGACGCTCCGGCCCTGACCAGGGCGGATATCGGTATCGCCATCGGCGCGGGTACGGATATCGCCATCGACGCGGCGGACGTGGTCCTGATGAAGAGCCGGTTAAGCGACGTGCCGGCGGCCATCCGCTTAAGCCGCGCGACTTTGACGAATATCCATGAGAATCTGTTCTGGGCGTTCTTTTATAATGTGATCGGGATCCCGCTGGCGGCCGGTCTGTGGTATCCTTTCTTCGGACTGAAGCTGAATCCGATGTTCGGAGCGGCGGCCATGAGCCTGTCCAGCTTCTGTGTCGTTACCAATGCCCTTCGCCTGAATCTGTTCGATATGAACAGCACGGCGCGGGATAAAAAAATAAAACATAAAAAGAATCATAAGGAGGAACAAACTATGACAAAGACCATGAAGATCGAAGGAATGATGTGCGGACACTGCGAGGCCCGCGTCAAGAAGGCCCTGGAGGCTCTTGAGCAGGTGAGCGCGGCCGAGGTCAGCCATGAGAAGGGAACCGCGGTAGTGACCCTGTCCGCTCCGCTGGACGACGCGGCGCTTAAGGCGGCCGTCGAGGCGCAGGACTACACGGTGACGGCGATCCAGTAATCGCGGGAGCGCTTATTTGCAGAAAAAGATCTGAAAGGAACCGGAACGGCGGGAATTCAGCTGTTCCGGTTTTTTTACGTCAGTCTTTTACGATTGACAGTGGAAGAGGAGAACCGTATAATGAAGGATAGATATGCACGAATGAGGAGAGTGCGGTTATGGGGTTTAAGGAAGATATGTCCAGGCATTTCGAACGGTTCGGCAGGAAGACGTCGGCGATGCTGGCGGAGGCCAGACTGCGCAGCGGGATAAGTTCTCTTGAGAATGAGATAAAGAGTTTGTATGCGGTTATCGGGATGACGGTGTATTCCATGTGGAAGCGTCATGATGTGGATCCCGGCCGGCTGGTGAAGCATTTTGAGACGATCGACCGGAAGCTGGAGGAGATCGAGGAGAAGAAGAAAATGATCCTTCTGGCCAGGGCGAAGGGAGCCGAAGAAGAGGCGGAAGAGAATGCGGGGGATAAGCCAGTCAGGCCGCTTCTGCCGGATTACGGCGGGAAGATAAATGGAGAAACTGTCCCGGCGGAGGAAAAGCCGGCAGAGCCGGTTTCGGACGCGCAGTTCAGTGCTTCGCCGGATGTGCAGCCCGGTAATTTGCAGGACGCGCAGCCCAGCGTTTCGCCGGACGGCGTGGTGATCGAGGAAGAGGACGACGGCGTCCCGCTGCCGGAGGGTACGGAATCCGGACAGCCGGATAACGGGGGACATCTATACTGCCCCGGATGCGGGACAGAATGTCCGGCAGACGCGAATTACTGCCGGAGATGCGGTATGAAGCTGAGATGAGAGCATCGGCAGGACCGTGCCGGATGTGCCGGGAGGATACATATGACATGCGTGAAATGCGGGGCGGAAATTGCGGAAGGAAGCCTTTATTGTGAGAAGTGCGGCGCAAGGGTGGAGCCGGATCTGATCTGGGATGCATGGTCCGGCGGGAAGAAGCCGGCAGTCTGCCCTCACTGCGGCAGGAATGTGCAGGAAGACGATATGTACTGCAGTTTCTGCGGCGGAAGGCTGGAAGAAGAGAAAACGGATGAGGAACCGGTGATTGAGCCGGAGAAGGCAGACGAGGAAGAAACCGTTGGTCCGGAGACGGCAGAAAAGGTAGCGGGATTATCTGCGGAGTCCGAATCATCGGAGAAACAGGAGCTTTCTGAGGAATCAGAATCATTGGAAGAAGCGGAACTGTCTGCGGAAGCGGAAACCTCTGAGGATTCGGAGCCGTCCTCGGTTCTGGAAAAGGCCGCGGCGCGTCTGACGCGTTTTCGGTATCTTGCGCCGGTGGCGGCCGGCCTGGTCTTCCTTCTGGTGCTGACGGCTTTCCTGCGGCTCTTTACCGGCGCCGGTCCGGAAGAAGCGCGGCAGGCAAAGGTGATATATTATCACGACGAAGAATTGTATCTGGCGGATCTTTTGACAAAGGATTCTCCAGTGGAAATTACAGATTCCTGCCTGGATCCCGGAGTGCCGCCTTATGAGGGGCTGGTAAGCGAGGACAGGGTAAGCGGGGACGGAAACTGGCTGTTCTGGCGGGAGGAATTTGACGGTGAGACCTTCGATCTGTACCGGATGGCCCTCGCCGGCGATTTCGTGAAAGAGAAGCTTGCGGCGAATGTTTCCGCCTATGAGGTGCTGGCGGATGGCGGCGTGCTGTTTGAGAGAGGCGGCGCCCTTTACTTCTGTGACGGCGGCGGGGAGCCGGTCCGTCTTGGCAGGAACGTTCTCTTCTGGCAGACGGATCCGGACGGAGGCCTTGTCTGCTGGATGGAGAAGAACGGAGAAAGCGGCAATGTCTGCTATCTGCAGGACAGAAAGGCCGGATCGGAAAAGCTGGAACTGGATAAGAATGTGACCGCATTCTATGCGTCGGACAGCCTGACCCGCTTCATGAGCCTGAAGGGCGGCGTGCTTTATCTGCTGGACGCCCTCGGCGGGAAGGAACGGATCGCCCAGAACGTGGTGTCTGTAGAGAGTTACGATCTGGAGGAAGACAGGATCTATTATACGACGGAGAATCCGGTGCGTCTTGCCTACACGGATGTGATCCGGGATGACGAAGGCGCGATGACGGAGGAAGACTGGCTCTATGTAAGCGATCTGGGGCAGTTCGAGGTGCCGTACCGGAAGCTTCGGTATCACTGGCCGGAGGGAGACGCGGAGGTCTCTGACCGGTGCTTTGCGGATGGCGAAAGCGGGAATCCCTGTGTGTCGGAGTCAGGCGTATACTGTCTTTTCACGGAAGGCCCCAGGATCGAGGATCTGAAGGCGGACTGGTCTGAATTCAGGGACCGTCTGGACGGCGGCGATTTCGGAGCGCGTCTTCTGAACTATCTTTATGAAAACGGGCAGTTTTCCGGCCTGCGGCTCGCCGCCGGGGGACGTACCGTTAATGAATATGAGAACGCGCTGCTTCCAGACGGGCAGAAAGACGCCTGCTGCGATGAGGAAGGCCGGAACCTTTATCTGTATATGCTTCTGGATGGGGAAGGAGCCCTTTACAGGATTCCGCTGACCGGGGGAAGCGCCGGCGACCTGACGGTCGTAGACGATGAGATCCGCAGCCTCCTGAGTTTAAAGGCGGCGGACGAAGGGATTTATTATATCAAAGATCCGGGAGCCTATGGCGGCGATCTGTACTTTAACGGGCAGGAGATCGCGTATGACGTCTTCGGCATGTGGATGACGGACGGCTGGCTGGCGTATAGTTACGATTATGACGAGAACAGCGGGGGCGGCGTGGATTTCTCCGTCGCGCTTTATAAAGACGGGGAGAAGACCGTGGCCGGGAGATCCGTCATGTGCGCGGACTGCGCATCCGACGGAACGGCTCTGATGCTGACGGAGTTTGATCCGTTGAAAGGAGAAGGAAGCCTGCTGTATTTTGACGGGCAGGACGCGCGTGTGCTGGCGGAGCGGGCGACCGGCTTCGTGCCCAGGAACGGGAGCGCGCAGATTCAGATCAATGCGGCGGACAGGGAGGCGTTTCATGGAGACGATCAGAATTAAATATTTCACGGATAAGATCGACCGCCTGACTTATATTGACGGCAAATCCGACTGGATCGATCTGCGGGCCGCGGAGGATGTTTCGCTTAAGGCGGGCGAGTTTAAGCTGATCCCGCTGGGCGTCGCCATGAAGCTTCCGGAGGGCTACGAGGCCCATGTGGTGCCCCGCAGCTCCACCTATAAGAATTTCGGGATCCTTCAGACGAATCATTTCGGGATCATCGACGAGACTTACTGCGGCGACGGCGATCAGTGGTATTTCCCGGCGCTGGCCGTGCGGGACACGCAGATCCATGTCAATGACCGGATCTGCCAGTTCCGGATCATGGAGCATCAGCCCCGGATCCGCTTTGAGGAAACGGAGCGTCTGGACGGGGAGAACCGGGGCGGTTTCGGAAGCACCGGGATCCGGTAGGAAACAGTTCGCTGAATACAGGCGGCAGAATGGAGAGCGGAATGAGAAAGTATAAGTATCTGATCCTGTGTATAGCTGCGATCCTCGTATTATCCGGCTGCGGATCGAAGGAGAAATACGACCTTCGGGAGAACGGCATCCTGCGGATGAACGCCGGCAATTACCCGGCGGCCGTGCAGCTGTTTGACGAGGCGCTGGAGAAATCGGACGGCAAGGTGGGTGATTTCGAGATCGACGTGCTGAAATACCGCGCCGAAGCGGAATACCGTATGGGCGATTACAGCGCTGCCGCCGAAACCTACGATACGTTATGGCAGGCAGACGGAGATAAAGAGAAGACGGAATATCTGTCCCGCTGCTGCGCGATGCTGGTGCTGGCCGGTCAGCTGGACGAAGCGAAGGAGCAGTATCAGACCCTTTACAGTGCCGGGCAGCCGGATGAAGACACGGTGGATCTGCTTCTGGCGCTGGGGTCTGCTCTCAGGGAAGCAGACCGCGCTTCCGATGCGGCGGAACTGTTCCAGCAGGCTGTGGATGACGGCGTGCAGAACGGGGAACTTTATAATCAGCTGGCGTTAAATGAACTGGAATTCGAAGAGTACGACCAGGCGATGGCATTTATCGAGAAGGGCCTGGCAGTGGGAGACGGCGCCAGGGAGAAGCTGCTGTTTAATCAGGCCGTCGTATATGAAAAGAAGCTGGATTTTGCCGGCGCCCTGCGGACGCTGCAGGCGTATGCCGCGGAATTCGGCTCTTCAGAGGAAGTGGAGAAGGAGATCGCGTTTTTGAAGACACGGTCAGACTGAAAGCGGGGAAACAGCGCAATTCCGGAACACGGATCTGCTCCCGCAGCAGGCACTATATGGGAAGCAAAGCATTGACAGGAGGAAGATTTGGCGGAATTATATGAAATCAAAGACGTCGAGGACCGGGTGATCCTGCTGGCCGTCGATACCGGCGGAGAGGACGCGGGGCAGTGTCTGGACGAACTGGAGGAGCTTGTGAAGACGGCCGGCGGCGCGGTCCTGGGCCGGGTGATCCAGAACCGGGAACAGATCCATCCGGGGACGTATTTCGGCAAAGGCAAGATCGATGAAGTGAAGGAGCTTCTGTGGGAGACGGAGGCTGACGGCGTGGTCTGCGACGACGAACTGTCGCCGGCGCAGCTTAAGAACCTGGAGGAAGCCTTAGACTGCAAGGTGATGGACCGAACCATGGTGATCCTGGATATTTTTGCAGCCAGGGCGGCTACCCGCGAGGGCAAGCTTCAGGTGGAACTGGCCCAGCTGCGGTACCGGGCGGCCCGGCTGGTGGGGCTCCGCAGCTCCCTCTCAAGGCTTGGCGGCGGGATCGGAACCAGAGGCCCGGGCGAATCGAAGCTGGAGATCGACCGGCGGCGGATCCATGAGAGGATATCGGTGCTCAGGGAAGAACTGAAGGATGTGGAGCGCCACCGTCAGGTCCAGCGGCAGCAGCGGGACCGGGGACATACGACGGGAGCCGCTATCGTCGGCTATACCAATGCCGGCAAATCCACGCTTCTCAATTATCTTACAGACGCCGGGATCCTGGCGGAGGACAAGCTGTTCGCGACGCTGGATCCGACGACCAGAAGCCTGCGCCTGCCGGACGGACAGCAGATCCTTCTGACCGACACGGTCGGATTTATCCGCAAGCTGCCGCACCATCTGATCGAGGCGTTTAAGAGCACCCTGGAGGAAGCGAAGTACAATGATATCATCCTGCATGTGGTGGACTGCACGAATCCCCAGATGGAGATGCAGATGCACATCGTCTATGAGACGCTCAGGCAGCTTGGCGTCACGGACAAGGTGATCGTGACCGTATTCAACAAGACGGACAGGCTGGATCATGAAGTGATCCTCAAGGATCTGCAGGCGGATCATCAGGTGAAGATCTCCGCGAAGACCGGTGACGGGATCCAGGATCTTCTTGAGGCGCTGGAGCGGATCCTGCGCGAACGGAAGGTCTATCTGGAGAAAGTATACAGCTACAGCGAAGCCGGCCGGATCCAGGAGATCCGCAAATTCGGGGAACTTCTGGAAGAGGAGTATACGGAAACCGGGATCCGGGTGCGCGCATACGTTCCCGCAGAGCTATTCGGCAGGTTAGTATGACATATTTTTAACACAATATCTAGCACTGAAAAATTTCTCAAACTAGATATTGTGTTTTTATTTATCCTCTGCTATAATGATAAGAGCGGCGCTTCCGCGGCAGTGGGGGCAGACAGAATTGAGATCAGGAAGCGGACAGATGAGAGGACCCGAAGGCGGGAAGAAAGGGGATTTATCATGATCAGCGTAGTAAAGCGGGACGGCGAGGTTGCGGAGTTTAATCTGAGCAAGATTACGGAAGCCATCAAGAAGGCGTTCAAGGCCACGGAAAAGGAATTCAATAACGAGATATTAGAGCTTCTGGCTCTCCGCGTGACGGCGGATTTCCAGAGCAAGATGAAGGACGGGAAGATCACCGTGGAGCAGATTCAGGACAGCGTGGAGCATGTGCTGGAGCAGGCGGGCTACACGGATGTGGCCAAGGCGTACATCCTTTACCGGAAGCAGCGCGAGAAGATCCGCAACATGAAGAACACGATCCTGGACTACCGCGACGTGGTCAACAGCTACGTGAAGGTCGAGGACTGGCGCGTGAAGGAGAACTCCACCGTCACCTATTCCGTCGGCGGCCTGATCTTAAGCAACTCCGGCGCCGTGACCGCCAACTACTGGCTGTCCGAGATCTATGACAAGGAGATCGCCGACGCCCACCGTAACGCCGACATCCATCTGCACGACCTGTCCATGCTGACCGGCTACTGCGCCGGATGGTCCTTAAAGCAGCTGATCGTGGAAGGTCTCGGCGGGATCCCCGGCAAGATCACGTCCTCCCCGGCCAAGCATCTGTCCGTTCTGTGCAACCAGATGGTCAATTTCCTCGGCATCATGCAGAACGAGTGGGCAGGCGCGCAGGCATTTTCCTCCTTCGACACCTATCTGGCGCCGTTCGTGAAGGCGGACAATCTGGATTACGACGGCGTGAAGAAGTGCATCGAGTCCTTCGTCTACGGCGTGAACACGCCCAGCCGCTGGGGTACCCAGGCGCCGTTCTCCAACATCACGCTGGACTGGACCGTGCCGGACGATATGGCGGAGATGCCGGCCATCGTGGGCGGCAAGGAGATGCCGTTCAAGTACAAAGACTGCAAGAAGGAGATGGATATGGTCAACCGCGCCTTCATCGAGACGATGATCGAGGGCGACGCCAACGGCCGCGGCTTCCAGTATCCGATCCCGACCTACTCCATCACGAAGGACTTCGACTGGTCCGAGACGGAGAACAATAAGCTCCTTTTTGAGATGACAGCCAAGTACGGTACGCCGTATTTCTCCAACTATATCAACAGCGATATGCAGCCCAGCGACGTGCGCAGCATGTGCTGCCGCCTGCGTCTGGATCTGCGCGAGCTGCGCCGCAAGACCGGCGGCTTCTTCGGAGCGGGAGAGAGCACCGGTTCCATCGGCGTCGTTACGATCAATATGCCCAGGATCGCTTATCTGGCCAAGGATGAGGCCGATTTCTACAAGAGGCTCGACCGGATGATGGATATCTCCGCCAGGTCCTTAAAGACCAAGCGCGAGGTCATCACGAAGCTTCTTGACAATGGCCTGTATCCGTACACGAAGCGGTATCTGGGAACCTTCGAGAACCATTTCTCCACCATCGGACTGGTGGGCATGAACGAGGTTGGCCTGAATGCCAAATGGCTCCGCAGGGATCTGACCCATCCGGAGACCCAGCAGTTTACGAAGGACGTGCTGAATCACATGCGCGAGCGTCTGTCCGACTATCAGGAGCTGTACGGCGATCTGTACAACCTGGAGGCCACGCCGGCGGAGTCCACCTCCTACCGTCTGGCCAAGCACGACAAGAGCCGCTATCCGGATATCATTACCGCCGGGAATGACGGCGATACGCCTTATTACACCAACAGCTCCCATTTGCCGGTGGATTACACGGCGGACATCTTCGACGCGCTGGATATCCAGGACGAGCTGCAGACCCTCTACACATCCGGAACCGTGTTCCACGCGTTCCTGGGTGAGAAGCTGCCTTCCTGGAAGTCGGCGGCCAAGCTGGTGCGCACCATCGCCGAGAACTACAAGCTGCCGTATTACACGATGTCGCCGACCTATTCGATATGCAAGGATCACGGCTACCTGATCGGCGAGCATTTCACCTGCCCGATCTGCGGCAATGAGGCCGAGGTCTACAGCCGTATCACCGGTTACTACCGTCCGGTGAAGAACTGGAACGCGGGCAAGACTCAGGAGTACAAGAACCGCACGACCTACGATGTGGCACATTCCGTCCTGAAGAGAGGCGGGGACGCCGCGGTCCATGTAGCGGATACGGTGGCGGAGAAGACGGCCCAGGCGATCCTTCGCAGCGCGACCGAGGCCAATGCTTCCGCTGCGGGCAGCGCCGCGCCGGACGAGACGAATTCCTCCGCTGCATCCGGGAATAACGCCGCGCCGCAGATCCATACCTCCGGAACCTATCTTTTCACGACCAAGACCTGCCCCAACTGCAGGATCGCCAAGGAATTCTTAAAGGGCGTGGATTATCAGGTGATCGATGCGGAGGAGAATCCGGAGCTTTCGGATGAGTTCGGGATCATGCAGGCGCCGACGCTGGTGCTCGTGAAGGACGGCAAGATCGAGAAGTTCGTGAACGCCAGCAATATCAAGCGGTTCGCGGACAGCCGGAAATAGGCGGAAAGCCCCATAGACAGAAGGATCGGCGGGAATCTTCGGAATGGAAGGTTCCCGCTTTTCATTTCTATTTTCAAAATGTAAAAAAAGTGCTTGCAATTTTTCCGTCTTATGATACAATATGTGACGGAGGCATAGCTCAGCTGGGAGAGCACATGCATCACACGCATGGGGTCGCAGGTTCGAGCCCTGTTGTCTCCAGAGAACGCGGAAGCGTGAGGATAGCGGGAATGGCTTATGATCGTCATTCCCGTTATTTATTTCCAAATACAGTTCAGTAAATACCTCAGAGGCGTCATGTGTTTATGTGATGTGCCGGAATTCCTGCGTAACTGGCAAATTTCTTTATTATGGAATGCCGCCTTGGATGCATGTGACCGAAATAGAAATAGTTCCGTAAGAGTTTTTTTAGAAAAATACAGTAGGCAATCGCGGAAATGAGTGGTATACTCATTAGGAGCAATGGATTACTGGGGAGACCGGCGCGCCGGTACCATGATCATATCAGGAGGGGAATATGGCTGAATCAAAGAAAATCATACTGACGGGAGACCGGCCGACCGGGAAGCTCCACGTGGGGCATTATGTCGGATCGCTGCGCCAGCGGGTGGAACTGCAGAATTCCGGCGCGTTCGACGAGATCTATATCATGATCGCCGACGCGCAGGCGCTGACGGACAACGCGGACAATCCGGAGAAGGTGCGCCAGAATATCATAGAGGTAGCGCTCGACTATCTGTCCTGCGGTCTGGATCCGGCGAAGTCGACGCTGTTCATTCAGTCGCAGGTACCGGAGCTGACGGAGATGTCGTTTTATTATATGAATCTTGTGACTGTGTCCCGCCTTCAGCGGAATCCGACGGTGAAGAACGAGATCAAGCTGCGCAATTTTGAGACAAGCATCCCCGTAGGATTCTTTACTTATCCGATCAGCCAGGCGGCGGATATCACGGCGTTTAAGGCGACGACGGTGCCGGTGGGCGACGATCAGCTGCCGATGATCGAGCAGACAAGGGAGATCGTTCGCAGTTTTAACCATATCTATGATGAGGTGCTGGTAGAACCGGAGGCGCTGATCCCGCAGAATGAATCCTGCAGGCGTCTGCCGGGGATCGACGGCAACGCGAAGATGAGCAAGTCTCTCGGGAACTGCATTTATCTGTCGGATTCACCGGAAGACGTCAGGAAGAAGATCATGAGCATGTTCACCGATCCGAATCATATCCGGGTCCAGGATCCGGGATGTGTGGAAGGCAATCCGGTGTTCACCTATCTGGACGCCTTCTGCCGGGATGAGCATTTCGCGAAGTTCTGGCCGGAGTACCGGAATCTGGATGAACTGAAGGCCCATTATATGAGAGGCGGCCTGGGCGACGTAAAGGTGAAGAAGTTCCTGAATGAAGTCATGCAGGCGGAACTGGAGCCGATCCGTGAGAGACGCAGGGCCTACGAGAAGAATATTCCGGAGGTTTACCGGATCCTGCAGGAAGGCAGCATAAAGGCCGAGAAGAAGGCGGCGGTGACGCTGGCGGAGATGAAAGCCGCCATGAAGATCAACTATTTTGACGATCAGGAACTGATCGCGGCGCAGGCGCAGAGATTTGGCGCAGAGTGATCCGGTGATTACAGAAGTCCGTCCTGATGCGGCAATAGAGCGGACGGATGCCGGGACAGACGGCAGATAGAAGAGAAGGGAAAGAACGACGGAGATGAAAGAACGAGGGATGTTTCATGCATACAGGATGCGCTGCGGAAGACTGACGGCGATCCTGCTGGCGGTGTGTCTGGTTTTGCTGCCGCAGTCCGCGGCTTACGCGACGCAGAATGCGGGCGGCGCGGCTTCGGTTTCGGAGCCGCAGATCCAGGCTCAGGGAGCGGTAGTCATTGACGCTGCCACCGGACAGATCCTCTATGGGAAGAATGCCAATACGAAGTATTACCCGGCCAGTATCACCAAGCTGATGACGGCGCTTCTGGTGATCGAGAACTGCGATCTGGACGGCACGGTAACATTTTCAAAAACAGCCACTACGAACCTGGAGGCAGGAGCGGTCTCCCTTGGCATGGTGGAAGGCGATCAGCTGACTGTGCGGCAGTGTCTTTACGCGCTGCTTCTGAAATCGGCCAATGAGGTGGGGAATGCCCTGGCGGAGCATGTATCGGGAAGCATATCCGCGTTTGCCGATCTGATGAATAAGAAGGCGGCGGCGCTGGGGTGTACGAATACCCATTTTGTGAATCCGCACGGACTGAATGATCCGAACCATTATACGACGCCGTACGATATGGCGCTGATCGGCCGGGCGGCCTTTGCCAATTCGGTCCTGCGGGAGATCGACACGACCCTGTCCTACAAGCTTCCGGCCACGAAGACGAGTGGGGCCAGGACGATCACCATGGGCCATAAGATGCTGTATCCTGACGATTCCAGGTATTACGAGGGGATTATCGGCGGTAAGACCGGGTTTACATCCCTGGCCGGGAACACGCTGGTGACAGGCGCGGAACGGAACGGCGTGCGTCTGGTGGCCGTCGTCATGAAGGCGAACGGAACCCATTATACGGATACGAAGGCGCTTCTGGATTACGGCTTCGCGAAGATGGCGGCCGGTGCATCCGGACCGCAGGGAAGCGCTCCCGCGCAGGCAGGGCCTCAGACCACGGCTCCGGAGACACAGACTCAGGCAGGTTCTGAGACGCAGGCCCCTGCAGCCCCTGAGACGCAGGCTCCTGCAAGCCCTGAGACGCAGGCTCCTGCAGCCCCTGAGACGCAGGCTCCTGCAAGTCCTGAGACGCAGGCTCCTGCATCCCCCGAGACGCAGGCTCCTGCAGCCTCTGAGACCCAGGCCCCGACATCTCCCGCGACCCAGGAGGCTCCCTCTTCCCAGCAGCCGGAGACAGCGGCTGCGGCAGCGAAGACGGGCTGGGGCCAGAATGCCACAGGCTGGTATTATGTCAAGTCTGACGGCCGTTACGCGGCCGGAGAATGGCTGAACCTTGACGGAACCGAATACTGGATCGATGCGAACGGTTACATGGCGACAGGCTGGCGGCTGTTCGTCAACGGCGACTGGTATTATTTCAGAAGCAGCGGGGCTATGGCGAAGAACTACTGGGTGCAGGATAACGGCAAATGGTTCTATCTGGGCGGAAACGGTACGATGCTTAAGGGTACTGTGACGCCGGATGGTTATACGCTTGGCGCGGACGGCGCATGGACGGGAAACTGACGGCGCATGGACAGAAACTGAATAACAGAAAACGGAAATCAGAAAGAATACGTAATAGCAGACAACCGGCGTTCCCTTATCTTTGCGGGAAAGCCGGTTGTTATTTTGGTATCGTATAGTCCGGATAATTATTTCGGAATACATATTCGCTGTCGTCCATGCGGAATTCCATGATATCCGATACGCTGCAGTCCAGGATCGTACAGAGCATTCCTATGGTATGCGTAGAAACGTATTCGTTCTTTCGCAGCCGGTTGATCTGACCGGGGCTGATGCCGTAGTAGTGGATCAGCCGGTACTGTGTAATTTTGCGTTCCTTCATCGTACGCCACAGGGGCTCGTAAATGATCATTTTTCCACCTCACAATTTTATTTAACGGCAGAAATATTCATTTGACCATTGACCATAATTGGATAATATTGTAAAATGACTGTAAAAGGGCGACAAAATACCCTGATGTCACACAAAAGATTCTCTGCTTGACGGAAGGGCATCTGACCGTGTATGATAGAATAATGATGACGTAATAAAAGAAACTTCGGGGGTGGATACTGTGAAAGAGAAATTATATACGATCGAACTTCATGACGCGCTTGTAAGCGGGGACGAGTGTCCGTTCTGCTATCTGGAGAGAGATCTGGAGCAGAAAGCGATCGAATTTGTGCTGGGTTCTTCCTACATGGAAAGCGATACCAGGGACCAGACGGACCGTCAGGGTTTCTGCCGCCATCATACGAAGATGATGTATGATTACGGCAACAGCCTGGGCAACGCGTGGATCTTAAAGACCCGCATGAAACATGTGCGGGAGGGCTTGAAGAAAGAGATGGCGTCTTTTAAGGCGGAACCTGCCTCGTCTTCGATGTTCGGGCTGATCCGGAAGAAGGAGGGATCGGCTCAGAGCGGAACTTCGGTCGGGAACTGGATCCGGAGCGAGGAGAGCCACTGCTATGTCTGCGGCCGTGTCGATGAGACCTACCGGCGCGTGATCGACACATTTCTCTATCAGGTGAAGAACGAGAAGGATTTCCTGAATCTGCTGAAGGAGTCGAAGGGTTTCTGCGTCCACCATTTTGCAGATCTGGTAGACGCCTGCAGCCAGGGGCTTGGAAGGAAGGAACAGGAGGCAGTCTTTCCGGTGTTGTTTGAACAGATGAACCGGGAGCTGGACCGGATTCAGGAGGATATCGACTGGCTCATTGAGAAGTACGATTATCTGAATAAGGACAAAGACTGGAAGAATTCCAGGGACGCGGTGCAGCGCACCATGCAGAAGCTGGTAGGCGGACATCCGGCGGATCCGGTCTTCAAGAACCAGAAGTGATTGCCGGCGGGACGATGCCGTGAAGCGGGAAATGAAACAGCAGGAGACTGACGATGGTATGGATGTTGATCACTGCGGCGGCGGCCGCAGTGTGGCTTTGTCTGCGGTCCGTTTATGAGCGGAAGGTTTTTGCGACAGATGTATATGAACTGCAGTCGGAGAAGGTTACAGAGGAGTATACGTTCGTATTTCTGACGGATCTGCATGATAACTGTTTCGGGAAGGGACAGAGGCGGCTATTGTCTGCCATCGGCCGGGCGAAGCCGGACGCTGTCCTGATCGGCGGGGACATGATGATCGCCGGGGAACGGGTGGAGATCGGGCCGGC
This sequence comes from uncultured Lachnospiraceae bacterium, assembly GCA_947626395.1. GTDB lineage: Bacteria > Bacillota > Clostridia > Lachnospirales > Lachnospiraceae > UBA3402. The sequence goes on along the minus strand of CANQRU010000019.1, from coordinate 29,917 downwards.
CCTGGATTTTGTGAAGAAGCTTGCTTCCCGTTTCCGGGTATATTACGGGAACGGCAACCACGAGAACCGCCTGGACCGGGACAGGGGCCGTTACGGCGATGTCTACGGCCGGTACCGGAGAGAGCTTGCGGAGAGCGGCGTCATATGGCTGTCGGATGAGACCGCGCTGTATAATGATGAAGTGTGTATCAGCGGGCTGGATCTGGACAGGAAATACTACAGGCACAGATGCCCGGACGAACTGGCGCCCGGTTATATCGAGAGACGTCTTGGCGCGGCGGACCGGAGGAGGTATCAGATCCTTCTGGCTCATTCGCCTAAATTTTTTGATGCTTATGAGAAATGGGGAGCCGACCTGACGCTGGCGGGACATTACCACGGGGGGACTATCTGGCTTCCGTTCCTTGGCGGCGTGATGACGCCGCAGTTTGAGTTTTTCCGGAAAGAGTGCCAGGGGATTCACCGTAAAGATAATGGCGTGATGATCGTGGGAAGGGGCCTCGGCACCCATTCGGTCAATCTGCGCCTGAACGATATGGCCCAGCTCGTGGTGGTAAAGGTAAGGCCGCGCGGCTGCGCCTGAGGCGGCGCGTTTGCAGATCATAACATTTCCGGTATACGTGAACCGGAAATCCGACAGAAGGGTATAAACGACAGATGAGCATATCCTATAAGCTGGAGAATTTTGAAGGGCCTCTGGACCTTCTTCTCCATCTGATCGAGAAAAATAAAGTCAGTATTTACGATATTCCCATCGTGATGATCACGGAGCAGTATCTGGATTATGTGAGCCATATGGAGGCGGAGAATCTGGATGTGGTCAGCGAATTTCTGGTTATGGCGGCCACATTGATCGATATCAAGTCCAGAATGCTTCTGCCTGTCCAGGAGGATGAGGAAGGCGGGGAGGAAGATCCCAGGGCGGAACTGGTGGCTCGGCTTCTGGAATACAAGATGTACAAGCAGATGGCCGTTCAGCTTCAGGAGATGGAGCAGGACGCGGAGAAGCATTTCTATAAGGCGCCGGCCATACCGAAGGAGGTGGCCGGATATGAACCGCCGGTGGATCTGGACGCGCTTCTTGACGGACTGACTCTTGCGAAGCTCCAGAACATTTTCGCATCGGTCATGAAGCGGCAGGACGACCGGGTGGATCCGATCCGCAGCCGTTTCGGGGAAATTAAGAAGGAGAGCGTAAGCCTGGAGAAAAAGATCGGTTCGGTTCTGGATTACGCCAGACAGAAACGGCGGTTCCGTTTCCGGCAGATGCTGACGGATCAGGCAGATAAGGTGGAAGTGGTAGTCACCTTCCTGGCGATTCTGGAACTGATGCGGATGGGCCGGATCCGGCTGACGCAGGCGGCGCTGTTTGACGATATGGATATCGAAGCGGTGGATACGGAAGGCGGTCTGGAGGGACTTGATCTGGACGGTCTGGAAGATTTTGAGAAATAAGAGGCGCGGAATGAATAACAAGGAAGATTGGGACGACGAGGAGTTTGACTTGGATGCGATCCAGGCCCGCCAGGATGCTCTGGAGGAAGAACTGGCCCGGCAGGATGCACTGGAAGAGGAGCAGGTCCGCCGGGATGCTATAGAGGAGGAACTGGCCCGCCGGGAGATACATGAGACGGAACTGCCGGAGCAGGAGACAGAGCTGCCTGAACAGGAGAAGCCGGCAGAAGAACCGGCGTGTCAGGAAGTGCAGGAGACAGAGCCGGCTCGTCAGGATACACCGGCAGAAGAACCGGCGTATCACGAGACGCCGCAGGCACCGGACACCGCGAAGACAGAAAAGGCTGACGCAAAGCAGCCGGAAGCATGTGTCCATGATCCGGAGACCGACTGGGAGGCAGTCGTCGAGGCGGTCCTGTTTACGATGGGAAGCCCGGTGGAACTGGGACAGCTGGCCGTGGCGATCGGCCAGAATACGGATATGACACGGAAGGTGGTGGAGAATCTTGCCTGGCGTTACGATCATGAAAACCGTGGCATGCAGGTGATCCGCCTGGAGGACAGCTACCAGCTGTGTACCCGCGGCCGTTTCTACGAGAATCTGATCCGGGTGGCTTCGGCGCCCAGGCGGCAGGTGCTGACGGACGTGGCGCTGGAGACACTGTCCATCATCGCCTATAAGCAGCCGGTGACCAGGGCGGAGATCGAGAAGATCCGCGGCGTTAATTCCGACCATGCGGTCAGCCGTCTGGTAGAATATGGGCTGGTGGAGGAGATCGGAAGGCTGGACGCGCCGGGCCGTCCGTCGCTTTTCGCCACGACAGAGGAGTTCCTGCGCCGCTTCGGCATTGGTTCTACGGAGAATCTTCCGGATATGGATCCTGTCCGGGCCGAGGAGATCCGAAGCGAGGTGGAGGAAGAACTGCAGGTGGATCTGAAGGAAATGGAGCAGCAAGCGGCCGGGGCGGAGCCGGACGCGGCAGAACCGGATGCTGAGACAGACAGCGTTTCATAAAATATACATATTGTGGGCAAAATACAAACGCAAGCATTTTGTTTTTTGTATACTTTGCCATAATTAACGAAAAAATTTCCAAAAAGGGTATCACAATTTACTATTTTGTGGTAGAATCGAATTAACTCAAAATATATGAGGGGGAGATTATCATGGCAAAAGAAATGATAGCAATGCTTCTTGCCGGTGGACAGGGTTCCCGTCTGTATACGCTGACCCAGAATCTGGCAAAACCCGCGGTTCCCTTCGGCGGCAAGTACAGGATCATTGATTTTCCGCTGTCGAACTGCGTCAATTCCGGGATCGATACGGTGGGTATTCTGACCCAGTATCAGCCTCTGGTTCTGAATGAGTACATTGGCAACGGACAGCCCTGGGACCTCGACCGTCTCCATGGCGGCGTCCATGTGCTCCCGCCTTATCAGCAGGCTTCCGGCTCTGACTGGTATAAAGGCACGGCGAACGCCATTTACCAGAATATTTCATTCATCCAGAGATATGACCCGCAGTATGTGATCATTCTGTCCGGCGACCAGATCTGCAAGCAGGACTACAGCGATTTCCTGCGCTACCACAAGGAGAAGGGGGCGGAGTTCTCCGTGGCCGTCATGGAAGTGCCGTGGGAGGAGGCTTCCCGGTTCGGCATCATGGTGGCGGACGAGAATGACCGGATCACCGAATTCCAGGAGAAGCCCAAGAATCCCAAGTCCAACCTGGCATCCATGGGTATCTACATCTTCAACTGGGATATTCTGAAACAGTATCTGGAAGAGGATGAGGCGGATCCCAATTCCGAGAACGATTTCGGCAAGAACATCATCCCGAATCTGTTCCGCGACAACCGCAGGATGTACGCGTATCATTTCAGCGGATACTGGAAGGATGTCGGGACCATTTCCTCCCTCTGGGAAGCCAATATGGAGGTTCTGGATCCGGAGCACAGCGGCATCAATCTGTTTGACGACGACTGGAAGATCTACAGCCGCAACAGCGGCATGACCGGCCATAAGATCGGCAAGGGCGGCGTCGTGGAGAATTCGATGATCACCGACGGCTGCCGCATCAACGGCAGGGTGAAGCATTCCATCCTGTTCGCGGGCGTCCGCGTGGAGGAAGGCGCCGAGGTCGAGGACGCGGTCGTCATGGGCGGCACTGTCATCCGTTCCGGCGCGGTGGTGAAGCACTGTATCGTGGCCGAGAATGTAGAGATCGGCGAGAACGCCGTCGTAGGCGCCATGCCCGAGGGAGATGAGAAGGGCGTGGCTACGATCGGTAATAACGTATTTATTGGCGACGGCGCCAAGATCGGCCCGAACGCCATGGTCAGGAATAATGTGAAAGGCGGTGAGGAACAGTGGTAAATACGAACGCAGATGTATTGGGTGTTCTGTTCCCCAACAGTTATGATTCTCTGGTACCGGAACTGGTGAATGAGCGCCTGATGGCCTCGATCCCCTTTGGCGGCCGTTACCGTATCGTGGATTTTGTGCTTTCCAGCATGGTGAACTGCGGCATCGACAATATTTCCCTGATCGTCCGCAGGAACTACCTTTCCCTGATGGATCACTTAGGCTCCGGCCGCGAGTGGGATCTGGCCCGTAAGAACGGCGGCTTGAATATCATCCCGCCCTTTGCGGAGAAGACAGTGAAGCTGTACAACGGCCGCGTCGAAGCTCTGGCGAGTATTCTGGATTTCCTGCGGGGGCAGAAGGAAACTTATGTAGTGCTGGCCGACACGAACATCGTGGCGAACTTTGATTTTAACGCGCTGATCGATCAGCATGTCCAGTCGGGCGCCGATATCACCGTGGCGTATACGGAGGAAGAGATCCCGGCTTCCGCGAAGGCGGTCCATGGACAGGGCGTGGATCTGTACTACACGATCGACATGAACGACGACAAACGTGTGAATTATATGTATATGAATTCCACCCAGGAAGGCGTGACGAATTTCTGCCTGAATTACTATGTGATCAAGAGGGAGCTGCTGATCGAGCTGATCACCGTGGCCAGCGTCCGCGGCTATCAGTTCTTCGAGAGGGACATGCTGGCGCCGCATCTGGACAAGATCAAGGTCTACGGCTATAAGTATGACGGCTATGTGGCGCGCATCAGCGACCTGAAGAGCTATTTCGACGAGAATATGAAGCTCCTCGACGATAAGAACCTGGACGCGCTGTTTGATCCGAGCCCGATCTACACGAAGATCCGTGACGATAACCCGACCAGGTATATCGAAGGGTCCAGGGCGGAGAACGTGCTGGTGGCAGACGGCTGCATCATTGAAGGCGACATCGAGAACTGCATCCTGTTCCGCGGCGTGCAGGTCGGAAAGGGCGCGAAGGTGAAGAACTGCGTGCTTATGCAGGATACGATCATCGAGGCGGGAGCCAATGTGGAGTATGTGATCACGGATAAGAAAGTGACGATCACCGCGGGGAAAGAACTGCGGGGGACGGACAGCTTCCCGGTGTATATCGCGAAGCACAAAGTGGTGTAAGACGCCGCGCAGGACAGTGTGTGTGATTGTACCGGCGGATGAAGAGACTGCTGGCGACAGATTTTTGTGATTGAAGAATGAATGCGGAGAAGGAATTACGGGTTGCGTATCCTTCTCCGCTTTTTGTTTCAATGCGAACAGAGCGACAGAGATGTTCTGGCTATATTTCCATGCAGAAAGGGGCTTTTTATCCAGATGGTCCGATGTTATTCCCTATTCCTGCGGCGTGTTGTCAGCGTCGGGAGAAAACGGGACTCTGAGAAGAGGAAGCATGATGCTGACGGAAAATCCGCCGTGATTGCTGTGGTCCATTTCGACGGTGCCTCCGGATACTTCTGCGATCTGTCGGACGAGAAGAAGTCCGAGGCCATGGGGCTGACCGCTTTCATCGGAATCACTGGCTATGGGACGGGAGGCGGTACGGAGACGCTCCAGTTCTTCGTCGCTTAAGCCGGCGCCGTCATCTTCGATACGAATCCGGCAGAGACTGTCTGAGCCTGTGCCATGGATTCGACAGAAGCTATTCGTGTCTGTCGCTCCGCCGGCCGCTTCTACGGAAACATAGATCGTGCAGCCGTCTTCATTATGGTTTTTGCAGTTGTGGAACAGATTCATGACGGCCCTTGACAGGAGCTCCCGGTCTGCCATAACGGTGTACGCGAATGCAGGCTGTGCGCCGATCCATTCCACAGGGTATTTTTCTTCGATATCCGCGTTGATGAAGTCTGCCGCGGCCTGACGGACGATGGCGGTCACATTTTCAGGCTTAAGACAGGCTGGCTGCATGTTGTATTCCAGCTTTGACGCGAGATTCAGGTTGCTGACAAGGTCGCGTATCCGTTCGCTTTCGCGGAGGATAACGGCGGCCTTTTTCTGTTGGGCGGGAGGAAGGATGGAATCCTCCTTCAGCTGTTCCGCGTGTCCCATGACCATGGACAGGGGAGTACGGATATCGTGGGAGACGCCCGCGATCCAGTTGGCGCGGGCAGTCTCTTTCCTGCGAAGTTCGTACTGCTGGTTCTTTAGCAGTTCGGATGTCCGGTTCAGGCTGGCGGCCAGGCCGGACAGAAGTCCCCGCTCCGCGATATGGACCGGCCGCCCGGCGGGCAGTGTCTGGATTCCGGCGGCGATGGGGCGTATGGAACGCAGCAGACGGTAATTGGCGGTCAGGTAGATCAGAAAGATAACGACCGCGTTGCTTATTGCAAACAGAAGAAAAATCTGCGGTACATGGGCAATGAACTGGTAGTCCCAGCTGGGCCACATATGTTTCCAGTAGCTTTCCCGGGGGAAACCGAGTACCATCAGTCCGAAGCCGCAGGAAGCGGTAAAGGTAGGATAGCCGTCGATATAGCCGCGGGTAAGACCTGCGATGGAGGAGGCGGAGTATACGGCAGGGACGGACGGCGGCAGGTCTTCGGTCTGCCAGACAGTCCGAAGGGTGGTCTCGTCGATCAGGACGGCCCAGGCGCCGCAGTTCTGCAGCGCCGCTTCGGCCTCCGGCGTCAGGGCAAAACCGCCTCCGTCCGGGAGCGGCAGGATCGCCGCAGCGGTTTCCTCCGCGATCGTCCACGGCCCGCCGTTGGAATTCTGACGGGAAACGATCACGGACAGCAGAAGAATATTGACTGCGAACAGCAGGCAGAAGCTTAAGGTCATGATGCCGGCGAACCGGCGGGTCAGTCTGAGAATATCTTTCATAGCGTCTCCATTCTGTTAAGGATATGCCGCGGCAGCGGATGTGCCGGCCGTTTGGCGCGGTTCAGGATGCGTTCTGCCCTGATTTTGCGGGTATCAGCTTATATCCCAGTCCTTTTACCGTCACCAGCGACACCGGATGGGACGGATCCTGCTCGATCTTTTCGCGGATGCGCCGGATATGGGCCATCAGGGAGTTTTCGTATCCGTAGGGATTGTCGCCCCAGACCGCCTCGCAGAGCGCGTCGATGGTCACGATGCGCCCGGAATTGCGGCTTAAGACGGAGAGAAGTTCATATTCTTTGGCGGTCAGGGGAATGCGTTCGCCGGACCGTATGACCTCCGCCCGCGTAAGATCGATCCGGCAGCCCGACAGTTCCACAAAGGGATCTTCATCCCGGTAGGTGCGGCGCAGGATCGCCGCGACGCGGTACAGAAGCTCCCGCGGGGAAAACGGCTTCACCATATAGTCGTCCGCGCCCAGTCCGAATCCCCGGAAGCGGTCTTCCTCCTCGCCGCGTGCGGTGAGAAAGAGAACCGGACAGTCGGTGAAGACGCGCAGCTTCACAAGCAGATCGAAGCCGTTCCCGTCGGGAAGCATGACGTCCAGGATGGCCAGATCCGGGGCGGACGCTCTGGCGGCGGACAGGGCTTCTGCGGCAGTTGCGGCAGTCCTGATGAAGGGATAGCCTTCCTGCTCCAGAACCGATGTGACGAGCGCCAGAAGGGCGGGTTCGTCGTCGACCAGGAGGATATGTTTCTGTTTCAGATAATCGGCGCCCATTTTCTTCCTCTTTCTTTCTGATTACCCGGCAGCCGGGGCGTTTCCATTTCCCATGACCGCCTTCTGTAGAAAGCTTACCACAAAAACCGCGGTTCGTCTCATTTTCCGGACAAAAGTAAGGGAAATGTAAGGCAGCGGGAAGGTTGGCGCAAGGTCGGGCGGGTAGAATAGAGGCATCAGAAGCAAGGAGGTTAATGAATATGTATGCTGCGAACATGGCGGGTACTGCCGGCAGGCCGGAAAGTGTGCCGGAAAGGGCGCCCGCGTATATGATCGAGACCAGGGGGCTTTCCAGATCCTACGGGAGCTTTCAGGCGGTGGCCGGGCTCGATCTGCACGTGCCGAAGGGCGTTGTCTACGGATTTCTGGGGCCTAACGGAGCCGGAAAATCCACGACGATGAAAATGCTGCTGGGCCTGACGGCTCCAAGCGGAGGGGAATTTACGGTTGACGGGATGCGGTATCCGCGGGACCGGATGCGGATCCTGCGCAGGGTGGGTTCCTTCATTGAGGCGCCTTCCTTCTACGGCAATCTGACAGGAGCGGAGAACCTGGATATCATCCGGCGGATCCTGGGGCTGCCGCGCCAGGCGGCCGAAGAGGCGCTGGAGGCGGTGGGTCTCGGCCCGTACAGGAACCGTCTGGCCCGCAAATACTCTCTGGGCATGAAGCAGCGTCTGGGTCTGGCCGGCGCGCTGATCGCCCGGCCGCCGGTCTTAATACTGGATGAGCCGACCAACGGTCTGGATCCGGTGGGGATCCATGAGATCCGCGGTCTGATCCGTTCCCTGCCGGCCCGGTATGACTGCACGGTGCTGGTGTCGTCCCATCTGCTCTCAGAGATCGAACTGATGGCAGATATGGTGGGGATACTGAACCACGGACGGCTGCTGTTCGAGGGAACCATGGACGAGCTGCGGCGCGCAGCCATGATGAGGGGGCTGCCGGTGGATAATCTGGAGGATACATTTCTGGCGATGATCGAAAATGACGACGCTTCCCGGACAGGCGCGGCCGGAAGCGGAAGGAGAGGCAGCGGTTCTGGGGAGGCGTCCGTAGCTGCCAAGGAAAGGCCGGGTGACAGGTCATGACATTGTTCCTCGAGATCAGAAAGCAGCGGCGGACCGGTTTCTTTCCGGCTTTTGTTCTGGGAGGAGCGGCGGGCGCGGCCATTCCCGTGGCCAATATGGCGTTCCGTTCCCGGATCTATACGGACCGGCTGACTGCGGCCGGGGCAGAGTCTCCCTTAAAGATCCTGGTGGACGCCAACTGGCAGATGATGGTCATGGTGAATCTGCTTCTGGTGGTATCGGGGGCCTGTATTCTCTATCACACGGAGTTCGCCGATAACGCGTTCAGGAAGCTTTGCACGCTGCCGGAGCGGGAATGGAAGAGCTTTCTGGGGAAATGGCTCCTTTTGGCGGCGGTATCATTTCTGATGACCGCAATGGAAGGAGCGGCGCTGGAATTCTGCCGCGGGTACTGGTTCACAGGCCGGGCGGCTGCGGATGGCGCGGAATATATGGAAGCTGTCTTTGGCGCGGGGGCTTTTCCGCATATGGATCTGGTCCGGAGCATGATGTATGGATGGCTTATGATGCTTCCTGCCGTGACGGTTTCCCTTCTGATCTCCTCGGTCTGCAGAAATATGTGGATCTCTCTGGGGATCGGCGTGGTGTGTTTCGCGTTCGCGTCCATGGCGCCCGCGGACAGCGGCGTGCCGGCGCTGTTTCCGTATACGCTGGCGTTTCGGATTCCGCAAGGAGAGGCAGCAGGGATGGCGGCTGAAATGACGACGGCCGCGGCGGCGACGGCAGAGACGGCGGTGTTTCTTGCGGCGGGGATTCTGGCTGGGAAGATCAGGAGGAGGATGGCATGAGCATAAATGTATGGGGATTGTTTCGAATCGAATGGAGGAAACTGCGCAGATCCGGAATCACTGCCGTCTATTTTCTGGCGACCCTGATCCTGTGGATCCCTTCCGTACTGAACGCGGATCTGAACTTCACGATGCAGGATGTCGGGATCCTGCCGGAGGATAATTTCCTGATCCAGGGATATATGGGGTATGCGTGGTTTTTGTTCCCGGCCTGCCTTGTTGTGAGCACGGTCCTTCTGACGCAGCTGGAGCGGGGAAACGGAGGGCTTCGGCGCATGCTGTCGCTTCCGGTATCGCCGGTCAGGCTCTGTGCGGCCAAATTCCTGGTTCTGCTGGCTCTGACCGCCGTGCTGACGCTTATGTCCTTCGCGGCCTGGGCGGCTGGGGCGGCGGCCGCAGGCCGTATATACGGCTATGATTTTATGCGGCCGCTTAGCGATACGTTCTGCCTCGTCTGCAGGATATGGCTGGCCGGGATCCCGATGGCCGCCTGTTTCTGGCTGCTTGCCGCGGCCGTGCGCACGCCGGTCTTCGCCGTCGGCATCGGCCTGATCTCCATCATACCGTCGGTGCTGCTGATCAACACCAGGATATGTGTATTCTATCCGGCGGCTTATCCGTTCTATGTGGTGGCGAATGAATACACGAAGCTGGCCGAACATTTTTCTGTCAGCCCGATCCGGATGGGGCAATGGCTTCCGCCGGCTGCGGCGATCACATGCACGGCGCTGGCAGCCGCCTGCGGATTGTTCGGGCGGGAGGAGAGACGGTAGAGAAAGGCTGAACTGCGTTCTGTTCAAGCACTTGTGAAAGTCTGCTTTGCATTTGAAATGAAAAGTAAGGTAAAAAGGAGGAGGAATTACAACCATGAAAGAAAGACTGCTGACGGCAGCCGGCACGGTCATGATGGCCGTGCCGTGGACGATACTGCCGATCCGCGCGTATATTCCGAAGGCGCTTGAGTCTCCGGCTGCCGAGATCATGATCTCGTGCTACGCGGCGTTTATGATATTCAGCGGGATCTTCTCCGTGCTGGCCTATACGAAGGGCATTGCCCGGAATCTGCTGATGAAGATCTGTCTTGTGGTCAATGGCGCATACGCCGCCTTCGGCATTCTGTGTTTCGTATTAATGACGGTCAGCTGAAACTTTTACAAAGCGGTTTGCGGCCACGATGACGCCGGTAAGCAGGACCAGAGTCACCGGCAGCGCGATCATTGCCGCGGGGCTGTCCGTAAAATACCCGATCATTCCCGCGATCAGGTACCCGGCCGCGCACACCCCGGCTACCGTAAACGCGTACGGGATCTGCGTGGTCACATGGTTCACATGGTTAGAATGGGCCCCTGCCGACGACATGATCGTCGTGTCCGAGATCGGAGAGCAGTGGTCGCCGCAGACCGCCCCCGCCAGGCAGGCCGCGATGGAGATGACAAGCATTTCATAGGAATCCGTAAATACATTGCAGACGATGGGGATCAGGATGGAGAAGGTTCCCCAGCTGGTTCCCGTCGAAAATGCCAGGAATACCGCCACAATGAAGATGATGCAGGGCAGGAAGATCCGAAGCGCACCCGCCGAAGCGGCCACCATATCGCGGATGTAGAGATTGGCGCCCAGAAGGCCGGTCATACCGGACAGGTTCCACGCCATGATCAGGATCAGCATTGGCGCGCACATCGAGCGGAAGCCCGCGGGCAGACAGTCCATGAAGTCCTGGAAGGTGACCACGCCGCGGAGCATGTAGAGGAAGAATGTGAAAATGAGCGTGATCAGGCTGCCGTAGACCAGTCCCACCGCGGAACTGGAGTTGGCGAAGGCGTCGATGAAGCCCACGCCGTCGAAGAAGCCGCCGGTATAGACGATGCCGATGATGCAGGAAACGATCAGGACAGCCACCGGCAGGACCAGATCAATGACGCTGCCTTTGGAGGAAGGAATCTCATTGTCCGCGTCCTGGTAGGGACGGTCCGGCGTGGTGAACAGGTCGCCTTTCGCGGCGTTGTCCTCGTGAAGCTTCATGGGGCCGTAGTCCAGCTTGAGCGTCACGATCAGGATCATCATCAGAAGCGTTCCCAGCGCGTAGAAGTTGTAGGGGATGGTCCGCAGAAACATCTGGAATCCGTTGATCCCGAGATCTTCAGGGACGGAGTATGTGACTGCGGCCGCCCAGCTGGAAATAGGCGCGATGATGCAGATGGGCGCGGCTGTGGAGTCGATCAGGTAGGCCAGCTTGGCGCGGGATACCTGATGGCGGTCCGTGACCGGCCGGATCACGGAGCCGACGGTCATACAGTTGAAGCCGTCGTCTACGAAGATCAGTACGCCCAGGGCGATAGCGGCCAGCTGGGCCCCGACCTTGCTGTGGATATGCTTCGACGCCCAGCGGCCGAAGGCGGCGGAACCGCCCGCTTTGTTCATCAGGGCTACCAGGGTGGCCAGAAGAACCACGAAGACCAGGATGCTGGCGTTCTGCTGATTGGCGATCTTATTCACCAGACCGCCTTCGTCATTGTAGAGGATCGTCTGCAGGGTCAGTCCGAGATTTCCGTTGGCGTAGAGCAGGCCGCCGGTGACGATGCCCATGAACAGGGAGAAATAGACCTCCTTCGTGAGAAGCGCCAGGCTGATGGCGACGACCGGCGGCAGCAGCGACCAGATGGTCTGATAGACCCGGGGCAGATAGCCCTCGGCGGTCGTGGCAGGCGTCCGGGAGGTGATCCAGATCAGGATGAGGGCGGCGGCAAGTACGGCCAGCCAGATCCCGACCTTTGCTTTCTTTGGAATGTTCATAGAGAATTCCCCCATTTCTTACCGAATCCTACTGTTGCGGTAGGCTTTCTTTTTTGCTATTATAATACGCCTTATCAGTTTAATCAATAGAAAAATTCTTGACATCGCGCGGGTGAAATTTTATAGTAAATCTGTGGTCTGTGCGGCGGTGTGACGCGGCGGGACAGGCGGCATATCGCGAATAGAAAACAGACAGGAGATGCGGGGATGAACGGTTGGAAAATGGTTTGGAAGCGGCGTGCGGCGCTTTTGTGGGCGCTGCTTTTATCGGTCAGCCTGGTGCTGGGCGGATGCGGCTCCGGTGATGGTGCGGTCCAGTCCATCGGCGAGGAGATACTGGATTCCATAGCTGCCGATATGGGCGAGGATGCGCTGGAATCGGTGGAGGAAGAGATCGGCGGTGAGATCGTCGATGGATTTGCGGAAGATATCCTGGGGACTGCGGAGACGGAGACTGGAAGTGCAGAGACCGAGACCGTGTCCGATGCGGAGACCAAGAGCGGGATCGCGGATGTTTCGGAGGCAGAGATCAAGACTACGGATGCCGCGAAAGAAGATCAGCCTGCCGAAAACCTGGCGGAGAGCGGAAACGCAGGGGCTGAAGAAACCGCTGCGAATGAAGAACTGTCCGTCGAGTTCGGAGAAGAATACAGCGACCGGGACCATGTGGCGCTTTATATTCATCTCTATAATGAGCTTCCGCCCAATTATATTACGAAGAATGAAGCCCGTGATCAGGGATGGGATTCCGGCAAAGGAAACCTGTGGGAAATTGCCCCGGGAATGAGCATTGGCGGCGATCAGTTCGGAAACCGAGAGGGACTCCTTCCTAAGAAGAAGGGTCGCAGTTATTATGAGTGCGACATTAATTACGACGGCGGATACCGCGGAGGTGAGCGGATCGTATTCAGCGACGACGGCCTGGTGTATTATTCGGAGGATCATTATGAGAATTTCGAACTTTTGTATGACGAGGAGGGTCCGGTGGAATGAGAAAGATCACGCTTGACTTCGGCGGCCCCGCATCCGCGGCCGCGTTTACGAGAAGAGAGATCCATGAATATATTGCGGAGAAGATGGCTTTTCCGGAATATTACGGGCATAATCTGGACGCCCTTTATGACTGTCTGACCGATATTGCCGAACCGACGGCGGTGGGGATCGAGATCCCGGTGATTCCGGAGGATCTGCAGGAGACAGCGCGGCAGATGGCGGCTCCGGCCGGCGGAGAAGACGATGGGCCGCGGCGCGTTTTGCGGCAGGGGCAGGAGCATTTCGACGCTAAGAAGTATTTTCGAAAGGTACGGAAAGCGTTTGCCGACGCGGAGGCGGACAACCCGAATCTGGCTGTGTTCGACCTGACAGCATTGCCGGAGGATCCGGAAGAGGAAGAATAAGCCTTCGGGAGCCGGAGAGCGAGCAGGGGAGAAGCACACATGGAAATAAAAGCCGGGAATACACTTCCTTACTGAGGTGTATATCCCGGCTTTTGAAGCTGGTCGTTTACAAGGTCGGCCAGCGTCACATGATCCACTACCTGGCTGATCGCGTCGTCGATCCGTTTCCAGAGCGACAGAGTGGAGCAGGTGTCCCAGTGCTTGCACTGCGGTTCCGCGTCGCCGCTTAAGCAGGCCACCGGCGCAAGATCGCCTTCCATTAGCCGCAGGATCATGCCGGCGGTGTATTCAGACGGGTCCTTCGTCAGCATATAGCCGCCTTTGGCGCCGCGGACGCTGGCGACATAGCCGGCCCGCACCAGTACGGCCACGATCTGCTCCAGATATTTGTCCGAGAGATCGTGTCTGGCGGCCACCTGGCTGAGCGTGGTGCATTCATTGGGATGCAGTGCGAATTCTACCATCATACGAAGGGCGTACTGGCCCTTGGTCGAGATCTTCATCATGCTGTTGTGCCTCGATTCTAATATTTCCATACAAGAAGAGCGCCAATGACGCCCTGTTTGTATTCTACACGAAATGAAACGAAAAGTCAAACTTCCATTTTCCAGGGAAACGTTGTATACTATCCCCAGGAAAGAATCGTGGGATTCTGCGGAAAACTGCATTCTGCAGGCAAAAACGAACGGATTCTGATGAAAAGTCGTGTCATGGGACTGGCGGGGAAACACGTTTCGCAGATTCTGTGAACATACGGAAAGACAGAAAGGAACGATATCATGGATCAGGGATACATCCGCGTCGCGGCCGCGACGCCGAAGATCCGCGTGGCGGATCCGGTCTATAATGGAGAGCGGATTCTGGAGCTGATGCGCGAGGGCGCGGAAAACAAAGCGAAGCTGATCGTATTTCCGGAGCTTTGCATCACGGCCTACACCTGCAATGACCTGTTTCTGCAGGACAGGCTTTTAAGCGAGGCGAAGAAGACGCTGGCAATGCTGGCGGCGGCCACGAAGCAGATGGATCTGCTGGCCTTCGTAGGGCTTCCCTGGGAGATGGGTGGACGCCTTTATAATGCAGCGGCGGCCATAAGCGGCGGAAAAGTGCTGGGACTTGTGCCCAAGCTGCATATCCCCAACTATTCGGAGTATTATGAGGGCAGATATTTTGCCCGCGGAAATGAGATTCCGGCCTGGGTGGATTTTCTGGGGGAGCGGATCCCCATGGGCTCGCGCCTGCTGTTTGCGTGCGGGGAGATCCCGGAGCTGAAGGTGTCCGCGGAGGTCTGCGAGGATCTCTGGGTCGTCAGTCCGCCCAGTATCGGCCATGCCCTGGCGGGCGCGACGGTGGTCGTCAACAGTTCGGCCAGCGTGGAGACGGTCGGCAAGGACGATTACCGCAGATCGCTGGTAAGCGGTCAGTCCGGACGTCTCGTGTGCGGCTATATTTACGCCAGCGCCGGAGAAGGGGAGTCGTCTCAGGACCTGGTATTCGGCGGCCATAATATGATTGCCGAGAACGGAACCGTACTTGCCGAGGCGAAACGGTTTTCCACCGGGATCACGTACGCGGATATGGATCTGTGGAGGCTTAAGAGCGAACGGAGAAGGATGAATACGTATCCGGGAAGCCTGCCCGGCCTGCCCGCCCGGAACGCGGGCGCTGAGCGCGGTTATGGATGCGACGGGCGGACGCAGCAGACGGCCAGGAGCGGCGCGGACAGCTGCGCCGGCATGACGGGATGGGGATCGGTGGAATGTTCTCCGCGTTATCTGACAGTGCCCTTCCATTTGAACCCGGAACGGCTTTCGCTTTGTCGCTTCATTGATCCGGCGCCTTTTGTGCCCCACGACGCGGGGGAGAGGAACAAGCGCTGCGAGGAGATCCTGAATATCCAGTCCCTGGGCCTTAAAAAGCGTCTGGAGCACACCGGCACGAAATGCGCGGTCCTTGGGATCTCCGGCGGTCTGGATTCGACGCTGGCCCTTCTGGTAACGGCCAGGGCCTTTGATCTGCTGGGGATTGACAGGAAGAAGATCATTGCCGTTACGATGCCGTGCTTCGGCACCACGGACCGGACCTACCATAACGCCAGCGTTATGACGAAGAAGCTGGGAGCGTCGCTTCGCGAGATCGATATCCGCGCGGCAGTGACGCAGCATTTTAAAGATATCGGACACGATCCGGACAGTCACGATGTGACCTACGAGAACAGCCAGGCCCGCGAACGGACCCAGATCCTTATGGATATCGCCAACCAGGAGAACGGCATGGTCATCGGAACCGGCGATATGTCGGAGCTGGCGCTGGGCTGGGCCACCTACAACGGCGACCATATGTCCATGTATGGCGTCAACGCATCGGTGCCGAAGACGCTGGTGCGCCATCTGGTGCGGTATTACGCGGATACCTGCGGGGAGAAGGAGTTAAGCGGGGTTCTTATGGATGTGCTGGACACACCGGTAAGCCCGGAGCTTCTGCCTCCGGAGGAAGGCGGGAAGATCTCCCAGAAGACGGAGGATCTGGTAGGGCCTTACGAACTGCACGATTTCTTCCTGTATCATATGCTTCGCTTCGGTTACGGACCTGCCAGGATCTATCGGATGGCGCTGGCGGCTTTCGCCGGCGCATACGAGCCTGAGGTGATCAAAAAATGGCTCCGGACCTTTTACCGAAGGTTCTTCTCCCAGCAGTTCAAGCGGTCCTGTCTGCCGGACGGCCCGAAGGTGGGAAGCGTGGCGCTGTCGCCGAGAGGCGACCTGCGGATGCCGAGCGACGCGGTCAGCCGTATCTGGATGGAGGAGATGGATTCGCTATGATGATCGCAAGCACCGCCAACAGGCGGGTGAAAGAAGTAGCGGCCCTGACGAAGAAAGCCCGGTACCGGAATGAAGAAGGCGTCTTCGTGGTGGAAGGACCGCGGATGTTTTCGGAGGTTCCGAAGGACAGGCTTGTGCATGTTTACGCCACGGAGAAGTTCCTGCGTGAAAATGGTTCCGCAGGCCTCGCGGCCGGGAACGGCCTGGTGGACACGGTCACGGACGAGGTCCTTAGGACCATGTCCGATACCCAGACTCCGCAGGGAGTCCTGGCGGTCGTAAAGCAGTACCGGTATACGCTTTCAGACATTCTGTCGCGGCCGGAACCGGCGCTTTTGATGGTTCTGGAGACGATCCAGGATCCGGGCAATCTGGGGACGATCCTGCGCGCCGGAGAAGGAGCCGGCGTCACGGGGGTCATTATGGACAGCCATACTGCGGATATCTACAGCCCGAAGGTGATCCGGTCCACGATGGGATCCATTTTCCGGGTGCCGTTTTACCGGGCGGATGATCTTGCGGCGGTTATGGAAGAGATGAAACGAGCGGGGATCCGCCTGGCTGCGGCCCATCTGCAGGGAAGCGTGGAGTATGATACGGAGGATTATACCGGCCCGGTCGGCTTCCTGATCGGCAATGAAGCGGCCGGTTTAAGCCGTCAGGCGGCGGATATGGCGGATGTGCGCGTCCGCATTCCGATGCTGGGGCAGGTAGAGTCCCTGAACGCGGCGGTGGCGTCGTCGATACTGATGTATGAGACCGCGCGCCAGAGGCGGCATATGGCGGGGCGCTGACGCGTTTTGCAGGCGCAGAGCCTGTTTTACTGTCATAGCCGGGATTTCGATGGAATTTTAAGAAAAATGTTGAATTCAGGCAGAATTTCTTTTATAATATAAAAGGAGTATATTGTCCATATTAAATGACAGGGGGAATCGGAATTGGCATCCATTTATTGGCTTATTTTCTTTGTCGTTCTGATCGGGATCGAACTGGCGACGCTGGCGCTGACGACCATCTGGTTCGCGGGCGGCGCGCTGGTGGCGTTCATCCTGTCCCTTTTCGGCGCAGGCGTGGAGATCCAGCTGACGGTATTCGTGATCGTGTCGTTTCTGCTTCTGTTCTTTACAAGACCATGGGCAGCGAAGTATCTGAACAAACGGACGTCGCGGACCAATGTGGAGGGCCTGATCGGGCGTACGGCCAGGGTGATCCAGGAGATCAATAATGAACTGGGCACCGGCAGGGCTATAGTAGGCGGACAGGAATGGACGGCCCGCGCCAGTGAGGATAAGGATGTATATCCGGAAGGAACGATGGTAGTGATTCAGGGGGTCAGGGGAGTGAAACTGATCGTCAAACAAGAACAGGAGGTAATGTAGTATGGGACCGTTGATAGGCGTACTTATTTTATTAGTTATCATTCTTCTGGTGCTTTCGTCCTGCGTTAAGATCGTGCCGCAGGCCAATGCGGTGATCGTTGAGCGCCTGGGCGCGTATCTGGCGACCTGGTCGGTGGGCCTTCATGTGAAGATGCCGTTTATCGACCGCATTGCCAAGAGAGTGATCCTTAAGGAGCAGGTTGTGGATTTCCCGCCGCAGCCGGTGATCACGAAGGATAATGTTACGATGAAGATCGATACGGTCGTCTTCTTCCAGATCACGGATCCGAAGCTTTATACTTACGGCGTGGAGAATCCGATCATGGCGATCGAGAACCTGACGGCGACGACGCTTCGGAATATCATCGGAGATCTGGAGCTGGATCAGACCCTGACGTCCAGAGAGACCATCAATACGAAGATGCGCTCGGCGCTGGATGTGGCTACGGATCCCTGGGGCATCAAGGTGAACCGCGTGGAGCTTAAGAATATCATTCCGCCTGCGGCGATCCAGGACGCCATGGAGAAGCAGATGAAGGCGGAGCGTGAGCGCCGTGAATCCATCCTCCGTGCGGAAGGTGAGAAGCGGTCCACGATCCTTGTGGCGGAAGGCAAGAAGCAGTCCGCGATCCTGGATGCGGAGGCGGACAAGGAGTCTGCGATCCTTCGCGCAGAGGCGGAGAAGGAGAAGAGAATCCGCGAGGCGGAAGGCCAGGCGGAGGCGATCATCAAGATCCAGCAGGCGACTGCGGACGGCATCCGTTTCATCAAGGAAGCGGGCGCGGACGACGCCGTGCTTCAGCTTAAGAGCCTGGAAGCATTTGCCAAGGCGGCGGACGGGAAGGCGACGAAGATCATCATTCCGTCCGAGATACAGGGGCTTGCGGGCCTGGTGAGATCGGTGGCAGAGGTAGCGAAGGAAGAGTAGAAGACGCTTCTTTTGGTTCCCGGCCAGTCACTCAGCTGGCCGGAGGAACGGAGACGCATAAACTGTGGGTATCCGGCTCCCCTTTCGGGGAGCCGATGTTGTTACAGAGGCATGATTCAGGAGGAGAGAATTACATGGATTTAAAGGGAAGAAATTTTCTGACGCTTAAGGATTACACACCGGAAGAGATCGCCTATCTTCTGGATCTGGCGGCGGAGCTTAAGAACAAGAAGAAAAAGGGCGTACCGGTCGACATCCACAGAGGCAAGAATGTGGCGCTGATCTTCGAGAAGACCAGTACCCGGACCCGGTGTTCCTTCGAGGTGGCGGCCCATGATCTGGGGATGGGGACTACGTATCTGGATCCGGTCAGTTCCCAGATCGGCAAGAAGGAGAGCATCGCTGACACGGCCCGTGTTCTCGGCCGGATCTATGAGGGGATCGAGTACCGCGGATATGGTCAGGAGATCGTGGAAGAACTGGCCCGCCATGCCGGCGTGCCGGTCTGGAACGGCCTGACGAATGAATACCATCCGACCCAGATGCTGGCGGACCTTTTGACGATCCGTGAGCATTTCGGACACCTTAAGGGGATCCGCCTGGTCTATATGGGCGACGCCCGCTACAATATGGGCAATTCCCTGATGATCGCCTGCTCCAAGATGGGGCTTGATTTCGTGGCCTGCGCGCCTGAGAAATATTTCCCCGCCGAAGAGCTGGTGAAGCAGTGCCGGGAGTACGCGGCCGCGTCCGGGGCGACGATCACGCTGACCGACGATGTGATGGCCGGAACGAAGGGGGCCGATGTGGTCTATACGGATGTGTGGGTTTCCATGGGAGAGCCGGATGAGGTCTGGGAGGAGCGGATCCACGATCTGACTCCCTACAGAGTGACATCGGCGGTCATGAAGAATGCCGGTGAAAAAGCGATCTTCCTCCACTGCCTGCCTTCCTTCCATGATCTGAAGACGAAGATCGGCAAAGAGATGGGCGAGAGATTCGGTATTTCCGAGATGGAAGTCACCGACGAAGTGTTTGAAGCGCCTTATTCGAAGGTATTTGACGAGGCGGAGAACCGGATGCATACGATCAAGGCGGTCATGGCCGCCACATTGGGAGTATGATCTATGTACGGTCAGGAAAGGAAGAAGGGACGGCGCAACGCGTCCCTGGTCATGGATGCGGTTCATATTGTGATCGGCGCGCTGATCGTGCTTCTGGCGGTGATCACCTTCCTGAATCCGGAAGGAAACCAGATCCTGCTGCCGGTGATCTTTGCCCTGGCGGCGGCTCTGAATGTATTTAACGGAATCTACAAATTCCGGATAAGCGGCAGGTCTGCCGGCAAGAAGGCAGCCGCCGCGGCCCAGCTTCTGCTGGCAGTAGTTCTGATCGCCGTGGCTGTGGTCAGCGCGATCAGTATATGGAGGTAGCGGTGAAGTCGGAGATTATCAGAAAACTGAAGGAAACGGACGGCTATGTATCGGGGCAGCATCTGTGCGAGACCCTGGGCGTGTCCAGAACCGCTGTCTGGAAGACGATCGGAAGGCTCAGAGACGAAGGCTATCGGATCGAGGCGGTGCGCAACAGAGGCTATCGCCTCCTGGAGACGGCGGACGTGCTGACAGAGACAGAATGCCGCGATTATCTGGCGGACCGCTGGCTCGGCAATCCGGTATATTGCTTCGGAGAAACGGATTCCACCAATATCCGGGCGAAGATCCTGGCTGAGAAAGGGGCGCCGGAAGGAACTCTGGTCCTGGCGGAGAGCCAGACGGCCGGCAAGGGGAGGCGCGGCCGCAGCTGGGTCTCGCCGCCGGGAGAAGGCCTGTGGTTCAGCCTTGTCCTCCGTCCGAATATCCGTCCGTCCGTGACGCCGCTTCTGACCCTGGTGGCCGCCATGGCTGTGGCTGCCGGGATTGAGGATGTCACCGGGCTGCCTGCCCGCATCAAATGGCCGAACGACATCGTGATCTCGGGGAAAAAGGTCGTCGGGATCCTGACGGAGCTTTCCGCGGAGGCGCAGGAGACCCATTATGTAGTCGTCGGCATCGGCATTAATGTGAATATGACCGAATTTCCGGAGGAGATCCGCGGGACTGCCACGTCTCTGTATCTGGAAAGCGGGAATTTCTTTAACCGCTTAAGTATTGTGGCAGCCGTAATGAAACGGATGGAACCATATTATAAGTCTTATATGTCCACCTGCAATCTGGAAGGACTTCATGAGGAATATATGAAAAGGCTTGTGAACCTGAACCGCGAGGTGATGATCCTGGAGCCGGGAAAGGAACGCCGCGGCGTCTGCGAGGGGATCGACCGAAACGGCTGTCTGCTTGTCCGGGGGGAGAACGGGAACGTTGAGAGAGTCATATCCGGCGAAGTATCCGTGCGCGGGATCTACGGCTATGTCTGACGGTCTGTATCGGAAACTGCAGGTCCTGGAATCGGAAGAGCGCCCGCTGGACCGGATCAGCCGTCTGGAAGCGATGACAGGTCCTCTCCTGGCGTGGTACCGTGAGCATGCAAGGATCCTGCCCTGGCGGGAGGAGCCGGAGCCCTACCGGGTCTGGGTCTCGGAGATCATGCTGCAGCAGACCAGGGTCGAAGCGGTGAAGCCGTATTTTGCGAGGTTCATAGAAGCGCTGCCGGATGTGAAAGCGCTGGCGGCGGTTCCGGACGACAGGCTTATGAAGCTGTGGGAAGGCCTGGGATACTATAACCGGGCCAGGAACCTGAAGAAAGCGGCTCAGATCATTGTAAATGAATACGGCGGACGCCTGCCGGATACGAAGGAGGAACTCCTTAAGCTGCCGGGGATCGGAAGCTATACGGCAGGCGCTGTTGCGTCCATCGCTTACGGGAAACGGGAAGCGGCCGTAGACGGCAACGTTCTGCGGGTGATCTCGAGAGTTCTCGCAAGCCGGGAGGATATCGCCAGTCAGCCGGTGAAACGGCAGTTTGAGGAAGATCTGGTCCGCGTTATGCCGGCGGAAGACTGCAGCGCTTTTAATCAGGGCCTGATCGAGATCGGCGCGCTGGTCTGCGTGCCGAACGGAGAGCCACGCTGCGGGGAGTGCCCGCTGCGTTCCGTCTGTCTGGCCGCGAGAAACGGGCTGACCGGAGAGATTCCGTATAAAGCGCCGAAGAAACCGCGGAGGATCGAGGAACGGACGATCCTGCTGATCGAATCCGGGGATCTGGTGGCGATTCAGAAACGGCCGGAGAAGGGCCTTCTGGCATCGATGTACGAATTCCCTGGATTGGAAGGAAAGTATTCGCGGGAGGAGGTTTGGGCGGCCGCGGAAGGAATGTTCCGTACGGAAGGCGAGAACGCAGATGTGGCTGACGGCCGATCTGGTACAGCCATCGGCTCATCGCCGGTGGTACGATCCGCTGCCTGCGGTTCGGATGCCGGATCATCAGCGGCAGGGTCTATCGCGTCTATCCCGGATACCGGAGCCACATCGGCGATACGTTCTGTCACCCCCGCTCCGGACGCGGTACATATTTTCAGTCATGTGGAATGGCATATGACGGGCTACCGTCTGGAAGCGGATCACATCCCGGCCCGGTTCCTTGCGGTATCCCGCCGCGAGATTTCTGAAAAATACGCGCTTCCCAGCGCATTTGACAGGTATATAAAGCTGATAAATGGAAAATCTTAAAGTGGAGGAGCCATATTATGGGAAAACTGCTGCTGATCGTTAATCCGACTGCCGGCAAGGCCAGGGCGAAAGATAACCTTCTCGGAATCGTAGATACGCTGAACAAGGGCGGCTGGCAGGTGGAAGTCCATGTGACCCAGTCCAGGCTTGACGCCATGGAGACCGCGGCGGCCCGAGGCGGCGATGTGGATCTTCTTGTCTGCAGCGGCGGCGACGGCACGTTAAGCGAGACGATCTCCGGGATGATGAGGCTTAAGCATCCGCCCAGGCTTGGGTATATCCCGGCCGGTTCCACCAATGATTTCGCGTCCAGTCTCGGTATTCCCAAGAGGGTGCTGGACGCGGCGCGGAACGTGGTCGAGGGAACGCCGGTTCCCGTCGATATCGGTCAGTTCTGCGGAAGGCGGAATTTTGTGTATGTGGCGGGCTTCGGCGCGTTTACGGAAGTGTCCTACATGACGCCGCAGGAGAAGAAGAATCTGCTGGGGCACCAGGCCTATATGATCGAGGGAATGAAGAGCCTGGCGAATATCAAGTCCTACCATATGAAGGTGGAGTCGGATGAATTCTCCATGGAGGAGGATTTTATCTTCGGAATGGTCACGAATACGACCAGCGTCGGCGGCTTTAAGGGGCTTGTAGCCAGGAATGTGGCGCTGGACGACGGGCTGTTTGAGGTGCTTCTGATCCGGACTCCTACGACGGCCCTGGAGCTGACCAACATTTTGTCATCAATGATCACCAAGGAGGAATACAATGAGTATGTCCACCGTTTCCTCGCGTCGAAGCTTCGCATTACCTGCAGCGAGCCTGTGGACTGGGTACTGGATGGAGAATTCGGCGGCGCCGAGCGGGAGGTGGAGATCGAGAATCTGACGAAAAGGATCGAAATTCTGGCAGGAAATGTAAAAAAAAGTTGAAAAATGAATTTTGATATTATATAATGATAAGTTGATGACGTAAGCGAAAGGATGTAATTTGTGGACAAAACTATTTTTCTGGAGAAACTTGGCAAACTGGTAGAGCAGGGAAAAGCAAAGAGCAATTCCATCGGTATGACCGAGATCAACAACGCTTTCATGGGAGACGATCTGACCACGGAACAGATGGAACAGATCTATGCTTACATGGAGGCCAATGAGATCGACGTCCTCCAGGAAGCGGATGAGAATATGATCGCCGAGGTGGAGATGCTTCTGGCGGCGGACGACGATGACGACCGGTTCCTCAAGGATGACGAAGAGGAAGATATCGACCTGGATGCCATCGATCTTCTGGAGGGGATCGGAACGGAAGATCCGGTCCGCATGTACTTAAAGGAGATCGGCACGGTGCCGCTTCTGACCGCGGACGAAGAGATGGAACTGGCCATGCGCAAGGCGGAAGGCGACGAGTCTGCCAAGGAACGTCTGATCGAGGCAAATCTGCGTCTTGTAGTCAGCATTGCCAAACGCTATACAGGCAGAGGAATGAGTTTTCTCGATCTGGTTCAGGAAGGAAACCTGGGCCTGATTAAGGGTGTCGAGAAATTCGATTATACCAAGGGATATAAGCTAAGTACATACGCGACATGGTGGATCCGTCAGTCGGTGACCAGAGCCCTGGCTGATCAGGCCAGGACGATCCGTGTGCCCGTCCACATGGTTGAGACCATCAACAAGATGTCCAAGATGCAGCGGAAGCTGACGCTGGAACTGGGCTATGAGCCGTCGGTCTCCGAGCTTTCCGAGGCGCTTGAGATGTCGGAGGATAAGGTCATGGAGATCATGCAGATCGCCAGGGAGCCGGCTTCTCTGGAGACGCCCATCGGGGAGGAGGATGACTCCAATCTGGGCGATTTCGTGGCGGATACCAACGTCCTGACGCCGGAAGGCAACGTGGAGTCCGTGATGCTGCGGGAGCATATCGACGCGCTCCTGGGCGATCTGAAGGAGAGGGAGCGGCAGGTGATCGTGCTGCGCTTCGGCCTGGAAGACGGGCATCCGCGGACGCTGGAGGAAGTCGGCAAGGAGTTTAACGTTACCCGTGAGCGTATCCGCCAGATCGAGGCGAAGGCGCTGAGGAAGCTGCGTAATCCGGTGAGAAGCAAGAGAATCAGGGACTTTCTATGAACAAACGCAACTACCAGAAGGAGCTCGACCGCGTTCTGGATACGATCAGCGGCAGTCTGGCGTCCGGCGGCGCGCCGCCTAAGCTTCTCCTTCACGCCTGCTGCGCTCCATGCAGCAGTTATGTGCTGGAGTATCTGTCCGCGTATTTTGAGATAACGGTCTTCTTCTATAATCCGAATATCTATCCGCCGCAGGAGTATGAAAAGCGCGTCGCGGAGGAACGGCGGCTGATCGGTGAGATGCCTTCCCGCAATCCCGTTCACTTCCAGGAAGGGACGTATGATCCGGAGCGCTTTTTTGAGGCGGTAAAGG
Organism: uncultured Lachnospiraceae bacterium; assembly: GCA_947626395.1. Classification (GTDB taxonomy): domain Bacteria; phylum Bacillota; class Clostridia; order Lachnospirales; family Lachnospiraceae; genus UBA3402. Next base: position 5,179 of record CANQRU010000019.1, on the reverse strand, counting down.
GGCTTGAGAACGAGCCCGAGGGAGGCGCCCGATGCAGGCGGTGCTTTGAACTGCGGCTTGCGGAGGCGGCCCGCCAGGCGAAGGCGGGCGGGTACGATTATTTTACCACATCGCTTACGATCAGTCCGTTAAAGAACGCGGATGTCCTGAATGAGATCGGGGAAGCGGCTGGCCGCGAATACGGCGTCGCCTATCTGAATTCTGATTTTAAGAAAAGAGACGGCTATAAGCGTTCGATTCGGCTTTCGGAGGAGTATGGGCTTTACAGGCAGAATTATTGCGGCTGCGTATTCTCGGTACGCGGCTGACAGATGATATGAATATGAATTATTAAGGAGACAGAAACTATGATCAGCAGGACATTAACCGTAGTAAATCCTTCCGGACTTCACCTTCGTCCGGCCGGAGTGCTGTCCCAGACGGCTATGAGATTCAAATCAGAAATTATCCTGGAGAGCGGCGATAAGCGCATCATTGCCAAGAGCGTCCTGAACGTGATGGCCGCCGGCATCAAATGCGGAGCGAAGATCAACGTGGTCTGCAGCGGCCCCGATGAGGAAGAAGCGCTGGAGGCTTTATCTAAGGCGATCGAGAGCGGACTGGGCGAGATGTAATTAAAACTTGGGCAGGGTATACATATGCAGTTTAATTCTCTGGATTTTATGATTTTTTTTCCGATAATGCTGACCGTCTATTTCATAATTCCCGGAAAGTTGCGGGAAATATGGCTTCTGGCGGCCAGTTATTATTTTTACATGAGTTGGAATCCCCGGTACGCGGTATTGATCGGATTTTCCACCTTACTTACCTATGCCAGCGGGCTTCTCATTGAGAAGTACCGCAGGGTTCACGTCGCGAATGTCTGTTCCGTGGTTTTGGCGCTTTGCCTGACCGCGAATCTGATGATCCTTGCGGTTTTCAAATACGGTGGTTTCGTTCTGGAGAATATGGCCCGGCTTCCGGGAGGAGGCTGGGCGGCGGAAGCCAGGAGTCATTTTGATCTGCTTTTGCCGGTCGGTATTTCATTTTATACGTTTCAGGCGCTGGGATATATCATTGATGTATATCGGGGAGATGTAAAGGCAGAGAAGAACATTGTCCGCTATGCACTGTTTGTGTCCTTCTTTCCCCAACTGGTGGCGGGGCCGATCGAACGGTCGCGGAATCTGCTTGGCGAACTTCGAAAAATAGAAAAAGAGAATCTGTGGAATGGGAAACGCATAACCTCTGGAGCTATTCTGATGGCTTGGGGCTTTTTCATGAAAATGGTCATAGCGGACCGGGCGGCGATCCTCGTTAATCATGTATTTGATCAATATCAGATGTACGGAAGCACAGAGCTTTGTCTGGCTGCCGCGGCTTTTGCGCTGCAGATTTACTGTGACTTTGGCAGCTACTCCCTGATCGCCATGGGGTCTGCCAGTATCATGGGAATATCGCTGATGGAGAATTTCAATACGCCTTATTTTGCCGAAACGATCCGTGATTTCTGGTCGCGCTGGCATATATCTCTCAGTTCATGGTTCCGGGATTATCTTTACATTCCGCTTGGCGGAAACCGTAAGGGCCGGCTGCGCGGCGAGCTTAATAAAATACTTGTTTTTCTGGTCAGCGGTCTGTGGCATGGGGCCAGCTGGCATTTTGTTGTGTGGGGCGGGATCCATGGCGTGTACCAGGCAGTTTCGGATCTGACGAGATCCTGGAGGGAAAGCCTGTGGCAGAGGCTTAAGGTCAACCGCGAATGCTTCAGCTGGAAGCTGCTTAGAGTCGTTATTACATTTGTTCTTGTGGATATTGCCTGGATCTTTTTCCGCGCGGATTCGGTGATGGATGCTTTGATGATCCTTAAAAGGATCCTCTTTAAGCCGACGCCGTGGCTGCTTGTTAACGGAGGACTTCTTGAGCTGGGGCTGGGGGCGGCGAAGATGAATATTCTGATCATTGCGACAGTCGTTCTGTTCCTGGCAGACCGGATCCGTTATAGGAAAAAAGAGACGCTGGATCAATTTCTTATGAGCCAGAATCTGTGGTTTGAATGGCTGGTGGTGATCATGCTGATCGTTGCGGTTTTTGTGTTTGGCGTGTATGGACCTCAGTTTGATCCGCAGCAGTTTATTTATTTTCAGTTTTAACCGGAGGGAATCATGAAGCGGTGGGGTTTAAGAATACTATGTTTCATCCTGCTTCTGACGGGAGCGCTGTGGTATACGAACCGGACTCTGTCTTTAAAATATGGAGATGGGATCTATTCGCTGACAAAATTTTATCAGCTTGAAGAGGATACCGTAGATGTGCTGGTGCTGGGAAGCAGCCATGCCTTTGAGAATATTAATACAGGGATCCTGTGGGATGAATATGGAATGGCGTCCTATGTTCTGGGCGGTTCCAGGCAGCCCATGTGGAATACGTATTATTATCTGAAGGAGGCGCTGAAGACCCAGAAGCCGAAGCTGATCGTTCTGGAAGCGTATATGCTGTTTATGACTGAGGAATATACTGACGATTCCCGCATTATAAAGAATACTTTTGGAATGAAATGGTCGAGGGACAGGATCGACGCGATTAAGGTCAGCGCGCCTCCTGACAGATGGGCGGAGTTTCTCCTGCCATACATTCAGTATCATAACAGATATGGGGAGCTGTCCCGGGAGGATTTTTTTCAGGATCTGGGCGATGTTTATTATAAAGACTGGAAGGGCTTCGGAAACAATATGCAAACGCAGAAATGCGGGAAACCGGACGTCTCTTCCGTAACGGAACGAATCCCTCTGGCTGAAAAGACGGAGCAGTATCTTCGCATGTTTTTGAAGCTTGCCAACGAGCAGAAGATTCCCGTATTGCTTATTGTGGCCCCTTATGCGGAGATTTCGGAAAGAGTGCAGGCCTGCTACAATACTGTGGGAGACATAGCTGCTGAATATGGAGCCGGTTTTATAAACTACAATCTGAAATACGATGAGCTTGGACTTGATTTTAAAGCGGATATGGCAGATACAGGGCATATGAATTACAAAGGAAACGCGAAGTTTACCTCCGCGCTTGGAGACGTTATCTCGAAGGATTACGGAATACCGGACCGGCGCGGGGATGAGGAATATGCTACATGGGAGAGAAATGCGCGCTATATTTCCGCGCAGACAGCGAATCAGGAACTGAAGGAAACACCGTCTGACCAGAACGAGAAACTTCTCCGGCTGGCCGATTCGGATTATGTGCTTCTGATCTCGGCAGAACGTCCTGAAGGCAGGGCGGCAGAAATGCTTGCGGGCCTTTGGAACGAGTTAAAGGTATCGCAGCCGGTCACATCCGGTCTCTGGTGCATTGACGCCGGAAGCGGGACTCTTCGTGCGCCGGAGGATAATGGATGCGGCTGTTATATTGCTCTTGACCCGCATGATGTATTATTAAAGAAAACACAGCAGAATGACGGGACATTTTCGAATGCTCTGATCATTGATGGGGAAGATTATACAGCCGAAACCGGGGAAGTGCAGGTCGTGGTTTACAGTAAGATGACGCAGGAAATCGTTGATTCATTCAGCGTGAATGCTTCGGAGAACTCAGACACCGGCGAATGGTATTTTGACTGTGGGAGATGGAAGGTTATACTGGAAGACGGTACATTTCTGCAAAATGCCTGGTACCAGTCTCCGGAATCCGAGCTCTGGTACTATATGGGAGATGATGGATATATGCTGACCGATACTGTGACGCCGGACGGATATTATGTCGATGCAGACGGCGTATGGATTCAGTAATTAATTTTAGTGGAAATAGAATGTAAATTTGGATTATACGCTCAAATAGGCAGACAAATCAACAGAACATTCCAAGAAATGAAATAATCTGAAAATTTACATTAAAAAAAGACTTTACAAAAACGAAAAAAAGTAGTATCATCATCAGCGGATTAACTGAATGCATCAAGGCATGGCCAAAGAGGGCTGTTTGTGCGGGAGGAGTCTCTCCGGAAAGCATGGGCAGCATTTTTTATTTCACAGGGAATTTATTTCACAGTGAATTGCACATTGCGGGGAAACAAAGTTTTGCATGGTTCAGCGTGCCTGCAGCATAGAGTGGCGCTGCCCGGAATGCAGACCGCTATGCGCGGATCTATTATCTTCAGAAATCATGTTTGGGAGGTAAAACATCCTGCGCAGTATGGCGGAATGAGGCAGAGATATGACAATAAGATCATATAAGGAGGAAGATGGAAAATGAGTGTGCGAGAGGAGAAGCTGCCGGGACTCTACGATCCCCGATTCGAGCACGATAACTGCGGCATCGGCGCCGTGGTGAACGTGAAGGGCGTAAAATCCCGCCAGACCGTGGAGCAGGCGCTCCATATCGTGGAGAATCTGGAGCACAGGGCCGGCCGCGACGCCGAGGGCAAGACCGGCGACGGCGTGGGGATCATGCTGCAGATCTCCCATAAGTTTTTTAAGAAGGTGACAAAGCCTCTGGGCTTCGAGCTGGGCGAGGAGAGGGAGTACGGCATCGGGATGTTTTTCTTCCCCCAGGATATGCTGGCCCGCAATCAGGCCATGAAGATGTTCGAGATCATCGTGAAGAAGGAGGGCCTCAAGTTCCTGGGATGGCGTGAGGTGCCCATCCATCCGGAGCTGATCGGCGCCAGGGCCGTGGAGAAGATGCCGTGCATCGTCCAGGGCTTTGTGAAGAAACCGGCGGAACTGGAAAAGGGCCTGCCCTTCGACCGCCGTCTCTATGTGGTCCGCCGCGTCTTCGAGCAGAGCAACGACAATACCTATGTGGTGTCTCTAAGCAGCCGGACCATTGTCTATAAGGGAATGTTTCTGGTGAAGGAGCTGCGCCGCTTCTTCCCGGATCTGCAGGATAAGGATTACGAGGCGGCCATGGCCATGGTCCATTCCCGGTTCAGCACCAACACGAATCCCAGCTGGATGCGCGCCCATCCCAACCGGATCATCGTCCATAACGGCGAGATCAACACGATCCGCGGCAACGTGGACAAGATGCTGGCCCGCGAAGAGACCATGGAGACCGAGTATTTCAAATCCGAGATGCACAAGGTCCTGCCCATCATCAACCAAGAGGGGTCTGATTCGGCTATGCTGGACAACGCCCTGGAGTTCATGATGATGAGCGGAATGGATCTGCCGCTGGCGGTCATGGCCATGATCCCGGCGCCCTGGAGCCA
>CANQRU010000018.1 GCA_947626395.1 uncultured Lachnospiraceae bacterium | reverse complement strand
GGGCTCAAGTCCGACATGGTCGAAGTCAAGGCTGACGTCGCAGGCCTTAAGACTGATGTCGCCCAGCTTAAGACTGATGTCGCAGAGCTCAAGTCCGACATGGTCGAAGTCAAGGCTGACGTCGCAGGCCTTAAGACTGATGTCGCCCAGCTTAAGACTGACGTCGCAGAGCTCAAGTCCGACATGGTCGAAGTCAAGGCTGACGTCGCAGAGCTCAAGTCCGACATGGTCGAAGTCAAAGCCGACGTCGCAGAGCTTAAGACTGACGTCACCCAGCTTAAGACTGACGTCGCAGAGCTCAAGTCCGACATGGTCGAAGTCAAGGCTGACGTCGCAGGCCTTAAGGCTGATGTCGCAGAGCTTAAGACTGACGTCGCAGAGCTCAAGTCCGACATGGTCGAAGTCAAGGCTGACGTCGCAGGCCTTAAGACTGATGTCGCAGAGCTCAAGTCCGACATGGTCGAAGTCAAGGCTGACATTGTTCAGCTCAAGACTACTACACACGAAACTCAGTTTTATATGGAGAATGTACTTAATAAGAATATCCGTATTATCGCCGAAGGCCATCTGGATCTGTCACGGAAACTGGATGAGGCTATTAAGATCAATAATGAAAAAGAACAGCTGCAACTCAGAGTCACTACTTTAGAATATGATGTGAGACAAATCAAAAAGGCCATGGCCCTGGGTTAATACGCTAAGGCTCCGACGTCCCTTCAGCCAGTATGCAGACAGATTCCGCGCTGGGTGAAGGGACGTTTTTAACTTTATTCGATTCAGCACAGTTGAAAAACCAATCAAAAAGAGTATAATAAAACCAATATTATCCGCTCCGTCTGGACATAGGTGGAGTTTTGTGATAGGATGAACTTGCAATCGGAGGATTAAAAATGGACGAATATAAAGAGAAAAATGATTATGAAGAAATTCCGGTTCCCACCGGGGACGGCTGGCATAAACCAAATGACGAGACTGCCGGAGCACAGCCGCAGGGCGGCTGGCAGCAGAATACCAATCCTTATCCGCAGAACAACGGACAACAGACAGACAATCCGTATCCGCAGAATACCGGCTGGCAGCAGGGCGGCATTACGCCGCCGTCCGGAAGCTGGATCTGTTCCTGCGGCACTGTGAATACCGGCAAATTCTGCAGCGAGTGCGGTAAACCGGCCCCGCAGAACGGCGGACAGCAGCCCGGCAGCCTGTATCCGCAAAGCAGCAGCCAGCCGCAAAACGGCCCGCAGCCGACTCCGAACGGGCAGCCGCAGAATTACTGGAATCAGCCCGGCAGCCAGCAACAGAACGGACAGCCGCAGAATTACTGGCAGCAAAACAATCCACAGCAGGGCCCATACCAGCAGAATCCATATCAGCAGCCGCCATACCAGCAGGCTCCCCCGAAGGAGAACAATCCTCTGGCTCTGGCGTCCATGATCACCGGCCTTCTGGCCCTGATCACCTGCTGCTGCAGCCCATTGATCCAGTTTCCGCTGGCTGTGACTTCCATCGTACTGATGATCCTGTCCAAGCGCGGCAAACCTCTTCAGGGTTATGCGATCGCGGGACTGATCATGTCGATCTTCGCCATCCTGTTAAGCATCCTGATGACGATCATGATCGGCCTTGTCCGCAGCCCGCAGTATCAGGAGTTCTTTAACAGCCCGGAGTTTCAGGATATTTTCGATGAGTACGAGTCGCTCTACGAATCGATCTACGGCGGAGAAGATCTTGATTCCATTTATGAATCGATCTACGACGATTACCGGTAAGACCTGTTTCACAGCGGCGGCAGCAGATCCACGCCCCACGCCACCAGCATATAATTTTTAAAGATCCAGTTGACCAGTACGATGGCGACTCCGACAGACACCACAAGGCCGTAGCGCCCCAGGTAAAGTCCGGGCCGCCTCAGTTTTTTCGCAAGCCAGTATCCGATCAGTTCCACCGCCGTCATAAACGCCGTGTAAAATACCAGCGGATGATACTGGATGCTCAGGAGAATATGCCCGGTCAGCAGAAGCCAGACCGCACGGGTTCCGCCGCACCCGGGACAGTAAAGCCCCGTCAGGAACTTAAAAGGGCAGGGAATTCCCTGCCCGATCAGCATCTGCCACAAAATCTTAATCGTCTCGATCATTTTCACATGATTCTCCCGTACCGTCTCATAACTCAGAGCCTCTCTGCCGCAGCGCATGTACACTTGTGCGATCTGATCCGCACATCACCACACGCCATAGACTGCTTTCTGTCCCAGTATCTCCGTACAAACGCTCGTCCGCCTGTCCGGCCACACGGACAACTTCCGCTCTCCGGGCTTCCGGGCCGCCGCTCAGGCGTCTCCGCAAAGTCTGCGTCACTGTTTGGACGCCCCCAGGCTGTCTGCGTCACCGTTCGAACGGCCACCTAAGCTGTCTGGGCCGCCTTACGAACAGCCGTCCCGCCGTCTGCGCCGCTTCGCCTGCAGCTTCTGCTCTATCTACGCCTCCACCCGGATCTTCTGTCTGAGTCCGCTCCCGGCCGTCTCAAGCGCCGGAACCAGCGCCGCCAGGGAGGCGTCCATCAGCCCGTCGCTCATGACGCCGGTCATTAGCCCGAATTCCTCTCCGCCGAGCTCCGCCAGCTTCACCACGCGGCACTCGCCCAGATGCTCCGCCAGCAGATCCTTCACCGCGTCGTAGGTCCCGCCGATCCGCAGGAAATACGCCCAGCGCACGTCGGACACCGGCATGATGGAGAGTTTCTCGCTGCTCCAGCCCATCGGCACATTTTCATTCAGATGGACCGTCTCCTCGATCAGGTCCGCCACCACGGCGCTGGCCGTCTGCAGTTTCCCGGCGCCGCTGCCGTAATACATGCTGACGCCCAGCATATTGCTGCGGACCAGAATACCGTTAAATACATCGTTCACGCCGGAAAGCGGATTCTCCCACCCCACCATCACCGGGGCCACCCAGGCGGAGACCGCGTCCCCGGCCATCTGGGCGGAACCCAGCAGACGGATAGACTTCTCCATGGCCGCGGCGTATTTCAGATCCGCCGCGTGGATCTTCGTGATGCCTTCCGTGTAAATATCCTCGTAATCCACTTCTTTGCCGGAGGCCATGGCCGTCAGGATCGCAATTTTGCGGCAGGTATCGTGGCCTTCCACATCCGCCGTCGGATCCTTCTCCGCGTATCCCAGCTCCTGGGCCTGCCTAAGGGCCTGCTCGAAAGACATGCCCTCCCGGTCCATTTTCGTCAAAATGTAATTGGTCGTGCCGTTTAAGATCCCGGTGATCTCCGAGATCTTCTCGCCGCCCAGGCAGCGGTACAGTGTGCGGATGATCGGGATCCCGCCGCCCGCGCTTCCCTCGAACTGGAAATTCACATGTTTTTCCCGGGCGATCTCCAGAAGCTCGGTGCCGTATGCTGCCACCAGCGCCTTATTGGAGGTAGCCACATGCTTGCCCGCCTCCAGGCACGCCTTCACGAACGGATAGGCCGGCTTTAAGCCGCCCATGGTCTCCACCACCAGCTTCACTTCGGGGTCATTTACGATCACCGAGAAGTCGTGGACGATCTTATCCTCAGCCGGACTCCCCGGGAAATCCCGCAGATCCAGCACATATTTCACCTCGATCTCCTGTCCGGCCGCGGCCGCCACCTGCGCCCGGTTAGCCGTCAGAACCTCAAATACGCCGGAACCGATGGTTCCGTATCCCATGATCGCTGCATATACCATATCATTCACTCCCTGGCTGTATATTTTCTTCGTCTTTCCTGCTCACATCTGCGGCGTTCTCCCGCCCACACCTGTGGACAGATATTCTGCACCGTATTCAACTTCTCGGATACATCTCTCTGCCGATCAAAATGATTTCTCGGATTTTCAGATTATTTCCCTGCAGACTCAGCACTCATCCACGCTGAACCGGATTCTGCCTCATTCCCGCGCGATTATTTTCACCGAATGAATGCCCGCCATAGCCTCCATCTCCTCCACCATAGCGGAAATGTCGCCGGTATCGGACCGCACCTCCACGCTCAGCGTCAGCGTCGCCACGCCGTTCACCGGAATACTCTGGTGAATCGTCAGGATATTGGCCTTATAGACCGCCACGATGCGCAAAAGATCAGACAGCAGCCCCCGCTCGTCATCCATGATGGTCACAAAGGTCACTGTCTTCCCTTTCGCATTATCATAGAACGGCAAAATGTCGTCTTTGTACTTGTAAAATGAACTGCGGCTGATGCCCACGGCGTCCGTGGCTTCCTGCACCGTCAGCACCTTCTGGGATTCCAGAAGCCGCTTGGCCTCCACCACTTTCAGAAGAACCTCCGGCACCGCCTTCTTCGTCACCACATAGTACTTGTTGCTCTCTCCCATGCAGTCCTCCCTCTGTTCGTCTGGCAAGCACATTTGTGTCCATGGGAAAGATAGTAGCATATTTGTCCGGGATATGCAACTGTTTTTTTCGGGCGCGAACCGGCGGCGGGAACGATCTCTGCCGGGATTATTCCATCTTGAGGATCATCTCCAGCACGCGCCGGGCGCAGGCCGTGATCTCTTCCCGGCTGATCAGTCCCTTCTCCAGGGCTTCCTTCACTCTCTCCGGGTAGCCGGTTCCCATTTTCACGTCGTTGCCGGCCTTGATCTCCCGGTAATGTTCGCCGTGGGTCCACCAGTCCGTGGTCACAAGACCGGTATAGCCCCACTCGCCCCGCAGGACGCCGGTCAGCAGGTCCTTATTCTCGGACGCCTGCACGCCGTTGATCAGATTATAGGAGGTCATGATCATGTATGGCTGCGATTCCTTCACAATGATCTCGAACGCCTTCAGGTAGATCTCCCGCAGCGCCCGCTCGGATACGCGGGAATCGCTGTCCTTGCGGTTCGTCTCTTTGTTATTGCAGGCGAAATGCTTCGCGCAGGCGCCGATCTTCTTCGACTGGATGCCCCGCACCATCGCCGCGGCTACCTTTCCGGCCAGCAGCGGATCCTCGGAATAGTACTCGAAATTCCGGCCGCACAGAGGACTGCGGTGGATATTCACCGCCGGCGCCAGCCAGAGTCCCAGGTTGTTCTCCTTCAGCTCGTCCGCCGCCGCGGCTCCCACCTGCTCCGCCAGCTCCGGGTCCCAGGTGCACGCCAGCAAAGTCGCGCACGGAAATGCGGTCGTGAAAATCCCGCAGGTCTTCCAGATGCGCAGACCCGCAGGCCCGTCCGCCGTCATCACATTCGGCACGCCGTACTCCGGAAGATTGCCCATGCCGAAGGTATTGGCCACACCGGTATTGGGCTGACCGCCCAGAAGATGGATCCGGTCGTCGTCGCTTAGCTGCTCCACAAAATCATCCAGCGTCATCCGGTTTTCCGCCACATCCAGAAGCTGGGGCCTGTCCCCGATCCGGTCACGGCGGGTCCGCTCGATTCCCCTTACAGCGGGCCGCACGCCTTCCAGTTCCGCCGGATCCTGGGGCGGAAGGGCCGTCGGCGCCGTTTTCTCCGGCTCCGCGTTCCCGCAGCACGGCTGTCCTGCCGCCTGTCCGGCTGCTTCAGTATTTTCCCCGCTGGCGGCCTCAGCCATTCCTGTTCCCGCCTCGTCCACCGCCAGATTCTCATACTCCCCGCTGGCCAGAAGCCGTCTGGAAAGCCTGTGAGGCGCCGCCTGCGAAGTCAGCTGCTCCGTCACCTGGACATTTTCCTGCCGGTACACGAACTCCGCCCTCACCGCGTCGCGCACATTTCCGCCGATATAGAAGGCATATTCTCCCGGCTCCAGGACATACGCGCTGGCGCACACCTTCCCCGTGTCATCGTAAGAAGCCATGGACGCGACCGGAAATGCCAGCCGGAGGCTCACTGTCTCCCCCGGTTCCAGCAGCTTCGTCTTCCGGAACGCCGCAAGAACCCTGGCCGGTTTCCCCAGCTTCCCCTGCGGCGCGCCGAAATAGACCTGCACGACTTCCTTTCCCGCGCGGCCGCCCGTATTTTTCACCTGCACGTCGAAGACGATCTCGTCTCCCTGCTTCGCTCCGCTCTTAACGCTGATATCAAAATCAGTATACGAAAGTCCGAACCCGAACGGATAATTGACCTTCCCCGCAGCCCCCGGAATCGTTTCAAAATACCGATATCCCACATAAATATCCTCGGTATAATCCACATAGTCATCCGATTCATGGAAGCCTGCAGTCGACGGATAGTCTTCCAGCGACGCCGCAAATGTATCCGCCAGCCGTCCGGACGGATTCACATCCCCGCACAGAATCTCCGCGGCGGCCAGGCCGCCTTCCATACCGCCCTGCCACGCCATCAGCACCGCGCCGATCCGGTCGTTGTCCTTAAACCAGCTGCTGTCCACCATTCCGCCCACGTTCATCACCACGATCACCCGGGCGAAGCGGCCGCAGACCGCCTTAAGCAGCGCTTCCTCCGCCTTCGTCAGGTAGAAATCGCCCCGCTCGAAGATATCCTTTCCCATACGCAGAACCTGGTTCTCCTCCGTCTTCTGTCCCTGCGCGGCCCCGTCAGCGCTGACCCGGTCCCAACCTTCTCCCGAGAACCGGCAGAAGGTCACGACCGCGACATCCGCCGCCTCTTTCGCCCGCTCAAGCAGTTCCTCCGGCAGAACCGGTTCCTTCGTCATGCCGGGAACCGCCCCCGCCGCATACTGGGCGGCGATCTCCTTTTCATAGAACAGCGGAAGCTCGTGGAACAGTTCCACCTTTCCCCGGCTTTCCATCTGCTTCATGCCTTCGTACAGATTGCGCACATAGGCGACCGTCACATCGCCGCTTCCGCCCCCGCCTTTCACATAATCGATCGTCCCTTTGCCGAACAGCGCCACCCTCGCGCCCGCGGCAAGCGGGAGGCAGTCCTTCTCATTTTTCAAAAGTACCATTCCTTCCCCGGCCGCCTTCCGGGAAAGCGCGATATGCGCCTCGCTTCCGGTTACCCGCCGGCCGTCCTCTCCCAGAGGGAGTACCGGCTGATATAAATGCCTCTGCCATTTGCCCATAGTGATCTCCTGCCTTTCTGATCCTCCGTCTCTTTTTCTGTTTCCGATTCATTTTTGTTCATACACTGCATTTACAATAACTGCCAAAATCGGCGGCAGGCAAGCTGCGCGATATTCCTCTCGCCGCTTTCCCGCCGCCGGATCGTTTTATTTCTTCTCGCCGCCCAGCCGGATCCACCGCAGATAAGCGCTGATGAACGGATCCAGGCCGCCGTCCAGAACCGCGTTCACATTGCCGCTCTCCTCGTTGGTCCGATGGTCCTTCACCATCGTGTACGGCTGCAGCACATAGGAGCGGATCTGGCTGCCCCACGCGATATCCGCCACATCGCCGCGGATGTCGGAGAGGTTCGCCGCATTCTCCTGCTGCTTTAAAATAAACAGCTTGGCCTTCAGCATCTGCATGGCCTTATCCTTGTTCTGGAACTGGGACCGCTCGTTCTGGCACTGCACCACCACGCCCGTGGGGATGTGGGTGATACGCACCGCCGAAGAAGTCTTATTGATATGCTGGCCGCCGGCGCCGCTGGACCGGTAGGTGTCGATCCGCAGGTCGTCCGGATTGATATCCACATCCAGATCCTCCTCGATATCCGGCATCACGTCGCAGGACACAAAGGAAGTCTGCCGCTTGCCCGCCGCGTTGAACGGAGAAATGCGCACCAGCCGGTGCACGCCGTGCTCCGATTTCAGATACCCGTAGGCGTTCACGCCGTTGATCTGGATCGTCACCGACTTGATGCCCGCTTCCTCGCCGTCCAGATAGTCCAGAAGCTCCGTCGTAAAGCCCTTCTTGTCCGCCCACCGGCAGTACATCCGATACAGCATGCTGCACCAGTCGCAGGACTCCGTCCCGCCCGCCCCCGCGTTCAGCCGCAGGATCGCGTTATTATTGTCATACTGTCCCGACAGCAGGGTGCTGATCCGCAGATCCTCCAGCTCCGCCGTAAACTCGTCAAGCATCTGCCGGATCTCCGGGATCACATCCGGATCATTCTCCTCGTTCCCCATCTCGATCAGGACTTCGATATCCTCATACTGCTGCTCCAGCTTATGGAAACCCTCCACCGTATCCTTCAGGTTCTTGGCTTCCTTCATCAATTTCGTGGACCGCTCCGGATCGTCCCAGAACCCCGGTTCCTCCATCGAACGGTCTAATTCCGCGATTCGTCTGACCTTGTTATCCAGGTCAAAGTGAATCCCTCACTTCCACTAATGGTTTCTGAAACGTCGATAAAGTATACTTGAACTGGTCAAGCTCAACCATTGTGTCACCTTCTTTCTATACTGTGCCAAACCCTATAGTTACCTAAATCCTCCCATGGGAGAAAGCCCCTAAAACATATATCACAGCCCCGCGAAAACCCAGCGCAGAAACCTGCTCCTTATCAGGTGAATTTTGTGAGCGGCCGAAAATCCTTAGTGAACCGGAATTTGCGTTGGTGCGAAAAATGGAAGGACCAGTAAAGTACCCTCTCAGATGCACCCAGGCTGGTTCCATTTTTCGCACCTGTCCTTAGCAAATTCCTGTGAACTTAGGATTTTCCCGCGAGCAAACCTGAACCTGAGAAGGAGCAGGTTTCTGCGCGGACCTCCCGCAACTTTATTCTCAAACCGGCTTCCGCCCATGACACTGCTTAAACTTCTTCCCGCTCCCGCACGGACAAGGATCGTTCGGATAGATCTTCTTCACTTCCTTGCGCACCGGCGCCTTCGCCACCGAGTCGTCGCGGTTGGTTCCCGTCACCTTCGCCGCCGGCTCTCTCTCCACCTTCTGCTCAACCCGGATATGGAACAGGATCCGAACCGTATCCTCCTTCACCGCCGCCGTCATGCCGTCGAACATCTCATAAGCGCTCATCTTATACTCGACAAGCGGATCCTTCTGCCCGTAAGCCTGCAGTCCAATGCCCTGCCGCAGCTGATCCATATCGTCGATATGGGACATCCATTTATTATCAATGACCTTCAGAAGGATCACGCGCTCGATCTCACGGATCTGCTCCGCGTCCGGGAACTCAGCCTCCTTCGCCTCATACAGCTTGATGGCCGCTTCCTTTAGCTGATGCACCAGTTCCTTCTTCTTTATCCGCTCCTTCTGCTCATCGCTCAGCACCACAGGCGGCAGCGGAATGATCGGCAGCAGCAGGGAATTCAGTTCATTCAGATCCCAGTTCTCCGGCGCCGCGTCGTCGGACATCGTCATATCCGCCACATGCTCCACGATATCCGTGATCATCTTCAGGATCACGTCGCGCATATTGTCGCCGTCCAGCACCCGGCGGCGCTCCGCGTAAATGACCTCGCGCTGCTCATTCATGACCTCGTCGTACTTGAGCAGGTTCTCACGGATGCCGTAGTTGTTGTTCTCGATCTTCTTCTGGGCCTTCTCGATGGCGCTGGACAGCATCTTATGCTCGATCTGCTCGCCCTCCGGCACGCCCATGGCGTTAAACATATCCATAAGCCGTTCGGAACCGAACAGCCGCATCAGATCGTCCTCCAGGGAAATGTAGAACCTGGATTCGCCCGGGTCTCCCTGACGTCCGGAACGGCCGCGCAGCTGGTTATCGATACGCCGCGCCTCGTGACGCTCCGTTCCGATGACCCGCAGACCGCCCGCCGCCCTGGATTCCTCGTCCAGCTTAATATCCGTACCACGGCCGGCCATGTTGGTGGCGATGGTCACCGCGCCGTGAAGTCCGGCGTCGGCCACGATCTCCGCCTCCAGTTCATGGAACTTGGCGTTCAGAACTTTATGCGGAATGCCCCTGCGGTTCAGCATCTTGCTCAGCATCTCCGACGTCTCGATGGTGATGGTGCCTACCAGCACCGGCTGCCCCTTGGAGTGGGCCTCCTCCACCTCGTCCACGACGGCCTTAAATTTCTCTTTCTTCGTCTTATAGACCGCGTCGTTGTGGTCCACGCGGATCACCGGCTTGTTGGTCGGGATCTCGATAGCGTCCATGCCGTAAGTATTGCGGAACTCCTTCTCCTCCGTCAGCGCCGTACCGGTCATGCCGGCCTTCTTGCGGAATTTATTAAAGAAATTCTGGAACGTGATCGTCGCCAGGGTCTTGCTCTCGCGGCGCACATTCACATGCTCCTTGGCCTCGATCGCCTGATGGAGACCGTCGGAATAACGGCGGCCCGGCATGATACGGCCCGTAAATTCATCCACGATCAGAACCTCGTCGTCCTTGACCACATAGTCCTTGTCGCGGTGCATCAGGTTGTTGGCGCGCAGCGCCAGGATGATATTGTGCTGGATCTCCAGATTCTCCGGGTCGGCCAGGTTCTCGATGTGGAAGAATTCCTCCACCTTCTTCACGCCTTCCTCGGTCAGGTTCACCACCTTATCCTTCTCATTGACCACGAAATCGCCGGTCTCCTCAATGTCCTCGCCCATGATCGCGTTCATCTTCGTGAACTCGCCGGACGCCTCGCCGCGCTGCAGCTGTCTGGCCAGGATATCGCAGACCTCATAGAGCTTCGTGGACTTGCCGCTCTGTCCGGAAATGATAAGCGGCGTCCGGGCCTCGTCGATCAGCACCGAGTCCACCTCGTCGATGATCGCGTAGTCGAGCTCCCGCAGCACCATCTGCTCTTTGTAAACGACCATATTGTCACGAAGATAATCGAAGCCCAGCTCATTGTTCGTCACATAGGTGATGTCACAGTTATAGGCCTTCTTCCTCTCCTCCGGGGTCATGGAGTTAAGCACCACGCCCACGCTCAGGCCCAGGAATTCATGAATGCGGCCCATCCACTCGGCGTCACGCTTGGCCAGATAGTCGTTGACCGTCACGATATGGACGCCCTTACCCGCCAGCGCGTTCAGATACGCCGGGCAGGTAGACACCAGGGTCTTTCCTTCACCGGTCTTCATCTCCGCGATACGCCCCTGATGAAGTACGATGCCACCGATCAGCTGTACCGGGAAATGTTCCATGTTAAGGGTCCTGCGGGCCGCCTCGCGCACAGCTGCGAAGGCTTCCGGCAGGATCTGATCCAGGGTCTCCCCCGCCGCCAGACGCTCCTTGAATATCTTCGTCTTGCCTCTCAGTTCCTCATCGCTAAGGGCCATCATCTCCGGCCGCATAGCCACGATCTTGTCCACGATGGGATATATCAGCTTCAGTTCCCGCTCGCTGTGGGTACCGAAAATCTTCTCTACAAGATTCATCTGTCACTCTCCTGCTAGATTTTTACAGAAGCAATTGCTTTCGCCGCATCAGACCATCTGCCCTGCCTGCTCCGACTCCCTGACGGCTTATCGCCCGGTCAGCCGTCATCGAGGCGAAACGTCTTCCTGAGACGGCATCCGCCGCGTCAGAAAGCGGCCTCTCAGGGCGGCCGCCGCTTCTGTCTGTTAACGTAATAAAACTGCGTGTTTAGGTATAATCTTAGATATTCTACCACCAACCGCAGTTTTATTCAACTGAATAAGAAGGTTGTTCACAAAAAATTAACGAAATGGTAACGGTTCCGGCCGCAGCCAGGCGCTATCCCAGCGAACTGAAATATTTCACAGCGCCAGCTTCATCAGCGCCTCGATCAGATAATAATCCCCGTAAATGATGGAGAATTCGTGGTCTCTATCGTGGTAGGCCGCAGTGCATTTCTCCAGCAGGTTGTCCGCCGCATCGTCCCAGTTCACCCGCCTGTCAGCCAGAGTGCGCAGGAGGCCGACCGCGGCTTCCAGATACTTCCGGCCGGATTCCATACTGCCGGCTCCATGCGCTCTCTTCTCCTCAAGCAGCTGCCAGATCTCCAGAAGTCCGCTCGCCGCGATCGCCGCCGCCGTCGAATCCTCCCACGCCGGCTCCTCCGGCTGGCAGAAGTCCACCGGGATCAGGCCGCTTTCCGGAATATGCGCGATGAAATAATCCGCAATCCGCACGGCCGTATCCAGATACTCCCGCTTCCCCGTATGCCGGAAGCTCTGCGCGAATCCGTAAAGCCCCCATGCCTGCCCGCGGGTCCAGGACGAACCGTCCCCGTATCCCTGGCCGCCGTAGCTTCGCACCATTTCACCGCTGTCCACATCAAATTCCACGATATGGTTCACGGAGCCGTCCTCCCGCACGAAGCACCGCGCCGCTGTGTCCGCGTGCCGCATGGCCGTCTGGGCGAACCGCGGATCCTTCGTCTCTTCGCTTGCCCAATACAGAAGCGGCAGGTTCATCATACAGTCGATGATCGCCCAGCCGCGGCGGTCCGGGCCATTGTCGCCCCAGTCGTTCCACGCCCGGATAAACTGCCCCGCGTGGTTAAAACGCCCCGCCAGGTTATTGGCCGCCAGAAGCGCCCGGTTCCTCGACGCCGGGTTCCCGGTCAGCCGGTAGTTGTTCACCGACGTGGGCAGCCATTTAAATCCGCTGTCATGATCCATGGACTGCGCATCCATCAGCACCCGGTCCAGCTTCCGCTCCACGCTTTCCGCCACCGCTTTATAATGCTCCTGCCCGGTCAGCTCGTACATCTGCCACATCATGCCGCCCCAGAAGCCGTTGGTCCACCAGCCAATCCTGTCGTCCCCCGACCAGTCGTCGTGAACGCCGTCCTTCGTCGTGTAGGGGATCTTGTCCGCCGAGCGGACGCTCACCTTCTCCATCTTTTTCTCAATGCGCGCCAGAACGTCCCGCGCCCAGATCTTATATTCTTCATGCATCGCTTTCTTCTTCCTTTCTTCCGCCCTGCCGGTCAAATACCAATCCGGCATCCGGTGATGATTCTATCATAGCGCTTACCGCCGGATTTTTCCAGTCCCCAAAAATAAGGGAGCCTCATTCTTCCTCCGCCGCGTATTCAAACTTTTTTACACCAAAAAAGCTGCGAATCACCTCCATCGATTCGCAGCTTTCGACAAATACCGGCAGCCGAAGTTTTGTTTATTCACCCGGTTTCTTTACAGATCTTCGCAATGTTCACAGTTCGCATACCCGGGCCGCGCAGAAACCATTCTTCTCCACCGCCTCCCGGAATTCCTCTCCAAAATGCATGCAGGTGATGCGGCCGCGCAGTCCGCCGGGAATACACTCGCACAGCTGTTTCAAAGAACAGTGCTCGGGATTTTCCTTCTTCTCATAGGTGGTCTCCTGATAGACATGGGCCAATGTACCCGCCTTCAGCCCCTCGATCACCTGTTCCGGCATCTTATTGGAATCGCCGCTGTAAAAAACGGTTTCCTTTCCGTCGGAAAGATAATAGCCGTAACAGTCCATCCCGGGAGCGTGGCATACCTTAAGCGGCGTCACCCTGATCCCGCCGGGAAACGGCTCCGAAAAATCTGTCCGAAACTGATACGCCTCCCTGCAGATCCCCATAAGCTCCAGTATCACCGGCAGTCCCGCGTCGGGCGAAGCCACCAGTACCGGCTTGCCCAACACGTACCTGCAGTAAGAAGCCAGCGAGCCCAGACTGCCGATATGATCCGGGTGGCGGTGGGTAACCAATATATTCACCGCCGCGCACCGCGCAAGTTCCGGCCGGTCCGCCATACGGCCGAACACCGTTTCTCCGCAGTCCATCAGGTAAAGCTGGTCCTCCGCCATGAAAAACGCACTGTTGCTGCCCCAGGAAGGCCTGTACGCCGCGCCGACACCCGAAAAACTCATCCTCATATAAGCCTCTCCCATCCTAATAGCTGAACCCGTGATGCTTAAGCCACTCAGCGCACTGGGCCGTCCAGTCGGTCTGAATGATGCCGAAGCCCTTCCGGGCCGCCCAGCCCCATCCGTCATCCGGGTCCTTAAGGAGCGAGACATCATCATTGTGGCCGGCGCTCAGAGGCACATTCTCATTGTAGATCAGCGTATTCACCCACAACACCATTCCCATCCGGCGCATCGAATCGATATACTCCTGTTGGGCGATCGGCGAATCCTCCCGCGCGAATACCAGTTCCGCCCCGACCATATGGATATTCCTCCCGCGGATCCGCGCAGTAGCCGTATCCGTCTCCTTATAGACCGGCAGATACATGTATTCCGGCGCGAACGCCTCCACCTCCGCCAGCCGTTCCTCCGACGGATCCGTCTTGAGAAGGATCTGCTCCCGCATCCCGTGGCGATCTACGCAGCGCGCCACATCCTCCAGAAAGCCGCCGCAGCGGTCCAGATTCATCAGGCATCGCCCCCGGAAATGCTCCAGCACGTCGTCGAAGGCATCCAGGCCGTAATGGGTCGCCGCGCCGTCCGCGTTGATAAACCGGAGCTCCCGCACCTGCCGCGCGGTCATAGTCCTGACATCGGCCTCCAGCCGGAGCCGGAGCCGTTCCTTGCCCGTATGGAAAATGAACAGCTCCCCGTCCGCCGTCTTAAACAGATCCATCTCCAGAACTGACGCGCCGTTTCTGACGGCCAGCTCAAACGCAGGGATCGTATTGGCCGGGATATTCGCCCCGCCAAGTCCCATGTGCGCCGCCACCAGGACGCCTTTACTTCTGCATAATTCGTTCAGCTCGTTCATATTCACACCTGCTTAAAGTTCTCCGTCAAGACTCTTCTGATACCACTCGATCCAGTCATAGTAGCCGTAGGTCTCCAGATCCTTCAGATACGCGTTCCAGGACTCGTCGGTAATGCCGTCCATAATGCTGGTAGAAATGTAATTGTCGATCATCGGCATCAGGTCCGTCTCGATAAACGTTCTCTCGCTCACGGCATCCGGATCCTGGAATCTCGGGAAAATGTACTCATCCTGCAGAAGATCCAGCGTCTGCTTCACCAGCTTTGAGCGGCTCTGCGTCGAGTCTTTCGGGTTAAATTCCAGCACCATCGGCACGCCGTTGACCAGATGTGTATTTCTGTCGTCATACGCATAATCATCCAGCGAGAGCAGTACGCTCGTGCCGCCCGCGCCTCTGTTATTGGTCAGGGTGCTGGCCGTCTCATTGGCGAACTCCGGCTTGTTCTTCCAGTCGTCACTCAGATAGATCTCGCCCTCGTACTCATCCCAGAGGATTCCCTTTTCACCTAAGAACGCGGTCATCTTCAGCTGGCGGGTACTCGCCATCCAGTTGTACCAGTGAAGCAGCGCCGGCACGTTCTTGCTGTCAGCGGAAATCGTCAGACCGGTCTTCACGGTGGTATCATAGTATTTGTTGCCGTCCAGAACCGGCTCTACGCCTTCCATTCCCTGGATCCACAAGAATTCCCACTCATTGAAATCCAGTCCCAGATGAGTCGGGCTGAACATATAGGTCACGCCGTAAAGATCCTGGTTCACCTTCGCGGTCCACTCATCGCCGGACTGGGAGAAGCCCTCCACATCCAGAAGGCCGTCCGCCATCAGCTTGTGCATATATTCCAGCCACGCGCGCCACTCCTCTGTGTCCGCCGTCGGCGTCACGACGCCGTTCTTCACCATCTTGTAATGTCCGGAGTCGCCGTCCTTCGCGTTGGCGATCCCGAAGTAGTTGGCGGAATTATGGATATGCGCGAGGCCGTGCTTATTGGCGAAGCCGAAGGGAATCTCATCATTGGGGTCTCCGTTGCCGTTGGCGTCCTGATCGCGGAACGCGCAGAGAACCTCATAAAGCTCGTCCGCCGTGGTAGGCATCTCCATGTTTACATTCTCAAGCCACCGCTTGTTGATCATCGGGAACCAGGTGTTCTCCGAATACTCCGTCTCCGGCCGCCCCGTAGGAAGCGCGCGGATGGAACCGTCCGGCCACCGAAGCGACTCCAGCCCCTCCGGATATACCTCCTCGACTGTCGTCAGGAAATTGGGGGCGTAGGTTTCCAGAAGCCCTTCCTCGCTGAGGTCATAGAACAGTTCAATGTTGTCGCTGATCTTACTATCGCCGATACTCGACAGGAACGCGTCCGGCATATCTCCGCTGGCCAGTTTCAGATTCACCTGCTCCGACCATGCCTCCGACGTCAGCATCGTCCAGTTGACATGGATTCCCGTCGCTTCTTCCGCCAGTTTATAGATCTCCTTCTGGTTGGGATCCGTCACGATATCATTACTTGCCGCCGGTTTGGTATAAATTTCCAGCACAGTCCCCGCGAAATAATCCACAGGGATCCCATCCGTTGTCTCCTGCGCGGCGGTCGTCTCCTCGCCCGCCGCCTGCTGCGCGGGAGCCGCTGTCGTTTGTGCGGCCGTCGTCGCGGCCGTCGTCGCAGCCGTCGTGGTCTGCGTCTGTGTCTGGTTTCCGCCTCCGCAGCCCGCCAGCAATGATACGGTCATTCCCGCGGCCAGCGCAGCCGCCAATATCTGTTTTCTCATATAAACCCTCCTATTCTCTGAATTACGTTTACACGCGTAAAAGGCCGTCTGTGACGCGCCTTCCGCGCTGAAATACCTGCCGCCCTGTTCAGCCCTTTACCGAGCCGATCATAACTCCCTTCACAAAATACTTCTGAATAAACGGATATACGCAAAGGATCGGAGCCGTCGATACCACAATTACGCTGTACCGGATCGTCGCCACCATCTGCTGCATCTCCAGCACAGCCTCAGCATCCTCAGCGATCTCATGGTTCTGCGCCGTCTGCAGCAGGATCTCTCTTAAAAATACCTGCAGCGGGTATTTATTCCTGTCCGTCAGATAGATCAGCGCATTGAAATATGAATTCCAGTGGCTCACCGCGATATACAGTATCATCACCGCGAAGATCGCCTTCGACAGCGGCATCACGATCGACACGAAAAACGTTCCGTTCCCGCAGCCGTCGATGGTCGCCGCGTCCAGAAGTTCATCGGGTATATTGGTTTTCATAAATGACCGCACCACGATGATGTTATGTACCGAAATGCTGCTCTGCAGGATCATCAGAAGCCGCGTGTCCAGAAGCCCCAGATTCTTGACCATAAGATAGGTCGGAACCAGACCGCCTCCGAAATACATCGTAAAGATGAACAGCTTCATCAATATCCCGCTGCCCGGCAGATCCTTCCGCGAGAAAGCATACCCGGCCAGGATCGTCACTATCGCTCCGAAAGCTGTACCTCCCACCGTATAGATCAGCGTATTCATATAGCCCGACCATATCCGCCAGTCGGCAAATACCTTCTCATAGCCCATCAAATGGAATCCCTTCGGGTACAGCAGCAGGGTTCCGGCGTTGATCAGCTTATAATCGGTAAACGACGCCACAAGGATAAACCACAGCGGATAGATCGTAACGATGGTAAGCAGGATCAGAAATGTGTTTGCCAGCGCGTCGAACAGCCTGTTGTCCCAGGACTGCCGGATTCTGTTCGCCGATCGTCCCCGGGTTCGGATCATTCTCTGCATAGATCAGCCCTCCTTACCACAGACTGGAACCGCTCACCTTGTCCGCCGTCTTATTGGCGATGATGAGCACGATAAAATTGATCACGTTGTTGAACAGGCCGATGGCCGCCGAGTAGCTGAACTTCTGGTTCTGCAGACCCATCTTGTAGACGTAGGTGGAGATCACCTCCGATGAGGTGATGTTCAGCGAGTTCTGCATCAGGTACACCTTCTCATAGCCCACGCCCATGATATGTCCGAGCCTTAAGATCAGCATAATGATGATCGTCGGCAGGATCGACGGAATGTCGATGTGCCAGATCCGCTGGAGCTTATTGGCTCCGTCCACCTGGGCCGCGTCATGCAGCTCCTGATCCACGCCGGTCAGCGCCGCCACGTAGATGATGGAACCCCATCCCATGCTCTGCCAGATCCCGGACCAGACATAGATGTGGGAAAAGTAATCCGCCCGTCCCATAAAATACGTGTCGGTCGGCCCACCGAACAGTCCAACAAGCATATTCACAATGCCGTTGCGCGGTGAAAAAAACAGCGAGAGCATGCCCACCAGCACCACCGTGGAGATAAAGTGGGGCATGTAAGTAACGGTCTGGACGAATTTCTTCCTGCGCACATTCCGCACATTGTTCAAAAACACTGCCAGAATGATCGGGAACGGAAAGCTGATCAGGGAATACAGGCTGATCTTCAGCGTATTCTTAAAGATCATCCAGAACCGCGGCGTATTCATGAAGGTGGTGATCCACTTCAGTCCTACCCATTTGCTTCCCCATATTCCGTTGACCGCCTTATAGTCGCGAAACGCGATCTGCAGCCCGTACATGGGCCCGTAATGAAATATGGCGATATAAAGTGCCGCCGGAAGCAGAAACATATACAGAAGCCAGTTTTTCTTCATCAGCTTCCAGGTTTTCGCGCGCTTCCGGATTTTTTGAGCTGCCTGTTGATTCACAAAGCTTTTCACTCTCCTTCCCCTTCGGCCGTTCCGCATGTGCGCCGGCCGTCCTCCCCATTGTCTTCAGTTACATGATCAGGATATCCTATGATCATGATTATATACTATTGATTGGTACGTGTCAATATAAATTTTCGAATTTTATGACTTAATTTTCGAATTATTTTATGTATATCCGTTTGGTTCCGTATTTATTTCCAAATATTTGCGGTGATCCGCGAAAGCCGTGCTTATTTTTGAAATTGGTTCGTTCTAATTATATTGGAAAATTTCATCGTATAAATCTTTGTTTGATTTTTTGTCCAATATTTGTCCAATTTCTCTTGCGAATCCTTCCGATTTCTGCTATCTTATTAATAATAGACAGATTTCCACAAGACAGGGCATCAGTCAGGAGGTATTTTATGCCTACGATCAAAGACATCGCCAGGGAAGCGGGCGTTTCCCACGGCACCGTATCCAACGTTCTGAACAAAACCGGCAAAGTCAGTATTGAGAAGATCCGTCTGGTGGAGAACGCCGCCAAAAAGCTGGGTTATGTGCCCAATATTCAGGCCCAGCTGCTGAAGCAGGGGATCACGCGGACGGTCGCCCTGATCCTTCCCTCTCTCTGCGAGGATATCTATCTGGATCTGTACAACGCGGTTCAGACCACGCTTTTCAAGGCGGATTATGATGTGAACGTCTATCCGACCAACGATATCGCCAGTATCGAGGAAGCGATCCTGAAACGCATTCCCCAGTCGGGACTGACAGCCGTAGTGACGGTTTCCTGCCTCGGAAATTCCGGCGAAGAACTCTACAGGGATCTTCCATGCCCTGTCATATACATCGACCGGGACGGAGAACCCGTCCGGCCCAACGATATGTTCATCCGCTTTGACTATGAGAAGATCGGCGCGGCCATCGGACGCCATATCCTGGACAGCGGCCGCAGGGAGGTAGCCGTGTTCTCCACGCCGCCCTCCTTTTCCCGCGATCAGCTGCTGATAAAAGGTCTGGAAGACGCCGTAAACGGCAGCGCTGTCTCCATCCGACATTTCACCTCGACCTTTAACCTGGCCATCAACACCGCCTTCGACATCGTCCAGGCCGGCGTCCGTTTCGACGCCATCGTGACCAGCAGCCTTTCCCGGGCCGAAGCCGTTCTGAGCGCTCTGCGGATCTCCTACGCGAAAGAACGCCCGGAGATTATCACGCTCTCCAATTCCGGCGGTCTGGCGCCGGCGGATTTTCTTGCCTGCCGGCTGGATTTCAGCCAGATGGGCGTGCGGATCGCGGATCAGATCATCCGCTGGTCGCGCCAAAAAGAATCCATGCCGCCGGTCATCACCATGGAAGACGGCGGTTTCCCGCAGGCTCTGCCTCAGATCCCGAAGAAAGCTGTCCGCACGCTGACCATGCTCACGCTTGACACTCCTACGACCAACGCGCTGGATAAGCTTCTGCCCATGTTTGAGGCGGAAAGCGGGATCCATTTAAAACTGATACGCACCTCCGCGGAGGATCTGGCCGCTACCACCGACATGCTGAGCGACGACTTCTGCTATGACCTGATCCGGATGGATGTGGCCCGCATGGACGTTATGGGCAGGAAGACCTATATGCCTTTAAGCGAGGCCGGCATCACGCCCGAGACTCTTCCGCAGACGCTGATCCGGGGGAATTATGACAATTATTCCCTTTCCGGCGGCGCCATGTACACCCTGCCCTTCGATCCCAGCGTCCAGCTTCTGCTGTATCGGAGCGACCTGTTCGACGACACGCTGCTGCGCCGCGCTTATTTTGAGCGGTATCATGAGACTCTGTCCGTGCCTGTTACCATTGAGCAGTACCTGCAGACCGCGGAGTTTTTCACCGCCGCCTGCAGTCCTAATTCGCCCACCCGGTACGGAACCACCATCATGAACCAGACCTCTTTTGCCACTGCCAGTGATTTCATGCCTTATTACCTGGCGAATGTCCCGGACGACCCACAGAAAGCTTCCGGCCCCGCTATCCGGACCGAGGAAATGGCCGAGGCCATGCGCCAGTATCTCCGAATGCTGGATTTTGCCGGCCGGCCTCAGTCATGGCGGGGCTGCGTTCGGTTGCTGACGGAGGGATCCGTGGCTATGACCGTCGTCTACTCCAATTACGCCGCCAATATCATCAGCTCCGGCCGGTCCCATATGATCGGCAAGATCGGCGCTGCCGTAGTACCCGGCCGCCGGCCTCTTCTGGGAGGCGGCGTGGTCGGCATCTGCCGCTATTCCAAGAACGTGGAAGCTTGCCGGGAATTCCTCCGCTGGTATTTCACGCCGGACATCTCCACGATGATCGTGCGGCTGGGAGGCACCTCCCCTCTGGCAGATACCTACAATAATTTCAAAAACTTTGTGATCTTCCCGTGGCTGCCGGCCACTCAGGAAAGCTTCGCCCTGGGAAGCCGCGGCGTCAGTTCCCAGCCGACGCCGGATGGCTGCTCCATCTGGGATTACGAATTTTCCATCGGCACCGCGGTCAAAAATATGATCGCCGGCAACATGTCTCCGGAAGAAGCGGTCAATATGGCCCAGGTCATGTACGGCCGCTCCGGCACGCGGAAGATAACATAATATTTTTGATTATGGTAACTTAGACAGATTGCACAAAAATTATGTTCGAATGGCCGGGCAGGCGATCAGGCGCTCCGGTCGGCGGGTCCATTTTTCCACAGAAAAAAGTGTCGATTTTTCGGGAAATACCAGTTATACACAGAGTTATCCACATTATCCACCGTTTTTCAGCAGAAAAGTATGTTCGAATCCGCTTTTCCGTCGAAAAAACAAATTTTTGTTCACATCTCATAAACTTTGCGATTTCGACAAAATTTTTTGCCTTTCCGTCGTCCGAACCGCCTTTTTAGATTTCAGAAAATTTCAAAGAATCTGGTTGAATGTTTAGAATACGTATGGTATACTTTAGATATCCCAATAGAAGGAGCTGATGAGCATGCGTTTTACGATTACCGGAAGAAACATGGAAGTGTCCTCTGGTCTGAGAGAGGCCATTGAGACGAAGCTTGGGAAGCTGGAGCACTATTTTTCCCCTACTACGGAGGTGATCGTCACCTTAAGCATCCAGCGCGGCGAACAGAAGATTGAGGTAACCATACCGATCAAAGGAGGGATCATCCGGGCTGAAGAGTCCTCAAGCGATATGTACGTATCCATCGATCTGGTGGAGGAAGTCATCGAACGGCAGGTACGCAGATATAAGAAGAAGATCATTGACAAGAAGCAGTCGGCCCAGTCCTTCTCCCAGCTGTTCCTGGAATCGGACGAGCCGGCCGAGGACGAGGATATCAATATCGTCAAGACCAAGCGCTTCGGCATGAAGCCCATGTTCCCGGAGGACGCCTGCGTGGAGATGGAGCTTCTGGGACATAATTTCTACATGTTCCTGAACGCGGAGACCGACCAGGTGAACGTGGTGTACAAGCGCAGAGGGAATACCTACGGGCTGATCGAGCCGGAGTTCTGAACATAAATGAAATGTATCCGGTTCCGGGACGAGACCGGACAGGCTTTTCAGGACGAAGAAGCTTTTTGCGGAGAGATCAATATGAAATGAATTCTCAGCGGAGGATTGTCGAAAGACAGTCCTCCGTTTTTTGCGGCATCATACTCCTATGTGAAAATATGCCAGTCACGGATAAGATATTTTGACTATTGCAGTGCAATATTTCTAATGCTATACTGTTGATATTAAAAAATGACAAGGAGCGACTGTTATGAGCTATCAATTCTCCTACAACCCGCAGACGGCCGTGGTCGAGACCACGCAGGGTAAGATCCGCGGCTATGAGTACCGGAACCTGTCCGTTTTCAAGGGCGTTCCCTACGCGCAGGCGAAGCGTTTCCACGCACCGGAGCCGGTCACGCCCTGGGAAGGTGTTCTGGAGACCACCAGCTTCGGCTATGTATGTCCCCTGATCGATATGCCCAAGCCTAACGGCGAACTTCTCGTGCCCCACCGCTATTGGATCATGGACGAGAACTGTCAGAATTTAAACATCTGGACACCCGGCTGCGACGACAAGGCCCGTCCGGTCATGGTGTGGCTCCACGGCGGCGGCTTTGCGGCCGGCTCCGCTATTGAGCACATCGCCTACGAAGGCGAGAATATGGCACTTTACGGCGATATGGTAGTCGTCACGATCAACCACCGTCTGAACGTGCTGGGATTCTGCGATCTGTCCGCTTTCGGTGAAGAATACGCCAATTCCGGCAACGCCGGCATGGACGACATCATTGCGGCCCTTCAGTGGATCCATGACAATATCGCCAAATTCGGCGGCGATCCGGCCAATGTGACCCTGTTCGGCCAGTCCGGCGGCGGCGCCAAGATCACGACGCTTCTGCAGATGCCGGCGGCCGACGGCCTGTTCGCCAAGGGCATCAACATGAGCGGCGTTATCGGCCCGGTGCTGGCGGACAGCAAGGGCAGCGGCGAGGAACTGGTCCGCGCGATGATGAAGGAGCTGAAGATCGACAGCGTCAAGGAACTGGAGACCGTTCCCTACGCGGCCCTGGCGGCAGCCTATTCGAAGGTAACGCCGGCGCTCCGCGCGGCGGGCAAGTATGTCGGCGGTTCTCCGACCCCCAACAAGTACTACGTGGGCGAGCCGATCATCAACGGCTTCCGCAAGGAGTCGTCTCAGGTGCCGCTCATGGTCGGTTCCGTGTTCGGCGAGTTCACCTCCTTCGCACCCAGCTCCATCGATATCCATACGGCGACCCCGGAGGAAGGCCGCGAGGCGGTACGCGCCCTGCTTGGAAAGGAACTGGCGGCGAAGATCCTGCCCATGTTCGAGAAAGCCTATCCGGAGCGCCATCCGGCCAACCTGATGACGCTGGATTTCATTTTCCGCGCGCCGGAGCAGCAGTACATCAAGATCAGAAGCGCAATGAATTCCTGCACCTACGCCTACCTGTTCAATCAGGATATGCCCATCGACGGCGGACGGACGCCGTGGCACTGCTCCGACGTGCCGTTCTTCTTCCACAACACGGAGCTGGCCCCCTACACCCAGATGGAAGGCGGCCTGACCGAGAAGCTGGAAGGCGAGATCTTCGGCGCTGTGGCGGCGTTTGCCCGCACCGGCGATCCGAACCACGCCGGCATCCCCCAGTGGAAGCCCAGCACGCCGGAAGAGGAATGGACGATCCTCTTTGACGCCAACACCCGCGTCGTCTGCAATCATGACCGGGAGCTGATCCCGGTGATGGCGACGGAAGCCGGACCGGCGTTTATGAAGAAATTCGAGGAGAATAAAGATAAAGTACAGCACTGAGATATCTGTGCGGGAGCACGGAAGGGAGAATTTGGGGGCGCCGTCAGGCGCCCCCATTATCTTTCACACTCTTTATATTACCGTTCTATCAGATCCTCCATTCTGCAGCACAGCGTCCTGCTCAGGCTCAGAAGCGTTTCCGCAGCCGTCTTATTAATATCGCGCTGTCGCTGCTCGAAGAGCTGGATCTGGCGCAGCGGGACCCCGGAATCCGCAGCCAGTTCCGATTGGGAGAACCCGCAGATCTCCCTCCGCAGGCGCAGCCTCGTTCTGGGATACGCCTCCTTCATTTTCCTCTGCATCCTATCCGCGAACTGCAGGATATCCATCTCATGAAAGACAGGATACATGGCAATGATCTCTTCCATGGACACGATGTTTAATATTTCCATAAATGAATACCCGCTGTACCACTGGTAGAACGCCAACGCCCACCCGGCCCAATACTCCGGCCCTTTATCGATGTACATGGCATCTTCCGCATCCGCGAACGGCGTATTTGTTTCCGTCAGTACCTTCCGCGCCAGTTCACAGCCATTGATTCCCGCGACGTAACGCGGATTGCCGCCGCCGAACTGTCTGGCGGTATCTGACACAGCAAAGGCCCTTCCGAAAACATCCGGCTCCACCCCGAGGGTCATGACAGCAAAATCCACGGCGTCTCCAAGAATGCGCTGCGCCCCGGCAAGGTATTCTTCATCGTAGGCGCGGATCGTCATTTTCAATGCCCTCCCTCATAAT
The DNA here is from genome assembly GCA_947626395.1 of uncultured Lachnospiraceae bacterium. Classification (GTDB taxonomy): domain Bacteria; phylum Bacillota; class Clostridia; order Lachnospirales; family Lachnospiraceae; genus UBA3402. The sequence goes on along the minus strand of CANQRU010000018.1, from coordinate 38,213 downwards.
ATCGATCATATATAGTTCATTGACCCCGTCGGAAGACTGCCGGGTCCTGCGGTATGCCCGCCGCGCTTCCCGGTCGCGAAGGACTTTCTTCTCGTAGTAAACATCAGCAGCTGCAGGCACTGCATCCACAAAATGAATGTGCTCAAACGAGCGCCGGCTTTTCAGAACGATCTGTTCGCCCAGCCGGCCCAGCCGCATTGCCTGAGACAATGTTTTAAGAGAAATCGTACCGGCGACGAAATCCTGGGCAAACGTAAAATAAGAATCATCGGCGCGATAGCCAATGATAACGTCATACGGTGACGGATCAACAAAGAAATGCTGCTGAATGTAGTTCTTTGCCTCTTCCGCAATGCTCCCGTTCTGCCAATAGCTGCGGTATCTCGCCAGTATTGCCAGCCAGTTCAAAATGTGATAGTCGGAGGAATTGAGCCGGAGTATCTTAAGACCGTCCAGATCCAGTTCATAGGTATTGGCAAAGCCATTCCTCCGGTCGGCACAGGCCCACTCCTTTGCCAGTTCGATGCTTTCCGTCGTATAAAAACCGTGTCCATAGTCATTTGTCCGTTTACTGCCCTGATACACCGGTACCTCGATGATGTGGTCCGAGCCATGATAAACAAGCATCGTTTTCAGCTCCTTTCTGCTTCATTATATCTCTACAGCGATATAAAGTCAAGGAGTCTGACTCATTCTTTCACAGCAGTTTCTTTCACCACACCAGTAATGATGAAAGCAGCTATGCCGCGGCCGTTTTACCCCGCCAGATACCTCTCCGCCGACGCCACCGCGTTGGCTCCGTCGGCTACGGCAGTCACGATCTGCCGGAGCGCTTTCGTGCGCACGTCGCCCGCGGCGAAGACGCCCTGCGCAGAGGTCTTCCCGGTCTCATCCGCCGCGATATATCCGTGGTCCATCTCTACCAGGCCCTCAAAGATCTCGCTGTTCGGCGTAATGCCCACGGCAATAAATACGCCCTGCAGCGGAAGCGCCGAGACCTCGCCGGTCTTCACATTCTTAACCGTCAAGCCGCTCACCTGGCCGTCGCCCTCGATCTTCTCCACGACCGTACTCCACAGCATCTCCACATTCGGAAGGCTTAAAAGCTTCTCCTGCAGGCTCTTCGCCCCCCGCAGCTCGTCGCGGCGGTGGATCACATAGACCTTCCGGCAGCCTCTCGCCAGGAAAATGGCGTCCTCGATGGCCACATCGCCGCCGCCCACCACGGCCACGTCCTTATTGCGGAAGAAGGCGCCGTCGCAGGTAGCGCAGTAGGACACGCCCATACCCGCCAATTCCTCTTCGCCCGGCACGCCCAGCTTGCGGTGGACCGCGCCGGTGGCAATGATCAGGCTCCGCGCCGCGTAGGTCTCATTCTCGCAGACGACCTGATAAATGGTCCGGCCGGCTTCATCCGCGGCCGGATCCGCTCCTTCGCGCAGGCATTCCACACGTTCAGCCCTGTCCGTGACAAACTTCACGCCCAGACCATCGGCGTGTTCCCGGAATTTCATACCCATATCGAAGCCGTTGATGCCCGGAAGCCCCGGATAGTTGTCCACCTCGTAGGTGTTCACGACCTGACCGCCGCTGACATATTCCTTCTCGATCACAAGCGCGTCCAGGCGGGCCCGCTCCGCGTAGATGCCGGCCGCCAGGCCGGCGGGGCCGGAACCGAGGATCAGAAGATCGTAGATTTTATCCATATGTATTCTCCTTTTGTTTTGAATTACGTCCGCATACCGTTTTTCTCAATGTCTTTGCTTATGCGAATAGTATACTTAGTATACCATACTATCCCCATATTATCCAAACATATTTTTCTGTACCCTTCATCCTGCATTTATTCCGGCGAATTCTGGAAACGAATTTTACAGCGCCCTGCACCTTGCATTTCACACCCCGGCATGGTATCATAGTAAAGTACCATTCTAACCGTAATGATGCAAATGACCAGGCTGCAAGGAGATCCCGTATGAGCGGAAAAACCGTTCTGGTGACCGGCGCTTCCCGGGGGATCGGGAAGGCCGTCGCCCTGCGATTCGCAAAAGAGCATAACAATCTGGCGATCAGCTGTCTGAAGAATACCGAGCGGCTGGCGGAGACGAAAGAGGAGGCTGAGAATCTGCAGAGCGCCTGCCTCGCCTACACCGGCGACATGGGCGACATGGACTGCTGCCGGGAGTTCTTCTCCCTCGCCGAACGGCGCTTCGGCCATATCGATATCCTGGTTAATAACGCGGGTATTTCCTATATCGGCCTGCTGCAGGATATGAGCTGCGAGGACTGGGACCGGATCATGAGGACCAATCTGACCGCCGCGTTCAACTTAAGCAGGCTGGTCATTCCCGGCATGGTCGCGCGCCAGGCCGGACATATCATTAACATATCCTCCGTGTGGGGCAATATCGGCGCGTCCTGCGAGGCCGCCTACTCCGCGACGAAAGGCGCGCTGAACGCCTTTACCCGGGCCCTGGCCAAGGAACTGGCCCCCAGCCATGTTCAGGTCAACGCCGTCGCCTGCGGCGCCATCGACACGGAGATGAATCATTTTCTGACACCGGAAGAACTCGCTGCGCTGACCGATCAGATTCCCGCCGGACGTCTGGGGACGCCGGAGGAAGTTGCTGACCTGGTCTGGCAGCTGACACAGTCGAATGCCTATCTGACCGGGCAGGTCATAGGTCTGGATGGAGGTTGGATCTGATGCCCACAACATATGCGCACTACCGTTTCGGAACCGAAGTTTACAAAAGTCTCCCCCGCGATCTGCGGGAGAGCATCCGTCCCTACATAGGGCTTTACTGTATCGGACTCCATGGTCCGGATGTTCTTTTCTACTACAAGGCCCTGAAGAAGAATTCCGTCAGTGAGACCGGATTCGCTATGCACGCACGTCCCGGATTCGAATTTTTCGAGCGAGCGGAAGATATTCTTCGCGCGGTCCCGTCGGTGGACATCGCTCCGTCCATGGCGTATCTCTATGGCTTTCTGTGTCATTTCGCCCTGGACAGCACCTGTCATCCCTACGTGGAACAGACGGCGCGCGAAGTTCCTCTCACCCACAACGCCATTGAATCCGAATTCGACCGGATCCTGATGGAAGCGGACGGCTACGATCCGCTGCGCTTCCGTCCGATCAGGCATCTGAAGGCCACCCGTTTTAACGCCCGGATCATCGCCGCGTTCTTCCCGGAGATCTCCAGGCGTCAGATCCTTCACGCGATCCGCTCCCAGCGGACCGACCTGAAGCTGCTGGCCCCGAAGGGAGCGCTGAAGCGGCGGATCCTCATGTTCCTCATGCGGCTGGTTCACTGTCCGAGAAGCATCCACGACATGGTTATCACGCCTCAGCCGCTGCCCGGAAGCACGCCGATCTGCGCGGAGATGCTGCGTCTCTACGAGACCGCCGTTCCCTTCGCCGTAGAGCTGATCCGGAATTTCCAGGCGTACACGGAAGGAACGACGCCGCTGGACGCGCGGCTGGACCATACGTTTGGGGAAAACTGATTCTCATAATAATCCCCTGAAATACAATCGCGGCCTGCCGGAAACGCAAATTCTCCGGTCAGGCCGCGCATTTTGTATTCTTCTGCTTATTCCACCGTCACCGATTTCGCCAGATTCCGCGGCTTATCCACATCCAGGCCCTTGCCCAGCGCTACATAGTAAGCCAGAAGCTGCAGTGGCACCACCGTAAGACTAGCTGCGAAGCACTCCATCGTCTTCGGCACGTAGATCGTGTAATTAGCCACGTCTTCCATGCTGTAATTCCCGTAGCTGGTTACTCCCAGCACATAGGCCCCGCGGCTCTTGACTTCCACCATATTGCTGATCAATTTCTCAAAGAGACTCTTCTGCGTCGCCACGCCGACCACCAGGATCCCGTCCTCGATCAGCGAAATCGTCCCGTGCTTCAGTTCTCCCGCCGCATACGCCTCCGAATGGATATACGAGATCTCTTTCAGCTTCAGCGATCCTTCCAGCGAGGACGCGTAATCCAGTCCACGTCCGATGAAGAAAATGTCCTTGCTGTGGGAGAATTTATTGGCGAACCACTGGATCCGTTCCTTTTCCTCCAGGATCCGCTCGATCTTCTCCGGCAGCCGCAGCAGTTCCCTTGTCATCTCCTGTTCAGCCGTTTCATCGATCACGCCGCGCGCGCGGCCCAATCCAATCGCCAGCAGATATACCGCCGCCAGCTGGGTGCTGTAAGCCTTCGTCGTCGCCACCGAGATCTCCGGCCCGGCCCAGGTATAGAACACGCTGTCCGCTTCCCGGGCGATGGAACTCCCCACCACGTTGACGATACCAAGCACCCGGTAGCCCAGCTTCTTCGCCTCCCGAAGGGCCGCCAGGGAATCCGCCGTCTCGCCCGACTGGCTGACCACGATCACAAGCGTATCCTTCTCCATCACCGGGTTCCGGTAGCGGAACTCGCTGGCCAGATCCACGTCCACCGGCACTCTGGCCGTCTGCTCCACCATGTATTTGGCGGTCATGCACACATGGTAGGCCGAACCGCAGGCCACCATCTGGATCCGGGAAACCTTCGCCAGATCCTCCTGACTCATTCCCAGCTCTTCCAGATTCACATGGCCCTCGCTGATCCTCGGGCTCACCGTGTCCCGCACCGCCTTGGGCTGCTCGTAGATCTCCTTCAGCATGAAATGGGCGAATCCGCCCTTTTCCGCCGCCTCCGTGTCCCAGTTGACCTGGGAAAATGTCTCCTCGACCTCTTCCTGATCCACATTATAGAAATGAATCTCCCGGTCCGTCAGCTTCACGATCTCCAGATTCGGAATGAAGCACACATCTCTGGTGTATCTGAGGATCGCCGGCACATCCGACGCGATGAAATTCCCCTGATCCGACCGTCCCACGATCAGCGGGCTGTCCTTGCGCACCGCGTAGATCTCGCCCGGCCGGTCCGCGAAAAGGATACCCAGCGCATAGGAACCGCGGACGCGGAACATCACCCTGCTGATAGCCTCTATCGGGTTGCCGGCGTAGTATTTGTCAAGAAGATGGGCCACGGTCTCCGTATCCGTCGCCGATATAAAGGAAAATCCTTCCTTCGTAAGCCTGTCGCGGATCTCCTGATAATTCTCGATGATACCGTTATGCACCACCGCCACCCGCTTGTTCTTCGCGTAGTGAGGATGGGAATTGACCACGGACGGCTCCCCGTGGGTCGCCCAGCGGGTGTGGCCGATGCCGCAGGTGCCGGGCACCGACCGGCCGTCGTCCGTCATCTCGCGCAGAACCTTTAAGCGGCCCTTCGCCTTGACGATCTCGATGGACGGCTCGGCGCTGCCCGCGCCGGTCATCCGGCTGCCGTCCTGCACACTGCGTGCCGATGCCGCGCCGGTTCCTTCCTGCCAGTCTTCCTGTGCATCCGGCCGCGCCGCGCCGACGGTCTGCCGACTGCCGCTCTGCGCGCTGTATGCCTTTGTCAGTCCAGCACCCTCCACACCGCCGTGCACCGCTACGCCGCTCTGCGCCACCGCGATCCCCGCCGAATCATAGCCGCGGTATTCCAGCTTCTCCAGTCCGTCAAGCAGTATCGGCGCCGCCTGCTGCCTGCCTGTGAATCCTACGATTCCGCACATGCGCTACGCCTCCTGATGACCTCTTTCAATGATCGTGTTCACCACGCTGTCCACATACTCCTGGCATTTCTCCAGACTATCAGCCTCGACCATGACCCGGACCACCGGCTCCGTTCCGCTCTCACGCACCAGGATCCGCCCGTCGTCGCCCAGGGCCGCAGCCACACGGTCGACCGCCGCCTGCACCGCCGCATCCTCTCTGGCCGCCTTCTTATCCTTTACGCGGACATTCTTAAGAACCTGGGGATAGGCGGTCATGGGCGCACCAAGTTCGCTCAGTGTCTGCTTCTTCTCCAGCATGACCTCCATCATCTTGATCGCCGTCAGGATCCCATCGCCGGTCGTGGCGTATTTGCGGAAAATGATATGGCCCGACTGCTCGCCGCCGATCCGGTAGTTGTTGGAGACCATATTTTCATAGACGTACTTATCGCCCACGGCGGTCTTCTCGTACTCGATGCCCACCGCGTCCAGGGCTTTGTACAGGCCGAAATTGGACATGACCGTGGTAACGATCTTATTGCCCAGAAGCTCGCCCTGCTCCTTCATATAACAGCCGTAAATGTAGAGGATCTTGTCGCCGTCCACCACTTCGCCGTTCTCATCCACGCACAGGCAGCGATCCGCGTCGCCGTCAAAGGCGAAGCCCACGTCCAGGTTATTCTCCTTCACAAATTTCTGCAGGTTCGCGATATGGGTGGAACCGCAGTCCGCGTTGATATTCTGGCCGTCCGGCTTATTGCCGATCACATAGGTCTTGGCTCCCAGCGCGTCGAACACGCTCTTGGCGATCATCCAGGCGCTGCCGTTGGCGCAGTCCAGCCCCACACGCTTTCCCGAATAGGAGCGGGTCGCCAGGGAGATCAGATAACCGATATAGCGGTTCCGTCCGATGGCGTAATCTACGGTCTGGCCGATCTTCTCGCGGGTGGCGTAAGGGATCTCGCCGGAATAACCGTCCAGATAGGCTTCCACCTTCATGATGGTCTCCTCATCCATCTTCTCGCCGTAGTAGTTGATCAGCTTGATCCCGTTATCATAAAACGGATTATGGCTGGCGGAGATCATGATGCCTCCGTCGAAATCCTCGGTACGCACCACGTAGGAGACGCTGGGCGTCGTCGTTACATGCAGAAGATAGGCGTCCGCACCGGAAGCCGTAAGGCCGGCCGCCAGAGCGTACTCAAACATATACGAAGACCGGCGGGTATCCTTGCCGATGACCACCTTCGCCGGTCCGTTCGCCCTCTTCTGCCCGTAATACCAGCCAAGGAACCGCCCGATCTTATAGGCGTGCTCCACGTTCAGCCCCACATTGGCCTCCCCCCGAAAGCCGTCCGTGCCAAAATATTTTGCCATGTTTTCATCCTCCACTCTTACTTCTTATTTTAACATATGCCCCTTTTGGGGGCTCTTGCGTATATCACAGTCTTCTTCCGGCCGTATCCCTTTCTCTTTCCTGATCCGGTCATGGCCGGCGGGAGCTGCCTCCGGCGCGCGGAACACGCCGCCTCACTGCTCCCGCGATGCCTCCCGCACCGCCTCACTGCTCCCGCGCCGCCGAGATCATCTCTCCGATAAAGAAAATTACCGCGCCCAGCAGAATGCAGACGTCGCCGATATTAAAGATCACCTTCTTAAGCCGGGCCAGGCGGACATTGAGATAATCCACCACATACCCGCGGACGAACCGGTCGTACAGATTGCTCGCCGCTCCGCCGATGGTCAGCGCGAGCCCCAGTTTCTGCAGGCGGTTCCCCTTCCGCGGAAACAGCCATAAGAAGATCCCGGCCGCCCCGCCTGCCACTGCCAGCGGGATCTCGCGCACAAGCTGCGGAAACTGCGCCAGCCGTCCGAAGGGCAGACCCGGATTATGGCTCTTAAAGATCGTGACCAATCCGCCGCATCCTTCAAGTTCTCTCGGAAACGCATCGTCCTGCGTATGTTCGATTATGTCCTTAAGTCCCAGATCGACCGCGATCACCGCGGCGATCAGAATGATTAACAGCACAGTCAGATCCTCCTTTCCGGGTTTAAAGTTCAAAACCCGTGTATCATCATACACTAAATATCTTTTTCCGTCCAGTCGGGATTCATACATTAAGAGAAAATTAAGAAGCTGCAGAAAGCCGAACCGCCGCCGGCCGCGCCGCATATGATATACGGAAACTGTCTCCGGGAGAACCTGTTATGGCCAACTGCGGAGGAGATCCCGCCCGCGAGGATTATGCTGATTTCATCTACCGTCACGGCAACAGCAGCCTGACCCGGCTGGAAAATTATGTGGAAAACGGATGCTTCAGCTACGTTAATCAGGAATTTGCCGTCTTCCACGTCCCTTTAAGCGGGATCGCTCCCATTTCCCTGGAGAATTATCCGTACTCGGCGATCCCCAAGCTCTATGCGCTTCTGGACAATACGAGCGTCGAGGCCGCGGGGATCCTGCCGTCCTTCCGCCTGCCGTCTCTCAATACCCGCGGAGAAGGCGTTATCATCGGTTTCATCGACACCGGCATCGATTACCGAAACCCCCTGTTCATGGATAACGACGGCAATACGCGCGTCCTTGGCATCTGGGACCAGACGCTTCCCGGCGAGGGCTTTACCGTCACCGGCCCCAATGAATTTCCATTCCGGTTCCTCTACGGCCGTGAATTCCTGCGGCCCGCGATCGACGAAGCCCTCCGTTCCGAGGACCCGCTGTCCGTCGTCCCCTCGGTGGACGAGGAAGGCCACGGCACCTTTCTGGCCGGAGCCGCCGGCGGAAGCGAGGTCGCGGATATGGAGTTCATCGGCGCGGCGCCGGCCTGCTGGCTGGGCATGGTCAAGCTGAAGCCGGCCAAACAGTATCTGCGGGATTTCTATCATATCCCGCAGGACGCGGCGGCTTACCAGAGCAGCGACATCATGCTGGGCGTCACCTGGCTTACGACCCTCGCGTACCGCTACAACATGCCCCTTGTGATCTGCCTGAGCCTTGGAAGCAATCAGGGCGGCCACGACGGATCTTCCCCGCTGGCCCAGGTTCTCAACCGCCTGCAGATCTTTCTCGGCGTCTCCGCCGTCTGCGCCGCCGGCAACGAGACCGGACGGCAGCACCATTATGTCGGTCAGGTGTCCATAAACACCGTCTACGACGAGGCGGAACTGCGCGTTGCGGAAAATGAATCCGGCTTCGATGTGGAGCTGTGGGCCAGCCCGCCGGAAGTATATACCGTCGGACTCGTCTCGCCCACCGGCGAATCCATCGATCGGATCCCCCTACGGGACGGACATGTGGAAACCGTGCGGTTTCCCATCGACCAGACGAAAGTGACCGTCTCTTATGAAACCATATCCGGCGGACAGCGAAGTTATCTGGCTCTGCTCCATTTCACGACCCCTTCCCCGGGCATCTGGCGCATCCGGGTCTATCCCACGGTCGCGATCACCGGGACGTTCCATATGTGGCTGCCGGTACACGGCTTTATCCGGGATGACACCGTGTTCCTGCGGTCGGATCCGTTCACCACGATCACTTCTCCCGGAAATTCGCCGTTCGCGATCACGGCCGGCGCTTACAACCACTTAAACAGCAGTCTTTATATCCATTCCAGCCGCGGCTATACCCGCGACGGCATGGTCAAGCCGGATCTGGCCGCCCCGGGCGTGTCTGTCTACGGTCCGGGAAGGTCTCCCGCCGACGGCGTATATCCCATGATCCGCATGACCGGCACCTCCGCGTCCGCCGCCCTGACAGCCGGCGCCGTGGCAGATCTGTACTCCTGGGGCTATGTGCGCGGCAACGATCCCTACATCACCAACAATGTCGTGAAAGCCTATCTGACCCGCGGCGCAAAAAGAAATCCAAGCTACGCATACCCCAGCCGCGAATGGGGGTACGGTACCCTGGATCTGTATCAGTCTTTATTGTCGCTGAGAAACTGAAGCTCATCCGCGCATCTCGATCCGCGGACCGCCGTTCTTCTCCAGATAGCTCCTGGTGATGACCACAGTGCCGATGTTCGGATCCTTCGGAACCTCGAACATGATATCCAGCATGAATTCCTCCATGATGGCCCGCAGCGCCCTGGCCCCGGTCTCCCGCTTCATGGCCTCGGCCGCGATCCACTCCAGCGCCTCGTCCTCGAAGACGAGCTTCACCTCGTCCAGCTCCAGAAGCTTTATGTACTGCTTCAGGATCGCGTTCTTCGGCTCCTTCAATATCTTCACCAGCATCGGTTCCGTCAGTTTCCGAAGCGTCACCTGGATCGGCAGACGGCCCAGAAACTCCGGGATCATGCCGAATGCGCGCAGATCCGCATTGGTAACATAACTTAAGATATCCGGATCATCGTCATACCGGTCCTTCAGTTCCGCCCGGTAGCCGATGGACGAAGACTTATTCAGCCGTTCCTTCACAATCCTCTCCAGATCCGGAAACGCGCCGCCGCAGATGAACAGGATCTGATCCGTGTTCACTGTAGCCATGGGCGAAAGGGCGTTCTTCTGGTTCGTCCCCACAGGCACTTCCACCATACTGCCCTCCAGGAGCTTCAGAAGCTCCTGCTGAACCGACTCGCCGCTGACATCCCGGCTGTTCGTATCCTTTTTCTTGGCGATCTTGTCGATCTCGTCGATAAAGACGATTCCATGCTCCGCCCGCTCCACGTCGTTATCCGCCGCTGCCAGCAGCTTGGAGATCACACTCTCGATATCGTCGCCGATGTATCCGGCCTCCGTAAGCGAGGTCGCGTCGGCGATCGCCAGCGGCACATCCAGAAGCCTTGCCAGCGTCTTCACCAGATAGGTCTTGCCGCTTCCCGTAGGCCCGATCATCAGGATATTGGACTTCTCGATAATTACGTCGCCCGCGGCGGCAGACGCATTCTCCTCCGCCTGCCGGGACTGCTCCGCAAACACCCGCTTATAATGGTTATAGACAGCCACGGAGATCACTTTCTTGGCCTGCTCCTGCCCGATCACGTACTGATCCAGACTGGCCTTGATCTTATGGGGCGCGGGAATATCCCGGATATCGAATGCGGGCTGCTCTTTCGATTTCGAAGCCTTTTTCTTTATCCTCTGCTTCTGCGGGATCTCCGGCTGAGGAATGTTCAGCTTGGAAATATCGCTTAAATTCATGTTCAGAAACGGCATATTCTGGATCTTTGAGATATCAAAGCCATTCTGAAGCACCGTATCGAAGGCCTTCTGCATACAGTCGTGACAGAGACACATACCGCCGGGCATATTGATCATAGGCCCGGCCTTGCTCTCTGTACGACGACAGGAATAGCAGATCTTCTCATACTGATCGTCACTGCTATCCCCGTCATTTGTCCCGTTTCCGGGTTTTGTGTCTTCTGTCAGATTCTCATCTTTTTCGTTCAAATGTGTTCTCCTGTCCGGACATTTAATCCGCGTTTACCTGGGCGCCCAGCGTGATCGTGATCGTTCGCTCCACATACTCGCCGTCTGTCAGCGACTCCACAACCAGTTCTACCGTCTCGCCTTTCTTATAATACTTCAGCAGATCCTGCAGGCTGGCCATCGTCATCACGCGCTGGCCGTCAAATTTCGTAATAACATCCTTTTCATGAAGATCCGTTTTCTCCGCGGCGCCGCCTTCCACGATCCGGTAGACATAGACGCCGGCCGGCATGTCAAGCTGCTGCTGCATGGTGTCGTCCACGGTCACTCCCTGGATTCCCAGATAACCGGCCTCGTCCTCGCTCACCTTCTCGCCGCTGCGGCGGACCATCAGCGAATCCAGGATCTCTTCCGCCTGGGAAATGGGGATCGCGAAGCCCATGCCCTCTACATCCGTATCAGAATATTTGGCTTCATTGATACCGATGACCTGTCCTTCCATATTCAGCAGCGCGCCGCCGCTGTTGCCCGGATTGATCGCCGCGTCGGTCTGGATCAGATGCTTGGTGCTGCCGTCCGTCTGCACCTCCCGGTTCAGGGCGCTTACGTAACCCACGGTCACGGCCTGCCCATACCCCAGAGCGTTGCCGATCGCGATCACGCCCTGACCGATCTTAAGCTCTTCGGAATCGCCCAGCTCGGCGACCGAGATCTTATTCATCGTGTCCGCCGGGATCGTGTCCAGCGGAACCGCCACGATCGCCAGATCGCTCTCCGAATCGGTTCCCTTGATCGACGCTTCCAGTTCTGTCTCATCGATAAATACGACGGAAAGCTCGTTCGCGTTCTCTACGACGTGATTATTCGTCGCGATCAGCAGTTCCGTATCGTTCTGTCCCACGATGATACCGGACCCGGCGCTGGGCACCTCATAGGTCTGGGTTCTTCCGAACCAGGGGGTCACGCTCTGGTAAAGCATCGTATTGTTGATGGCTACCACGGAAGGCATCGCCTCTTCCACGATATCTGATACATCCATGGCGACCGGCTGGCTTCCGGTTCCATTCCTGTTGATCCGGCTGACGATCCGATCCATCTCCTCTTCCGAGAGCGTCGGATACTCCGTGGACTCGCTTACCGTCTGCGGCGGCTCCGTCTCCTTCTCCATGGAATCCGCCAGCATGTTCACGCCTACCATAGTCCCGCCGGATACAAAGCCGAACAGCAGAGCCGCTGCGACGATGCCGGCTGTCTTCCTGAACAGGCCGGGCCTGCCGTCCTTTTTCTTCTTCGGCGCCTGCTGCGGCGTCTGAGACTGGTACTGCTGATAGGTCTGCCCGTTCGTCTGGGAATAGTATCCCTGATAGCCGGAACCGTTCTGGCTCTGATAACCGTAACCGTCGGCCGGCTGGTTCTGATCGGTCTGCCGGGAAGACTGCCGGCTTTCCGAAGCCGCTGTCTCCGCCTGGGCGTTCCACGCCTGCTGCCCTCCGTAATAGGAAGACGTCTGAGACTGCGGCTGCGGCGCCTCACTTTCCGGCGTCTGAGCCTGCGGCGCATCTCCCATTACAAAATTCACTTCCGGGGAGTTTGTATTCTCCCTGGCGGTATTATCGTTTTCCTGCTCTATATTTCTGTTTTCCTCGTCGTACACAAATTACAACCCCTTTCCAGATGAAACTGTGTTTTATTTCTTTCGATGGTCTAAATATAACAGTATTTTGTGACCAATTTGTGAAAGAAAAACAATAAAACTGTGAAATAAGGGGTTCTGTTCCTATCCGATCGGGCCGGCCTCCGGATTCTCCTGAATCCCGGTGCCGGGACCGGTGATCACGCCGTTGCTGTTATCGGATCCGCCGGAATTCATCGGGCCTAACGGTGCGTTTCCCGCGCCGCTGTTCTCCGAGCCGGACGGACCGGACGCGCCGCCGGATACCGGATTCCCATCCGGTCCGGAAGTGCCGCCCGGCGCTGTGTTCCCTCCAGGCGCCGCGGTGCCGCCGGGCGTCTCATCTCCTCCGGGCGTTACCGTTCCGCCGGATGCCGGAAGCCCGCCCTGGGCTGTCGGCCCGTTGGGCGCCGTTCCGCCCGGCGTTACCGCGCCTCCGGGAACCGACCCTTCGGTTGTATTCGCATTATTATCTGCGCCGCTGCCGGGACTGTCCGGTACCAGAGGCAGGTCTCCTGTTGTCGGTCCGGCCACGCCTCCCGAAACAGGTCCCGTACCTCCCGGAAGCTGTCCTGTGCCGGGATTCGATCCTTCGCTTCCGGAATAACCGGTCCCGCCCGGCGTATTCCCCGGAACCATCGGGTCTTCGTCATCCGGTTCCGGACCATCGATCAGTTCCCCGTTCTCGTCCGTCTCGCCGATACCGGGTACAGGGGCGACGATCACTCCGTTCTCGTCTGTCTCCGCGGTGCTCTCCTCCGCTTCCGTTGTTTCATTCCGCGTCTCCTTGGTCTCTTTCGTCTCCGCGGCCGCCGTAGTCGGCTTGCTCTGAACCGCATAGATACCGGAATCGGAAGAGATCTTCTCGCTGATCCTCTTCACAGCCTCCGTCGGCTCATACTCCTCATCGCCGAACAGGAACTGGTGAAGCTGGGTCACGTTGGACTCCAGCGTCTGCGGGATGATGCAGGCGCCTCTGGCCTTTCCCATGTTCGCCTCGCTCCGTTCAAACGGGAAACCTCCCGTCTCGCCGATATGATACTTGGTCACATTAAGCGCCACATTGGTCAGATCCGCGAAATCCAGATTCGTCATGACCTCCTGCAGGCAGACCACCAGTATATTATTAAGAACGGAATACGGCGCCGCCTTCGCCTTGTCAAACGCGGCCTGGATCACCTTCTTCTGCCGCTCCACGCGCTGGTAATCGCTGTCCATCAGACGCAGACGGCCATAGGCTACGGCCTGGATCCCGTCCAGATGATTCATGCCGGCGCTCTGCAGGTGATGAGACCCGACGCCGGTTTCCTCCACCGTCTCCGTAATGAACGCGTTGATAAACTTGAACTCCGGCTTGGTGATCTCCATATCAACGCCGCCCAGGATATTGATGCCGTCGGCCACCGCTTTCCAGTTGAAAATGATATATTCCGTTATGTTCAGGTCCAGATTCTCATTGAGCATCTTCAGCGCCTGCTCCGGACCGCCTTCCGAATAGGCGTAGTTAAATTTACGGTAGGTGCCTTTGTCGCTGACCTTCAGGTACGTATCGCGGTAAAGAGACACCAGTTTGATCTCGCCCGTATCCTGATTGATGCAGGCGATCATATTCACATCGGAGGAGTTCCCGCGGGCGCTGGATGTTCCGGTTCCCGAATCCACCCCGAATATGGCGATCATCCAGTATCCCTGCATCTTATTGATGGATTCCAGAGGGATATTGGGATTCTCTACGTTTTCTTTATTCACATTGGGCCTGGGCATCAGATTCCAGAGCCGGCTCACATAAGCATAGGAAAATATAGCCGTCAGGACAAGGCATTCCGCCACGATCATGGCAATGATACGCCTTCTGCGCTTCTTCTTGCGCTCCAGTTCGATCCGGATCTGCGCCACCTTATCGCTGAAGGATGCGGCGCCTCCTTCCGCCCTCTGCCGCGGAACCGCCCTCCGGACCGGCTGCTGACGGCCGCCCGTTCTCGTATCGTTCTCTCTGTTCCCCCGGTTCCCCTGCGTCTCTGCGCCGGGATTTCTTCTCACCTGACGGTCAGATCCATCATTGTCAGTCCGTTCATGCGGCGCCCTTCCCGCGCTTCCCTGAGCGCGGCTGCCGGAGCCTGCCGTCCCTTCCAGTCCATCCTCAAAGTAGTCGTTACCCATGTTCCAATCCTCATCCTTATACGCCGAACCGGCATACTAATACGCATTTTTATTAATAAAACCCTTAAAAAACGTCAGGAACAGGATCTTAAAATCCAGTCCCAGCGTCCAGTTTTCGATGTAATACAGATCGTGTTCGATCCGCTTCGTGATCGACGTATCTCCCCGGTACCCGTTGATCTGCGCCCAGCCGGTCATACCCGGGCGGACCTGGTGCTTGATCATATATCTGGGGATCTGTTCCTTGAACCGCTCCACGAAGAACGGCCTCTCCGGCCTGGGCCCCACCAGGCTCATCTCACCCTTCAGCACGTTAAAAAACTGCGGCATCTCGTCAATGCTGAATTTGCGGATAAATCTTCCGAACGGCGTCACCCGCGGATCGTGCGGGGTCGTCCACTTGTCCTTCTCGTCCGTCGGCTTCTGCACTTCCATGGACCGGAACTTATACATCTGGAACGGCCGGTTGTGAAGCCCCACCCGCTCCTGCTTAAAGATCAGCGGTCCCGGCGACGTGACCTTAATGATAACGGCGGTAATCAACATGACCGGCGAGAAAAGCAGGATCCCCGCCAGCGACCCGATCACATCCACCGTCCGTTTGACCATTCGGTTGAACGTGGAATTCAGCGGCACATGACGGATATTGATCACGGGAAGCCCCTGAAGATCCTCCGTATACGGCCTCGTAGGGATCACATTATTGTAATCCGGGATAAACTTGGTGTGAACGCCGGATTTCTCACAGGCGGCCACGATAGACTCCAGCCGTCCGTATTCACCGATACCCAGAGTGATGGCGATCTCGTCCAGCGTATTCAGCTCCAGGATCGAATTCAGCTCGCCGATGGTCCCGATCACCCGGACGCCCTTATACTCGCTGCCCAGCTTCTTGCGGTCATCCAGGATGCCCCAGATGTGATAGCCCCACTCCGGATTCGCCTTCACGCGGTCAATGAAGCCTTCCGCCGTCCGGCTGTATCCGATCAGCAGGATATGCTTCTGGTTATAGCCTTTGGCGCGCATGGCGCGCAGAACGACCCGGATCGCCGTCCGTTCCGCCGTCTCCGCCACGATATTGATGGCGAAGAAATAGAACACCATCCGCGTCGAGAATTCCTGCAGATACGGATTCTTCCTGAAAAGAAAATAAATCACCGCAAGGATCATCAGTCCGAACAGATTCGCCTTGCAGATATTGGCGAACTCAAAGCGCCGCGACTGGATCCTCTTTGGCTCGTAAAGATGGAAACATGTATACAGGATCAAATACAGCGGTATAATGACGACCAGCGCCAGGAAATAATACTGCGCCGGAAGCAGCCCCCGCTCAGGCGTCAGAAGGCTGGTGCGGATCACCAGGATCCCCCACGCCAGCGCATAGGCCAACGCCAGAACCAGCACATCCAGAACGAGATGCAGCCGGTTGAGCATCTGCTGATTATTCTTTATCATAAGCGTTCACCTTAAAATAATGTGGTGCCGTAACGCATACATTATACACGAAAATACATCGTGTGGTATTAAAAATCTCTTAAATTTTTGGTATCATTTGCACATTTTCGCCAATTGTCTCGCGGAAAACTCAAAGACATAAAGAAACGTCCCCGCGATCAGTTCCCACTGGATCGCCAGATAATTGGAGATCCGCCCGGAAGAATACGGTACCTTTCTGCATTTCCCGGCTGTCGAAATGCCTTCGCGGATCCCCGCCAGGAACTCCTGACCGAAACCGATCTTCCTGAAAAACGCGTACTTTACGGCAGCCCCGGCCACGATCCCCGGCAGATTCACGAGAAGCTGGGCCAGGGGCATATTCTTATAGTTGAGATAAACGTTATTGCGGGCCGCCAGCCGCACCTTGAACGGATTGTACTTCGATCCGCTGGTGCCGCTGCCCACATGGTATACCACCGCTTTCGGACAATATCTTACATGATAGCCGCGGATCTTCGCCCGCCAGCAGACGTCGATATCCTCCAGATACGCGAAATGCATCTCGTCAAACAGTCCGATCTCATCAAATACGGACCTCCGGTAGATCGCCGCGCCCGCGCAGGCCGAGAAGACCTCCATCGGCCGGTTATAGCCGCGGCTGCTCCTGCCCACGCCGCGCTGATAGGCCCAGCCCATCAGGCTGTACATATCCCCCGCGTCGTCCATCAGCTCCCGGTGATACATCTGGACCATCTTGCTGCTGACCGCGAAGATCCGCTTCGAGCGGCTGATCTCCGCGAGAAGCCCGCCCACGAAATCCGGCGCCGCCTCGGTGTCGTTGTTAAGAAGCAGCACATAGGGCGTCTTCGCCGCCCGGATCCCCGCGTTGACCGCCCCGGAAAACCCGGTATTCTCCTTCAGGAATATGGACGGGATCCCCTGCTGCTTCAGCCATTCCACGCTTCCGTCGGTGGAACCGTTGTCCACCACCAGCACCTCGAAATTCCGGCAGGTCTGGCGCTCCAGCGCGTCCAGGCAGATGCCCATGAACTGAAGGCCGTTGTAATTCGGTATGATGACCGTTACCTGTTTCTCTGACATATTGGTTCTTCTCTCCCTTTTCCGTCCGGTTTCCGGACAGCGGCTTTTCGATTCTTCCCTCCGGCCGCTTACGCTTCCTCCATCAGCCGCCGGATCTCCTCCGGCATCGGATACGGCTCTCCGACCTTCTCTTTTAAGAGATCCCGCAGCGCGAAATTCGACTTGCGCAGGGTCAGGTTCGGATTGTAGTACGGGTCGCCGTCCCGCAGGATGTCCGGCCATTTCTTCGCGAACTTCGCCACTTCGCGGTTAAAGCGCGCCACCTTCTCCGGCGTGTCCTCAAGACCTCTGGACTTGGATTCATAATGGTACAGCTTCGCATACGGCGCGTAGACCACCAGCTTACCGAGAGCCCGCACCTTCATGCAGTAATCGATGTCGTTAAACGCCACGGCCAGATCCTCCGAGAAACCGCCGGCCGCTTCGAACACGGACCGCCGGCTCATCATACAGGCCGCCGTCACCGCGCTGTAGTCCTGGGCGCACATGGCCCGGTGGAAATAGCTGTTCTCCGCCTCATGAAGCCCGATGAACGTATGCCCGGCGATACCGCCGAATCCCACCACCACGCCGGCGTGCTGGATCGTATCGTCCTGGTACAAAAGCCTGGCGCCAACAGCTCCTACATCGTCCCTCTGGGCAAAGCCCAGCATCTCCTCGATGAAATTCTCCGCGATGGGCTCGATATCATTGTTCATGAACAGCAGATATTCGCCCTTCGCGTACTGTACGCCGAAATTATTGATGGCCGAGAAATTAAACTCCTTCTCCCAGCGCGCCAGGCGCACCTGCGGGAACTCCTTCTGAAGCTTCTCATAGTAGGCGAACGTCTCCGGCTCCGCGCTGTTGTTCTCCACCACGATAAACTCGAGGTTCCGGTAAGTGCATTTCGTAAGGATCATGCGGACGCACAGATCCAGATCCGCCGTATGATCCTTGTTCGGTATGATCACCGACACCAGCGGCTCCCCCTGTATCCTGAACGCGGTATGGTAGATCCCGTAATCCACGCCTTTCTCCACTTTCTCAGCCTCGATCCCCATCCGTCTGTAATGATCCATGATGGCCCGCGACCCGGCTTCAAAGGCGTACAGCTTGCTCTGGGGATTGCTGGCTGTGGAGCCCTGGTGGCAGCGCCAATGGTACAGCACCTTCGGAATGTGATAAATTCCGCGGGCCGCCTCGGTACAGCGGAAGATCAGGTCGTAATCCTGGGCCCCGTCGTATTCCTTCCGGAAACCGCCCACACGTTCAAGAAGCTCCCTCTTTACAACAAACTGGTGGCAGATATAGTTCACGCTGCAGAGCAGATCCGGGTTGAAATCCGGCTTGAAATGCGGGTCGAACAGCGCCCCGCCGTCCATATCCATCTTATCCTCGTCGGAATAGATCACATCGCAGTCCGGATGCCTGCGGATCGCCCCCGCGATCTCATAAAGAGCGTGTTCCGGCATGGCGTCGTCCTGATCCGCCAGCACGATATAATCGCCGGCCGCCAGAGCGATGGCCGCGTTGGTATTGCCGGAAATGCCTTCGTTCTTCTCAAGAACCTGGTACCGGATCCGCTTATCGCGGTCCATATATTCCTTCACAAGCTTCGCGGAGGTCTCTCCCTTCGGGCTTCCGTCCGCCATACACAGCTCCCAGTTGGGATAGGTCTGGGCCAGAATGGAATCCAGCATCACCCGGAGGAATCCTTCCGGCGCCCTGTAGACCGGCATCACGATCGAAAGCTTCGGCCAGGCGGGCGCGTCCGCTGCCCGCTCACGCATCGCCGCCCCGGTTTCCGCCCGCTGCCGCGCAAGCTCCTCCTCCGTAGGCTTCGTCAGATCGTACCATTCCGCGTATTCATAATCGTTATCAATGCCCTGCAGCTTGTGCTTCGATTTCAGAAACAACGCTTTAAGCCCGTGCTTCTGCCCGAACTCCATCGCCACCCGGACCGTCTCCATATTCATCAGATCGCGGATCTTCTCCATCCGTTTGTAGGCCACGCTGGAACGCCTGGAGATCAGTTCTTCATTGAATTTTATCCTCCGCACATGGCCGTCGCAGCGGATCAGCAGCCAGTAACTGCGCCCCCGCTCATAAGGGAACCGGATGTCGAAGCCGAGATCCCGGTCGCAGATCTTCTTATAGTAGATCTGGCTCACATCGTCTCTGCGGGTGGAGACGTATTTGATCTTCACCTTCTTACGATCTTCGTCCAGCACGGCAAACGCCGGCTTTGATTCCGGCGTCTTTCCGATGACCCAGCCGTTAAGCTGGATCGAATTCTCGCGTATTCTGACGATATCGATCTTGTATTTCATTGCTGCCTGTGATTCCTTTTCTGTCTTTTTCTATTGTTCTCCGGCCGCCGTCAGCCCGGGCGCGGCGCTTCAGGCGCTCTCAGTCCCAGCCGTCGTCCTCGTCCAGGTTGATATTCTCATCTTCCTCAGATTCTATCGGAGGCACATCCGCGCCGGCGCTGTGCGGCGCTGTATCCGCGGCGAATTTGTTCCCTTTACCGGCCTTGCCGCCCTTGCCGGACTTCTCCGCCTTGCCGGGCTTGTCCTCCCGGCCGCGGTCCTTCTTCTTTTTCTTCTTCTCCTTCTCAGCCGGCTCAGGCTCCGGCCCGGCTTCCGGCTCCGGGAAATTGATCCGCTCCTCCTCAATGACCAGCGGCCGCTTCATGACGCGCTGGTTGATGGAGAGGATATACTCCCCGATCAGGCCGATAAAGAAGATCTGGATCGATCCCAGAAAAAGCATCCCCAGCAGCATGGGCGTCATGCCGGCCATGAAACGGTCCCACCAGATCAGCTTCATGACAAGATATACGATGGCGATCACAAAGCTCGCCAGACAGCTGAACGCGCCGATGAACGTGGCGATGCGCAGCCCCGCTTTCGTATAGGAAGTAAAACTCAGCATGGCCGCGTCGTACAGCTTATAGAAATTATTGCTGGTCTTGCCCGCCCGGCGTTTCGGCTGCTCGTAGGGGATCTCTTTGCGGCGGTAGCCCAGCTCCGCCACGATGCCCCGCAGAAACGGCGTCGGGTCGTCCAGCTTCCGAAGCACCTCGATGAAATCCCGGTCGTAAAGGCCGGAGCCCGTGAAATGCTCGATCTGCTCCACATCCGACAGCTTGTGGATCAGCTTGTAATAGCAGCTGCGCAGCCAGTACATAATGGGATTCTCCCGGCTGCTGGTCTTGATGCCGATGACGATCTTATAACCTTCCTCCCAGGCGCGGACGTACTGGGGGATCAGCTCCACCGGATCCTGAAAATCCGCCACCATGGAGATCACGCAGTCTCCCGCAGCCTGCAGCATCCCATAATAGGGCGAATTGAACTGGCCGAAGTTCCTGGCGTTGAAAATGGCCCGGATCTTCGGATTCTCCGCGCACATGCGCCGAAGGATCGGTCTGGTCTGATCCTGCGAATCATTATCTATAAAAATAAGCTCGTAATCATATTCCGGCAGATCCTTCTCAATGGTGCCGATCACCGCCCGGGCGATGGGCTCCACATTCTCTTCTTCATTATAACACGGTATCAGTACGCTGATCGTCTTCATGTTCTCCTCCGGCGAAGACGGGACGGCGCCCCTTAAAGCTGCGGCGTTCCGGCCTTCCCGTCCACGGGCCTGTTCTGTCTGCACAAACAATGATCTTTATCTACGTGGACAGTATACCATAAAAAATCCTAATATAAAAGCATTTTTCTACATCCATCCTTTTCTGCCCGTTCCTGCCCGCTTTTCCAGCAACCTGCACTTTTCAGGGGCCGCCCCGATGGTATATAATCTGACCGTAATGCAGAACCGGATTTGAGGCTAATCAAAAAAGGAGAATCTATTTTATGAGAAACACCATCAAATGGACAGCCGCGATCTCTGCGGCAGCATTATGCGCTATGGCTCCTGTCTTCAGCTCCGCGGCTCTGGCCCAGGGCGCCGGATGGGTACAGGAGAACGAGAACTGGAAATACTACGATAACGACGGATACTCCCTGACCGATTCCTGGAAAAAGTACGGCGACGACTGGTACTATCTGGACGAGAACGGCAATATGGCCACGAACCGTCAGGTCAGCGAATACTACGTGGATGGCGAAGGCAAGCGCGTCACCGACAAATGGGTCGCCGTCAAAAACGAGGATGAATGGGACGAGACGGCTCCCGCGCAGTACTGGTACTATTACGGCAGCAACGGCCAGATGATCTCTTCCAAATTCAAAGAGATCGACGGCGCGTCCTACTATTTCGACGAGGAAGGACGAATGGCCACGGGACTGACCGAAGTTGACAGCGCCGTTTACTATTTCTCCGGAAGCGGAGCCATGAAGAAGGGCTGGGTCGAACTGCCGGCGGATAATGACGAATTCGGCGATACGACCGTCTGGTCCTACTTCGACAGCCACGGCCGGCGGATCGAAAACCAGCTTGACAGAAAGATCAGCGGCTCCTATTACTCCTTCGAGGACGGCGTCATGATCACCGGCTGGTATAAGCTGCCGGAAAAGACGGACGACGAGGATGCTGAGACTGCAGCAGGAACCGAGAATGCAGCGAATGCCGAGGCAAAAGCCAATAACGGAGACGGAACCGCAACGGAAACCGAAGCTGCGGCAGAAACCGAGGCCCCTGCGGAAACCGAAACTGCCGCAGACGAGACTCCCGTGGCCGAAGAAAACGATAACTCCCAGCCGGCCGTGACCGCCCCGGCTGCCGGCTATCAGTACTACGAAGAGAGCGGAAAACGCGCTTCCGGCTGGCTGACGATCACGGGGATCCCCGGCGTCTCCGCGGAAGACGAGACCTATCGCTTCTACTTCAAGAGCGGCGTACCGCATTACGCGGCGAACGGCGGCATCCAGGTGTTCGGCATCGGTTCCGACCGCTATGCTTTCAATGACAAGGGCGAAATGCAGACCGGCCTTACGGTCGTGACTCTTGACGACGGTTCGGCCGCCAACTACTACTTCGGCGAAAACGGCGCCATGAAGACAGGCAAGCAGACTATTTTCAACGACGACACGGAGATGAACCAGATCTGGTACTTCCAGACGGAAGGTTCCGCCCGCGGCCAGGGCTTCCACGGCATCTACGGAAACGCGGTCTACAGCCACGGCATGCGTCTGGACGCCGACAAGGATCTGCGCTATGCCCCTGTAGCCTTTGAGGGCCGGAAATATCTGGTCAACGCCTCCGGCACGATCCAGAAGGCTTCCTCCTCTTCCAAATCCGCGTCGCGTCCCGACCTGGGCGCAGGCTTCAGGGATGTAAGAGACGCCAACGACACCGTCTGGACCGTAGATGTAAACGGTATCGTGCAGTAAAATGTATAAATAATTACAAAACCCGTTCGAAAAATGCCGGAATAGGAATATTCTGGCATTTTTTTGCATAAATTAGATGTCGTAATACCGTGGTTTTTGTATACCGGCGGTATCATAAACTACAACCCAAAGGATAGGACGACACCATGAGAGAGCTTTCAGCATACTTCTGCCCCAGATGCGGTCATTACGCCTACTTCCAGCTTCCCAAGAACGCGGTCTGCTACGGCTGCCGCGTAAACATGCGGCGCATCGATATGCCTTATCAGAGATTTATGGATATGGACTGTGAAGAGAGAGACCGCTACATTTCCTGCCGCATCATCGAAACTTCCCCATCGCTCGCGCAGCGGATCTGCGCTCCTGACAAGCTTTACGACCAGCGCCGGCTGATCGGCCAGCTGACCGAAGAATACACGAAGCTGGAAACAGAAAACCAGTCCTTAAATCAGACGGTGGACTGGATGCATAAGACCATCTGGGAGCAGCTTCGCCGCATGAAAGAACTGGAAGTTAAAGTCCGTGAAATGGAACAGCGTAGGGAAATGTAACACTCTTCCCTACGCCCCTGTTTTATACTTATGGCCCATCATCCCTCTTCTGTAACATATCTGAGAACCAGGCGATTCAACGTCACCCTCATCTGCACTACAATGTCCATCAGTTTTTCATTATCCTCTTTTAACCTGCGGTTCTCCTCCTCCAAAGTAGTCATCTTTTCTTCGTCGGCCACTTGGTCCCCCTCCTTCCTGGCTGCTTTCCAATATAAAACATTTTCAGAGGTTTGAAAAGCAAATTCGTGCGCATGATTCGACATGGATCCGTCCGCGTTCCGGTTTATTTTCCGTCCGACCACAAAATATGCCGTCTCCATTTCCCTCCGGATACCATTTCTGGAACCGTCTTCATGGCGAAAAAACGCTGATTTTGTCGAAATATTTTTAGTAAGATTAATGTTCAAAAATCGTAAGATTTTCCCCGTTCTTCCCCCCTAGTCAAACGTCAGACAGTGTGCTATACTGTGCTCGTAAGCAATGGATGGCGTGCGGATTTATCTATGGAAAGGAGGCTGTAACGATGAAGAGAATACGGATCTGTGCAGTCGTGATTTCCTTTCTGATGCTCCTTTCGATGTCTACCCCGGTATACGCCGGCACCTGGACAGTGCATGAAGATAAGACCTGGACCTATGTGGATGATAACGGTGAGAGTATTACCGGCTGGATCGAGGATGGAGAGAAGACTTACTATCTGGATGAGGACGGAGTTCTTAAGACCGGCTGGTTTAAACTGAAGGGTTCCTGGTATTACTTCGACGAACATGGAGTTCTGGCAAAGGATCAGTGGATCGATAACTACTATGTGAATGCAGAAGGCAAGATGAAGGGTATCCGGTGAGAGGAGACCCGGCCGCGCCCGCAGCGCGGCAAAAGAGAACGTACGTTTCAGCCGCGGTTTCGCAGGAAACCGCGGCTTTTTGATGTCCGGACCTTTTTAATAACTGCGTATCTTATCATTTTTATCGTCGGTGGTCTTATCGATCGAGCGGATCTCCACATAATACCCGGTGTTCTCATTTACGCGGACATAGACGCGCTCGCCCAATTTCCGCCCCAGGATCGCGCGGCCCAGCGGCGACTCTGTGCTGATCAGTCCCTGCAGGGAACTGCCGCGGATCGATGTGACCAGCCGATACGTCTCCACCTCATCGTCGTCCTCCATATAGAGCTCTACCGTATTGTTAAGGCCCACTTCATCTTCCTTCGACTCGTCGGATATGATCTCAGCCGTCCTCAGCATCCTCTCCAGATAGCGGATGCGGCTCTCGTTCTGGTTTTTGTCCCTCTTGGCCGCGTAATACTCGAAATTCTCACTCAGATCGCCGTGGGAACGCGCCTCTTTCAGCGCTTCCAGCGCTTCCTTCCGGACGACCAGCTTCCGGTGCTCGATCTCCGCTTCGATTTTCTCCACGTCACTTTTTGTCAGTTTCTCCGCCATGATACTCTCCCTCTTTTCCCAGTCTGACCTCTTCCAGATATTCCCGAAGTCCGCCGTCCGCGTGATTCAGAAGATAGTTGCCGCGGGCCGGAAGCTTCGCGAGATGATCCAGATGCTCTGTCCGGATCTGTTCATTTACATAGTCCACCGCTTCCCTCAGATCCTGCGCCGACATCAGCCGGCAGCCCTGGCCGCGGATGATCAGCTGTTCCAGCCCGTCGGAGGTGGCCACCGTCACCTGGTGGCTGCGCCCCATCTGATGGGCCAGTTTCTCAATATACTGATCAGCGGTTTCCGCCTCTTTCGTATAAACCACATTGATATTATGGTAACGGATGGCCTGTCCCAGGCCCCCTTCCACTTTATATGCGTCGAAGACCAGGATCAGAATACATCCGGTATATCCCTGGTAATTGCACATGATATCCATCAGCCGCTGCCGGGCCCCGTCGATCGTGGCTTCCGCCAGTTCATGAAGTTCCGGCCATGCGTAGATGATATTGTAGCCGTCCACCAGAAGGTATTCCTCTTCCGGCGGATCCTCCGGCTTCGCCGCGCGTTTCCCATCGTAACTGACATGGCGCGGTCCTGCCTCCGACGGAAGGCGGCGCTTCGGTTCGCCGTAGGTCCTGGTGAAAATAGCCTCCAGCTCTTTGTCTTCGGCTCCCCAGGGGGCCTGGGGCCTGGGAGACGCCGCCGCGCGGTTCCTCCGCGCCGCCAGATCCAGCGGACTTTCCAGATGCATATACCGCTTCACATCCCGCCAGTCCACCACGAATCCCGCGCCGTGGGCGCAGAACACGGAACCGCAGGGATTCTCAAGGTCAAGCTCCGGATCGTAGCCGGCAGCCGAGACTGCTTCCTCCGTGTTGTGGCACGGTTCATAACCTTTCAGGCTGCAGCTGAACCTGCCCCGGCCTTTCGTATAGGAAGTCACCTCCATCTGGTAATTTCCCATGGCCGATACCGGCCCTTCGCCGGTGATGACCGCCGTATTTCCTTCCATCTCCGGGCCTGTGAACCGGGCGTTCATCCGCTCCAGATCCGACAGGGCCCGGCCGGCCGATTCCATCGGAACCTCCAGCCGGAACCGGTAGTACGGTTCCAGAAGCTGGTAGCTGCCCGCCGTCAGGGCCTGCATCAGCCCATGGCGGACGGCCCGATATGTAGATTGCCGGAAATCTCCGCCTTCTGTATGCTTTAAATGGGCACGTCCCGTCAGAAGCGTGATCTTCATATCCGTGATCCGGGCGCCGGTCAGCACACCGATATGGGCTTTCTCTTCCAGGTGGGTCAGGATCAGCCGCTGCCAGTTCAGATCCAGCACATCCGTACTGCAGGCCGTACCGAAACTCAGACCGCTTCCGCGGGGCGCGGGCTCCATCAGCAGATGTACCTCCGCATAGTGGCGCAGAGGCTCATAATGGCCTATTCCCTCCACAGGGGCCGTGATCGTCTCTTTATATACGATATGTCCGGTTCCGAATTCCACGTCTGCGCCGAACCGGTCTTTGATCAGGCTCTTTAATATCTCGATCTGCACCTGCCCCATGACCTGGGCCTGGATCTCGCCCAGGGATTCGTTCCACGCAATGCGGAGCATCGGTTCTTCCTCTTCCAGCTGGCGCAGCTTCGCAAGCATGCTGTGGACGTCGCTTCCCGGAGGAAGAATGACCTGATAGGTGAGAACCGGTTCCAGAACCGGCGTCTCCTGACCGTACTCCGCCTCGATACCCAGGGCCTGCCCGGCATAGGTGGAAACGGGGCCTGTCACGGCGCAGACCACGCCGGGGCCGGCTTCATTTACCAGCTCATACTTTGTGCCGGAATAGATCCGGATCTGATTGATCTTCTCCGGATCCGCCGCTCCGGCGGAAGCAGATCCGGATGACACCCCCGCCGCGGAGGAACGGCCCGGCGCCGTTGTTCCGCCATCGGTTGCAGAAATCGCGGCAGGGAGCGTGTCCTTCACCTTCAGCGCGCCTCCGGTTATCTTCATATGGGTCAGCCGGTTTCCGGAATCATCCCGGGAGATTTTAAAGACGCGGGCGCCGAAACTGTTCCTGTCAATACAGCCGGCCCGTCCATCTGCCGCCGCCCGGTTCTCCCATGCAGTTTCCCGGCCGAACTCTTCCAGACCGCGCAGCAGTTCTTCCACGCCCCAAAGCTTTAACGCAGAACCGAAATAGCACGGAAATACCTTCCGGGCCGCGCTCAGACGCCGGATCTCTTCCGGACTTACCGTTTCGCTCTCCAGATAACGCTCCAGAACATCTTCGTCGCACATAGCCAGCGCTTCCATCGCCTCATCCGCATGCGACGCGATATCGGCCAGCACCGGCGTATCCTCATCATCCGGCTTCTTCTGCCCCCCACCTGCGGCATTCCCGGCGTGCGGCAGGGCCAGTCCGTTGAACGGAACGCAGTTTCCGTCGAGGCGTTTCCGCATATCGGCCAGCACCGCCTGCCAGTCCGTGCCGGGCTGATCCATTTTATTGACGAATATGAACGTGGGAACCTGATAGCGCTTCAGGAGGTGCCACAGGGTCTCTGTGTGTCCCTGGACGCCGTCGGCGCCGCTGACAACCAGGATGGCGCAGTCAAGGACTTGAAGGGTGCGTTCCATTTCCGGAGAAAAGTCCACATGGCCGGGGGTGTCCAGAAGGGTGACATGGATGTCGCCCAGATCGAAAACGGCCTGCTTGGAGAAGATCGTGATGCCGCGGGCGCGCTCCAGGGAATTGGTATCCAGGAAGGCGTCGCGGGTGTCGACACGGCCCAGGCGGCGGATGGTTCCTGTCTGATAGAGAATCGCTTCGGATAAAGTTGTCTTGCCGGCATCGACGTGGGCGAGGATGCCCATGGTGAGGTGGGACATAATGAGAGGGGCTCCGTTTTCTATCCTTATATGGAAATTTTATTGGCAAAAATATATTTTACATCAAGCCATAGATTTTTGCAAGAAAACCATATATTTATGTTTCATGCCCCTTACACCAAGTGATCCTCATGGATCAGGAGCAGCCCGGTACTTTCTTTTGCAGTATCAAGCATACGCTGCGTAAAGCCGCTTTTACTGAACACTCCGAAGATAACGTCATACCCAGGAAATGCCCTGCGGATTTCAGCGGCGCCATCAACCTTTTTTTTCAGAGCATAATACACCGGCACATCCACCGGCTGTGCATGGTATTTACATTCTCCTGCAAATATCCGCTTATTCTGATGGTCTGCGGCCATTACATCAATTTCTGTATCTCTATCAAAATCGTTCAGCCAGTAAGAGCCGATACGGGACGGCACAAAAGAAATCTCCCCATTCCTGCACAGATCCGCAAATATATTTCTGCAGATATCCTCATAAGCAAATGCCACGAATTTCTCTGCAAAGTCTTTGCTGATTTCATCCAGAACAAGCTGCATATTGTCCAGTTCCAGTTCACCCTTATAGGGATAAACATAGCGGAACCAGAACCGAATGAAATTGTCTGAGATGAAATACAGTCCCTTGCGGGATTTTTCCGGGTTCTTTTCCGTTATCGGCGTTTTCTTTTCGATGAAGCCCAAATCCATAAGTGCAGACAGATATGGCGTCAGAGCGGAAGTCTCCTGCCCCAACACGCCGGCAATCCTGCCCAGCTTATGGTTTCCGTCTGCAATGGCTTTGATGATGGAGAAATAGTTCGCTGCCGTTACAGATTCACTTTTCAGCAGGAAGTTTGGTTCCTCATACAAAAATCCGCTTTTGGACAAAACCGCATCTTTGATCTGTTCTTCCAATCCCCGGCTATCCTCGAAAAACTCCAGATACTTGGGAACGCCGCCCGTCACTGCGTACTGTTCCACCGCCTGTTCAAACGGCATTTTCTGAACGGCATAGATATCCGTAAATGACAGCGGAGCCAGACGCATCTGTGAAGTTCTGCGGCCATACAGGGGACTGTCATAGGACAGAGCGTGTTTCTGCATCATACTGATCAGAGAACCAGACAGGATCAGCATCACATTGCTGTCTTTCAGGATCTCATCCCAGGCATTCTGCAAAACAGAAGGGAAAGCCGGATTGGCCTTTACCATGTACGGAAACTCGTCAATGACCAGCACTTTCTTTTCTTCCGGTTTATAATCTGCAATCATCTGGAACAGATCCAGCCAGTCCGAAAATGCCGCTTTCTGCAGAAATGAGTTTTTCGTTGTACGCGCAATGACGCCGGCCAGACGTTTCAGGGTCACGGGCAAAGAGAAAGCCCGGAAAATGGCGTATTTCCGGGCTTTTGCATTTCGCGGCCCGCTGCTGCGGATTATTGCGAATCCAAGAGATGGCCTCGATTCCGCTTCGCTCCATCTCGGTCATCTCTTGTCTTCTTATGAATCAGGATATATGGAAAGAGTTCCAGGTATGCAAGCATCCCTGGAACTCTTTCCATATATCCTGATTCGCAATAATCCTTATCTCTTTGAAAACTGCGGCGCTCTACGGGCTGCCTTAAGTCCGTACTTCTTACGCTCTTTCATTCTCGGATCTCTGGTGAGGTATCCGGCCTGCTTGAGGATCGGACGATACTCAGCGTCTGCCTGGAGCAGAGCGCGGGAGATGCCATGACGGATCGCGCCGGCCTGGCCGGTGAAGCCGCCGCCGCGGACGTTGACCATAACATCGAACTTGTCGACGTTGTCCGTAGCTACCAGAGGCTGACGAACGAGCAGCTTCAGGGTCTCAAGGCCCAGATACTCGTCGATATCTCTCTTGTTGATCGTAATCTTGCCGGTACCCGGCATCAAATATACTCTTGCGATGGATTTCTTCCTTCTGCCTGTTCCGTAATATCTTGTAACGGCCATGCTATTCTCCTCCTTTCAGACCTTAAAACTTGAGTTCCAGTACTTCCGGCTGCTGTGCCGCGTGCTCGTGCTCCGGGCCCGCGTATACATGCAGCTTCCTGTACATGTCAGCTCCTAAGGATCCCTTGGGAAGCATACCCTTGACCGCCAGTTCAACCACGCGCTCCGGCTTTCTCGCCATCATCTCGCGCAGGGTGGTCTCTTTCATGCCGCCTACATAATCAGAGTGATGATAATAGATCTTCTGGTCCAGCTTGCGGCCGGTGACCTTCACTTTCGCGGCGTTGACGACGATCACATAGTCGCCGCAGTCCATGAACGGCGTATAAATGGGCTTGTTCTTGCCGCGCAGCACCTTGGCAACCTCCGCTGCCAGGCGTCCTAATGTATATCCGGTCGCATCGACGACATACCACTTCCGTTCGATGGTCGCCGGACTAGCCATAAAACTCTTCATCGGTTGACCTCCTGTAATAACTCCACTTTACCTGATTTCGCAAACATCTATACGCAAAATGCCTCATCCGGGGCTTTGGCTAAAGCATTTTCGTCTAACGTCACATTTACACATTATATAACACGTTTCCGGGCGTGTCAACCCATTTTTTCCAGAAAATCGGCGGGAATTCCGCAGGAAAACGGTGCTTTAAAGCCGGGTCCGCACGACCGGTGACCGTATCTCACAGGAACATCTGCCTGTACGTCAGTTCGCCCTGATCGTCCACATTCATGAGCATATAGGCCGGAAGGCGTCCTTCCTGGCGCGGATAGGACAGACTGCCGGGATTTAGGACCAGAACGCCGCCGATCACATTGTGATAGGGCTTATGGGTATGGCCAAACATGGCGATATCGCAGCCGCGGCTCCTCGCCTCGTCCGCCAGCCCCTCCGGGCCGATGGAGACTCCGTAATAATGCCCGTGGGTCAGCAGGACGCGGTGGCGTCCCAGAACGATCTCCCTCTCCTTATCCAGCATGGAGAAGAAATCGTTATTGCCCAATACCATCTCCATCCGGCAGCCGGGATTTACCCAGTCCGCGATGAACATCTCGCTGCCCTCCGCGTCGCCGAGATGGATCAGCATATCAAGGGGCTTGTACCTCTCGATGACCAGACGCAGATTATCGTCCTTGCGGTGGGTATCGCTGACAGCCAGTATCTTCATTGCTGTTCCTCCCTTATCTGCCGCATTCCGCCGGTTCCGCGCCGTCGGGACGAAGAACGCCGCCAAGAAGCCGTTCCATGGCGCGCAGCGCCTTGCCGCGGTGGCTGATCTCATTCTTCTTCTCCGCCGGGATCTCCGCCGACGTCATGCCGTATTCCGGCAGGTAAAAGATCGGATCGTATCCGAAACCGCCGTCGCCGGCCGGATGATGGGCGATCACGCCCTCCACCGCGCCTTCCGTATGCAGCACCTGCCCGTCCGGCAGCACCGCCGCGATGGCGCAGACGAACCGTGCCGTCCGTTCTTCCTCCTTCGCGCCGGCAAGCCGGTCGATGATGACCTGATTCTTCACCTCGTAGGAAGTATCTTCTCCCAGATAGCGGGCTGAATAAATGCCCGGCTCTCCGCCCAGATAATCCACCACAAGACCGGAATCGTCTGCCAGAACGATATCTCCGGTCTGCTCCCAGACCGCTCTGGCCTTGATCTCCGCGTTCTGGGCAAATGTCGTCCCGTCCTCCACGATATCCGCGTTCACGCCCGCGTCCTTCATGGAAATAATCTCCAGTCCCAGATCTGCCAGGATCATACGAAATTCCCGCATCTTTCCGGCGTTGCCGGTCGCCACGATAATCTTATGTGTCATGAATCTGTTCCTTTCTTGCCGCTCCGCTTCCATTTCGCTCCCCGGCCGCCGCTATGCTCCGGCTGACACCGGCGCCCCGCGTTTCGCACGTCACTCCTCCGCCGTCTGCTTTCTCGCCGGCGGCTTCGGCCCGATATACTGGTAATAATACGTCTTCATCATGCCGTTATAGATCTTCCGGTTCCTGTCCGCCTTCCGCCCGATATACCGCTCCGCGTCCTCATAGGCCGTGATCACATAGGCGGACCAGCTGTCTAACTGGCGGATCTTCTCGCCCAGTTCCTTATAAAGCGCCGGCAGATTTTCCTTCTCCTCGATCCGTTCGCCGTAGGGCGGATTCGTGATCAGGAAACCGTATTTCTTCGGATGGCTCAGGGCGCTGAGCGGTCTCTGCTGCAGATGGATCAGCTTCTCCACGCCGGCCCGCGCCGCGTTGGCTCTGGCCACCCTCATGATCTCGCCGTCAATATCATAGCCCTGGATATCGGTCTCCACCGACAGATCCTGAAGTTCCTCCGCTTCCTCCAGGGCATCGTTCCAGAAGCTTTCCGGCACCAGATTCTCCCACGCCTGCGCCAGAAACGTCCGGTTCTTCCCCGGAGCCATATTCGCCGCCATCATGGCCGCCTCGATCGGAAATGTGCCGCTTCCGCAGAACGGATCCACCAGGATCCGGCCGCTCTTCCAGGGCGTCAGCAGGATCAGCGCCGCCGCCAGCGTCTCGGAGATCGGCGCCTTGCCGGCTTCCGTCCGGTAGCCCCGCTTGTGCAGGGAATCTCCGGTGGTATCGATACCGACCGTCACCTGATCCTTATAGAGAAAGACGCGTATCGGATAAGCCGGCCCGGTCTCCGGCAGCACATTTACCCCGTAACCGGTCTTCATCCGTTCCACCATGGCCTTTTTCATGATCCGCTGGATATCGGAGGGGCTGAACAGCCTGCTTTTGATCGAAGAAGCCTTCGCCACCCAGAACCGGCCGTCCTGTGGAATAAACTCCTCCCAGGCGATGGCCTTCGTATTCTCGAATAGTTCGTCAAACGTCTCCGCCTGAAAGCTTCCTGCCTTTATAAGCACCCGCTCCGCTGTCCGCAGGAAGATATTCGCCCGGCAGACCGCCTCCTCGTCTCCGACAAAGGTGACGCGGCCGTCCTCCACCAGCGACGGCTCATAGCCCAGATCGACGATCTCCCTCTTCAGCACCGCCTCCAGCCCGAAATGGCAGGGCGTGATGATCTCATACAGTTTCTTCACTATATTCCTCTCCTCAGATCAGCCGGATACTTCCGATAACCCCGCCGTCAAAGTCATATATCGTAAACTCATTTTCATCCAATACCGCATAGCTTGGCGGATTACCGCCCTTCGGCAGCGCCGCCGAGCCGGGATTTAAAAGATACTTATCCTCCATGGCCCGCGCCACAGGCAGATGGATATGTCCGAAGATCAGCGCGTCCCCCGGCTGCAGGGGCGGCATATTCTCTTCATTGTAAATGTGTCCGTGGGTGGCGTAGAACGTCCGTCCGTTCAGTACCAGCACGGCGTAGTCCGCCATCATCGGGAACTGCAGCACCATCTGATCCACTTCGGAATCGCAGTTGCCGCGGACCGCCCAGATACGATCCCTGTATTCATTCAGCATGGCAAAAACCTGCTTCGGTTCATAATCCCGGGGCAGGTCATTGCGGGGGCCGTGATACAGCAGATCCCCCAGAAGGATCAGCCGCTCCGCCCCGGACGTCTCAAACGTATCCAGCACCTTCCTGCAGTAATACGCGGAACCGTGGATATCGGACGCAAACATGTACTTCATACCCTTACCTCTCCGAACTTAACTGGCTATATTTTATAGCCGACCGGCCGTTCTGTCAACCGGGATTCATCCGCGAAAGCATTATTTCTGTACGACCAGATGCTGTCCCCGGTAGGCGTTCAGCCCTCCCGCCGCGTTGATCACCTGGTATCCCATATCGCTCAGATGATTGCAGGCCAGCATGCTCTGGCTGCCTCTGACACAGTAAAATACCAGCGGGATCCCCGCCGGCAGTTCGCCCAGATGTTCTTCCAGTTCATCAAACGGGATGTTCACCGCTCCCAGAAGATGGCCCTTCTCATAGGCGTCCCGGCCGCGCAGATCGATCAGATACATCTGCCGTCCGGTCACGATCCAGTATTCCAGTTCACGCATACTTATGATCGGATAGCGCATCTTATTTTCCTGTCCTCTTTTTACTGTAAGTATATGCGGACAAATGGGCGGGCGTGTCCCCGGCGCCCCTTCTGCATACTGGCGCAAAAAAGCCGGCCCGCTTTGCTGGCGGGCCGGCCTGTGTTTCCATGCAAGCAGGGCGCCAGTGACGCCCTGCTTGTATTTCCATGCGGGGAGAGCGCCGGTGACGCTCTCAACGTATTTCCATGCGGGGAGAGCGCCGGTGACGCTCTCCCCGTACTCCCGAACTCAGCGGCTGCTCTTCCCGCCGCAGTTCCTGCTGCTGTTCTTGCCTGTGCCGTTCTGGCTCTTGCTCTGGCTGTTATCCTGATTGCTTCCTGTGCCGTTCTGGCTGTCATTCTGACTGTTGTTCTGGCTGCTTCTGGTCTCGTCCATATCGTAGCTGTTCTTTGCCATAGTCCTGGTACCTCCTGACATGAAAAGATTATTTGTTACAGGGGTAGTATGGCTCGGAATACAGAATATATACACATTTTTTCCAAAATAACCTGTCAGTTGCCCAGAACCCGCGCGATCCGCAGCGGCGGACGGTAAGCCCAGTTGGATATCTTAACGCCGGTCTTCTCTGTAGAAGCATGCACGACCTGTCCGTTGCCGATATAAATAGCTACATGATTCACGCGGCCGCCCTCGCCGTAAAACACCAGATCGCCCGGCAGGACCTGATCCGCCCCCACGGTCACTCCCTGGCAGGCCTGGGAACCGGAAGTCCGTTCCAGATAAACCCCGGCGGCGTTCTGCATGACATAGCGGGTAAATCCGGAACAGTCCACGCCTGTGTGCGGATCCGTGCCGCCGTACACATACCGGCACCCCACAAACTGGAGCGCAAAATCAACGACATGCTGCCGCAAAGCGTCCGCCGCTTCCAGTCTGGCCTGGGCCTCCGCCTCCTGCCGCACAGCCTCCAGATCCTGCAATACCGTCTCCAGATCCTGCCGGCCGCAGATCTCCACCTGCTGGCTGGACACATATCCGACGCCGTCGCCGACGCAGATCTCCAGCCATTCGCCGCCTGCCGTCCCGCTTATATCGAAACTCTCGCCGGCAGACGCGGTCTTTAAGATATCCCATGAGTCCATCGACACATAGATATCCGCGCTTCCGGAGGGAACATATGCGACGCTGTCGTCTGTAAGCGGTCCCATAGCCTGTCCGCCGGCAGACGCCTCCGCGCGCAGGGGACTGAAAAACACCATGCACAGTCCGCATACCGCGATACCGAATCTATACCATCGTTTGTTATTCTTCATCCTGCCATCTCCTGCCATTCTCCCAGCCTGTATGCCTTTTCTCCGTTCCGTCTGCTTCACGAAAGCACGTCCACGATCTTCACCGGCGTGCGTTTATTCCACGGCGATACCTTGATACCGGTCTTCTCGGAAGACGCATGAACGATCTGTCCGTTGCCTATGTAGATCGCCACATGGTTGATCTCGCCGTCATTACTGTAGAAGATCAGATCCCCGGGCTTCGGTGTCTTCACCTTCCTGCCTTCCCCGGCCTGGGCCCGGGAACTGTGGGACAGGCTGACTCCCGCCGCATGGCGCATCACATAAGCCGTAAATCCGGAACAATCTGCTCCCGTATGGGGATCTGTACCGCCCCATACATACCTTCCGCCGACAAACTGGAGCGCGTAGCTTACTACCTTCTCCCGCAGGACCGCTTCCGGGTTGACCGTCTCCCGCGTAACTTCGATCAGGACCGCGCCATCCGAAAGCCTCACAAAGCCTTCCGCGGAATCAGAGGCGATCTCCGCCCATCCGTCATCATAGGATCTCACGTCGTAAACCTGGCTTCCGTACACTTTCGCTGTTTCCCCGGAAAAAATATTCGATTCACTGTAAACATTCACCACCGGAGCCTCGATCTTCAGTCTGTAGGAAAAGCTGGTCTCAACTCCGATAGTCCCTGTGTATCCTGCGGCTTCCGCCTGCCCGATCCTTCTGGGAATGGCCGCGGACAACCCTACGAACAACAGGATTCCTACAAATAATTTCTGTTTCATTAAAATCATTTCCAATCTCAGGCAAATCTGTTACATTTTTGTTACATCTAGAAATGATTATATTTCTTTTTTGTTACTTTGTCAATACGGAAAGTTAAAATTTGGAATATAAAAACCGGGCGGATCAAATCCACCCGGTTCACTTACCTTACCCGCAGGCAGCCGGCAGAGCCTTCAGCCGGCTGCTGTCATCGTCGGCCTGAGCCGCGGATGATCGTGACGATCAGCCAGATGACCAGAATCGGCCCCAGGAACGGAGCCAGCAGCGAGAAGATCCCGCCGATGATCATGAATACCATATAAAGCACGGCAAACACGACCAGAAACACCAGAAGCTTCCCGTACCATTTGCTCAGATCGAACAGATGGAAGGAACCCTTGCCGCGGGTCTCCGGATTGCCATAGCCGCGGCTGTCATATCCGCTGCCGGAATCGCCATAGGCGCTTCCCGAATAGGTATCCCCGTATCCCCGGTCGGTATAACGCTGCCCGCCGGCTTCCTCCTCGTCCAGTTCCGTCGTGTCTTCGATATTCTTGGCGATCAGACGGGGCGTGCCCAGTTCTTCAACGACTTCCTCCTCCGTGCGGCCTTTGGCGACCTCTCCGTCAATATATTCGCGATAATACTGCACATTCTCTTCCAGTACGTTCTGCGGCACATCGCCGGACAGATCGCGGCGCAGGGACTGGATGAATTCTTCTTTGTTCATTCAAAACTCCTTTATCTGAAATTACGCGAACGCGGCTCCGCAGGGCAAACTCCGCAGGGCTGCGCCCGAAAGCCTTCGGCTTTCTCGCTCACGTGGACATTTTACCATCTCGACTTACGTCTCGATGGCGATACTCGTCAAGCGCCGATTGACGCAAGCGTCATCGGCGCTTTCCTCGTTATTTTACCATATATCCGCCCGAACGTAAAGCGGAAACGCCATATCTTCATTTCCGTCCAGGTACACCCCGTCCGATACTGTCTGCCGGCAGGGGCTCTGGCAGCGGCCTACTGGATATTTTCCTTGATCGTACCCTCCCGGTAGGCGGCCAGAAGTTCCTTCAGATCGCCGATCTTCTCCCGCAGATCCACGCCCAGGTCCGTGTCGCCCACCATGACGCGGCTCTTCATCTTCTCCACGATCGTTACCTTCGGCGTGCTCTTCTCGCCCGGATGGAACGGCTTATGCTCCGCCAGGGCCAGATGACGGGAATTGTAGATCAGCGTGTAGCCCGCGATGCCGGTCTTGCTCTGGTAAGCCTTGGAAAGCCCGCCATCGATGATATAGAGCTTGCCGCCGGCCTTGATCGGCGTCTCGCCGTCCTTGATCTTCACCGGCACATGACCGTTGATGATATGGCTGCCCTTCGTGGGCAGGCCGAATTCCTTTAATATCTTATCGCAGTATTCTTCCTTCACGCTCAGCTGATAGTATATGTTAAATGTCTCCCTGTGCGTCGATTTCTCTTCCACAAAATAATTCTCGAACGTGGTCATCTTGTCCTTGCCGTAGACCGGAGACTTGGCGCCGCACCAGAGGTACCACATGAAGTCCCGGCACGCTTCCTTGGCCGGATGGCTCTCCGGATAGAAATACGCGTTCTGCACGATCTTATCAAGCGCGTCCATCATCGCCCGACCGGAATAGGTCTGGCCGCCGAACGTCATCTTCTCGAAGCTGCCGTCCTCCCGCATGGGGATACAACCGTGATAGAGCAGATTATTATTGTAGCACTTATACATGGAACCGTGCGTGTAAAGGAATTTCACATGCTTATGCAAAAGCGCGCTGTGGCGGAAGGAAAGGGCCAGCGTATGAAGAAGCTCCTCCTCCTCCGGCGACAGAGCCAGCGGATCCGCCGGATCGATCGTCGGAAAGCGCATGTCCAGCATCGGATAGGAAACTCCGTCGACGCACACGGTACCATTTTCAAAATCGACCTTCTCCAGAAGGCAGCGGCTGTCCATCTTATACTCCGGATGGCGCTTTATGATCTGTCCCTCCACCTTAAACTGGATGACGGCGATGGCCTTGTGCATCTTGGCCGCCAGGCCGGGATCCACCGCGTCGTAAATATTCTCGTCCAGGATGTGGGGCGAGAACCGCTTACAGGGATCGTCCCGGTAAACCGCCGCCGCGAACATAGACAGCGGACGCAGGTTAATGCCGTAGCCGTCCTCCAGCACGTCGAAGCTGTTGTAGCTGATCGCGATGCGCAGCACATTGCAGATACAGGCCAGATTGCCGGTGGCCGCGCCCATCCAGGAGATATCGTGGTTGCCCCACTGGATGTCCACATCGTGGAAATGCATCAGCTCCTCCATGATCAGATCGGCCCTGGGGCCGCGGTCGAAAATATCGCCGATAATGTGGAGCCGGTCGATGGTCAGCTTCTGGATCAGCTCGCACAGGGCGCAGATGAACTGGCCGGCGATATCATTGTCAATGATAGAGCGGACGATCTCACTGTAATAGACCTTCTTATTGTCGTCGTTATAATCCACGTGGAGCAGCTCGTCGATGACATAGGCGAAATCCGCGGGCATGCTCTTGCGGACCTTGGAGCGGGTGTATTTGGAGGAAACCTCCTTGCTGATCTGAACCAGACGGTAGATCGTGATCCGCTTCCAGTCGTCGCCGGCCCGGCCCTCCCGCTCCATGCGGGCCAG